>JAXLRD010000001.1:0-30297 GCA_046331285.1 Vicinamibacteria bacterium
TCAAGGAGAAGATGGTCGGCGGCGCGCAGAAGGAGGTCCTGGAGGTCGACAAGCAGTACCAGGACGGCGCCATCACGAACGGCGAGCGCTACAACAAGGTCATCTCCATCTGGTCGGCGGTCACGGAGCGCGTGGCCGACGCGATGTTCAAGGAGATGGAGCGGCAGGACAAGGAAGGGATCGAGTTCAACCCGATCTACATCATGGCGGACTCGGGCGCCCGAGGCTCGAAGCAGCAGATCCGCCAGCTCGCCGGCATGCGCGGCCTGATGGCCAAGCCGTCGGGCGAGATCATCGAGAACCCGATCACCTCCAACTTCCGCGAGGGCCTGACCGTCCTCCAGTACTTCGTGTCGACCCACGGCGCCCGCAAGGGCCTCGCCGACACCGCGCTCAAGACGGCCGACTCGGGCTACCTGACCCGCCGCCTCGTCGACGTCAGCCAGGACGTGATCATCTCCGAGCACGACTGCGGCACCGTCGACGGCATCGAGATCCGCCCGATCGTCGAGTCGGGCGAGGTCATCGAGCCGCTGCGCGACCGCATCATCGGCCGGGTCAGCCTCGAGAGCATCAAGGACCCGATCAACAGCGGCGTCACGATCGTCAAGGCCAACGAGGAGATCACCGAGGACATCGCCCAGGCGATCCAGGAGGCGGGCATCGACAAGGTCCGCATCCGCTCGGTGCTCTCGTGCGAGTCGGCCCGCGGCGTCTGCGCCCTGTGCTACGGCCGCGACCTCGCCACCGGCAAGCTCGTCGAGATGGGCCTCGCGGTGGGCGTCATCGCCGCCCAGTCGATCGGCGAGCCCGGCACCCAGCTGACGATGCGGACGTTCCACATCGGCGGCACGGCGAGCCACACCACGCAGCAGACGACCCTCGAGGCGAAGAACCCCGGCGCCGTGAAGTTCCACAACCTCACGACGGTCAAGGACAAGCGGGGCGACCTGGTGGTGATGAACCGCTCGGGCGCCCTCATCATCCACGACGCCAAGGGCCGCGAGAAGGAGCGCCACGCCGTCGTGTACGGCGCCCGCCTCAAGGTGAAGGACGGCGCCGAGGTCCGCCAGGGCCAGCTGATCGTCGAGTGGGACCCCTACTCGTTCACGATCATGACCGAGGACGACGGCGTCGCCCACTTCAAGGACATCCTCGACGGCCAGACCGTCCACGAGCAGGTCGACGAGAACACCGGCATGTCGGCTCTCGTCATCATCGAGTCGCCCGACGAGAAGAAGCAGCCGCGCATCGAGGTCCGGGACGCGAAGGGCAAGATCGTCCGCAAGTACCTCCTGCCCTCGGGGGCCCACCTCATGGTCGAGGACGGCCAGGAGATCGCGGCCGGCGACGTGCTGGCCAAGATCCCCCGCGAGACCGCGAAGACGAAGGACATCACGGGCGGTCTCCCGCGCGTGGTCGAGCTCTTCGAGGCGCGGCGCCCGAAGGAGCCGGCGGTCATCACCGAGATCGACGGCGCCGTGAAGTACGGCGACGTGCAGAAGCAGTACCGCAAGATCTTCGTGACCGGCGACGACGGCGAGACCCGCGAGTACCAGCTGCCGCGCGGCGCCCACATCAACGTGCAGGAAGGCGAGCGCGTGCGCGCCGGCGAGCCGCTGATGGACGGCCCGATCGACCCGCACGACATCCTGCGGGTGCGCGGCGAGAAGGAGCTGCAGCGCTACCTCGTCGACGAGATCCAGGAGGTCTACCGCCTCCAGGGCGTCAACATCAACGACAAGCACATCGAGGTCATCTCGCGGCAGATGATGCGGTGGGTGAAGGTCGAGGACGTGGGCGACTCCGAGTTCCTCATCGACGAGGTCGTCGACCGCTTCCGCTTCATGGCCCAGAACAACCGCCTGACCGACGAGGGCAAGAAGCCGGCGAGCGGCCACCCGCTGCTCCTCGGCATCACCAAGGCCTCGCTCAGCACCGACTCGTTCATCTCGGCGGCCAGCTTCCAGGAGACGACGCGCGTCCTCACCGAGGCGGCGATCAGCGGCAAGGTGGACCACCTCCGCGGCCTGAAGGAGAACGTCATCATGGGCCGGCTCATCCCCGCCGGCACCGGCATGGAGTTCTACCGGAAGATCAAGATCCCCGACGAGGTCATCGAGCGCACCGGCCCCGAGGGCATGGAAGGCGAGTACGCCCCGGAGTACCTGGTCGAGCCCGAGCACATCCGCGAAGGAGCGGTGCCCGAGGCCTAGTCACGACCGATTCGGCGCCCGGTCGTTCGCAGGGGCGCCGAATCGGTCGGTACCCCGACAGTCCGTTCGTTCGTAAGCCAAGGGCCCGGCGAAAGCCGGGCCCTGCTGTCGTTGTCCGTTTCCGTTGTCCGTTTCCGTTGTTCGTTCCGTCGTCCGTCCCCGTTGTCCGTTCTCCGTCCCCGTTGTCCGTTTCCTCAGATCCGTTGTTCGAGCAAATGGGCTAGCTTCCGTCGTCCCCGGCCCGTCACCGCGGATAGGGCAAAGGCTCCGTCAGCGTCCGCAGCGGCACGGGCGTGCCGCGGTCCCAGAACCGGTGCAGGCTCTCGAGGGCCACGTCGGCGTTGGCCGGCATCTGCACGCTGGCCGTGAGCGTCCCCGCGTCGACGAGCTCCTTCCCGTAGCCCGGGCAGGCGTCGACCCCGAGGAGCAGGGCGCCCCGCACGGCGTCGGCCTTCGGCGAAGGCGGCAGCGCCTGGATCGCCCGCC
This sequence comes from Vicinamibacteria bacterium, assembly GCA_046331285.1. GTDB lineage: Bacteria > Acidobacteriota > Vicinamibacteria > Fen-336 > Fen-336 > DATBSL01. The sequence goes on from JAXLRD010000001.1 coordinate 2,703, forward strand.
GCACGCCCATCGCGAGCTCGTCGCTCTGGGCCGCGATCACCGCGACCGCCGTGCCTCGCGGCGAGAAGACGCGGAACCAGTCGCCGAAGGCGGCCTCGCCGCCCGCCTCCGTCCAGTCTCCCGCCTCGGCGTCGAGGACCTCGTATCCCTCGCCGAGGCCGGCCCGCAGCCCGGCGAGCCGCTCGCGCGCGGCTGACGAGCGCGTCGGTCCCGTCACGCACAGGAGCTTGCCGCCCGCGGGCAACAGGGCCCGCGCCTGCTCGCCCTGGATGCGGCCGATGCGGGCGTGATCGGTGCTCACGGTGCCGAGAGGGAGCGGTCCCCAGCCAGGCGCCGCCTCCTCGATCGCGGCGTCCCAGGCGTTCAGCATCACGAGGCCCGTCCGGCCCCGCAGCTCGCGCAGGACGAAGCCGAGGGTCGAAACGGTCGCCGGCTCGAAGACGGCGGCGTCGAGCCCCTCGGAGGCGCGGCGCTTCAGCACCCGCAGCTGGTCGAACCCCGCCGCGTAGGCGGTCTCGACCCGCAGGCCCAGCCGCCGCCCCGCCGCGAGCGCGACCTCCTCCTGCAGCGCCTGGTAGCGATCGCCGGCGTCGCGCGTGCCGAGCAGGAGCAGGAACACCGTCTTCTCGGCGGCCATCGCGGGCGGCTCAGGAGCCGGACGAGATCGTGATCAGGAAGCCGTCCGGGTCGGTCACGGTCAGCTCCCGACCGCCCCACGGCTGGTCCTTCGGGCCCTCGGTGATCTTCCCGCCGCGGGCGTCGATCCGCGCGGCGATGGTGTCGACGTCCTGGGTTGTCTCGCACCAGACCCGGAACCCGACCCCTTTCGCGCGGCCCCGGCCCTTCTTCCAGTCGTCCTGGCCGATCCAGAACCGGACGGCTCCCGCCTTCAACTCGACGCCGAGGACGACGCCGTCCTGCTCCCACCGCTCGCCCTCGACGAAGCCGAGGATGTCGCGGTAGAAGGCGCGGCTCGCCGCGAGGTCGTTCACGGTGAAGCTCGGCCCCGCCGCCCGCAGCCGCAGGCTCTCCGGCTGGCGCCGCGCCCGCAGGATCGGCGGCGGCTCGGTCGGCTTGCGGAGGAGGCCCCCGGGGCGCGAGGCCGGCCGGCCGGCCGTGGTGCGTGGGCGGCCGGCCCTGCGCGCGCGGACGGCCTTGCGGGCCCGTGAGCCGGCCTTCGGAGAGGTCTTCCTGGCGGCCATGGTCGCCTCCTGGGGGTCGGGAACGGCGCCCATCATGCCCCGGACCCGCGCGGGTGACAACCGGCCCTGAGGTAGCATCGTCGCCGTGGGCGCAGTGTCCGGCGAGCCGACGGCGACCGCGACGCGCGTCGCCTGGCTCGCCGCCCTTCTCGCGCTCGCTTCCTGCGGCGGCTCCCCGACGAGCCCGGCCGCGCCCGCCCCGACGACCGCGCCGTGGGACAAGCCCGGCTGGACGCTCACGTTCCACGACGAGTTCGACGGAGCCGCTCTCGACACCGCGACCTGGAGCCGGCGCTATCACTGGGGCGAGGCCGTCATCAACGGCGAGCTGCAGGCCTACGTCGACGACGCCTTCCAGGTGAGCGACGGCGTCCTCTCGATCGTGGGGGAACGGCGCGCCGGGCGGTACGCGGGCCAGGACATGGACTACAGGTCCGGGGTCCTCTGCTCGCGCCTCTACCAGAAGTACGGCTGGTTCGAGGCGCGCCTGCGCCCGCCCGCCGGCCGGGGGTACTGGCCGGCCTTCTGGCTCCTCGGCGACACGAGCATCAACGAGATCGACGCGATGGAGGAGCTCGGTCACGAGCCGACGGTCTTCTACACCACGGTCCACTACGGGACCGACTACGCGACCGACCACTTCTCCGACGGGCAGGCCCACCGCACCGACGACCTCACGGCCGCCTTCCACGTCTACGCGGTCGAGTGGGACGAGGCGAAGGTCGTCTGGTACCTCGACGGCCGCGAGGTCTTCCGCCACGCGGGCAAGGGCGTGCCGCAGGTGCCGCTCTACGCGATCGTCAACCTCGCGATCGGCGGGGGCTGGCCGGGCCGCCCGACGCGACGACCCCGTTCCCGGGCCGGCTCCAGGTCGACTACGTCCGGGTCTACCGGAAGGCGTCGTAGCGGCCCTCAGGGCCGGACGAGCGAGCCGTCCATCGAGCGGCCGATCGTCCACGGGTCGGTCGTGGCCGGCTCCGCCATCGGCGACCTCGCCGCCGCCGCCTCGTCGAGGTCGATCCCGAGGCCGGGGCCGTCGCTGCCGTAGAGGTAGCCGCCGCGGATCTCGGGCGTGCCCGGCATCATCTCGTGGACGCTCGGCGGGAAGTGGTTCTCCTCCTGGATCCCGAAGCTCGAGATCGAGAGGTCCACGTGGTACGCCGCGAGCAGGTTCACGGGGTCGTTGTCGCCGCCCTCCTGGAACGCGGTGCGGCAGCCGAACGCCTCGCACACCGCCGCGAGCTTGCGGGCCGGCGTGATGCCTCCGATCGCCGAGAGCCGGCACCGGACGAAGTCGACGAGACGCTCGGCCACGAGCGGGTTCCACTCGAGCGGGTGTGTGAAGAGCTCGCCCATGGCCATGGGCGTCGAGCAGACCTGGCGGATGCGGCGGAAGTGCTCGATCTGCTCCGGCGGCAGGATGTCCTCGACGAAGAACATGTGGAACGGCTCGAGCCGCTTCGCGAGCTCGACGGCGGAGGCCGGCGTCAGGTGCTCGTGCACGTCGTGCAGCAGCTTCGGCTCGGGCCCGAGCTTCGACGCAGGCTCGAAAGCTTCGGCACGAAGTCGACGTACCTGTCCTCGTCGAAGGCCGGGCCGGCGAAGCCCGTCTCCGGCCGGCGGCCCTCGCCGGCCGGCACCATCCCGCCGCCGCCGTAGCCGCCCATCTGCGCGCGACGTGGCGGTAGCCCTCGTCGAGATATCGCTTCACGTTCTCGACCACCTCGTCCGGCGTGCGCCCGTCCGCGTGCGCGTAGACGGGCACCGCGTCGCGCGCCCTGCCGCCGAGGAGCTCGTAGACCGGCATCCCCGCGCGCTTGCCCTTGATGTCCCAGAGGGCCACGTCGAGCGCGGCCACGCACTGGTTGAGGATCGCGGAGTTCCGCCAGTACGAGCGCTGGTAGGTCGACTGCCAGAGATCCTCGATCCGGTTCGTCTCCTTCCCGGTCCAGAACGAAACGAGGTGCTTCTCGAGGGCCGTCACCACCGTGTGCGGGTCGTTCACGATGCTCGCCGAGCCGAGCCCGTAGAGCCCCGGCTCGCTCGTCAGCAGCTTCAGGAGCACCCAGCCGTAGCGCGCGCCCCCGCCGGTCGCGATCACCCGCCCGCCGGTGATCCGCAGCGGCGGCAGCCCGCGGAGCCGGTCCGCCTCCTTCTGCTCCGCCGCGGCCTGCCTTGCGCCCAGGGCCAGGGGCATCGCCGACAGCCACCGGAAGAGATCGCGGCGCTCCATGCGGGCCTCCTCGATGCCGGCAATGGTAGTCGCCCGCCGCCCCGCCGTCCCGCGCGCCCGGAGTAGACTCTCGTCCTGGTGCCGCTGCCGTCCCGGCCCAAGGAGCGTCCCATGCGCCTCGCCCTCCCGCTCGCCGTCCTCGCGTCCGCCGTCGCCGCCTCCGCGGCCTTCGCCCAGACGCCGGCCTCGCCCGGCCGCGTCGAGCGGCTCGACCCGCGGATCGACGCGCTCATCCCGAAGGACGCGAAGGTGGAGCTCCTCGCCGACGGGATCAAGTGGGCCGAAGGGCCGGTGTGGGACAAGGCCAACGGGCGGCTCATCTTCTCGGACGTGCCGAACAACGTGGCCTACCAGTGGAGCGAGAAGGGCGGCAAGACGGTCTTCCTGAAGCCGAGCGGCTACACGGGGCCGGAAGGCGGGGGCGGGCGCGAGCCGGGGTCGAACGGCCTCGCGTTCGACGCGAAGGGGAGGCTCACGCTGACGCAGTGCGGCGACCGCCGCATCTCGCGCCTCGTGGACGGGAAGTTCGTGCCGGTCGTGGAGCGGTTCGAGGGCAAGCGCTTCAACAGCCCGAACGACCTCGTGTGGGCGAAGGACGGCTCGCTGTACTTCACCGACCCGCCCTACGGGCTCACGAAGATGTTCGACGACCCCGGCCGCGAGATCCCGTGGTGCGGCGTCTACCGGGTCGGGCCGGACGGCAAGGTCACGGTCCTCGTGAAGGACCTCCGCGCGCCGAACGGCATCGGCCTCTCGCCGGACGAAAAGACGCTTTACGTGAGCCAGTCCGACCCCGACCGGCCGGTGGTCATGGCCTACGAGCTGAAGGCCGACGGCACGCTAGGGGCGGGCCGCGTCTTCTTCGACGCGAAGCCGCTCATGAAGAACGGCCCCGGCCTGCCGGACGGCCTGAAGGTCGACGCGGCGGGCAACGTCTGGACGAGCGGCCCCGGGGGCATCCTGATCCTGAGCCCGAAGGGCGAGCACCTGGGCTCGATCCTGACGGGCGTCCCGACCGCGAACCTGAACTTCGCCCCCGACGGGACCGTCTACATGACGGCGAACGACACGATCCGGCGGATCCGGACGAACGCGAAAGGGCTCGCCTACTAGGACTTGGCGAGGCCCCTCCGGGAGGGACCCGATAAAGGCCCTTGACACGCCCCGGCGATTCTGTAGACTTGCAAGGTTGCTCTAGCGGGGAGTAGCGTGCCTGTTCGCAGGCAGACCATCCCCGCCGGTTCGGTTCTCTTTCGGAGGCATGTAGTGCCCACGGTCAACCAGCTCGTCCGGGTCGGTCGCAGCAAGCTGCGCTCCAAGACCGACAGCCCGGCGCTCCAGGGTTCCCCGCAGAAGCGCGGGGTGTGCGTCCGAGTGTTCACCTCGACGCCCAAGAAGCCGAACTCGGCGCTCCGCAAGGTCGCGCGCGTCCGGCTCACGAACCACATCGAGGTGACGGCGTACATCCCCGGCGTGGGGCACAACCTGCAGGAGCACTCGATCGTCCTCATCCGGGGCGGCCGCGTGAAGGACCTGCCGGGCGTGCGCTACCACATCGTGCGCGGAACGCTGGACGCGGTCGGGGTCCAGGGACGCAAGCGGGGCCGGAGCAAGTACGGAGCGAAGCGGCCGAAGGCCTAGGCGCTCCGGAGCGGATCGACGTTCCCGGCGCGCCCGCGAGGAGCGGCCGGGGGAGGAGTGGAGAAAAGGCGTTCCGGCGGGATCGCCGGAGAGACACGGTCGGGGAGATCGGGCGCCACCCAGCGCAGGGGACGGGCCAGGATCCTCGAGGCGAGGCGGTCGTTGGGCCTCAGACGGTCGCCGGCCGGCAACGGCAGACGCCGTAGCCGGAAGGCGCCGTCTGTCGTCGTTTGTAGGGATACAAGAAGGAAACAGCGAATATGCCGCGTCGGGGATTGATCGCGCGTCGAGAGGTTCAGGCGGACCCGCTGTACAACAGCGCCCTGGTGACGAAGTTCATCAACAGCATGATGTACGGCGGCAAGCGCGCCACGTCGCAGGGGATCATGTACGACGCCCTCGGCGTCGTTCAGCAGAAGACCCAGGACGACCCTCTCAAGATCTTCAAGAAGGCCGTCGACAACGTGAAGCCGACGCTCGAGGTCAAGAGCCGGCGCGTGGGCGGCTCGAACTACCAGGTGCCGGTCGAAGTGAGCACCACCCGCCGCACCTCGCTCGCGCTCCGCTGGCTCATCGGCTTCGCCCGCAAGCGGCCCGAGCGGACCATGGTCCAGAAGCTCGCCATGGAGATCATCGACGCCGCGAACATGCGCGGCGGCGCGGTCAAGAAGAAGGAAGACACCCACAAGATGGCCGAGGCCAACAAGGCCTTCGCGCACTACCGCTGGTAAGGCCGGCGGCAGGCAGGTAGCAGGTGCCCAGGACGACCCCACTCGAGCGGACCCGGAACATCGGGATCGCGGCGCACATCGACGCCGGCAAGACGACGACTACCGAGCGGATCCTCTACTACACGGGAGTCAACTACAAGATCGGCGAGGTCCACGAGGGCACGGCCACGATGGACTGGATGGAGCAGGAGCAGGAGCGGGGGATCACTATCACCTCCGCCGCCACCACCTGCTTCTGGAAGGACAACCGGATCAACATCATCGACACGCCCGGCCACGTGGACTTCACGGCCGAGGTCGAGCGCTCGCTGCGCGTGCTCGACGGCGCGGTCGCGGTGTTCGACGCGGTCGCCGGCGTCCAGCCTCAGTCCGAGACGGTCTGGCGCCAGGCCGACAAGTACCGGGTCCCCCGCATCGCGTTCATCAACAAGATGGACCGCGTCGGGGCGAACTTCCTCCACGCGATCGAGACGATGCACGACCGCCTCGCCGCGAAGTCCGCGGTGGCGATCCAGCTGCCCCTCGGCGAGGAGGACAAGCACGCCGGCATCATCGACCTCGTCGAGATGAAGGCCGTGCGGTACCACAACGAGGAGCTCGGCGCGAAGTTCGACCTCGTCGACGTCCCCGCCGACATGCGGGACGACGCCCAGCACTGGCGCGACGTGATGATAGAGAAGGTGGCGGAGGCGGCCCACGAGGCCGGCGACGACACCCTCTTCGAGAAGTACGTCGCCGGCGAGGCGCCGAGCGTCGCCGAGATCAAGGCGGCGATCCGCTTCGCGACCGTGCGGATGAAGCTCTTCCCGGTCGTCTGCGGCTCGGCCTTCAAGAACAAGGGCGTCCAGCCGCTGCTCGACGCCGTCGTCGACTACCTCCCGTCGCCCCTCGACATCCCCTCGACGATGGCCAACGACCCGAAGTCGGGCGAGCTCGTCGAGCGGCCGGCCAGCGACGACGCGCCGTTCAGCGCCCTCGTCTTCAAGATCATGACCGACCCGTTCGTCGGCCAGCTCGCCTTCATCCGCGTCTACTCGGGCTCGATGAAGACGGGCGACACCGTCCTCAACACCACGAAGGGCCAGCGCGAGCGCATCGGCCGCCTCCTCAAGATGCACGCGAACAAGCGCGAGGAGATCAAGGAGGTCTGGGCCGGCGACATCGCCGCCGCGGTGGGCCTCAAGAACGTGACGACCGGCGACACCATCTGCGACTCGAACTCGCCGGTGGTGCTCGAGTCGATCCAGTTCCCGGCCCCCGTCATCGCCCTCGCCGTCGAGCCGAAGACGAAGAGCGACCAGGAGAAGCTCAGCAACGGCCTCGTCAAGCTGATGCAGGAGGACCCGACCTTCAAGGTCGAGACCGACAAGGACACCGGCCAGACGAAGATCTCGGGCATGGGCGAGCTGCACCTGGAGATCATCGTCGACCGCCTCAAGCGCGAGTTCTCCGTCGAGGCGAACGTCGGCAAGCCCCAGGTCGCCTACAAGGAGACGATCCGCAAGGACGCCAAGGCCGAGGGCAAGTACATCAAGCAGACCGGCGGCAAGGGCCAGTACGGGCACTGCAAGATCGAGATCTACCCCGCCCCGGGCGAGGGCTACGTCTTCGAGGACGACATCAAGGGCGGCGCCATCCCCAAGGAGTTCATCAAGCCGATCAACGAGGGGATCAGGGAAGCGCTCGAGCGCGGCATCCTCGCCGGCTACCCGATGGTCGACGTGAAGGTCCGCCTCTGGGACGGCAGCTTCCACGACGTCGACTCGTCGGAGATGGCGTTCAAGATCGCGGGCTCGATGGCCTTCCAGGAGGCCGCGAAGAAGGCCCAGCCGGTGCTCCTCGAGCCCATCATGAAGGTCGAGGTCGTGACGCCCGACGACTACACGGGCGCCGTCACCGGCGACCTCTCGGCGCGGCGCGGTCACCTCGAGGGGCAGATCTCGCGCGGCGGCTCCCAGATCATCACCGCGATGGTGCCCCTCTCGAACATGTTCGGTTACTCCACGGACCTGCGCTCGCGGACGCAGGGCCGCGCCACCTACTCCATGCACTTCGAGCGCTACGCGGAAGCCCCGCGCAACGTCTCGGAGGAGGTGGTGGCGCGCGTGACGGGCAAGGTCGCCAAGGACTAGGTCGGAGCGAGGAACGAGATGGCCAAGGAGAAGTTCGACAGGACCAAGCCGCACGTGAACATCGGGACGATCGGTCACGTGGACCACGGGAAGACGTCGCTGACGGCGGCGATCACGAAGTGCCTGGCGGCGACGAACCCGAAGGTTCAGTTCAAGGCGTACGACCAGATCGACAACGCGCCCGAGGAGCGTGAGCGCGGGGTGACGATCAACGCGTCGCACGTGGAGTACGAGACGAAGAACCGTCACTACGCGCACGTGGACTGCCCGGGTCACGCGGACTACATCAAGAACATGATCACGGGAGCGGCCCAGATGGACGGGTCGATCCTGGTGGTGTCGGCGGCGGACGGCCCGATGCCGCAGACGCGGGAGCACATCCTTCTGGCGCGTCAGGTCGGGGTTCCGTTCATCGTGGTCTTCCTGAACAAGGTGGACATGGTGGACGACCCGGAGCTCCTGGACCTGGTGGAGCTGGAGGTTCGGGAGCTTCTGAAGACGTACGAGTTCCCCGGGGACACGATTCCCGTGGTTCGCGGCTCGGCGCTGAAGGCTCTGGAGGGATCGGGGACGGACGAGTCGGCGAAGCCGATCCTGGACCTGATGGAGGCGGTGGACACGTACATTCCGCAGCCTGAGCGTCAGATCGACAAGCCGTTCCTGATGCCGATCGAGGACATCTTCACGATCTCCGGCCGCGGCACGGTGGCGACGGGCCGGGTGGAGCGCGGGAAGGTGCGGGTCGGCGAGGAAGTCGAGATGGTGGGCCTCCGCGCGGAGATCCAGAAGAAGGTCGTGACGGGGATCGAGATGTTCAAGAAGCTGCTCGACGAGGGAGTGGCTGGGGACAACATCGGGGTTCTCCTTCGCGGCACGGAGCGCAAGGACGTGGAGCGGGGGATGGTCCTGGCGAAGCCGGGATCGATCACGCCGCACACGAAGTTCAAGGGCGAGGTGTACGTCCTGACGAAGGAGGAGGGCGGCCGCCACACGCCGTTCTTCACGGGATATCGCCCGCAGTTCTACTTCCGGACGACGGACGTGACGGGAGTGGCGCACCTTCCCGAGGGCGTCGAGATGGTGATGCCCGGGGACAACACGCAGATGACGGTGGAGCTGATCACGCCGATCGCGATGGAGAAGGGGCTTCGCTTCGCCATCCGCGAGGGCGGCCGCACGGTCGGCTCCGGCACCGTCTCCGAAGTCATCGAGTAGGCGAAGGGCACGGCCATGATGCTCAACGAGAAGATCCGGATCCGGCTGAAGGCGTACGACTACCGGATCCTCGACCAGTCCACCGGCGAGATCGTCGACACCGCGAAGCGGACCGGCGCGCGGGTGGCGGGCCCCATCCCCCTTCCGACCATCAAGAACCGCTGGACGGTGAACCGCTCGCCGCACGTCGACAAGAAGAGCCGCGAGCAGTTCGAGGTCCGCACCCACCGCCGCCTCCTCGACATCTTCGAGCCGACGCCGCAGACGGTCGACGCCCTCATGAAGCTCGACCTCCCGGCCGGCGTCGACGTCGAGATCAAGGCGTTCGGGAAGGAGCACCAGAAGTAGCTTCCGAGAGAGGTTCCGGCCGAGGGGCGACGCCGCGACGGCGACCCCGGGAGGCCGGGACCTCGTAGCCAGGAGCGAAAGGCACCCAGATGGCAGTCCAGGGAATCATCGGCAGGAAGGTCGGCATGACCCAGGTCTACGCCGAGGACGGGCGGGCGTACCCCGTGACCGTCATCGAGGCGGGACCCTGCGTCGTCGTGCAGCGCAAGTCGAAGGACAAGGACGGCTACTCGGCCGTCCAGGTCGGCCTCGTCGAGGCGCGCAAGACGAAGAAGGTCACGAAGCCCATGAAGGGCCACTTCGACAAGGCGGGGCTGCCGCCCTGCCGCGTCCTCCGCGAGTTCAAGGTCGCGGAGAACGCCGAGGTGAAGGTCGGCGACAAGGTCTCGATCGACCAGTTCGCCCCCGGCGACAAGATCACCGTGTCCGGGATCAGCCGCGGCCACGGGTTCCAGGGCGTCGTGAAGCGCCACCACTTCCGCGGCGGCGCGGCGACCCACGGCTCGATGTTCCACCGGGCCCCCGGCTCGATCGGCGCGTCGGCCTGGCCCTCGCGGACGCTGCCCGGGATGCGGGCGGCCGGCCACATGGGCCAGGACAAGGTCACCGTCCGCAACCTCCAGGTGGTTCGCGTCGACGCTGGAAACAACCTGCTGGTCGTGCGCGGCTCCGTGCCGGGCGCGGGCGGCTCGATCGTCGTGATCAGGAAGAACTAGCCATGGCCGAGAAGAAGGCGAAGGCCGCGGCCGCCCCGGCGCCGAAGGTGGCGGTCGTGAACGCGGCCAACCAGACCGTCCGCGAGATCCAGCTCTCGCCCGATGTGTTCGCGGCGAAGAAGAGCTCGCACCTCGTGTACGAGGCGGTGAAGCAGTACCGCGCCGGCGCCCGCCGCGGGACGCACGCGACGAAGAACCGCGCGCTCGTCTCCGGCACCGGCAAGAAGCCGTGGCGGCAGAAGGGCACCGGCCGCGCCCGCGTCGGCGAGGCCCGCAACCCCCTGTGGCGCCACGGCGGGACCGTGTTCGGCCCCCAGCCCCGCGACTACTCCTACACGATGCCCAAGAAGGCGCGGGCGGCGGCCCTGCGGGCCGCCCTCAGCATGCGGCTCGCCGAGGGCGCGGTGAAGGTCGTCGAGGCGCTCGGGGTCGAGGAGCCGAAGACGAAGCTGCTCGCGGGCGTCCTCGCGAAGCTCGGGATCGCCGGCAAGGCGGTGGTCGTGGACCACGAGCCGGCCGACGCGCTCGTGCTCTCCGGGCGCAACCTCCCCGGCGTCAAGGTGGTGGCGGACAGCTTCCTCACCGCCTACGACGTCATGGACTGCAAGCACCTCGTGGTGACGCCGGCGGCGCTCGACAAGCTCGAGGAGCGCCTCGCGCTCCGCAGCCGGGAGTAGCGCGATGAAGAACCTCTACGAAGTGATCCGCCGGCCGCTCCTCACGGAGAAGTCGACCCTCCTCAAGGAGGCGCAGCGCACGCTCGTGTTCGAGGTGCACCGCGACGCGACGAAGCCCGAGATCAAGAAGGCCGTCGAGGCGCTCTTCGACACGAAGGTCGAGGAGGTCCGCGTCGCGGTCGTCCACGGCAAGGTCAAGCGCCAGGGCCGCTACGCGGGCCGCCGGCCGGACTGGAAGAAGGCGTTCGTGGTGCTGAAGGAAGGCGCCAAGAACGTCGAGTTCTTCGAGCAGGCGTAAGGGGCGAAAGATGGCACTCAAGCAGTACAGACCGACGTCCCCCGGGCGTCGCTTCATGACGACGCTCGACTTCTCGGACCTCACCGACAAGAAGCCCGAGCGCGCGCTCACCGAGCCGCTCAAGAAGACGGGCGGCCGCAACAGCCTCGGCCGGGTCACGTTCTGGTTCCGCGGCGGCGGCCACAAGCGGCGCTACCGGGTGATCGACTTCCGCCGCGACAAGAAGGGCGTGCCGGCCAAGGTCTCGGCGATCGAGTACGACCCCAACCGCTCCGCGCGCATCGCCCTCCTCGTGTACGCCGACGGCGAGAAGCGCTACATCCTCGCTCCGGACGGGCTCAAGATCGGCCACGCGATCATCGCGAGCGAGACGGCGGACATCCTGCCCGGCAACGCGCTGCCCCTGAAGGCGATTCCCGCCGGCACCATGATCCACAACATCGAGCTGCGGCTCGGCAAGGGCGGCCAGCTCGTCCGCAGCGCCGGCGCCGCGGCCCAGCTCGTGGCGAAGGAAGGGGAGTACGCGCAGGTCAAGCTCCCCTCGGGCGAGGTCCGCAAGGTCCACTCCGACTGCGTCGCCACGATCGGCCAGGTCGGCAACCTCGACCACAAGAACGTCTCGTTCGGAAAGGCCGGACGCAAGCGCTGGCTCGGCAAGCGCCCGCACAACCGCGGTGTCGCGATGAACCCCATCGACCACCCGCACGGCGGCGGCGAGGGCCGCACCTCGGGCGGCCGCCATCCCGTGACGCCGTGGGGCAAGCCGACCAAGGGCGCGAAGACGCGCAACAACAAGCGCACTCAGGGCTTCATCGTGAAGAGGCGGAAGTAAGCCATGGCAAGGTCGCTGAAGAAGGGGCCGTTCGTGGACGACCACCTCGCGAAGAAGGTGGAGGCGATGAACGCGGCCGGGGACCGCAAGGTCATCAAGACCTGGTCCCGCCGGTCGACCGTCATCCCCGAGATGATCGGGCACACCCTCGCGGTCTACAACGGCAAGAAGTTCGTCCCGGTGTACGTGACCGAGAACATGGTCGGGCACAAGCTCGGCGAGTTCTCGCCCACGCGCCAGTTCAAGGGCCACTCCTCGAAGGTCGAGAAGGTGGCCGCCAAGGCGCCGGCGCCCGCTGCCGCGCCGAAGAGCTAGGAGGGCGCTGATGGCGAACCTCGAGGCCAGCGCCACCAACAAGTACGTCAGGACGTCCGCCCAGAAGGCGAAGCTCGTCCTCGACCTCATCCGCGGGAAGAAGGCGGCCGACGCGCTCTCCATCCTGCGCTTCACCAAGAAGTCGGTGGCTCGCGACGTCGAGAAGACGCTGCGCTCCGCCATCGCCAACGCGGTCCTCGTCGCGGACCGCAACCAGAAGAGGCGCCTCGACGAGGAGGACCTCGTGGTCAAGGAGTGCTACGCGGGGCAGGGCCCGAGCCAGAAGCGGGTCCGCCCGGCGCCGATGGGCCGCGCCTACCGGGTGATCCGGCGGACCGCCCACATCACCGTCCGCGTCGCGGAGAGGGAGTAGCAGGAACGATGGGTCAGAAAGTCCATCCCACCGGGTTCCGCCTCGGGGTCAACAAGACCTGGCGGAGCCGCTGGTACGCGGAGAAGGAGTACGCGGGCCTCCTCCACGAGGACCTCGCCCTCAAGAAGGACCTCAAGAAGCGCTTCGCCCACGCGGGCGTGAGCCGGGTCGAGGTCGAGCGGGCGGCCAACAAGCTGAAGATCACGATCTACACCTCGCGGCCCGGCATCATCATCGGCCGCAAGGGGCAGGAGGTCGACAAGCTCAAGCAGGAGATCCAGAAGCGCACCGGGAAGGAGGTCTTCATCAACATCCAGGAGATCCTCAAGCCCGAGCTCGACGCGCAGCTCGTCTCCGAGTCGGTCGCCCTCCAGCTCGAGAAGCGCATCGCCTTCCGCCGCGCCATGCGCAAGGCCGTCGACGCCGCCCTCCGCTTCGGCGCCCGCGGGATCAAGATCCGGGTCTCCGGCCGCCTGAACGGGGCGGAGATCGCGCGCTCCGAGTGGTACCTGCACGGCCAGCTGCCGCTGCACACCCTCCGCGCCGACCTCGACTTCGGCTTCCACGAGGCCCACACCACGTTCGGCCAGATCGGCGTCAAGACCTGGATCTACCGGGGCGAGACCGACACGCGGCCGACGCGCGCGCTGTAAGGACGACACGCCATGTTGATGCCGAAGAAGGTCAAGTTCAGGAAGCAGCAGCGAGGCCGCATGAAGGGCAAGGCCTGGACCGGGGGCGCCCTCGCGTTCGGCGACTTCGGGCTGAAGGCCGTCGAGTGCGGCTGGGTCACCGCGCGCGAGATCGAGGCGGGCCGAATCGCGATCACCCGCTTCATCAAGCGCAATGGCCGCATCTGGATCCGGATGTTCCCGGACAAGCCCATCACGAAGAAGCCGCAGGAAACGCGAATGGGCAAGGGCAAGGGCGCGCCGGAGGCGTGGGTCATGGTGGTGAAGCCGGGCCGCATCCTCTACGAGATGGAGGGCGTGCCCGAGACCGAGGCCCGCGAGGCCCTGCGCCTCGCCGCGCACAAGCTCTCCATCAGCACCCGCTTCGTCACGCGGTCGGAGGGCATCTAGCCATGAAGGCGAGCAAGGTGCGCGAGATGGGCCAGGACGAGCTCCGCGCCAAGGAGAAGGAGCTGCAGGAGCAGCTCTTCCGCCTGCGCGTGCAGCAGTCGCTCGGCCAGCTCGAGAACGCGGTGAAGCTCCGCGAGGTCCGCCGGGACATCGCGCGGGTCAAGACGGTGATCAGGCAGAAGCAGGTGGCGCGATGAGCGACAACAAGCAGGACGCCGCCGCCCGGCGCGAGCCCAAGGGCCGCGTGGGCGTCGTCACCTCGGCGAAGATGCAGAAGACGGTGGTGGTGGCGGTGGAGCGCCTGGTGCGCCACGCGGTCTACCGGAAGACCATCCGCCGCACCTCCACGTTCATGGCCCACGACGAGCTCGGGGCGAAGGCCGGCGACCGCGTGCGGATCGTCGAGTCGCGGCCGCTCTCCAAGCACAAGCGCTGGCGCGTGACCGAGATCGTCGAGCGCGCCGGCGACCACGCCGCCGCGGTCGAGGCGTAGGCGGAGGCGGGAGGACGACATGATCCAGATGCGAACCATCCTCCAGGTGGCCGACAACTCCGGCGCCCGGAAGATCTCCTGCATCCTGCCGATCGGCGGGTCGACCGGCCGCTACGCGCGGCTCGGGGACGTGATCACCGCGAACGTGAAGGAGTCCGCTCCCGACGCGCCGGACCCGGTCCGCAAGGGCAAGGTCGTGAAGGCCGTCATCGTGCGCTGCCGCAAGGAGCAGCGCCGCCGCGACGGAAGCTACATCCGCTTCGACGAGAACGCGGCGGTGCTCATCAAGGAGGACGGCGAGCCGGTGGGGACGCGCGTCTTCGGACCGGTCGCGCGCGAGCTGCGCGACAAGAAGTTCATGAAGATCGTCTCCCTCGCGCCGGAGGTGCTGTAAGCCATGGCGAGGCCCAAAGAGAAGGTGCGGACGCGCGTCCGCCTGAAGAAGAACGACGTGGTCGAGGTGATCGCCGGCCGCGACAGCGGCAAGCGCGGCAAGATCCTCGCGGTGCTGCCCGAGAAGGGCCGCGTGATCGTGCAGGGAGTGAACTTCATCAAGCGTCACACCCGGCCGAACCCGCAGCGGAACATCAAGGGAGGCATCGCCGAGCGCGAGGCGCCCATCCACGTGTCGAACGTGATGATCGTCTCGCCCGACGACGACAAGAAGACCCGCATCGGGTCCAAGGTGCAGCCCGACGGCAAGCGCGTCCGGATCGGCCGCCGCGGCGGCGAGGTGCTGGACAAGTGAGCGCAAAGGCGACTGCCGTTTCCCGGCTCAAGGACAACTACGTGAAGCAGGTTGTCCCCCGCCTGCTCAAGGAGCGCAGCTACCCGAGCGTCATGGCGGTGCCCCGCCTGACCAAGGTGGTCGTCAACATGGGCGTCGGCGAGGCCACCCAGAACATCAAGGTCCTCGACACCGCGATGGACGAGCTCGGCCGGATCACCGGCCAGAAGCCGGCCATCCGGCGGGCTCGCAAGTCGATCGCCGCGTTCCGCCTCCGCGAGAACATGCCGATCGCGGCGACGGTGACCCTGCGCGGCGAGCGGATGTACGAGTTCCTCGACCGTCTCTTCAACGTGGCCCTCCCGCGCGTGCGCGACTTCCGCGGGGTGCCGACGAACTCCTTCGACGGGCGGGGCAACTACACGCTCGGCCTGAGGGACCAGATCATCTTCCCCGAGATCGACTACGCGAAGGTCGAGAAGCTGCGGGGCATGAACGTGACCTTCGTGACCACTGCCCGGACGGACGAGGAGTCGAAGCTGCTCCTCGCGTACCTCGGCATGCCGTTCCGGAACCAGTGAGGAGGTAGGGAACTTGGCCAAGCTGTCGATGATCGCCAAGGCGAAGCGCAAGCCGAAGTTCGCGGTGCGCGCGTACACCCGGTGCAAGCTGTGCGGTCGGCCCCGCGCCTACATTCGCAAGTTCGAGCTGTGCCGGATCTGCTTCCGGAAGCTCGCCCTCGCCGGCGAGATCCCGGGCGTGATCAAGGCGAGCTGGTAGTAGCCGGAGAGGTATAGCGATGAACATGACGGATCCCATCGCGGACATGCTGACCCGCATCCGGAACGGGGTGCGGGCGAGACTGCCCAAGATCGACGTGCCGGCGTCGAAGCTCAAGTCGGAGATCGCGCGCATCCTCAAGAACGAGGGATACATCGCGAACTTCCGGGTCGTCGAGGACGGCAACGGCGGCCAGGGCGCCATCCGCATCTTCCTCAAGTACGGCCCGGGCTGGGAGCGGGTGATCACCGAGGTGCAGAGGGTGAGCCGCCCCGGCTGCCGCATCTACTGCGGCAAGGGCGAGATCCCGCGCGTCTACGGCGGCCTCGGCATCAACATCCTGTCCACCTCGCGCGGAGTCATGACCGGCCGGGAGGCCGCGAAGACCGGCGTGGGGGGCGAGATCCTCTGCAACGTCTGGTAAGGAGCCCAGGATGTCTCGGGTCGGACGGAAGGTCATCGTGGTCCCCGCTAACGTCAAGGTGTCGGTGAAGGACACCGAGATCGAGGTGCAGGGGCCGAAGGGCAGGCTCACGACGCCGGTGCCGCCGGGCATCTCGTTCGCGCTGGCCGGCACGGAGCTCAGCTGCAAGCGCTCGAACGACGAGCGCCAGCAGCGCGCGTTCCACGGCCTCGCGCGGGCGCTCGCGCAGAACGCGATCAAGGGCGTGACCGAGGGCTTCTCGAAGGACCTCGACATCGTCGGCGTCGGGTTCCGCGCGACGGTCGAGGGCAAGAAGGTCGTCTTCGCCCTCGGCTACTCGCACCCGGTCGAGTTCCCGATCCCGGAGGGGATCCAGATCGCGGTCGACAAGCAGACGCGGGTGACCGTGTCGGGCATCGACCGGCAGAAGGTCGGCCAGGTGGCGGCCGAGATCCGCGGGCTGCGCAAGCCGGACCCCTACAAGCAGAAGGGCATCCGGTACGTGGGCGAGGTCCTGAAGAAGAAGGCCGGCAAGGCGGGCGCCACGGGCGCCAAGTAGGGAGGGGCGGGGACGCCGCGGCCGCGGAGCGGCCACGGGAACGCCCGCCGTGAGGCTCGATGAGCGTTAAGACGAAGCAGGACATCCGCCAGCGGCTGCACGACCGCATCCGCAAGAAGATCCGGGGCACGGCCGAGCGGCCGCGGCTCGCCGTCTTCCGCAGCGGCGGCCACATCTACGCCCAGGTGATCGACGACGACCAGGCGCGGACGCTGTGCGCGGCCTCGAGCCTCGACGCGTCCCTCCGCAAGGACAAGGCGAAGTCGAAGACCGGCGGCAACGTCGTGTCGGCGAAGGCGGTCGGCGCGCTGATCGCCGCCCGCGCGAAGGACAAGGGGATCGGCGCGGTCGTCTTCGACCGCGGCGGGTTCCAGTACCACGGCCGGATCAAGGCCCTGGCCGACGCGGCCCGCGAGGCCGGGCTTACGTTCTAGACGAAGGCGAGTGAGATGAGATTCATTGCCGAGAAGATCGACGTCGGCAGCCTCGAGCTGAAGGACCAGGTGGTCTCCATCAACCGCGTGACGAAGGTCGTGAAGGGCGGCAAGAACCTGTCCTTCTCGGCCCTCGTCGTGGTGGGCGACGGGGCCGGCCACGTGGGCTACGGCATGGGCAAGGCGCGCGAAGTCTCCTCCGCCATCAAGAAGGGCGTCGAGGCGGCGAAGAAGAACGTCGTGCGCGTGCCGATCACCGAGAAGGGCGCCACGATCCCGCACACCGTGACCGGCCAGTTCGGCTCGGGCTCCGTCCTCCTCAAGCCGGCCTCCGAGGGCACGGGCGTCATCGCGGGCGGCGCGGTGCGCGCGGTCATCACCGCGGCGGGCATCCAGAACATCCTGACCAAGAGCCTCGGCTCGACGACCGCGCACAACGTGGTGAAGGCCACGGTCGACGCCCTCCTGCGCCTGAAGGCGCCGGAGCGGGTCGCGAAGCTGCGCGGCCGCGCGGTCGAGGATATCGTCGACACGCAGGCGAAGGCGACGAAGGCGGCCGCCCCCGCCCCGGCGGCAGCGGCCCCGGCGGCGGACGAGGCCGAGCCCTCGGCCCCGGCCCAGGCGTAAGGGGAGCGCGACATGGCGAAGGCGAAGCCGGCCAAGGCCGGCGGCACCGTCAAGATCAAGCAGATCGGCAGCCTCATCGGCTGCACCGACGACCAGCGCGCGTGCGTCCGCGGCCTCGGCCTGCGCCGCATGCACCACGTCGTGGAGCGGCAGGACACGCCGATGGTCCGCGGCATGATCAAGAAGATCCCGCACCTCGTCGCGGTGGTCGAGTAGGAAGGCGAGCGAGAGATGGGTCTCCACAGTCTCAAGCCGGCGAAGGGCAGCGTCCGCAACCGCAAGCGCGTGGGCCGCGGGCCCGGCAGCGGCCTCGGCAAGACGGCCGGCCGCGGCGAGAAGGGCCAGAAGAGCCGCAGCGGCTTCTCCCGCAAGCCCGGGTTCGAGGGCGGCCAGATGCCGCTCCACCGCCGCGTGCCGAAGCGCGGCTTCAGCAATCACCCGTTCAAGAAGGAGTTCGCGACGGTGAACCTCGGCCGCCTCGACGTCTTCGAGGCCGGTACGATCGTCACGCCCGAGCTCCTCGTGAAGAAGGGCATCGTGCGGCAGCTGCGCGACGGGCTGAAGGTGCTCGGAGACGGTGCCCTGACCAAGGCGCTCACCGTGCACGCCCACCGCTTCAGCGCCAAGGCCAAGGAGACGATCACCGGTCTCGGCGGCAAGGCCGAGGTCCTCGAGGGGTAATCGCCGATGCTGCAGGCCCTGCGGAACATCTGGGAAATCCCCGACCTGCGGAAGAGGGTGCTGTTCACCCTCGGTCTGCTCGCGGTCTATCGCCTGGGCAACCACGTCCCCACGCCGGGGATCAACGCCCAGGCGCTCATCGACTTCTTCGAGCAGAACCGCGGGAACTGGTTCGGCCTCGTCGACATGTTCTCGGGGGGCAACCTCGCGAAGGTCACGATCTTCGCTCTCGGGATCATGCCGTACATCTCGGCCTCGATCATCCTGCAGCTCCTCACCGTCGTCTGGCCGTACCTCGAGAAGCTGTCGAAGGAGGGCGAGCTCGGGCGCCGCAAGATCACGCAGTACACCCGCTACGGGACGGTGCTCCTCTCGATCGTCCAGAGCTTCGGCATCGCGGTCTACCTCGAGCGGATGACTCTCGCCAACCAGTTCCACATCGTCGACAGCCCCGGCTGGGGCTTCAAGTTCATGACGGTGCTGACCCTGACCACCGGCACCGCGTTCATCATGTGGCTCGGCGAGCAGATCACCGAGCGCGGCATCGGCAACGGGATGAGCCTCATCATCTTCGCCGGCATCGTCGTCGGCCTGCCCCGCGCGGTCCTCGACATGTTCGGCATGATCGAGCGCGGCGACCTCAGCCTCCTCGCCGCGATCCTCCTCCTCGTGGCGATGGCCCTCGTGGTGGCCGCCATCGTCTTCGTCGAGCGCGGCCAGCGCCGCATCCCGGTGCAGTACGCCAAGCGCGTGGTCGGCCGCCGCGTGTACGGCGGGCAGACCACCCACCTGCCGCTGCGGGTCAACACCGCCGGCGTCATCCCCGTCATCTTCGCGTCCTCGATCATCTCGTTCCCGAACGTGGTCGCGTCGTGGCTCGCCCCGAAGAGCACCTGGATGGCCTCGGTGTACGAGCAGCTGCGCTGGGGGATGCCGCTCTACAACCTCCTCTACGTCTCCTTCATCATCTTCTTCTGCTACTTCTACACGGCGATCGTCTTCAACCCGGACGACGTCGCGGAGAACATGCGGAAGTACGGCGGCTTCATTCCCGGCATCCGCCCGGGCAAGCGCACGTCGGAGTACCTCGACCACATCCTCGGGCGCATCACGTTCGGCGGGGCGATCTACCTCGCCCTCGTCGCGATCCTGCCCGAGTTCCTGATCACGGGCTTCCGCGTGGCTCCGATCCCGGTGATCGGCCCGCCCCTCGACACGTTCCTCACCAACAACAACCTGGGGTGGATCACCGAGGGCCTGCACCTCAACTTCTACTTCGGCGGCACCTCGCTCCTGATCGTGGTCGGCGTGGCGATGGACACGATCGCGCAGGTCGAGGCGCAGCTCATCATGCGTCACTACGACGGCTTCACGGGGCGGGGAGGCAAGAGGATTCGTGGCCGCCGCTAGCCCCCGCACGCTGGCCGAGGGCCCGCGCGTGATCTTTCTCGGCCCCCCCGGGGCGGGGAAGGGCACGCAGGCGGCCCGGCTGGCGTCGCATTTCGGGGTGCCGAAGATCTCGACGGGAGACATGCTCCGCGAGAACATGGCCCGGGACACGCCCGTCGGGCGGCAGATCCGGCCGGCCATGGAGAAGGGGAACCTCGTCCTCGACGAGATCCTCGTGGAGCTCGTCCGCGAGCGGATCTCGCACGCCGACTGCGGCCGGGGCTTCGTGCTCGACGGCTTTCCACGGACCCTGCCGCAGGCGGAGGGCCTCGAGCGGATGAGCGGGGGCGACCCCCACGCGTGGGTGGTGTTCGACTTCGAGGTGCCGCGCGACGTGCTGATGCTGCGGCTCTCGGGCCGGCGCTGGTGCCCGGTCTGCCAGGCCACCTACCACGTGGTGAACGACCCGCCGAAGACCCCCGGAGTGTGCGACCACGACGGCGTCGCCCTGCTGCAGCGGGACGACGACCGGGAGTCGGTGGTGGCGGAGCGCCTGCGCGAGTACGATCGGAGGACGTTCCCGCTGATCGAGTACTACCGCGAGCGGGCCCGGATGATCCCGGTCGACGGGAACCGGGCGATGGAGGTCGTCTTCAGGGAGCTCGTCGAGGCGGTCGAGGTGCGCGCGTGAGCGTCCAGAAGTCCTGGAGCGAGCTCCAGACGATGGCCCGCGCCTGCCGCATCGTCGTCGACACGCTCGAGGTCCTCGAGCAGGCGGCGGTTCCGGGTGTCACCACGAAGGAGATGGACCGGATCGCCCGCGAGTGCATCGAGAAGGCGGGCGCCCGCCCGGCCTTCCTCGGCTACCGCGGCTACCCCGCGACACTGTGCATCTCCGTCAACGAGGAGGTGGTGCACGGCATCCCCGGCCCGCGCAAGCTGAAGGAGGGCGACATCGTCGGCCTCGACCTCGGCTGCATCGTCGACGGCTTCTTCGGCGACGCCGCGCGGACGGTGGCGGTCGGCAAGGCCAGCGAGGGCGCGGAGCGGCTCATGCGAACGACCCGCGAGGCGCTCCACGCCGGCATCGACCAGTGCCGGCCGGGCCGTCGGGTGGGCGACATCGGCCACGCGGTGCAGTCGCTCGCCGAGTCGCGCGGCTACTCGGTGGTGCGCGAGTTCGTCGGCCACGGGATCGGGACGAGCCTCCACGAGGAGCCGCAGGTTCCGAACTACGGGCCGCCGGGACGGCGCGAGCGGCTCGTGCCCGGCATGTGCCTGGCGATCGAGCCGATGGTGAACGTCGGGGGCCCCGAGGTCGAGGTGCTCGCGGACGGCTGGACCGCGGTGACCCGCGATCGCAGCCTGTCCGCCCACTTCGAGCTGTCGATCGCGGTCACTCCGCAGGGGCCGTGGATTCTTTCCGAGCCGTACCCGTACGGCGACGCGGAGGCCGCTCATGCCTGAGGCGGCGGCCCGCCCCCAGGAGGGGGCTCGCGAGCCGCTCGAGGTCGAGGGAGTCGTGCGCGAGCAGCTGCCGAACGCGCTGTTCCGCGTGGAGCTCGTGACGGGGGGCCGCGCTTCGGTCACCGCGCACGTGGCGGGCGAGTCGAGCCTGCTGCGGCTGCGGCCCGGGGACGCGGTGGTCGTGGAGGTCGCCCCCTACGACGCCGCGCGCGGGCGCATCGTGAGGCGGCGTTGACGTCCAGAGGGATGGGACTGTGAAAGTAAGGTCATCCGTCAAGAAGATCTGCGTGAAGTGCAAGGTGGTCCGCCGCCACGGTGTCGTGCGGATCATCTGCCCGAACCAGAAGCACAAGCAGAGGCAGGGGTAGGACATGGCTCGCATCGCAGGCGTCGACCTCCCGCGTCAGAAGCGGGTCGAGATCGCGCTCACCTACATCTACGGGATCGGCGTCACGCGCTCGAACGGCATCCTCGCCGAGGCGAAGATCGACCCGAGCGTCCGCGTGAAGGACCTCTCCGAGGAAGAGGTCAGCCGCATCGCGCGGATCATCGACACGCAGGGCGGCGTCGAGGGCGACCTCCGCAAGGAGGTGGCGCTCAACATCAAGCGGCTCATGGAGATCGGCTCCTACCGCGGCGGCCGCCACCGCCGGAACCTGCCCGTGCGGGGGCAGCGTACCCACACGAACGCCCGCACCCGCAAGGGCCCGCGGAAGGGCATGATCCGCAAGAAGGCCTAGGAAGAACGAGATGAGCACGAAGGTCGTCGGTGCCAAGAAGGGCAAGAAGGAGAAGAAGCACGTCGTGCACGGCATCGCGCACGTGCACGCCTCCTTCAACAACACGATCGTGACCATCACGGACGTGGAGGGGAACGTGGTGTCCTGGTCGAGCGCGGGGACGCTCGGCTTCAAGGGCTCCCGCAAGGGCACGCCGTTCGCGGCCCAGCAGGCGGCGACGACGGCCGCGACCTCCGCGCGCGAGCACGGGCTGCGCTCGATCGACATCCGCGTGAAGGGACCGGGGAGCGGGCGCGAGTCCGCCATCCGCGCCCTCCAGGCGGCGGGGATCGAGATCAAGTCGATCCGGGACGTGACCCCCATCCCCCACAACGGCTGCCGCCCTCCGAAGCGGCGCCGGGTCTGAGGAGCTAACGAAGTGGCGAGATACATCGGTTCGGTCTGCCGGCTGTGCCGGCGTGAGGGGATGAAGCTCTTCCTCAAGGGCGACCGCTGCTTCACGGAGAAGTGCGCGATCGAGAAGCGCAATTACGCTCCGGGGCAGCACGGGAAGGGCGGCCGCATCAAGAAGAACCTGCAGGGCTACGGCCTGCAGCTGCGCGAGAAGCAGAAGGTCAAGCGCCTCTACCGGATGCTCGAGGGGCAGTTCGCCCTCACGTTCCAGCGCGCGTCCCAGGAGCGGGGCGTCTCGGGCGAGCTGCTGCTGCAGAAGCTCGAGCGGCGGCTGTCGAACGTCGTCTACCGCCTCGGCTTCGGGACGTCGCAGGCCCAGGGCCGCCAGCTCGTGCGGCACGGGCACGTGCGCGTCAACGGCAAGAAGATCGACATCCCCTCCTACCAGGTGAAGGTCGGCGACGTCGTCACGCTGTCCTCCCGCGCGGCCAAGAACGCCTTCGTCCAGGCGTCGGTCGAGGCGGTGAAGGGCCGCGGGGTGCCGCGCTGGCTGGAGCTCGACTCGGCCAGCCTGAGCGGGAAGGTTCTCGCGCTGCCCGCGCGCGACGACGTCAGCTTCCCGATCCAGGAGCAGCTGATCGTCGAGCTGTACTCGAAGTAAGGAAAGCTCGGCCCGGAGCGCGCGCGCGCCGGGCCGCGGAGGACCGAACAAGATGCTGTGGAAAGGGTTCCAGAAGCCGAAGCGCCTCGAGGTCGAGGAGCAGGACGACCACTACGGTCGCTTCTACGCCCAGCCGTTCGAGCGGGGCTTCGCCACGACCGTCGGGAACGCGCTGCGGCGGGTCCTCCTCTCGTCCATCGAGGGGGCGGCCGTCACCGCGGTGCGCGTGGAGGGCGTCCTCCACGAGTTCTCGCCCATCCCCGGCGCGATGGAGGACACGACCGACCTGATCCTGAACCTCAAGCGGGTGCCGCTGAAGATGCACGTGGACCACCCGAAGACGCTGATGCTCCGCACGTCGGAGCCGGGCGAGGTGAAGGCGAAGCACATCACTCCCGACCCCGACGTCGAGATCCTCGACCCCGAGGCGCACATCGCGACCCTCGGCGCCGGCTCGACGCTCGCGGTCGAGATGCGGGTGAAGCCGGGCCGCGGCTACGTCTCGGCCGACAAGAACTTCGACGAGGACCTCTCGATCGGGTGGATTCCGCTCGACTCCGTGCACTCGCCGATCAAGAAGGTCAACTACTTCGTCGAGCCGGCCCGCGTCGGCCAGGCGACCGACTACGAGAAGCTGACCGTCGAGGTTTGGACGAACGGCGCGGTCTCCCCGCGTGACGCCGTCGGCCTCGGGGCGAAGCTGATGAAGGACCACCTCCAGATCTTCATCAACATCGAGGAGGACGAGGACGAGGAGGGCATCGACACGCCGCCCGTCCAGGTCTCCGACGAGGAGAAGGGCGCCCTCTACGAGAAGCTCGGCCGCAGCGTCGACGAGATGGAGCTCTCGGTCCGGTCCTACAACTGCCTCAAGAACGCGAACATCCGCACGATCGGCGAGCTCGTCCAGAAGACCGAGAGCGAGATGCTCAAGACCAAGAACTTCGGCCGCAAGTCGCTCAACGAGATCAAGGAGATCCTGGCCGGCATGGGTCTCTCGCTCGGGATGAAGCTCGACGACTGGCCGCAGGCCCAGAAGTAGGAAGACGCCTCCATGAGACACCGCGTCGCACACCGCAAGCTGGGGCGCATCACGCCCCACCGGATCGCGCTGCTGCGCAACCTGGCGACCGCCCTCTTCGAGAAGGAGCGGATCCGGACCACCCTGCCCAAGGCCAAGGAGGTCCGGTCCTTCGCCGAGAAGCTCATCACCCTGGCCCGCCGGGAGGACAACCGCCTCCACGCGCGCCGTCAGGTGGCCCGGGACATCCAGAACCCGGCCGTGGTGAAGAAGCTCTTCGACACGCTGGGCGCGCGCTTCGCCACCCGTCCGGGCGGCTACACCCGGATCCTCCGCCTCGGGCCGCGTCACGGCGACGGCGCGGAGATGGCCTACCTGGAGCTGGTCGGCTTCGAGTACAAGCCGGCGAGCAAGGACAAGGCAAAGGCGGAGAAGAAGGCCGACGAGCCGAAGGACGAGGCCAAGGCCGAGGAGAAGAAGCCCGCGGCCAAGAAGGGCGGCAAGAAGAAGGCCGAGGCCGAGGCGTAGGCCCGGCGGCCGGCGAACGCCGGCCAGACCGAAATGACCGAGGGGCGGCCGCGAGGCCGCCCCTCTTCATTGTGCCGACCGGGCGCCGGTTCCGTTACGGCTTCGGAGCCGGGGCGACCGGGGGCTGCGGCGTCGCGGGAGCCGCCGCCGACGGCGGCGCTGCGGCCTCCGGCGGCGCGGGCTGCGGCCGGACCTCGGCCGTCGTGTGGTCCTCGGCGTAGCTGAAGACCGCCACGAGGTAGGCGCGGTCCGCGCGGGCGCGGCGGAACACCCACGAGCCGACCGCTTCCTGCGCGGCGCGGCGGAAGGACTCGGGGCCGACCACCGATTGCACCGTGGTGCTGCCGGCCGCGCTCACCGAGAACGCGACCTCGACCGTGCCCGTCGCGCCGGCCATGCGGGCGATCGGCGGAGCGACCGGCCGGCGTCCGCGGGCGAGGTCCGGCACTCCCGGCTGGAGCGTCACGTCGCGGATCGCCGAAACGCCATTCTCGACGGGGCCGGCGGGCGCGGGAGCCGTGATGACCTCCACCGGCGGCGGCGCCGGCGCCGGGACGGCGGCGACCGGCGCCCCGGCAGGCGCGCCCGGGACCGGAGCCGGGGCGGGACTCGCCTTGGGCGTGGCGGCGGCCGGCGACGCAGCCGGTGGCGCCGGGGCCGCGGCAGCCGTCGCGGTCGGCGTTGCCGGTGGCGCCGGCTGTGCCGTCGCCGGCTTGGGCTCGGCGGGGGCCGGCGCGGGCGGCGTCTGACGGCTCTCCACGGCGCGGGTCGGTGCCGATGCCGCGGGAACCGGCGGCGCGGCGGGAGCCGGCGTGGCTGTCGCCGTGCTCGGCGCGGGGGCGGCAGCAGGGGCGGCAGTGGCCGGAGAGGCCGCGGCGGGCGCGGCGGGCGCGGCGGAGGCCGCAGCCGCGGGAGTCGCGGCGGCGGGGGCCGCGGGGTGAGCTGCGCCGAGCAGGTCCGACTTCCGCAGGCCGCTCGCCTTCAGGCCCACGCGCCGCTGGTCGGGCCGGCCGCCGGCGAAGTCGGCGCTGACGCGGAAGCTCAGGACCACGTCCTCGTCCGGGGGCGGGAAGCGCCATGTGCGGAGCGCCGTCAGGAGGGAGCCCGCCCAGGGCTCCTCGCCGCGCGTGACGTGCGCCGTCTCGACGCGCCCGTCGGATCCCAGCGTCACGTCGGCCTCCGCCGAGCCGCCGCCGTCCGGCGCGCCCGCGGGCCAGACGGGAGCGGCGCCCTGCCGCAGCTCGGGGATGCCCGTGTCCCGCTCCACCTTCGGAAGGGCCAGTGCGAAGGTGATCGGCACCGTCAGGCGGACGGCGACCGCCTTGCCGTCCACCTTCACCGGCTCGTACTCCCACTGGCTGACCGCCGCCACCGCGGCGTCGTCGAGGCCGGCGACGCTGCGGATGATCGACGTCGACTGCACCTTGCCCGTCGGGCCGATGACGATGTCGACGATGACGATGCCGCGGATGCCCTGGGCCAGGGCTTCCGCGGGATAGGCCGGCTGCACGTGCTTCGTCTTCTTCGGAACGGGGACGTTGTCCGTGCCGGCGGCGAGGGGCTCCTGGGCCGCGACCGGCGCGGCGAGGGCGGCCAGGAGTGCGGCGGCGGCGAGGGCGCGGGCGGGTGTCATGAGGGACAGTCTAACCCCCGCGCTCGGCCGGAGTGAACCGGGCGGCCCGGGGGCCGCCCGGCGGGCCCTACTCCTCTTCCTTCACGTCGCCGCGCTCGGCCTTGGCCGCGGCGATGATCTTCTCCTGGAGGTGGCCGGGGACCTCGTCGTAGTGGTCCATCTCCATGTGGTACGAGCCGCGGCCGCCCGTCATCGACGTCAGCTCGGCGTCGTAGGAGAGCATCTCGGCGAGGGGCACCTCGGCCTTGATCACCTGGAGGTTGCCCTTGGGCTCCATGCCCTGCGGCCGCCCGCGGCGGCTCGAGAGGTCGCCCATGACCGCGCCCGCGTACTCGTCGGGCACGGCGATCTCCACCGACATGATGGGCTCGAGGATCGTCGGCCGGCACTTCGGGATGCCGTCCTTGAACGCGAGCGAGCCGGCGATCTTGAACGACATCTCGGAGCTGTCGACGTCGTGGTACTGCCCGTCGTAGAGCTCGACCTGGAAGTCGACCATCGGGTAGCCGGCGAGGAAGCCCTTGAGGCGGGCCTCCTGGATGCCCTTCTCCACGGCGGGGATGAAGTTCTTCGGGATGGAGCCGCCGAAGATGTCGTCGACGAACTTGAAGTCCGAGCCGCGGGGCAGGGGCTTCATCCGGATCCGGCAGTCGCCGAACTGGCCGTGCCCGCCCGTCTGCTTCTTGTGCCGGCCGTGCGCCTCGGCCGAGCCCTTGATCGTCTCGCGGTAGGGGATCTTCGGCTTCTCGAGGTTGACCTCGACCTTGTAGCGCTTGCGGAGGCGCCCGACCACGACCTCCACGTGCAGCTGGCCCATTCCGGAGAGGAGCATCTCGTGCGTCTGCGCGTCGCGCGAGACGCGCAGGACCGGATCCTCCTCGAGCAGCCGCTGGAGCGCGGTCGAGATCTTGTCGTCGTCCCCGCGCGTCTTGGGCTTGATCGCGAACGTGGTCGACGGCTCGGGGAAGGTCACCGGCGGGTAGACGATCGGCGCCGCCTTGTCGGCGAGCGTGTCGCCCGTCATCGTGTCCTTGAGCTTCGCCACCGCGCCGATGTCGCCGGCCTGCAGCTCTCCGATCTGCACCTGGCCCTTGCCCTGGACGAGCAGCAGCGAGCCGACCCGCTCGGCCGAGTCGCGCGAGACGTTGTGGACGTTCGAGTCGGACTTGAGGGTGCCGGAGTAGACGCGGAAGAGCGTGATGCGGCCGGCGTGCGGGTCGACGATCGTCTTCCAGACGAAGGC
>JAXLRD010000002.1:0-6963 GCA_046331285.1 Vicinamibacteria bacterium
GAGGCGGCCACGATCAAGAAGAAGTTCGAAGAGGTCGGCGCCCAGGTCGAGGTCAAGTAACCGTTCGCGCGAGGTCGCGAGAACGGGTGATCCGACCCCAGCCAGTCCGGCCGTTCCCGCTCCGGGGGGAGGTGTGTCCTCCCGGAGCGGATCGCCGTTCGGCGCGGCGGGGGCGGGTCTTCGAAGGAACGCGGGCGGCGCCGAGCGCGCCCGCGGTGAAAGCGGCCACGCGCCGCATGCCTGAGGGTTGCTGACGAACATGTATACGGCGACCAAGAACATCTATCGGGACCGCATCGACTTCGCCAAGATCAAGACGTCGATCCCGATCCCCAACCTGATCGAGATCCAGAAGAACTCCTACGAGCGCTTCCTGCAGATGCGCGTCCTCCCGGTCGACCGCGAGGACGCCGGGCTGCAGTCGGTGTTCAAGAGCATCTTCCCGATCCAGGACCTGCGCGAGAACTGCTCGCTCGAGTTCGTGGACTACTCGATCGGGAACTGGGAGTGCAAGTGCGGCCGCCTCGTCGGGCTCGACAAGCTCGGCCGCCCCTGTACCTTCTGCGGGGCCACGATCATCACGGACCCCCGCGGCGACCGCGAGATCCACTGCGGCAAGTGCGGGCACCTCAACGAGAACCGCCCCGTCGCGTGCGAGACCTGCGACGAGCCGGTGGGCCTCAAGCTCAAGTACGACGTGG
Source organism: Vicinamibacteria bacterium (assembly GCA_046331285.1). Lineage (GTDB taxonomy): Bacteria > Acidobacteriota > Vicinamibacteria > Fen-336 > Fen-336 > DATBSL01. The sequence goes on from JAXLRD010000002.1 coordinate 702, forward strand.
ACGAGTGCCAGGAGCGCGGCATGACGTTCGCCGTGCCGCTCAAGGTCACGATCCGCCTCGTCGTCTGGGACAAGGACGCGGAGACGGGCGCGAAGACCATCCGCGACATCAAGGAGCAGGAGGTCTACTTCGGCGACATCCCGCTGATGACGGAGAACGGGACCTTCATCATCAACGGCACGGAGCGGGTCATCGTCTCCCAGCTCCACCGCTCGCCGGGCGTCTTCTTCTCCCAGCCGGAGAAGGGCCTCTTCGCGGCCCAGATCATCCCGTACCGCGGGAGCTGGGTGGAGTTCGAGTTCGACTCGAAGAACCTGCTCCACGTCCGCATCGACCGCAAGCGCAAGTTTCTCGCCTCGGTCTTCCTGCGGGCGCTCGGGTACAAGACGGACGCCGAGGTCCTCAAGCGCTTCTACAAGGCCGACCGCATCCTCGTGCGCGACGGCCGGCTCCTGTGGAAGGTCTCGCCGAACCTCGCCGGCCTCAAGCTGTCGAAGAGCGTCCTCGGCCCGAAGGACGCCGCCGGCCACCGCGCCGAGGTCGTCCACGCCGGGAAGAAGATCACCCAGGCCCACCTCCAGGAGATCACCCGCCTCGACATCCAGGAGATCGAGGTGACGGAGGCCGACCTCGAGGGCGCCTACGCGGTCGCCGACATCGTCGACCCGCGCACCGGCGAGGTCGTGCTGGAGGGCAACGAGCCCCTCTCGCCGCGGGTCCTCTCGGTGGTCCTCGCCGAGGGCAGCCAGATCGACGCGTTCGAGGTGTTCTTCCCCGAGCGCGACGAGATCGGCCCGATGCTCTCGATGACGGTCAAGAAGGACACGATCAAGACGCCGGACGAAGCGCTCGTCGAGATCTACCGCCGCATGCGGCCGGGCGACCCGCCGACGCTCGAGTCCTCGAAGAACCTCTTCGACGGGATGTTCCTCGCCGCGCAGAAGTACGACTTCTCGCGGGTCGGCCGCCTCAAGCTCAACACCAAGCTGAACCTCTCGACGCCGCTCACCGAGAAGATCCTCCAGGTCGAGGACGTCGTCGCGGTGATGGGCTTCCTCCTCAAGCTGCGCCGCAACCCGGCCGACGTGGACGACATCGACCATCTCGGCAACCGGCGCGTCCGCAGCGTGGGCGAGCTCCTCGAGAACCAGTTCCGGATCGGCCTCGTCCGCATGGAGCGCGCGATCAAGGAAAAGATGAGCGTCTACCAGGAGATGGCCACGGCCATGCCTCACGACCTCATCAACGCCAAGCCGGTCATGGCCTCCATCCGCGAGTTCTTCGGGTCCAGCCAGCTCAGCCAGTTCATGGACCAGACGAACCCGCTCTCGGAGATCACCCACAAGCGACGGCTGTCCGCCCTCGGCCCGGGCGGCCTCAGCCGCGAGCGCGCCGGCTTCGAGGTGCGCGACGTCCACCCGACGCACTACGGCCGCATCTGCCCGATCGAGACGCCGGAAGGCCCGAACATCGGCCTCATCTCGAGCCTCAGCTGCTTCGCCCGCATCAACGAGTTCGGGTTCATCGAGAGCCCGTACCGCAAGGTGAAGGACGGCCGCGTCCTCGACTACGTGCAGGTCCTGGAGTCGGGCGACAGCCCCTACAAGACCGGCGACATCGTCGAGCGGGCCGAGATGGAGAAGGAGAACGAGGCCATCGCCGGGCGCAGGAAGCGCGCGGCCGAGGTCGAGCCCTACTGCTTCTACCTCTCGGCGTGGGAGGAGGACCGTTACACGATCGCCCAGGCCAACGCCCGCATCGACGGCCAGGGCCGGCTCCTCGACGAGCGCGTCGAGGCCCGCAAGATCGGCGAGTCGATCCTCGCCAAGCGCGAGGCGATCGACTACATCGACGTCTCCCCGAAGCAGCTCGTGTCCGTCGCCGCGTCGCTCATCCCGTTCCTCGAGCACGACGACGCGAACCGCGCCCTGATGGGCTCGAACATGCAGCGCCAGGCGGTGCCCCTCCTCCGCTCGGAGGCCCCGCTCGTCGGCACCGGCATGGAGCACATCACGGTGAAGGACTCGGGGGCCGCGGTCGTCTGCCGCCGCGCCGGCACCGTCGACTCCGTCGACTCCCGCCGCATCATCGTCCGCGTCGAGGCCCAGGACGGCCCCGACAAGGGCAAGGAGATCGGCGCCGACATCTACAACCTCACGAAGTTCAAGTGCTCGAACCAGAACACGAGCCTGAACCAGAAGCCGATCGTCAAGGTCGGGATGCACGTCGCCAAGGGCCAGATCCTCGCCGACGGCCCGTGCACCGACCTCGGCGAGCTGGCCCTCGGCCGCAACGTCCTCGTCGCGTTCATGCCCTGGCGCGGCTACAACTTCGAGGACGCCATCCTGGTCAGCGAGAAGCTGGTCAAGGAGGACATGTACACCTCGATCCACATCGAGGAGTTCGAGATCGAGGCGCGCGACACGAAGCTCGGCCCCGAGGACGTCACGCGGGACATCCCGAACGTCTCCGAGGGCCTCCTCGCCAACCTCGACGAGAGCGGGATCATCCGCATCGGCGCCTCCGTGAAGCCCGGCGACATCCTCGTCGGCAAGGTCACGCCCAAGGGCGAGACCCAGCTCACCCCGGAGGAGAAGCTGCTGCGGGCGATCTTCGGCGAGAAGGCCGGCGACGTGCGCGACGCGTCCCTCTACTGCCCGCCCGGCATCGAGGGCATCGTGGTCGACGTGAAGATCTTCTCCCGGAAGGGCGTCGAGAAGGACGACCGGGCCCGCCAGATCGAAGAGGCCGAGCTCTTCATGATGGAGAAGAACCTGAAGGACGAGATCCGCATCCTCCAGGACGAGCGCGACAAGCGGATCGAGAACCTGCTCGACGGACAGACGGCCGCCGCGGACCTCGTGAACCTCCGCGGGGACAAGGTCGTGAAGAAGGGCCAGGAGCTCACCCGCGACGTCCTCCAGAAGCTGCGCCACTCGGACATCCTCAAGCTGCGGATCCAGCCGGGCGACGGCGACGACGTCGAGGAGTCGCTCAACGACATCGTCGACAAGACCGAGCGCCAGATCGAGGTGCTGAAGACGCTGTTCGCGGAGAAGGAGAGCCGCCTCAAGCGCGGCGACGAGCTCCCGCCCGGCGTCATCAAGCTCGTGAAGGTGTTCGTGGCGATGAAGCGCAAGCTGTCGGTCGGCGACAAGATGGCCGGCCGCCACGGCAACAAGGGCGTCATCGCCCGGATCCTGCCGGACGAGGACATGCCGTACCTCCCCGACGGGACCCCGGTCGAGATCGTCCTCAACCCCCTCGGCGTGCCCTCGCGCATGAACGTCGGGCAGATCCTCGAGACCCACCTCGGGTGGGCCGCGAAGGCGCTCGGCCTCCACGTGGCGACGCCCGTCTTCGACGGCGCCGGCGAGGACGAGATCAAGGAGCTCCTCGGCAAGTCCAACGACCGCGAGAAGGAGCGCAACCCGCTCCGCCCGAACCTGCTCGAGAGCGGCAAGATCACCCTGAACGACGGCATGACCGGCGAGCCGTTCGAGCAGAAGGTCACGGTCGGCTACATCTACATGCTGAAGCTGTCCCACCTCGTCGACGACAAGATCCACGCGCGGTCGATCGGCCCGTACTCTCTCATCACCCAGCAGCCGCTCGGCGGCAAGGCGCAGTTCGGCGGCCAGCGCTTCGGGGAGATGGAGGTCTGGGCCCTCGAGGCGTACGGCGCGGCGCACATCCTCCAGGAGCTGCTCACCGCGAAGTCCGACGACGTCTACGGGCGCGCGAAGATCTACGAGGCGATCGTCAAGGGCGACACCGCGTACAACCCGGGCATCCCCGAGTCGTTCAACGTGCTCATCCGGGAGCTGCAGAGCCTGTGCCTGGACGTCGAGCTGATCAAGGCCAAGCACTGAAGTCAGGGGCTTAAGTTCGAGAAAGGTCGGACAGTACGATGAGCGTGATGATTCCGATGAGGCCGAACCTGGAGCCGGGACGGTCCATGCTCGACTTCGACGCGATAAGGATCCGCCTCGCGAGCCCCGAGAAGATCCGCAGCTGGTCGCACGGCGAGGTGACGAAGCCGGAGACGATCAACTACCGGACCTTCAAGCCGGAGAGGGACGGCCTCTTCTGCGCGAAGATCTTCGGGCCGATCACGGACTGGGAGTGCCTCTGCGGCAAGTACAAGCGCATGAAGCACCGCGGCGTCATCTGCGACAAGTGCGGCGTCGAGGTCACCCAGTCGAAGGTGCGCCGCGAGCGGATGGGCCACATCGAGCTCGCCTGCCCGGTGAGCCACGTGTGGTTCTTCAAGGGCCTGCCGAGCCGCATCGGCCACATCCTCGACATCTCCCTCCGCGACCTCGAGCGCATCCTGTACTTCGAGTCGTTCGTGGTCATCGATCCCGGTGACTGCCCCGAGGTGAAGCGGCACGAGCTCGTCTCCGACGAGCGCTATCGCCAGCTGCGGGAGAAGTACCCCCGGATGCGGGCGGCGATGGGCGCCGAGGCGATCAAGGAGCTCCTGCGCCGCGTCGACGTCGACGAGGACTCGCTGGACCTCCGCGAGCGGATGAAGACCGAGACCTCGGTCCAGAAGAAGATCAAGTTCGCGAAGCGCCTCAAGGTCGTCGAGGCGTTCCGCAAGAGCGGCAACAAGCCGGAGTGGATGATCCTCGACACGATCCCGGTCATCCCGCCGGAGCTTCGCCCCCTCGTCCCGCTCGACGGCGGCCGCTTCGCGACCTCCGACCTCAACGACCTCTACCGCCGCGTCATCAACCGCAACAACCGCCTGAAGAAGCTCATCGAGCTGCGCGCGCCCGACGTCATCGTGCGCAACGAGAAGCGCATGCTGCAGGAGGCGGTCGACGCCCTCTTCGACAACGGCCGCCGGGGCCGCGTGCTCCGCGGGGCGAACAACCGGCCCCTCAAGTCCCTCAGCGACACGCTGAAGGGCAAGCAGGGCCGCTTCCGCCAGAACCTCCTCGGCAAGCGCGTCGACTACTCGGGCCGCTCGGTCATCGTGGTCGGCCCCGAGCTGAAGCTGCACCAGTGCGGCCTGCCGAAGAAGATGGCCCTCGAGCTGTTCAAGCCGTTCATCTACAACAAGCTCGAGAAGGAAGGGCTCGTCACGACCATCAAGGCCGCGAAGGAGATGGTCGAGCAGCAGCGGCCCGAGGTGTGGGACTTCCTCGAGGAGGTCATCCGCGAGCACCCGGTGCTCCTGAACCGCGCCCCCACCCTCCACCGCCTGGGCATCCAGGCGTTCGAGCCGATGCTCGTCGAGGGCAAGGCCATCAAGATCCACCCGCTCGTCTGCACGGCGTTCAACGCCGACTTCGACGGCGACCAGATGGCCGTGCACGTGCCGCTGTCGCCCGAGGCGCAGATCGAGGCGAGCGTCCTGATGCTCTCCTCGAACAACATCCTCTCGCCGGCGAACGGCCAGCCGATCGCGATCCCGTCCCAGGACGTCGTGCTCGGCTGCTACTACCTGACGAAGGAGAAGAAGGGGACGAAGGGAGAGGGCCGCGCGTTCGCGTGCCCGGAGGACGTCCTCATCGCCCTCGAGCACAAGGAGGTCGAGACCCTCACCCCGATCCGCCTCCTCTACACGGGCGAGCTCATCGACCTCACGACCGTCTACGACGACCAGGACGTGACCCACACCGAGCCGCAGGTGGTGAAGTCCCAGGTCATCAACACCACGGTCGGGCGCGTGATCTTCAACGACGCGCTGCCGAAGGGCACGCCCTACGTCAACGGGCTCCTCCGGAAGAAGGGCCTGCAGGCGCTCGTCAACTACTGCTACCTGCGCTACGGCCTCGAGAAGACCGTCCACATGCTGGACGCCATCAAGGACCTCGGCTTCTCGTACGCCACCCGCGCCGGCATCTCCATCGGCATCGACGACCTCATCATCCCCGACGTCAAGGAGAAGATGGTCGGCGGGGCGCAGAAGGAGGTCCTGGAGGTCGACAAGCAGTACCAGGACGGCGCGATCACGAACGGCGAGCGCTACAACAAGGTCATCTCCATCTGGTCGGCGGTCACGGAGCGCGTGGCCGACGCGATGTTCAAGGAGATGGAGAAGCAGGACAAGGAAGGGATCGAGTTCAACCCGATCTACATCATGGCGGACTCGGGCGCGCGAGGCTCGAAGCAGCAGATCCGCCAGCTCGCCGGCATGCGCGGCCTGATGGCCAAGCCGTCGGGCGAGATCATCGAGAACCCGATCACGTCGAACTTCCGCGAGGGCCTCACCGTCCTCCAGTACTTCGTGTCGACCCACGGCGCCCGC
>JAXLRD010000003.1:0-1712 GCA_046331285.1 Vicinamibacteria bacterium
GCGCTCGCTAGTCCTGCACTGGCAGCGGCACCCGTCGATCAGCTACCTCTTCTCTGGCCTCTTCATCGGCCCGACCTCGCAGGCGCCGCGCATCGACGAGGCCCGCCACGACGCCCTCTACGAGCTCGAGATCGCGCTCGCGCAGATCGCGCCCCCCGGCCAGGGCGAGGCGCCGCCGCCGTGGCTGGTCGACCGGCTGCTGCGCAACCTCCTCGTCGACGTCACCGGCAACACCCACCGCGCCGAGATCTGCATCGACAAGCTCTACTCGCCCGACGGCCCCACCGGGCGCCTCGGGTTGGTCGAGTTCCGCGGCTTCGAGATGCCCCCCGACGCGCGCATGTCGCTGGCGCAGCAGTTGCTGATCCGGGCGCTGATCGCGCGCCTCTGGCACAGCCCGCTGACCGGGCCGCTGACGCGCTGGGGAACGGTGCTGCACGACCGCTTCATGCTGCCGCACTTCGTCTGGCAGGACTTCCTCGACGTCCTCGACGACCTGAAGCGCCACGGCTTCGACATGCGCGCCGACTGGTTCGAGGCCCAGGCCGAGTTCCGCTTCCCCTTCTGCGGCGAGGTGGAATCCGACGGCGTCCACCTCGAGCTCCGCCAGGCGCTCGAGCCCTGGCACGTCCTCGGCGAGACCGGCGCCATCGGCGGCACCGTCCGCTACACCGACAGCTCGGTCGAGCGCTTGCAGGTCCGGCTCACCGCCACCGACCCGAGCCGCTACGCCGTCGCCTGCAACGGCCGCCGCATGCCGCTCGCCTCGACCGAGACCAGCGGCAGCTCCGTCGCCGCCGTCCGCTTCAAGGCCTGGCAGCCGGCGGCCGCCCTGCACCCGGTCATCCCGGTGCACGCCCCCCTGACCTTCGACATATTCGACACCTGGTCGAACCGTGCCGTCGCCGGCTGTACCTACCACGTCGCCCACCCGGGCGGGCGCAACTACGACACCTTCCCGGTCAACGGCAACGAGGCCGGGGCCCGCCGCCTCGCCCGCTTCGAACCGCACGGCCACACCCCCGGCGCCTACACGCCCCCGCCCGAAACCCCCGGCCGCGAGTTCCCCCTCACCCTCGACCTCCGCCGTCCTGCCGGACTCTGACGCGATGGAGGCGCTCCACTACGGCGAAGACCCCGCCCAGCGCCTCCTCACCGGCTATCGCCCGCCCGAGGGCGTCGCCGACGAGCTCCTCGACGCCCAGGGGCGGATGCGCCCGGTCTGGCGCCCCTTCATCGAGCACTTCGCCCGGCTCACCCCCGACGACCTCGCCGGGCGGTTTGCGCGCGGCGAGCAGTACCTGCGCGACGCGGGGGTCTTCTTCCGCCAGTACGGCGCAGAGGGCGCCAGCGAGCGCGCCTGGCCGCTCGCCCACATCCCCGTCCTCCTCGAGGAGGCGGAGGCCGCCCGCATCGCCCGCGGCCTCGTGCAGCGCGCCGACCTCCTCGAGGCGCTCTGCGCCGACCTCTACGGCCCGAACCGCCTCGTCGCCGAGGGCCACCTGCCGCCCGGCCTCATAGCCGCATCGCGCGAGTGGCTGCGCCCGCTCGTCGGCGTTCCCCCGCGGGGCGGCCATTACCTCCACTTCCTCGCCTTCGAGATCGGCCGAGGCCCCGACGGCACCTGGTGGGTGCTGGGCGACCGCACCCAGGCCCCCTCGGGGGCGGGCTTTGCGCTCGAGAACCGGGTCGCGACCAGCCGCGTTTTCGCC
>JAXLRD010000004.1:0-1684 GCA_046331285.1 Vicinamibacteria bacterium
GGGTCGATCTCGACGAGCACGAAGCCCTGGCGGCCGGCGGCCTCGAGGCGGGTGCCGGCGTGGGAGGCGACGGCGGCGCTGTCCTCGAAGACGCCGATGCCGAAGCGCTCGTTTTCTTCGGCGCAGGCGACGATCAGTCGGCCGAGGCGGTTGCCGCCGAGGAGGTTCTGGTCGACGATGCCGCCACCGAACAACCCGACGCCCTCCTGGATGACGAGGCCCTTATGGCCGGTGTCCGACGAGACGCCGTAGCGCAGCGCGGCATAGCTGGAGCCGCCGGCGATCATCACGCCGGAGAGGGCCGAGGCGGCGCCGCTGGCGGCGAAGAGGGTGGCGCCCTGGGCATGGGCGCGGGCGATGGCGCGCAGGACGGCCGACTCCTCGCCGCGGTGGAGCAGGGTCTCGACCAGCCGGATCTGGTTGCCGCCGCAGAAAAGCACGCCGCGGAGGCCGGCGATCCGCTCGAGGAGCGCGGCGTCGTTCTCGGCGTAGTCGACGGTGTCGAGGGTGACGCCGAGGTCGACGGCCTGGACGCCGTGGGTGGCGAGCATGCGGACGTGCTCGGCGGCGGTCGCGCGCGGCTCGGCGGAGGCGGCGGCGAAGACGCCGACCGGGCCGGGGCCGACGAGGCGCAGGGGGCCGGCGAGCATCTCGGGGGCGCTCGACAGCGGCGAGGAGCCGAGGAGGACGATGCGCGCGTCGGGGTTCGGGTCCATGCCGAAGGTGCGGGCGCGCCGGCCGAGGCGGTCGGCGATGCGGGTGGCGCTCAGGGCCTCGCTCAGCATCGAGCAGCGGAAATTGAGTGCGGTCATCCGGAGCCCGGTCTCGGGGGTCGCGATCAGGCCGCGCGAGCGGCGCGGCTGGCGCTCGATCTCGACGGTGACGTTGAAGCCGGAGCGGGCATCGAAGGCCTCGGCGCGGTCGGCGGTGTAGACGTCGCCGTCGCCTAGCACGAGCCGCGTCATCAGGTCGTAGAGGGTGTAGGCGCCGAAGACGTTGCGGCGCGAGCGGGCGGGGGCGCGGTAGGCGGCCTCGCGGCGGCGCGGGCGGCGCTTGGCGGCGCCGGGCTGCGGGCGGAAGCGGACGAGCTCGATCGCGTCGCCATCGTCGAGGTAGCTGAGGCGGAAGTCGCGGAAGCTGTGGCCGCGCGCGTCGACGGTGGCGGGTCCCATGTCGACGAGCATGACGCCGTATTCGCCGCAGACCCGCGCCGCGCCGGCCTCGACGAGGAGCGCGGTGTTCTCGTCGACGCCGAAGCCGCGGCGGACGCCGGCGCGGTTCATCGCGACGACGAGGCGGCCGAGGCGGCCGCGCTTGATGAAGTGCTGATCGAGCATGCCCCAGGGAAAGAAGCCGAGGCCGGCGCCCATCAGGAGCCCTGGCTTGTCGGGGTCCTCGGTGACGCCGTGGATCGCCGACTCGATCGAGGTGCCGCCGAGGATCATCGGCTGCGACATCATCGCGGCACCGGCGCTCGACCCGGCGACGAGGCCGCCCGCGGCCTGGGCGGCGCGGATGGCGGCGAGGACCGGCGTCTCGCGGCCGTGGGGCGCGAGGGCGGCGACGATCTGCGCCTGGTCGCCGCCGGTGAAGTAGACGCTGCCATAGGCCGCGATGCGGTCGCAGAGGGCACGGTCGTGGGCGAGGCGGCGGGCGTTGCCGACGGTGAGCGGCACCACGTCGG
>JAXLRD010000005.1:0-2009 GCA_046331285.1 Vicinamibacteria bacterium
GTACCTGCCCAAGGGCAGCGACCTGTCCTTCTACGGACCCGGCCTCCTCGACAACATCGCCGCCGAGCTCAACAGCCGCCCCCGCAAGAGGCACGCCTTCCGCACCCCCGCCGAAGTCCTCGACGAACTACTCTCCCAAGCAGCCAACCACCACGGTGTTGCGTGACTACCTAGATTCCGCCTCACGAGATCGTGCACCGCGGCACGCCGCCGTCCGTCCGGCGTGCCGTGGTGCTGGGTCTCGGAGGCTCGGCCCGGGACCCCGCGCGGTCGTGCGCGACGGGTCCGACACGGACGAGCCCCGCGGCGGCGGTGCTTCAGCAGCCGCGGCGGGGCGACGATGCTGGCCCCATGGAGACGACCGCCGCCCGTCCTGCCCGCACCTCGCGCTGGCGCCGCACCGCGACCCTCGCCGCCGGCGCGCTCGGCGTCGCCCTGCTGCTCAGCGGCTGCGTCAAGCTCGACATGGCGCTGACCGTCACGCCGGAGAACACCGTCGACGGCTCGGTCGTGTTCGCGATCGACAAGCAGCTGCTCACCCTCGGCGGGGGCAAGCCCGAGGACGCGTTCAAGGACGCCGCGAGCGACGCGCCGTTCCCGACCGCCCCCGAGGGCGGCTCGGTGAGCAGCGAGGTCTACGACCAGGACGGCAAGTACGGCCAGAGGTACACGTTCACCGGCGTGCCCATCTCCTCCTTCGGCGACGAGGACCTCTCCATCACGCGCGAGGGCGACTTCTTCGTGGTCAACGGCACGCTCGACCTGAGCAGCACCACGGGGGAGTCGGGCGACTCGCCACTGCCGCTGCCCAGCGCGCTCGCCGGCGGCTTCGAGGTGCAGATCTCCATGACGTTCCCCGGCGAGGTCGTCGAGCACAACGGCACCCTCGAGGGCACCACCGTCACCTGGAAGCCGGCCCCCGGGGAGAAGCTCGCGCTCCAAGCGAAGGCCAAGGCGACGCCGTCGAGCAGCGGACTGCTCGGCCTGTCCTCGTCGTCGTCGTCGACCGGACTGCTCATCGGGCTCGTCCTCGCGGGGCTGATCCTCTTCGGGGCGGTGGTCGCGCTCATCCTGCGCGGGCGCCGTACGCCGGCCCACGCCGGCCCGGTCGCGCCGCTCGACCCCGGCACCCTGCCCCCGCCCGCGATGCCGGGCACCCTGCCCCCGCCCGTGATGCCGGGCGCGAGCGCCTACGCCGCCGCGCCGGACGCTGCTGCCGGCACGGCCGGCACTGCCGACGCGGGCCTGGTGCCCGGTTTCCCGGACGCCGCGCCGACGGATCCGGCGCCGTCGGCCCCCGCCACCTCGGCCCCCGACTCGGCCTGGGCGCCGCCGCCCTCGCCGATCGAGCCCGCGCCCCCGGTGCACGACACCCTCGTCGTGCCCGAGGACGCCGCCACGCAGGTCGTCCCCGCGCCGGCCGCTCCCGCCGACGCCGCCCCCGCGGTCCCGGACCCCGAGCCGCCGGCCGCTCCGCCCGCCCCGCCGGCTCCGCCCGCCCCGCCGGCGCCTCCTGCCTGAGCGCCGCGCCCGCGGGCGTCCGTCGGCGTGCGTGGGCGTCCGTGGGCGTCCGTGGGCGTCCGTGGGCGTCCGTCGCCGTCCGTGGGCGCGGACGTGGTGGTGAGCCGGGGGAGCGCCCGACGTACGCTGCCGCGGTGCGCCTCACGGAGTTCTGGTCGCGGCTCGAGCACCACCTCGGGCCGACGTACGCGCGCTCGTGGGCGCACGACCACGTGATCTCGGGCCTCGACGGGCTCACCGTCGACGAGGCGATCGACGCCGGCGTCGACACCGTCGACATCTGGCGCGCCGTGCACGCCGACCTCCAGCTCCCCGCCCGCGACCGCTGAGTCTCTGCGGCTCCAAGCTCGGGCGCCTCGCTTCGCTCGGCACGCGTGCCGGCTCGTGGCCCCACCTCGCTGCGCTCGGCGGGGCCGTCGTCGGGCCCGCGCCCGAGCGTCGCCGCCGCCTCCGTGGCGGCCCCCCCCCGCCCCGCCGCGCGCGGCCGG
>JAXLRD010000006.1:0-1996 GCA_046331285.1 Vicinamibacteria bacterium
CACGCGAACCTCGGCGTGGTGTTGATGAAGGCCGGGCGGATCGACGAGGGGGTCCGCTCGTTCCGCGAGGCGATCGCCGTCGAGTCGCGCGCCGCGGCGGCCGAACCCGAGGAGTGGCCCTATCACGACGTGCTGGGCGGCACCTATTCCTACCTCGGCGAGTCCCTCTCGCTCGGCGGCCGTTACGACGAGGCCGTGAAGGCGTACGAACGCGCGATCGCCATCGAGACGCCGATCACCGTCGCGCAGCCGCTCGTCCCGGAATATCAGGATCGACTCGCCTATACGTATGGAACGATGGGGCTTCTGTTCGAGCGGATGAACCGCCGGCCGCAGGCGATCGAGGCGCACGCGAAGGCGGCCGACGTGTACCGGGCGCTCGCCCGGCAGTATCCCGACGTGCCCGACTTCCAGCAGTCGCTCGCCTCGGGCCTGACCAACGTGGGGGCCCTGCTCACGGCCGAGGGCCGGCCGGCCGAGGCGCTGGCGCTGCAACAGGAGGCCGTCGCCCTGACGGCAAAGCTCTCGGCGGCGCGGCCCGACATCCTGGACCTGAAAATCACGCTGGCCGAGTGCCAGAACAACGTCGGCGAGGCGTTCCGCGCGCTGGGCCGGGTCGACGACGCCCTCGCCGCCATCCGCGCCGCCGAGCGCGCGATCGAGAAGGAAGTCAACCACCCGGACGAAGGGCCGAGGATGCGACACGTCCTGGGCGATGCCTACGAGAGCGAGGGCTCGGCCCTGGCTCAGGCCGGCCGACCCGACGAGGCGCTCGCCGCGTTTCGCAAGGCCGTCGAGATCCAGCGCCGGGCCGTCGCCGCGTCTCCGGAGGTGGTCTCGTTCCGCAGGTCACTCGGGGCGCACTGCGCCTCGGCCGCGACCCTGTTGCGCAATCTCGGGCGCGTTGACGAGGCTCTGGAGTTGATCCGCGAGCGCGCGGCCCTCTGGCCGCGCGACGCGGAGGAACTCTGGCGCGAGGCCCGAGAGACCGCCCTGTGCGTCCCCACCGTGGGCGACGCCGCCCGGGCCGACGCGCTGGCCGGCCGGGCGGTGCAGGTGCTCCGCGCGGCGGTGTCGGCCGGATGGTCCGACCCGACCCGGACCGAGAGCGAGCCCGCATTCAACCCGCTGCGTGGCCGCGCCGATTTTCGGGAGGTCGTCGCCGGCCTCTGGAAGAAGCTCGACGACGCCATGCCCGTCGACGCGTTCCAGCGTTGAACGTCCGCCTACATGGGGAACTGAACGTAGCTCGACCCGTTCAGCCCCGCGCCGCGGCGGCCCTTCGTACCGGTGCGCCTCCGCGTCCGCCTCGGTTCGGAGGGCGCTTCGGCCGGCTTCAGGCGGCTCAGGCCGGTGAGCCGTCGGACCATGCCCGGCAGGTCCTGCGTCTGACCGTACAGGTCGATCTGAAGTTCCGACCCGGTCGGACGGCGGATCAGGTCGCGGACGCGGGCCATGTCCTGGGCGCACCCGAGCCGTTCGGCCACGGGCGAGAGCCGGTCGACCAGCCGCTCGGCCGCTTCGCGCGCGGGCACGGCCTCGAAGGTGACGGGGTCGACCAGGGTCGCCTCTGGCCCGAAGCGACAGGCGCGCCAGCGGTTCTGCCGCACGAGAAAGGGGTGGCACTCGCGGGCCGGCTCGCCCGCGTCGATGCGGTCGGAGAGGTCCTTCACCAGGCACTGGATGAGCGACACGAGCCCGAGCGCGGCCGGCAGGTCGCGCGGCATGTCGCAGACGCGCACCTCAACCGTCCCGAACCCGGGGCTGGGCCTCACGTCCCACCAGATCTCCTTGGGCGTCTCGATGAAGCCGGCCGACTGGAGGTTTTCGACGAGCGCCAGGTACTCGCCCCAGGAATTCATCCGCGGCGGCAGTCCGCCGGTGGGCAAGACTTCGAGCAGCTCGATCCGGTGGGCGTGCTCGCCCGTCGGGCGGCCGTTCCACATCGGGCTGTTGGCCGAGAACGCCAGGAGCAGCGGCAGATATTCCTGAAGCC
>JAXLRD010000007.1:0-293371 GCA_046331285.1 Vicinamibacteria bacterium
GCGCGGGCGTTGCGGGCCGCTTCCGTTCCGAGCTGGTCGAAGACGAGGGCGACCACGGTCGCGAGGCTCTCGCCCGGGGCCGGCGTCGCGGCGACCTCGGCCGGCCGCCGAGCGCCTCCGGCGGCGGGAGCCGCGGCCACGGGCTCCTCGGCGCGCACGAGCCGGAACGACTGCACCGCGCACGGTTTGCCGTCCTCGAGGACGATCACCTCGTCGGGCCGCAGATCCTCCACGAGCCGCCCGGCCTTGTCGCGCACGACGAGGTCCATGCGAACGACGTCGGCCTGGGCGGGAAAGACGGGTGGCTCGGGGGACTTGGCTCGGACCGGCACCGACGGCAGGACGATGAAGGGCAGCGCGAGGAACGCGGAGAGCCGTGTCGTCATCGGCGAACCTCCCGGGAGGTGGGCGCGCAGCGAGGCCAAGGATACGCAAGCACGCCGCGTTCCAGCTTCTTGCGGTCGGCACGTGCGCTCCAAGTGCGCGCCGGGCCACGGTCCGGCGGACCGCGCCCTTTCTCACCGACGAGCCGGTGCCCTCGCCGGGCGACACGGCGCCGTCCTTCGTGAGACACAACCCCCGTCAAAGAACATCACAGTGGCCTTCTCGAGTCGCTTCGAACGACCGCGAGCGGTATCGTTCCCCGCGGGGAGCCCACCATGCGCAGATCGGCGGCCGTGACATTCTCGTTCGCTCTGGCGGCTTCGGCGCCGATCGGGGCCACCCCCACCGCCGCGCCGCAGGACGCGCCGGAGTTCCGCAGCGGCACGGCCGTCGTGCTGCTCGACGTCGTGGCACGCGACAAGAAGGGCCGGCCCGTGCGCGACCTGAAGCCGGAGGACGTGCAGGTCTACGAGAACGACAAGCGGTGTGAGGTGCGCTCCTTCCGCCTCGTCGAGAGCGAGGGCACGATCGAGCCCGGCATGGCGTCCGCCGCGGCCGAGGCCAGCTCTCCGGCACCGGGCGCGTCGCCCGCGGCAAACGCCGCCGCCGCGCCCCCGCTCAACCTCGTCACGATCGTGTTCGACCGCATGAGCCTCGAGGACGCGCGGAGCGCCGAGAAGGCCGCGCGCAGCCTCGTCGATCGCGCGGCCGCCTCGCGCGTGCGGGTGTCGATCTTCGGGATCGCGACGGGCCTGAGCCTGCTGCAGGACTTCACGACCGACGCGGATGCGCTGAGGCGGGCGGTCGCCGCGGGCACCGCGGGCCGCGACCTGAAGGACCGGCCGCTGACCTCCGCCGCGCAGCAGGCCGCGCGCAACGAGGCGCTCCAGAGCGGGCTCCCCGTGGGCGGGGCGCAGCCGGAGACGGGTGACACGAGCCTCCCCTCGACCGAGCGGATCACGGGCGCGCAGGCGCGCACGCCCGGAGTGCCAGAGGACTTCCGCGGCCCGAAGTTCCTAGAGTGGATCACGCGCGCGCTGCGAATGGCCGACAGCCTGCAGCGGCAGGCCGAGGGCGAGTGGTCCGTCTATCCCCTGCTCGCGCTCGTGAAGGCGCAGGGCCTCCTGCCCGGGCGCAAGACGCTCGTCTTCCTCTCCCCCGGCCTGCGCGTGCCGCCGAACCTTCAGGACGTCTTCAAGACCGCGATCAGCGAGGCGAACCGGTCGAACGTCAGCGTCTACACCGTGGACGTCCGGGGATTGCAGGGCCGCAGCGACATCGGCGCGTCGGGCAACGCCTCGCGCGAGGCGGCGACGACGTCGATGATGCAGCAGATGAAGTCCGCGAGCGACCCGACGACCGTGCAGGAGATGCAGATGTTCGACACCGCGCTCGACAGCCTCACGCTGAACGCCCAGCAGACGCTGTCGGACCTGGCGGAGGGCACGGGCGGATTCCTCGCGGCGAACGCGAACGACTTCGGGAACGCGGCCGACCGCATCGCCGCCGACATCCGCGGCTACTACGAGATCCGCTACACGCCGGCGGTCGTGAGCTTCGACGGCGGCTTCCGGAGGATCGAGCTGAAGGTCGCCCGCAAGGACGTGGTCGTGCAGTCGCGGGCCGGCTACTTCGCGCTCCCGCCGAGCGAGGAGATCGTCCTCCCCTTCGAGGCGCCGCTCTTCCTCGCCCTCTCGGCCGCGAGCCCGGCCCGCGACTTCCCGCACCAGGCGGCGGCGCTGCACTTCGCGCCGGGCCCCGAGGGCACGGAGACGGCGGTCGTCGTCGAGGTGCCGCTCGCGCCGCTCGACTTCGAGGTCGATCGGAAGAAGAAGACGTTCGGCCTGCGCCTCTCGACGCTCGCGGTCGTGCGCGCGGTCGACGGCCGCGTCGTCGAGCGCTTCAGCGACGAGTACCCGATCGCCGGCGTCCTCGACCACCTCGAGTCGGTCAAGCAGTCGAACGCCGTCCTCCGCCGCTCGGTGCCGCTCGCACCGGGACGCTACACCCTCGAGACGGTGTCGCAGGTGCGGGGCGGCGGGAAGACGAGCGTCGCGAAGACGCCGTTCGAGGTACCCGCGGCGGGCGACGGGCCGCAGGTCAGCAGCCTGTGCCTGCTGCGCCGCGCCGACCCGCTCCCGCCCGACACGCCGGCCTCGGGCGATCCGTTCCGTTACGAAGCGTCGCGGCTCGTGCCTCACCTCTCGGGGCCGGTGAGCCAGGGCGCGACGCCGAACCTCTCCTTCTTCGCGCGGCTCTACCCGGCCGGGAGCGAGCCCGGGCGGCTGACCCTCGACTTCTTGCGCGACGGGAAGATCGTGGGCCGCGCGCAGCCGCCGCTGCCCGCGCCCGACGCGGCGGGCGCATCGCGTACGTCGGCGGGGTGCCGTCGTCGGGCTTCCCGCCGGGGAGGCCTACGAGGTGCGCCTCACGCTCGCGCAGGGCGCCCGCAGCGCCACGTCGTCGACCCGGTTCGAGATCGTCCCCTAGCGCGCCTCGGCGCCCCAGAGCGTCGTTCCCGGGTGCTGGCTCTTCCACGCGTACCACAGCGCCGTCGTCACGACCCGCGGCTCGAGCCGCCGACCGGCGAGCGGGCCCGCGAGCGCGCGCCCGGTGAGCGCGTCCCACTCGCTCCCGGTCTCGGCGTCGCGCAGCCGGTCGCGCCCGGCGCTCGCGAACGTCAGCACGCGGCGCTCGACGCGGCGGGAGAACACACGAACGGTGACGTCGTCGGCCGCCAGGATCGCGACGACCGGCTCGGGGCCGACCACGTCGTCGACGACGCGTGGGCCGGCGAGGACGCGGAGGAGCCAGGCGCGCGAGCCGGCTGGCGTCTCGACGCCGGCCACGAGGTCCTCGTTCCGCAGCGGCCCCTCGCCGGCGAGGGTGATGCGGGCGATCGTGTCGGCGTCGAACGGATGGTGGTTCGGCAGCGCGGGGTCGAAGTAGACGCTGGTGTCGGGGTGGAGAGCCCGCCAGCGGCCCCAGGTCGTGAGCATCGACTCGCGCTTCTTCAGGGCGCGGCGGCTCATCGGCCCCGCCTCGGCCGCGCCCGACACCTGGCTCCACTTCGACCGCGTCTGCCGGTCGTAGAGCTTGAAGACGCCGAGCTCGAGCCCCAGCGTGCCCAGCTCGAGCGCCTTGCCGTCGACGGTGCGCTCGTAGACGACCGCGCTGTGCGCGACCGGGCACCAGGTCGCGGCGACCGGCGCGCCGCCGAGCGTGTCGTTGATCGTCTCGCTCTCCGGCCCCCACATCAGGTTCACGGGATAGGCCCGCGCCGCGCCCGCGACCTCGACGCCGATGACGAGCTCGGCGTCGCCGATCTTCGCCTCCGCCGCCGGGACGACGCGCGGGCTCGCGAGGATCGGGTAGCCGCCGTCCTTCAGCTCCGTGTACCGCGACTGGTCCTTGTTGGTGCGCTGCGCCGCCGCGGGAAGCGCGGCGAGCAGCAGGACGAGAGTGAGGGCGGAGCGGCCCATGGCCCCTAGAGCGTGCGCCGCTCGCCGAGCGTCCCGCCGCAGAAGCGCGTGAGCGTCTCGACGGTGCCGTCGAGGACCGCGTCGAGCCGGGCGGGCGAGTAGCCGGCGGGTGCGTAGGCCACGACCAGCGCACGCCGCGCCTCGAGCGTGATCGACGTGCGCAGCGAGTCGGACGAGGGGTTGCCGAACGCGCCCTCGGCGTCGGCGAGCAGCGGCCGGCCCTCGAGGTTGACGAACCCCTTGCGGATCCCCTCGTAGCCCTCGCCGGGGCCGCCGCGGCGGAGCACGACCGGCGGCTTCACGCGGTCGAGGTCGTAGAGGCCGAACGGGAGCTGCTCGCGGAGCGAGACGAGGTTGAGGGCGTCCACCAGGGTGTTGATGCGGTAGAGCGCCTCGCCCTTCAGCGCGCGACGCAGGAGCGCTTCGTTCGAGGGCCGCGTCTTCGTCGGGTCGAGGCCGATCGCCTTGTAGAGCGTCCGCGCGTCCGCCGCGCCGGGCACCTCGGAGCTGTGGCCGCCGCCGTAGCGCTGGCGGAACGACGCGCAGACGCGGTCGACCTCCGCGTCGAGGTCGGGATCGCTCTCGCGCACGCTCACGCCCTCGAGGGTCACGAGCCCCACCTTGACCCGCCCGACGACGTCCGGCCCGAGGGTGAACTCGATCATGGTCGCGTCCTTTCCGCGCTCAGCGCGCCTTCGCGGGCGCCGACGAGCCCTCGCGCAGCGTCGTGTAGCGGTCGACGGCCGGCGCCGGGAAGCGCTCGACCGCGCCGCTCGGCCAGCGCACCTCGAGCGCATCCACGCGCGTCAGCGGGCCGAGGCCGAACAGCAGCCGCGGGTCGGAGGCCGTCAGGTAGCCGGCGCCGCCGACCTTCGCGCGCACCCGCTCGCGCCCGCCGGCGGTGAGCGCCACGCGCGCGCCGATCGCGTCTCTCCCGCTGCGGGTTCCGACGAGCTGCAGGCCCACCCAGTGGTTCGCCCGCGGCGTGTCGTTGCGGAAGAGCCGCGGCGGCTCGCCCATGGTGAGCATCAGGATGTCGGGGTCGCCGTCGTTGTCGAAGTCGCCCGTCGCGACGCCCCGGCCGGCGTAGGGCTTGCGCAGCGCCTCCGACTCCGGCGCGACATTCGTGAACCGGCCGCCTTCGTTGCGAAAGAGGAACGGCGCGTCCGCGAACTTCACCCCCGGCCACACCTCGGCGACCGGCGCGAACGGGTGGCCCGAGGCGAGGAAGAGGTCGACGAAGCCGTCGTTGTCCGCGTCGAGGAAGCGCCCGCCGAAGACGCTCGTGTTGAAGGTCGGCATCGAGAGGCCGAGCGCGCTGCCCCGGTCCGAGAAGCGCATCCCCGCCGAGTTCACGTGGAGGAACGTGCCGTAGTGGTTGAAGTTCGTGACGATGAGGTCGAGGCGGCCGTCGCCGTCGACGTCCTCGGCGTCGCTGCCCATCGCCCCGGTCACGCGCCCGGACGGGTCGAACGCCACCTCGGCGTCGAGGGCGACCTCGCGGAAGCGGCCGTCGCCCGTGTTCCGGAAGAGGAAGTTCGGCGCGGAGTCGTTCGTCTGGAAGACGTCGACCCAGCCGTCGTCGTCGAGGTCGGCGGCGACGACGGCCATCCCCTTGCCGATAGCGGCGGCGACGCCCGACTTCGCGCTCGCGTCCTCGAACGTCCCGTCGCCCCGGTTCCGGAAGAGGTTGCTCGGCTGGCCCGCGAACTTCGAGATGGAGCAGAACGGGTACTCGCCGTACATGTGGCACGGGTAGCGCTCCGGGTGCTCAGCGTCGAACTCGAGGTAGTTCGAGACGAAGAGGTCGGGCCGGCCGTCGCGGTCGTAGTCGAGGAAGGTCGCGCTGCAGCCCCAGAGCTTCCCGACGACGCCCGCCTGGGCCGCGACCTCACGGAAGCGGCCGCCGCCCTCGTTGTGGTAGAGGACGCTCGTGTCGTAGGCGCTCACGAAGAGATCGGGCCGGCCGTCGCCGTCGTAGTCGGCCACCGCGAGGCCCATGCCGCGGCGCTGGCCGGAGATGCCGGCCTTCGCGGTGACGTCGGTGAACGTGCCGTCGCGGTTGTTGCGGTAGAGCGCGTCGGTGACGACCTTGCCCGTCCCCGGCTGCGGCTCGAGCGAGTACGAGACGAAGTAGACGTCGAGCCAGCCGTCGCCGTCGATGTCGACGAATCCGCCCCCGCCGCCCATCGTCTCGATCAGGTTCCAGCCGCGGGTCGCGATCTTCCGGATGCCCCAGTCGAGGCGGGCGGCGTCCGTGACGTCGGTGAAGCGGATCGGCGCGGCGGGCGCCGGATCGGCCGCGGGCCTCGCCCACGCCGCGAAGCCGGCCAGCGCGGCGGCGAGCGCCAGCCGGAAGGCGAGCTTCAGGGCCGGGGCTCCGCCGGCGCCGCGGTGCTGCCGCCGGCCGCCGCGCGCGCCTGCTCGAGGCGAGCGAACTCGGCGCGCTCCTTCGCGGCGTCCTCCTCGCGGCCGGCCTTCGCGTAGGCGCGGGCGAGGGCGAAGTGGACCTCGGGGGCCTCGGGAGCGAGGAGGAGCGCCCGCTGCAGCTCGCCGATGCCGCGCTCGAGGTCGCCCTTCTCGACGAGCGCCCGCCCGAGGGCGACGTGCGAGGCGAAGAGCGAGGGCGCCATGAGCACCGCCCGCTCGGCCGCGCCCTGGGCCTCGTCGAATCGCTGCAGCTTGAGCAGCTCGAAAGCGATGTCGAGGCAGGCGTGGACGTTCGTCGGGTTCACCTCGAGCTCGCCCCGCAGGGCCTCGACCGCGCGCTCGCTGTCGGTGCGCAGGTAGAAGACTCCCTGCGCGTATCGGATCCACGGCTCCTTCGGGTACGCCTCCACGACCTCGGCGTAGGCCTTCTCGGCCTCGGTCGAGCGGTCGGCGAAGTGGAGCACGGCCGCGCGGCCGGCGCGCCGCACGAGGTCCTTCCGGTCGGCCGGGATCTCCTCCGGCAGCATCGCCGTCCGGAGGATCGCGAGGCCGGCGGTGTCGAGCACCCGCGGATCCTCGGCCGCCGAGCGCGAGAGGACCGTGAGGGGCTGCAGCGCGAGCTCGAACTCGAAGGTCTTCACGAGCGACATCGCGAGGCGCAGGCGGCCGAGGGTGTCGAGCTCCTTGTTGCCGCCGAGGCCGAGCCCGAGGCCGCGGTGCAGCAGCGAGGCGGCGCCCTTGTAGTCGCCCGTCTCGAACGCGCAGAAGCCCCGCAGCACCCAGCCCGCGCCGACCTGCGGCTTCACGGCCAGGAAGCGCCCGTAGGCCGCGTCGGCCTCCGCGCGGCGGCCGGACTGGTAGAGGATCGTCGCCACGTACCACAGGCCCTCGTCCCAGTCGGGCTTCAGGGCGAGGGCGGCCTTGTACGCGTCGAGCGCCTCCGCGTCGCGGGACGCCGCGAACGCGGCCTTCGCCCGCGCGGCGAGCGCATCGAAGGACTCGGCCGGGGCGGCCTGGACGGGCGCGGAGACGGCGGTCGCGAGGGCGAGCGCGAGAAGAAAGGACATCGCGTGAACGTCGATTATAGCGTCGGCCTTCGGGGCGCTTCGGCCGGGGCTCGCGGAGGGCGCCGTCGGGCGGTCAGGGCGCCTTGGCCGCGCCGGCCGCCGCGGGGGGCGGCTCGAGCGCCTGGAAGGCCGCCCGGGCCCGGGCCGCGTCCGCCGGCCGCCCGGCCTGCTGGTAGGCCCGCGCGAGCGCGAGCTGGATCGCCGCGACGCGCGGCTCGCGGGCGGCCGCCGCCTCGAGCTCCGCGATGCCCTCGGCGAGCGCGCCGGTCGCGACGAGCGCGCGGCCGAGCACGAATCGCGTGACGAAGAGCCCCGGCGCGAGGCGGGCCGCCTCACGGGCCGGCTCGAGCGCCTCCTGCTGCTTCCCCTGCGCGAGGAGGCCGAAGGCCAGCTCGACCCGGGCGAGGACGTCGTCGGGGAAGAGCGCGACCTCCTGGCGGTAGAGCTCGAGCGCCTCGGCGGAGCCCTGCTGCGCGAGGGCGAGTCCGCAGCCGTAGCGGAGATAGCGCTCCTTCGGGTGAGCGGCGATCAGCGCGCGGAAGAGCTTCACCGCCTCTTCCGGGTGCCGCGCCAGGTGAGCGCAATAGGCGTCGCCGGCCGCCGCGACCGAGGCCGTCTCTCCCGCCGGCACGGCCGCGGGCAGGAGCGGCCGCCGCAGGAGCACGAGGCCGCACGCCGTCTCGAGCTCGGGGGTCGCGGCCTGGAACTTGAGGATCGTCCGCAGCGGCGCGATCGCGGCGTCGAACTGCCCCTCGCGGACGAGGGCGAGCGCCTGGTGGTAGAGCGCGGCGCGGCCGAGATCCTCGCTCGGGGGCAGGCCGAGCGCGAGGCCCCGCTCGAGGTGCTCGCGCGAGGCGGCGAGCGGCCCCGTCTCGAACTCGCACAGGCCGCGGAGAGCCCACGCGGGTGCGGCCTTCGGCCGCAGCGCAACGAGCCGGGAGAGGGCGTCGCGGCACTCGGCGAAGTCGCTCCTCTCGTAGGCGATCGTGCCGAGCGCCCAGAGGCCGTCCGTCCAACCCGGGCGGGCCGCGAGGGCGCGGCGGTAGAGGCCGGCCGCTTCCTCGAGGCGCCCGGCGGCGCGGGCCGCATCGGCCCGGCGGGCGAGTTCGTCGAAGGGCGGAGAGCCCTGCGCCCCCACCTGCCGCGCGGCACAGGGCGCCCCCAGGGCGGCGAGGACGAGGACGAAGGCGAGGGCGCGACGCAGTGTCACCGCCGGCCGATTATAGGACCCGCGGCGGGTTTATGATCGGGGCTCGTCGCCGCACTGGAGGGAACTCATGAATCGCAGCATCGCCGTCGCGGCCGCCCTCGGAGCCCTCGCGCTCCTCGCCGCCGCCCCCGAGCCCGCTCTCGCGCAGGGCACCTGCACCGCCGTCGGACGGATCGTCGACGCGCAGGGCGAGCCCATCCCGGACGTGAAGGTCCTGCTCGACTACCAGGGGCACATCGTCCAGAAGTACCACACCAAGACCGACAAGAAGGGCATCTTCACGCACGTTCGCGTGTACACCGGCCGCTACAAGGTCACGTTCTCCAAGGAAGGCCTCGGCGAGCAGACCTTCGAGACGAACTTCCAGGACCTCGACTCGCTGCAGAAGCCGCCGGATTTCAAGTTCGCGGTGAAGGCCGTCGCGGCGCCGCCCCCGCCGCCGGAGTCGGGCCTGGCCGCGCGCAACGCCGCCCCCGCCGCCGCGCCCGTCGACATGGGACAGCTCACGAGCGAGATCAACGGGGCCATCGCCCTCTCGAACGCGGGCAACGTCGACGGCGCCGTGGCCGCCTACGAGGCGATCCTCGTGAAGACGCCGCAGATCCCGCTCGTCCACCACAACCTCGGCATGCTCTACGGCAAGAAGGGCGACGTGGCGAAGGCCCAGGCCGAGCTGCAGCAGTCGATCGACCTCGACCCGAGCTTCGTCGACGGCTACGTCGGCCTCGCGACGGTGCTCGCCACGGCCGGCAAGCGCGCCGAGGCGATCGAGGTGATCAAGAAGGGCGCCGCCGAGAACGCGCAGAGCGGCCGGCTGCAGTACGCGCTCGGCGTCCTCGCCGAGTCGACGGGCGACGTCCCGCTCGCGAAGCAGGCGTTCCTCAAGGCCGAGGAGCTCGACCCGCAGAACTTCGAGACGCAGTTCCACCTCGCCACGGCCGCCCTCAACCAGGGCGACACGGCCGGCGCGGTGGCGCGGCTCGAGAAGTTCCTCGCGGCCGCGCCACCCGACAACCCGCAGGTGCCGAGCGCGAAGTCGCTGATCGCGGCCCTCAAGAAGAAGTAGGCGCCGTCGCGTCGAGGGTCGACGCGGCGTCCGACATCGCGAGGAGAACGTGTGACCGTCGCCCGCCGGCTCCAGCTGACCGTCGCCAGCGTTCTCCTCACCCTGCCTGCGGGCGCGACGCCGCGCCCGCAGGCGGCCCCGCCTCCTCCCGGACCCGTGTTCCGCTCGGGCGCGCAGGCCGTCGTCCTGGACGTGGTCGCGCGCGACAAGAAGGGCCGCACGGTGAGCGACCTCCGCGCCGACGAGGTCGAGATCCTCGAGGAGGGTCGGCCGAAGGCGATCCAGTCGTTCCGCTTCGTCGAGAGAGCGCCGGCGCCGGGCGCCGCTCCGGCGCCCGCGACGGCCCCGGCCGCGCCGGCGGCGAACGCTCCCGAGATCGACGCGGTCCGGACGCCCACCCTCGTCACGCTCGTCTTCGACTCGCTCGACGCCGAGGGCCGCCTGTTCGTGAAGAAGGCGGCCCTCGAGCTCGTGCAGGCGCAGGACCGGCCGGACCTCGTCTACTCCGTCTTCGTCGTCGGCAACCGCCTGCGCCTGCTGCAGCAGTTCACGCGAGACCGCGCCGCCCTCGCCGCGGCCATCGACCGCGCCTGCAGCACCCTCGACCCGCGCGGCGTCACGCCGGGCGCCGACGCCATGCAGCGCGCCGCGGACACCGCGAGCCAGCCCGGCGACCGCTCGCAGGCCGCGGACTCCGCGGCCGCGGGCGGAGGCGGAGCGGCGGCCGGCGCCGCGTCCGGGCAGGCGGCGGCCGAGTCGCAGATGGCGAACGTGGAGCTGCGCGCGGTCGAGATGGCCGAGAGCGTCGAGCGCAGCCAGCGCGGCAACGCGTCGCTCTTCGGCCTCTTCGCCCTCGCCCGGCAGCAGCAGCGCCTCGCCGGCCGGAAGGCGATCGTCCTCTTCTCCGAGGGCCTCGAGGTCCCGAACCAGCTCCAGCCGCTCTACCGCTCCGTCGTCAGCGAGGCGAACCGCGCGAACCTCAGCATCTACTCGGTCGACGCGCGCGGCCTGCGCACGACGTCCGACTTCGACCGCGCCCGCACCGACCTCTCGAAGAACCGCGAGAACGTGCGCCGGCAGGTGCAATCCCGCGGCGGGCGCGCGGTGACGCGCGAGGACGTGCTGGCCGGCGAGGTCGCCGAGGACGCGATCACCCGGAACACGCAGGGCATGCTCGGGGCACTCTCCGACAGCACCGGCGGGCGGCTGATCGCGAACAGCAACGACGTGCGGCCCGGGCTCGAGCGCGCGATCGCCGACACCGCCGGCTACTACGAGATCGCCTACGACCCGCAGCTCGCGTCGTACGACGGCGCCTTCCGGCGCGTCGAGGTGAAGGTCAAGCGCTCCGGGGTCACGGTGCAGTCGCGCGAGGGCTACTTCGCCCTGCCGCCCGGCGAGGGCAGCGTCGACTTCCCGTGGGAGCTGCCGCTCCTCGCTCTCCTGAAGACGAGCCCCGCCCCGCGCGACTTCGAGACGCACGCTCTGGCCTACCGCTTCGGGACGGAGGCGGGCGGCGTGCGGCACACGCTCGTCGCCGAGATCCCGCTCGCCTCTCTCGCCTTCGAGGGCCACGGCAGCCGCAAGGGCCACTTCTCGGTGCTCGCCGTGGTGCGCGACGCGAAGGGGACGGTGCAGGAGCACTTCAGCCAGGACTCGCCGGTCGAGGTGCCCGAGAAGAGCTTCGAGGCCCTCCGGCGCGGCAACGCCGTCTTCACGCGCAGCTTCGTCCTGCCGCCCGGGCGCTACTCGCTGGAGCTCGCGGTGCTCGACCAGAACGCGAAGCGCTCGAGCGTCCGCCGCAGCGTGCTCGTCGTCGCGCCGCCCGCGGCGCCGCTCGCGCTCTCGAGCCTCGCGGTCGTCAAGCGCACCGAGCCGCTCGGCGAGGGCGCGCTCGAGTCGCGCGACCCGCTCCACAGCGGCGGCAACCGGATCGTGCCGTTCGTCAGCGAGGCGCAGCTCGCGCCCGGCGACACCGTCTCGCTCTTCCTCGTCGCCTCCCCGGGAAAGGCCGTGGCGGGCGGAAAGGCGAGCCTGACCCTCGAGTTCTCGCGCGACGGAGCCGTCGTCGCGCGCTCCACGACGGACCTGCCCGCCGCGGACGCGGCGGGCCGCATCCCGTACGTGGCGAGCGTGTCGACGCAGTCTCTCGGGCCGGGCCGCTACGAGGTCTCGGCCACGGTCCGCGAAGGCGAGGCCGCCGCGCGCGAGCGCGCGTTCTTCACGGTCGCGCCGGCGCCGGGGCCGACGGAGGCGGGCTCGCCGGCGGCGGGGCCGACACACTGACCGCGGCGGCCGCGCCCGGGACGATCCGGAACGGCTCACGCACCTCGACGCCAGCCCCGGAGACGTCGTCCTTGACGGTCAGCACGAGGTCATAGATCCCCGGCGCCGCGCCGCGCAGCGAGATGCCGTTGAGGCGCAGGAGCGCCCCCACCGAGGTCGGGTTGATGGGCGTCGGATCGGTGCGCTTGAAGACGACCCCGTCCGAGCGCCGGATCTCGTAGCCGGCGCGGACGCGCGGCATCAGCGGCCCGGTCGACTCGCGCTGCGCCCCGTACACGCTGTACTGGCAGTACAGCATGTCCGTCGTCGCGAAGTCGCGGCGCACCTTCAGCACGGGCCGGCGCGAGCCGTCCTGGGCCTTCTCGAGGGCGTCGCTCAGCACCGGCGTCGACACGCGGAGCTTGCCCGGCTCCGGCACGTCGAACTCGTGCACGAGCGACCCGAGCTTCCCGGAGTTGAGGTCGCGCACGACGACCTTGGCCTGGTAGGCGCCCGGCGGCAGCGTGAACTCGCGGGCCACGGGATACCAGGTCCGCTCCAGCTTTCGACGGGTCTCGGGGAGGAGCGACAGCTCGATCTTCTGGTCGTAGCGCGAGAACTCGCCCGTCTGGCGGTGCTGCACCTCGACGAGGAACGCGAGGGCGTCCACGGCGCGATCGGCGTCCGCCTTGTAGTCGAGGCCGGACACGTCGACCTCGATCGCGAGCTGGACCGAGATCTGGTTCAGCACCACCTCGTCGAACGCGAAGCTCGAGGCCCGCAGGCCGATGTCGGCCACGTCGAACGGCGAGTCGAGGGCGTGCCCGATGACGGGATCGCGGTCCTCCTTCCTCGCGATCGCCTCGCCCTCCATCGGCGCGTAGTACCCGCGGCGCGCGCGCACGGTGCGCCCCTTCGCCGCCTCCGGCCGCAGCTTGACCTCGATCTTCCGGAACTTGCCGTCCTTGCGCAGGTCGCTCGGGTTGTAGCCGAGGAGGTAGTAGGCTCGGGACTCGGTCGAGACGCGGGCCATGCCGCCCGTGAGGTCGTTCGAGTTCTTGACGACGAAGCCGCCGGTGTCGAGGGCGATCGACTCCGTGCCTTCCGCCTCGCGACTGAGGTCGGCGAGGACGGCCACGACGTCCTGAACCTCGATCGGCCGGCCGAAGGCGGCGGTGAACTCCTGCGGCATCGCCTGCAGGCCGCGGGTGTCGACGAAGTACACCGGCACGTTGTTTCGGCGCGACGCGAGGACGACGTCCTTCATCTCCTTCAGCTGGACGTCGTAGACGAAGCCCTGCGAAACGAGCACCATCGACTTGCGACCCTTGACGTCGGCGAGGGCGTCCATCGCGCGAGCCATCGCCTGGAGAGTGATGCGGTTGCGCGAGCGGGCGAGGTCGTGAACCTCCCGCGCGCGCATCCGCACGAGCTCGGGGATCATCCCCGGCGTCGGGCCCTGGGCGTCCGCGGGACGGACCCCGCGGGAGTCTTTCTCCCGACCAACCGCGCCGTAGGAGTCGAAGCGCCGCATGACCTGCCAGGCCATGGCCTCGTCCTGGTACTCCTCGATGCGCATCGCCTCGAACTCGGTGATCCGGTCGGGAGAGGGGTCGGGGATGTAGCGGCCGTCGAGCCGCTTCAGGATGTCGACGAGGGAGTCGCGCCCTTCGGGCATGCGGGCCGTCCACCACGCCCCGCCGCCCGTCGCGATGAGCGTCACCATGTCTCCCGACCCCACCGCGGTCTGCAGGAAGGCCATCACCGCTCCCCGGGCGCGGGTGGCCTGCATCGGCGTGAGGTGGATGTCGTCGAAGACGACCACGAAGGTCCGGCCGCGCTGGGTCGCAGCCTCCAGGTTCGTCGAGACCCGGTTGCGCGCCGGCCCGTCGGTGCGCTCCGGAAGGGCCGGGACCACGACCGCCTCGAACGAGGTCACGGCCTGCGGGACGCCGTTCTCCGTCACGACGAAGTCGTCCTTCGCCAGGCCGCGCACCGGCTGGCCGCGACGGTCGACGACCGCCGCGTCGACGGTGACGAGCTCGACCTGCGACTGAAAACGGGCGCTCGAGGCCTCCTGGCCGCGGGCGGACGGTGCCCCGGCGAGCAGGGGGAGGAAGGCAAGAGGAAGAAGGAGTGGAACCGATCGCGTCATCATCGCTGAACTGAGGGTATCCCCGCGTCCGCGAGCGTTCAAATGCGAGACGCCGGCCGGCTCAGCGGGCCGGCGCGGGCGGGGCGGCCGTCGCCGAGGAAGCGCCCAGCAGCCGGAAGGAACAGTGCTCCCAGGCCCGGTCGCGGCCGCTCCGCAACTCCGCCCGAACCTCGTACCTCCCGGGCTCGAAGCGGCCCGCGGGCACGCTCACGACGTAGGGCACGCGTCCCCGCGCGTCCGGCGGCGGGAGCGGCGGGTCGGCCCGCCCGACCACCCGTCCGTCCCGCTCGAACTCGAGAGTGACCTCGAGCGGCGGGGAGTCCGGCCGGGCGTAGGCGACGAAGAAGAACCGCAGCTCCTGGCCGGCGGCGATCTCGGCCTCGGCCACCCACGGCACGATGCGGGCGTCGCCGGCGCGGAAGGGGTCGTCGGAGGCCAGGGCCGCCTTCGCGACGCGCTCGGTTCTCTTCACCACCGCGAGGCTGCTGAGCGCGATCGACGGCCGTTCGGCGGGCACCACGAGCCGGCTCTGCTCCACGGTGGCCCTGCCGGTCTGCCGGTCCATGGCCGCGGTCTCGAGGCGATAGCGCCCGTCCGGGAGCGTGAAGGAGCGCATGAAGACGGCGTTGCCCTGCTTCAGCTCCTCGTGGCGGCTGCGGGGCAGCCACACCGGCGCGTCCTGGCTGAACTTCTCGGCGACGCCGCCCCACGCCGCGCGCACGAGGCCCATGAACGCGAAGTGCGCCCGCTCGAAGCTCGGGTCGCTGTCCTTCACGAAGCGAATCGCCTCGAGCGGCAGCTCGAGCACGACCGTGTAGCGCTGGCCGCCCGCCTCGGGTCCGAAGCGGAAGGCGCGCGTGCGGATCGGCAGGTCGTGGGGCGGCTCGGGCGCGCGCAGGACCTTCAGGAGCTCGACCTCGTACGGGAAGGTGACCGTGCCCTCGCCGGGCGGCATCGCGAAGTACCCGCTGCGCGTCTGAAGGCCGACGTCGGGGCGCGTCACGCGCAGGGAGACCTTCCGGAAGTGCCCGTCGAAGGCCCTGTTCGACGGCGAGTACGCGATCTCGTAGTACCCGCGAAGATCGCCCACCGCCCGCTTGATGCCCGCCCGCACGTCGTTCGAGTGCGCGATCAGGAGGCCGCCGGTGCTCTCGGCGAGCTGGCCGAGGGTGGCGACGGTGTCCATCCGCAGGCTCGACTCCGCGGTGTCGGCAATCAGCATGTCCTCGCGGGTGAAGAGGCTCAGGCCGCGGCTCGTCTGCTGCCGCATGCTCGTGGTGACGGCCTCCTGCAGCGTCGTCCGCGCGTCCTGGGAGTCGGCCACCGTCGACAGGCCGCGGGCGTCGACGCCGTAGACGCTCACGTTCGCGCGGTTCGCCTCGCTGATCGCCGTGAGGAGGACGTGCTCGAGCGACGGCGGCGCCTGGACGCCCTGCGAGAAGAAGAGGATCGTCTTGCGGCCGGCGAGCGGCTGCTGCTGCTTCGCGAGGGCGAGGATCGCGAACAGCGACGACTGGCCCTGCTGCTCGCGCTGGAGGGTGTCGGTCATACGCAGGGCGTTCACGGCCATGTCGGCCATGGCGACCTCCTGGCCGCGCTGGGCCGCAGCAGTCATGCCCGCCTGGCCGGTGCCCGCCGCCGTCAGAGCCTCGAGTTGGTCGCGCAGGGCGTTCGCGCGGCGGGCGGCTTCGGCGAGCCGGTCGGTGGCCGGCGTGTACTGCGTGTCGAGCTGGCCCGTCGCGCGGAGGATCGCGTGGCGCACCGCCTCGCGGTCGGTCGTGAACTGCTGCAGGAGGAGCAGGCTCTCGCGGATCTGGAAGACGGAGACGTAGACGTCCGGCCGGTTCTCGAGCTCGAGGAACGAGAGGGCGGCCCGGCGCGCGTTGGCCCGGCCCTCGGGCCCGAGCTGGTCGAAGAGGAGGGTGACGAGGTTGAGGTGCCGGCTCTCCCCCGGCCGGGGCGGCGCCGGCGCCACCTGGGTCGAGGCATCCGCCGGCTTCCCCGCGCGGGCGGCCTCGGCGGCGTCCTCCTGCGCCTCGCCGAGGGCGCGGGAGTCGAGGAAGCGGAAGGAGCCCGCCTCCTGGCGGACGCCGTCCTCGTAGACCTCGACCTCCTCCGGGCGGAGGTCGCGCACCGTGCGGCCCTTCTTGTCGCGGGCGACGACGTCGAGGAGGACGACCTCGGTGTCGACGCGGAAGACGTCGCGCTGCAGCTCCGGCGGAGCCGGCGCCTGGGCCGAGGCGACACCCGTCGCCGCGAGGGAGAGCGCGGCCGCCAGACGCGTGCGCCGCCCGATCGAGGTCACGGCTTCCTCCCCTGGGCCGGGACCGTGTCCTCGCGCGCGAAGCCCGGCAGGCGGTTCTTCTCGCGGTCGATCTGCAGCTTCCGGTAGATGTCGCGCTCCCGCTCGGCATCGGCGCGGCGGCCGGCCGTGACATAGGCGCGGGCGAGGGCGGCGTGCATGTCGGGGCTGTCGGGCGCGAGACGCGTCGCCTCCTCGAGCTCGGCGACGCCGCGCGGCACGTCCCCCGTCTCGACGAGCACACGGCCGAGGGCGTGGTGTGCGGCGAAGAGCCCGGGCGCGAGGCGGACCGCGGCCTCGGCGTAAGGCTTCGCCTCGGCGTGCTCGCCGCGCTTCAGCAGCTCGAAGGCGATCTCGAGCTGCGCGTACACCGACTTCGGGTCGATCTCGAGCTCCTTGCGGAACGCGGCGAGCGCGGCGTCGGCGTGGTCCTGGCCGAGCTGGAGGAGGAAGCCGCCGTAGGCGTAGTGCAGGTTCGGGGTCGTCGGGTAGCGGGCGAGGAGCTCGTCGAAGCGGGCCTGCGCGTCGGGCTTCAGCCCGAGGGCGGAGTAGCCGGCCCGCCCCGCCGCCTGCACCATCTCGAGCTGACCGGCCGGGACGTCGGCCGGCAGCATGGCCATCTTCAGGACGAAGAGCCCGCACGCGGCCACGAGCTGAGGCGTCTCGCTCTTCACGCGGGCGAGCGCCGAGAGCGGCTCGACCGCGAGCGGGAACTGGCCGGCGCGCAGGCGCAGCACGGCCATGTGGTAGTAGACGGTGTCGCGAATCTCGGCGTTGCCGACCGTGCCGAGCGACAGGCCCCGCGCGAGGTACCGCAGCGCGGCGTCGTACTGCTTGCGGTCGAACTCGCTCAGGCCGCGAAGCGCCCAGCCCGGCCCGGAGTCCGGTTTGAGGGCGACGAAGCGGCCGAACGCCCGGGCCGCCTGGGCGCTGTCCTGGCGCTCGTAGGACAGTGCCCCGAGGTACCACCAGCCCTCGTCCCACGAGGGCTTCTGACGGACGCCTTCGCGGTACCACCGCACGGCTTCCGCGCCGTCGCCCTTGTCGCGAGCCGCCGCCGCGCGCTGGCGGGCCTCGTCGAAGCTCACGGCGGGCGTGGCCGGCGCCGCCGTCGCCGTCTTCGCTGGCGGCGTCTTCGCAGCCGCGGCCTTCGGCGCGACGGCCTGGGCGGACGCGAGCGCCGCGGAGGCGACGAGCGCGAGCACGACCGCAGGCGGTGAGGGACGTGGGGTCACCGGAGCACCTCGCACGATTATGGCCCCCTGCCGGCCGAAGGGTTCGGGTCGCCGGCGAGGATGCGACTGCGAGCGAAAAGAAACGGCGGGCGCCGCTCGAGAGCGACGCCCGCCGCCGTCCGGCCTACGTGATGTGCGTGTCTAGAAGGTGAAGCGCAGCGCGAGCTGGACGATGCGCCGGCCGAACTTGTTGTCCTCGTTGATCTTCCCGAAGCCGGAGTTCGACTGAACGCCGTTCGTGAAGTTCAGGGTGAGGTTCTGCCCCGAGTCGGGATACCACGTCGGGTGGTTGAGCACGTTGTAGCCCGAGATGCGGAGCTGGATCTTCTGGCCCTTGCTGCCGACCGAGAAGTTCTTGAAGAGCGACAGGTCCAGGTTCTTGTAGCTGTTGCCCCGGATGTACGGCCAGACGTAGTTGCCGTTCTGGCCGACCGACGGAGCCGAGAAGCACGAGGTGTTGAACATGTAGCCGCTCGGGACGTCCTTCGTCGGGTCGCAGGTGAGGACCGGGAACGCCGCCATCATGGGCGAGCCCGCGATGTGGCGGCCGTCGATCGTCACGCCCTGCGCGTTCGTGCCCTGCATGTTGA
This sequence comes from Vicinamibacteria bacterium, assembly GCA_046331285.1. GTDB lineage: Bacteria > Acidobacteriota > Vicinamibacteria > Fen-336 > Fen-336 > DATBSL01. Next base: position 18,187 of record JAXLRD010000007.1, read on the forward strand.
AGTTCACGTTGGACGCCGCCTGCAGGGGCGGACCGGAGACGTAGGTGCCGACGCCGGCGAGCTGCCACCCGCCGAGGAACGCGTTGAGCGCGGCGTTGTTCTTGAACTCCCCGAGCAGCCAAGAGAACGAGACGCTCGCCACGTGCGTGCGGTCGGAGCCCTGGACGCCGTAGTAGTACTGGTCGACCGGCACGATGTACTCCGAGCCCCACGTCGTCCCGACCTCGTTCGTGCGGACGCCGAGGGACTTCGAGAACGTGTAGCTCGCGGTGAAGTTGAAGTTCCCGCGCTGCCGGCTCAGCAGGGCCTGCATCGAGTGGTAGTTCGAGTACATGTTGTGGCGATAGACGTTCAGGTCGCCGTAGGCCGAGTAGGGCCGGTACAGGTCCTGGTTGCCGTCAGGGTTGCTCAGCATGGCGCCGATCGGCACGGCGTTGACGTTGGCGATGCCGTTGTTGAGCAGGTACTTGTTCTTGTTGCCGACGTAGCCGAGCTCGACGTTCATCGACCACGGCAGCTTCTGGTTGAGGGTCAGGCTCCAGGTGTAGGACAGAGGCTGCTTGTTGTCGGTCACGTCGATCGCGTTGCCGGCGCCCGGCAGCGCGCCGCCGCCGAGGCCCTCGAGCTGACTGAGGTAGACACCGTCGGTGCTGTACGACCGCATGCCGGCGCCGAGCGTCAGGAGGCCCGAGTAGATCGACTGCGGCTCGTGGTAGCGGTACATGCCGAAGCCGCCGCGGACGACGGTCTCGCCGGTGCCGCGCGTGTCCCACGCGAAGCCGACGCGCGGGGTGACGTAGAACCACGACCCGTCGACGCCGGAGAGCGGCCAGCCGGACGACTTCTTCGTGTACTGGATGCCGGGGTAGACCGTGCCGGCCGCCAGCTCACTCGAATAGGTCGCCGGGTCCCACGCGGCCATGCCGCCGCCCGAGTTGTCCGTCCACGGGCCGAAGTAGGAGAGGCGGATGCCGTAGTCGAGCGTCAGGCGGGGCTTGACCTTCCAGGAGTCCTGGATGTAGCCCTCGAAGAGGTTGTAGTGCATGTCGTTGACGGTGTTCTTCGAGGACTCGCCGTAGTTGATCGGGCCGCCGCGGAGGAGGTCCGCGAACGTGTTACCCGTGCTGCCACCCTCCCAGGTCGCGAGCTCGACGAGGCCGTTCGAGTTCGCGTTGTTCGGCTGCGCGTTCGAGACGTACTCGTAGTAGCCGCCGATCTTCAGCGTGTGCAGGCCCCACACCTTCGTGAGGTTGTCCTGCGCCGAGACCTGCCACTTCTTCGCGAACAGGATCGGGTCGAACCCGCCCGGATTGAAGATGAACGGGCCGTTCGCGCCCCAGCCGCCCGGGTCGACCGAGGGGATCTGGTCGTTGCTGTCGCCGAAGACGCCCTGGTACGGATAGCCGAGGGCCTGGCGGGAGACGGCCTGGCGGTCGTCGATCACGTTCGGGAAGTTGATGTAGGTGACCGCGAAGATCGTCTCGTTCGTCAGCGTCGGGTCGAACACGTGCGTCAGGCTGGCCGACACCGAGTCGGAGCGGTTCTTGCCGCTGATCTGCGACGGGTACGGGAGCTGGCGCTCGCCGTTCCTCCACCAGAGGCCGATGACGAAGGGCTGCGTCTCGCGCTGGACGTTGTAGCGGATGAAGAGCTTCGTGCTGTCCGAGACGTTGAAGTCGAGGCGCGCGAGGCCCTGCCAGCCGTTCTGGTCGATCAGCAGGTTGTCGATGTAGTTGTACCCGCCCGTCGTCGCCGGGTTGGCGTTCGGGCTCGGGAACAGGTTCAGGAGAGCCCGGCCGCCCGGATCCCACTGGTTCTGCGGGATCACCGACGGCGTCGGGACCGTGTTCACGAACGAGCCGGAGCCGACGGCCGCCGCGTTGCGGAAGTCGCCGTTCTTCATCTCGGCCGTCGGAACCCACGACTTGACGTAGCCGGTGTCGAGCTTCTGGCCGAAGTACTCGAAGCCCGCGAAGAAGAAGACCTTGTCGCGGTTCTTGTTGAAGCCGGTGCCCGGGATGAGCAGCGGACCGCTGATCGTGAAGCCGGGGTAGATGAACTTGTTCTTGACCCGCTCCGCGCCGACCTTGTTGCCGAACCACTCGTTCGAGTTGAGGTGGTAATCGCGGAGATAGCCGAAGAGGGAGCCGTGGAACTCGCGGCCGCCCTGCTTCGAGACGACGCTCATGGCCACGGGGCCCTTCGCGTGCTCGGCCGAGAAGTTCGCCTGCAGGACCTTGAACTCCTGCACGAACTCGGTGTTCGGGTTGACGGAGGTCGCGCAGTTGCAGCCGGGGTCGGCGCCGGGCGCGCCGTCGATCGTGATGTCGAGGGCCCAGGTCCGGTTGCCGTTCGCGGAGTAGTTGCCGACGGCGCTCTGCTGGCCGCCCTCGCCGTTTCCGTTGATGCCGTAGATCTCGCCGCTGAAGTTCGGCTTGTTGCTCGTGCCATTCGTCGACGGCGTCATGCCCGGGAGCAGGCGGAGGACCTCGGCCGCGGACGTGCCGACGATCGGGATGTTCTCGATCTGGTCGCCCGTGAGGGTCGCGCTCTTCTCGCCGGAGTTGAGCGGCGTGAGAGCCACCTCGGCCGAGACCGAGACCGTCTCGCTCATCGTCGCGACCTTGAGCGAGACCTGGCGGAGCGACCGGGAGTCGCCCGAGCGGAGCTCGATGCCCTTGACCTCGTAGGTGTTGAACCCGGTGATGGAGACCTTGAGGGTGTAGGTTGCGGCGGGCAGCGACGCGAAGGCGAAGAAGCCGTCGCTGTTCGTGACCGTGCGTCGGACCGCGCCCGAGTTCTCGTTCGTGACGCTCACGTCGGCGCCGGGAATGACGCCGCCGGACTCGTCGACGACGCTTCCGCTCAGGTCGCCGGTCATGCGCTGGGCGTACGAAGATCCCGGCAGGGCCAGGAGCACTGCCAGGACGGGGATGGCGAGAAGAGCGATCCTCTTCGCCAGACCCGAGGTTGGGTTGCACTTCATTTGGTTATCTGCCTCCAAGTTCGAGAGAGCTCGGATGCGGGTCGCTCTGCTCCCGGTCGCGCCCCCTCAGACGCAGGTGGGGCGACCGCTGATGCGGCAGGTTATGGGGGCGGTCAAAGCCTGTCAAGAAAAAATGGCCATGTAGGGCATAGAGCTTACGCGACTTGCGTCAACCAGAAAGGCGAAGATCGATCCGGCAACCCGTAGCGCGTAAGTGCCCACAGGAAGAGCAATTACGATGGCATCCGGAGAAATGGCGCGGAGCGTCGCCGACCGCGAAGACCGACGTCATGAGCCGTTTCGAACGATGCGATCGACTCACTGACTCTTTGGCGCTATGAGCGGCGACGAAGCCGGACTCGACCGGACGACGCCCGCCTGCGTCGCTACGAGCCGATGGTGACGGGCGTGCTCTCGACCACGGTCTGCTCTCCGTCGCTCACGCTGACCTTCACCTGGTAGCCGCCCGCGGTGAGGCGCTGGATCGGGATCGGCGACAGGCCCGTAATGCGGCCGGACGCGTCCGGCGCCGGCAGCGGCGAGGCGCCTCGCGCGACCGTGCGGCCCTCGCGCGTGACCTCGACGGTGGCCTGCACGGCCTTCGTCGATCCCGGCCTGACGTACACCAGGTAGTAGATCGGCATCGTCGCGTTCGGCGCCACGGGGATCGGCTGGCCCAGGTTCGGGACGATGCGCTTGTCGCCGAGGACGAGCGGGTCCGTCGGATCCGCCGACTTCGGATCGATCGGGTCGAGGCCGGAGACGATGACCAGCGTGCTCATGGAGAGGCCGCCCTGCGGCTCGGGAACGGTCAGCGGGACGCGGCCGGCGCCGGCCTTGCCGGAGACGTCGTCGCGCACGACGACCTCGGCGGTGTAGTTCCCGGGGGCGAGCTTCAGCCGCCGCGCGAGCGGGAGCGTCTGGGCGCGCGCGGCGTCCACCTGCTCCTTCGTGCCGCCGAGGGCGACGTCCTGGCCGAACGTCTCGACGACGTCGCCCGTCGGCTTGAGGACGCGGCCCGCGTAGCCGATCTTGCCCGAGAAGCGGCCTGCGGCACCGGCCTGCTCCTTGAACTCCGCCTTCCCGAGCGAGACCTCGCTCTTGATGAGGCAGTCGAGCGCATCGCCGTCGGCGCGCCCGAAGTGATAGAAGCGCGTGCGCACGTCGAGCTCGGTCGGCAGCGCCTCGCCCTTCAGCACCGCCAGCGCCTCGGCCCCCGCGACGGCGGGCGCGCCGGCGAAGTAGCCGCTGCGGGACTGCACGTGCGCGTCCTTGCGCGCGACGCGCACCTCGACCTTGCGGAACTGCCCGGCCGGCGCCGTCGACGACGGGACGTACGACGCCTCGTAGTAGCCGTGGAGGTCCTCGTCGATGCGCGCGAGCGCTCGCCCGAAGTCGTTCGTCTGGGTCACGTGGAAGCCGCCGGTCGCCGAGGAGAGCTGGGCCATCGTGTCGACCACGTCGCCGCGGAAGCTCGAGAGCATGACGTCGTCCTGCGTCGCCTGGCTGCGCGACACGCCCGCGGCGTTCGCGCTGCCGTCCTGCCTCTGCGACTGGCTGATCGCCGCCGTGCTCGAGAGCGCCGCCCCCGACTCGCCGAGCTGAGCCGAGAGCTGGAGCCCGCGGACGTCGATCGCGTAGAAGCTGACGTTCGCCCGGTTCGCCCGGCTCAGCAGGTCGGAGTACACGCGCTCGTAGCCGGGCGGGACCGTGAAGCCCTCGGAGAAGACGACGACGGTCTTGCGGCCGCGCTCCGCCGCGACGCCGTCGACGAGCGACGCGAGCGACGACACGAAGGCCAGGCTGTCCGACTGCGAGAGGCTCTGCGCGCCGGCCCCGCCTTCGAAGCGGGCCATCTGCTCGCCGGCGTAGCTCGTGTCCTTCCCCGTCGGCCCGCCGGGCAGGCTCTGCGCTCCGGCCACGAGCCCGGTCGCCTTGCGCACCGCCTCCCGCACGGCGGCGGGGTCGGGGGAGCGGTCGAGGGCCGGGATGATGCCCCCGTCGATCCGCACCACGCTCACGATCGACCGAGGTCCGACGAATCGCTTCGCGAAGTCCTCGCCCGCGCCCTGCGCCAGACGGCGCCCGTTCGTGCCGAGCCGACCGAAGGCGAGCAGGACGTGCCGCGGCGCGGCGTCCGGCGTGGACGCGGCAGCCGCCGCGGGCGCAGGTGCGGGCGCGCCGGCCGACCCGGCGCCGGCGGACGGAGCGCCGACGAACCGGAACGAGCTGACCTTCTGCGGGACGCCGTCCTCGAGGACCGTGACGTCGCCCGGGGCGAGGTCGGTGACGAGCTTGCCCTTCTTGTCGCGAACGACGATGTCGAGAGCGACGACGGCGGTGCCGGACGGGAACTGCCCCGACGCCGCCGGGGCCGCGGCGGGAGCCGCGGGGCCCGGGGCCTGAGCCGCGGCGGGAGCCGTCGCGAGCGCGCACACCGCGAGGAGCGCCGCCCCGGACAGGACGGCGAGGGAAGAGAGCGAACGCATGAAGCCTCCTTGGCCGGGACACACCGCGACCTGACGGTTGTTCCCGGCCGCGATCCTGAGGATACGTCGGCTAGGGCAGGGCGGCCAGCGCCGTCGCGGCGTCGTCGAGCGCTTTGACCGCTTCGCGGCCCCGGCCGGCGTTGTTGTTGACGAAAAAGGCGAACGCGAGCCGCTCGCCGCCGCGCGTCGTCACGTAGCCGGCGAGCGCGTTGACGAGCGACAACGTCCCCGTCTTGGCGGAGACGTTCCCTTCCGCCGCCGTGCCCCGCATCCTCTTCTCGAGCGTGCCGTCGCGGCCGGCGATCGGCAGCGAGGCGCGGAAGGCCGTCGCGGCCGGGTGGCGGTCCATCGCCGCGAGGAGAGCGGCGAGGCCGCGCGGCGTCACCAGGTCGGTGCGCGCGAGGCCCGAGCCGTCGCTCATCCGCCAGCCGTCGTGCGGGACGCCGAGCCGGTCGAGGAGAGCGAGGACCGCCTCGTGCCCCTTCGCCTCGCTGCCCTCCCCCCGCTTCGCGCCGAGCGCGCGCAGCAGCATCTCGGCGTGGAGGTTCTGGCTCTCCTTGTTCACCGCGCGTACGAGCTCGGCGAGCGGCGGCGACTCGTGGGACGCCAGCACCCGCGCGCCCGCGGGCAGCGGCTCGCGCGAGGAGACGGCCGGAAGGGCGACGCGGATCCCCCGCGCGGCGAGCGCGGCGGAGAAGGCCGCGGCCGCGTGGCGCGCCGGGTCGACGACCGCGAGCTCGCCCGTCCACTCGCCGCCGAGAGGCACCGTGCCCGAGAGACTCACCGCGTTCGTCCCCGGCTCGCGCTCCAGCCGGACCGCCTGCGGGCCGGCGGGAGAGGTCGTCACGCTCGTCCGGATCGAGAGCGTGTCGGACGGCGGCCAGACGTCGAGGACGGCCGGGTCGCCCTCGCGCTCGCCCGCGGCGAGCCGCACGACGACGACGTTGTCCTCCCACGACAGGGCGGAGATCTCCGTCGCGTAGGCCCACGCGAGGTCCTCCCACGTCCAGTCGCTCCCGCGACGCTCGCCGGCGAAGGCGCCCTCGTGGCCGACCACCCGGCCCTCGATCCTCCGCACGCCCGCGGCCGCGAGCTCGCCCGCCATCGCCTCGAAGACGCCGGACGGGCGACCGGGTGTCGTGCGCGAGCCGAGCGTCGGGTCGCCGCGGCCCACCAGGTAGACGTCGCCGAGGATCCGGCCGAGGCCGTCGAGGCGACCCGCCGCCTCGACCGTCGTCCGGAAGCGCGCGTCCGGCCCGAGCGCGTCGAGAGCCGCGGCGGTGGTGACGAGCTTCATCGTCGACGCGGGCCGGAACGCCTGCGCCGCGTTCCGCGAGAAGAGCGTCTTCCGGAGAGCCGAGCCGCGGACCTCGACGCCCCAGAACGCCGCCGCGAGCTCCGGGCGCGCGAGGACCGGCTCGAGGGCCCGTGCCACCCGGTTCGGCGACGGCTCGGCGGCGACGGCCGGCGCCGCGAGAGGACCGAGCCACACGACGGCGGCGATCGCCGCCACAAGAGAGATCCGCCTCATGCCAGCGCCTCCTCCTCCGGCCCACACCCGCGGGCGACGATCGCCCGGACCTCGCCCGCGAAGGTGTCGACCTCGTCGACCACGCGCCCCGCCGAGGGCACGGGCGGGTGGAGGACGAGCCTCACCGTGCCCGGCCGCACGCTCGGGATGCCGTCCGGGACGAGGGCCTTCACGCCGACGATCGACACCGGCACCACCGGCACGCCCGCCTCGATCGCGAGGCGGAAGCTCCCCCGGCGGAAGCGCCGCACGCGGCCGTCGGGGCTTCGCGTGCCTTCGGGGAAGAGCACGACGCTCGTGCCCGAAGCGATCCGGCGCGCGGCGCGCTCGAGGCTCTTGCGCGCGCGGAAGGGATGGCGGCGGTCGATCGGCACGTGGCCGGCGAGCCAGATCGACCAGCCGAGGATCGGGATGAACCCGACCGACTGCTTGAAGACGATCCGGAAGTCGACCGGGAGCCAGCCGAACACCACGAAGATGTCGAGCGTGCTCGAGTGGTTGGCCGCGTAGACGGCGGGCCCGCGCGGAAGGTCCTCCTGTCCCGAGACCTCGACGCGGACGCGCAGGAGGCGCAGCAGCGCGCGGCTCCACCACCCGGCGATGCGGCGCGTCGCGCGGCCGCTGCGGTCGACGATCGCGGCGAGGAGCGCCGCGACGGCACAGAAAGAGGTGAGGACGAGAGCGAGGGGCCCCTGGAAGAGGTAGAAGCTCACTCGCTCCGGCCGGACGGTCCGTTCGAGGGCGCGGGCGGGGCCGCGTCGGCCTCGGGAGCGCGTGAGCCGTCCGTGGCCCGCGCCGCGGGCTCCGGCGGGATCGGCGCGATTCCGCCCTCGCGGCGGTCGCCTCGCGACGGTGCTCGACGCGGTGATCGCGGCCGTTGCGGCCCTCCCGGCGCTCGACCGGGCGCGGCTCGCGCCGCGGGTCGGCCTCGACGGCGCCCGGGGCGCCGCCTCGGGCCACCGGCAGAAGATCATCTTGCCGGCCGTCGTCTGCAGGACGGTGGTGACGGTCACCTCGATGATGCGGCCGATCGCGCGCTTGCCCTGCTCGACGACGACCATCGTCCCGTCGTCGAGGTAGGCGACGCCCTGCCCCGCCTCCTTGCCCTCCTTCAGCACGGAGACGCGCAGGATCTCGCCCGGCAGGACGACCGGCTTCAGCGAGTTCGCGAGCTCGTTGATGTTCAGCACCGCCACGCCGCGCAGCTGCGCGACCTTGTTCAGGTTGAAGTCGTTCGTGACGATCTTGCCCGAGAGGCGCTTCGCGACCTCGATGAGCTTGAGGTCGACCTCGCGCACCTCGGGGAAGTCGGTCTCGACGATCTGGACCTGGACGTGCGGCATCTTCTGGATGCGCTGGAGGATGTCGAGGCCGCGGCTTGCCGCCAGTTCCAGCAGGCGAGTCCTTGAGTCGGCCGCGCACATGCCACGCGCTTTTTTTGCTGCCCCACGCACGCTTGCCCCGCGCGCGCGCGCACCTGCAGCTCGCGCAGCACGAACTGGGGGACGACGAGGGTCCCGTCGAGGAAGCCCGTCTCGCAGATGTCGGCGATGCGGCCGTCGATGATGACCGACGTGTCGAGGATCTTGTACTGGTGCAGCCGCGAGGCGTCCTTGAACGCGGCGATGACGCGGGCCGGCTCGAACCACTCGCCGCGCCGCACCCCGATCACGATCCCCATGTAGATGAGGAAGACGATCAGGAGGGAGTGGACGAGGTGCTCCGACTCGAGCTGCAGGCCGGCCACGACGCCCCAGACGAGGTGCGCGCCGAGGAGGCCGGTGACGCCGCCACGAGGGCGCCGACCATGCTGTGGGCGGGAACCTTGTAGAGCCGGAGCTCGAGGCCGATGATCGCCGCGCCGCCGGCGAGGCCGATCAGGGCTCCGTAGACGGGCTGGCCGGGGAAGGGCGTGTACTGGGCGCCGGCCCAGGCCAGGCACACGAGGACGAGCAGGCGGAAGCCGATGAATACGCCAGTTGGGCGCTCGGGGCCCTGCGAAGGCCCGCTGCTGAGGATGATCCGGGAGAAGAAGAGCATGAAAGCGCCGTCCCGCGACGATGGATCGCGGACGCGGGCAATGATACTTTCCGCGCCAATGGGCGAACAGCGCAGGCGGGCGTAACCGCGGGGCCGGGCTCGCGCGGGTCGTCCCGCTCGGCCGCGGCCTCCTCGGCTGACCGCTCGAGCGCCTGCTCGAGCAGGATTTCCATCAGGCGGATGCCGTTCTCGTCGATCTCGTCGAGGATCTTGCGGGCCGGCGGGACGCCTTTCGTGAAAAACCCATCTGCGCGGCCTCCTTGATGCGCAGGGCGGACTGCGCTGACCTCGCGCACCTCGCCGCCGAGGCCGACCTCGCCGAAGAGCACGGTATTCGGTCGGCAGCGGACGGTTGCGGAAGGAGGAGGCGATCGCCGCGGCCACGCCAGGGTCGGCCGCCGGCTCGTCGATCTCGAGGCCGCCCGCGCCACGCTCGACACGTCGTCGCCCCGGCAAGCTCCAGGCCGACGCGCTTCTCGAGCACCGCGAGGAAGCCTGGCCAGGTTCGGGTCGATGCCGACCGACATGCAGCTTGCCGGCGTCGACGAGCTCGGCGAGACGAGGGCCACCGCCTCGACGAGCATGGGCCGCGAAACCCTCGATCGTGCACGACGGACGATCCCGGCGCTCCCCGCCTGCCGCTCGGAAGAAGAAGAGGCCGAGGGGTTCGAGACGGGCTTGAGGCCGCCCCGTCATCTCGAAGACGCCGAGCTCCGACACCGCGCCGAAGCGGTTCTTCACCGCGCGCACGATGCGACGAGGTGCTGGCAGGCCCTCGCCTTCGGCCGAGGACGGTGTCGACGACGTGCTCGCGCCGCGAGCGACACCGAGCACGAGCGGGCAGCTCTTCGACGACGTCCGATGAGGAACGTCGTGATGCCTGCCACTTCGCCACAGCCCGAGCACCAGGAGCTGGTCGCCACCTCGCGCACCTGCGAGATGCTGCCGAGGCCGAGGAAGCGCGACGAGAAGACGGTCTGCACCGAGTCGACGACGAGGGCCGCGGGCTTGAGCGAGTCGACCTGCTCGAGGATGCGCTCGAGCGAGGTCTCGGCCATGAGGAAGAGCCCTCCGCCCTCGATCCCGAGCCGCTCGCCGCGCAGCTTGACCTGGCGCTCCGACTCCTCGCCGGAGACGTAGAGGACCGTGCCGTGCGTGCGGCCGAGGAGGTGGGCGACCTGGAGGAGCAGCGTGCTCTTGCCGATGCCCGGCTCGCCGCCGATGAGGACCATCGATCCCGGCACGATGCCGCCGCCGAGGACGCGGTCGAACTCGCCGATGCCGGAGCCGACGCGCGGCTCGTCGCCGGACTCGACCGAGTCGAACGGCTTCGGCCGCGAGGGCCCGATCGCGAGCGACGCCGGGTCGGGACGGCCCTTGCCGGCCGGGGCCGCGATCTCCTGGCGCTCCTCGGCGAGGCTGTTCCACTCGCCGCAGTCCGGGCAGCGGCCGAGCCACTTCGAGCTCTCGAAGCCACACGCCTGGCAGACGAAGACGACCTTGACCTTGCTCACGTGAGAAGGCCTTCCCGCCGCCGGCTACGACGGCCCGCCGCGCCACTCGAGGTTCTCGAAGCGCGTGAACTCCTTGATGAACGCCAGCTTCCGCGACCCGGTGGGCCCGTTCCTCTGCTTGCCGATGATGATCTCGGCGATGCCCCGGTTCTCCTCCGAGGGCTTGTACTCCTCCTCGCGGAAGATGAACATCACGATGTCGGCGTCCTGCTCGATCGCGCCCGAGTTGTGGCTGACGACGCCGTCGGCGAGCCAGGACGCGGGTCCGGGCACCGTGAGGTCGAAGACCTCGGCCTCCCCTGCCGGCACGACCGACGCCACGCGGTCCCAGAAGAGGTCGCTCTCGGCCAGGGACTGCAGCTTCTCGTCGCCGAGGAGCGCGGCGTAGCTCGCCATCGTCTGCCGGGAGGGGGCGAAGCGGAAGTGCGCCGTCCCGCCATAGGCCGTGCCCCGCAGGGCCGCCATCGCGCGGGTCGTGATCCCTCGGCGGCTCATCGCGGCGCGCACGCGCCCGAACGACTCGACAGGGAGCGTGTCGACGTTCGGGTTCGACTCGACGGCGGCGATCACGGCCTCGAGGGCGTGCGCCGGGGCCACCCGGGGGCCGAAGGCGCCGACCGAGCGGAGGAATCGGCGCTGGTCCTCGGCTCCGCTGACCGCGACGACGTGACAGGGCCGCGCCTCACCCTGGATCACGACGTGGAGCCTCGCCACGATGCCGAACCGCATCAGCAGCGCCGCGACGTCCTCGGCGAGGCCGCGGGAGCTCGTCGAGAAGCTGACCGCCGAGCTCCCGCGCGAGCCCTTCTTTCGCACCGAGATCGTGCCGTCCGTGGCCCACAGGTGCCGCAGGAGGAGGGCGATCTGCTCGTTCGCGAGGCCGAATATCCCGGGCGGCAGCCGCTTCTCGTGCGAGCGTTGGCCGAAGATCCCGAGCTCCTTGAGCCAGCGCCCGAGCCCCGCCGGGTGCCACCGGTCGCCGTTGCCGCTGATCACGAGCTGGTGCCAGGCGCCGCGGCCCTCGTGGCGGTTGACCGTCGCGCCGAACTCGCGGCGCGCCGCCTCGGCCACCGCGCGGCTGTTCTCCTCCGACGCCGTGGTGTACCGCAGCGGCTGGTGCACGAGGTAGCTGCCGTCGCCCACCAGGTGCCCGAGGAGCACGAGCCGGTCCTCGCTCCAGCGCTCCGGGGCGACGGGCTCCGGCACGCGCCGCGACAGCGCGACGCGCGCACCGGGAGTGAGGTCCTCCACCCGCACCCAGCCCTCGGCCCCCAGAAGGCGGTGTCGGCCGGTCGCCTGGATCGTCCGTCCGCTGGCCAGCCGCACCTCGAAGACGGGCCGGGCACCGACGCTCCAGACCTTGTCGCTCGACGCGGCTCCGATCTTCTGGTCGTCGCCGACCGCGAGGACCCGGGGCTCGGTCCCGACGAGGTCGCGGATCGGCACGCGGCGGCCGTCGGCGAGCACGACGAGCGTCTCGCCGACCACGCATTCGCGAAGGTCCGACAGCTGCGGGCGCTTGTCGGTGCGGGCCTCGGGGGCGCGCGAGAGCTGCGAGAGGGCGATCACGGGGCAGCCGAGCTCCTTGGCGAGGCCCTTCATCGAGCGGCTGATCGCCGAGCTCCTGCTGGCGGTTCTCGCTGCGGCCCGAGGACGAGACGAGCTGGAGGTAGTCGACGACGATGAGGCCGAGGCCGTGCTCGGCCTTCAGCCGGCGGCACTTGGCGCGCATCTCGAGCGGAGAGATCGTGGCCGAGTCGTCGATGAAGATCTTCGACTGCGCGAGGTCGGTGTAGGCCTTGGCGAGCCGCGCCCAGTCCTTCTCGTTGAGCTTGCCGGTGCGCAGACGGTGCGCGTCGATGCGCGCGTCGGCGCACAGCAGGCGCAGGGCGAGCTGCTCCTTCGACATCTCGAGCGAGAAGAAGCCCACCGTCTCGCCCACGCGCATCGCGACGTGCTGGGCGATGTTGAGGGTGAACGACGTCTTCCCCATCGCGGGCCGCGCGGCCACGATGACGAGGTCGCCCTTCTGGAAGCCGCTCGTCATCTCGTCGAGGTCGACGAAGCCCGTCGGCACGCCGGTGACGACCTCCTGGCTCTGCGAGAGCTGGTCGATCGTCCGGAAGCTCTCCTTGACGATCTCGGACATCGGCACGAAGCCGGCGCGGATGCGGCGCTCGGCGATGTCGAAGATGGCCTTCTCGGCGCGGTCGAGGAGGACGGCCGCCTCGTCCTCGGCCTCGTAGCAGGAGGTGACGATCCGGTTGCCGGCGTGGATGAGGTTCCTGAGGACCGCCTTCTCCTTGATGAGGCGGCTCCAGTGCTCGACGCTCGTGATGCGGGGGACGCCGTCGACGAGGCCGGCGAGGTAGGCCGGCCCCCCGGCCGCCTCGAGCGCCGACTGCCGCGCGAGCTCGTCCTTCAGCGTGACGAGGTCGATCGGCTGGCTCCTCTCCGCGAGGCCGGCCATCGCCGAGAAGATCCGGCGGATGCGCCTCGCGGTAGAAGTCGTCGCGGCCGAGGATCTCGGCCGCCGAGTTGAACGCCTGGTTGTCGACGAGGATCGCCCCGAGGACGGTCCTCTCGGCCTCGGCGTTGTGCGGGAGCGTCTTCTCCTGGACGGGGGCGTCGGTCGACATCGCGATCCTCGTCGCCGCGGGGGAAGCCGCTCCCGGGGGACTAGCCCTCCTTGGTGACGAGGAGCTTCAGCGGCGCCTGGACCTCGGGGTGCAGGCGGATCTTCACCTCGTGCTCGCCGAGCGCCTTGATCGGCTCGTCGAGGAGAACGCGGCGCTTGTCGATCTCGATGCCCTTCGTCTTCAGGAACTCGGCGACGTCGGCGCCGGTCACGGAGCCGTACAGCACCTCGTTCTCGCCCACCTTGCGGGGGGCCACGAAGCGCAGGCCCGCGATGCGGGCGGCGAGCGCCTCGAACTCGGCCTTCTCCTTGGCGAGGCGCGCCTCGTGGGCCTTCCTCTCCTTCTCGATCATGGCCTTGTTCGCGGCCGTGACCGCCATGCCGAGGCCCCGCGGCAGCAGGAAGTTGCGGGCGTAGCCGTCGGCCACCTTCACCACGTCGCCGCGGCGGCCGAGCTTCTCGACGTCCTCCCTCAGGATCAGCTCCATGACTCTCCTCGAATACAACCACGCGGGCGGGCCCGCCGGGGTCCGCTCGGACGATCAGGCCCCCGGCGCGGGCGGCTCCGCCCACTTCCGGAAATCGAACCAGTTGTCGAAGAGCCCCAGCAGCGCCAGGATCTGCGGGGCCCAGGGATTCGCCAGCACCAGCACCAGCACCGCGAGCCGCAGCAGCGGCGGCGCGGCGAGCCGCCGCGCGTAGAACGCGACGACGGCGGTGCCCTGGAGGGCGAAGAAGAACGCGACGACGAGGAGCACGTTGTACGCGGACGGCCGCAGCACCGGCACCGCCACCGCGGCTCCCGACAGGACGAACGCGGCGACGAGCCCGAGCGGGAGGCGCACCCGCTCGAACTCGCCGTCCTCGAGCCAGCCGGGGTCGCGGCGCAGGAGGTAGAGGCGGAGCAGCGCGGCGTTCGCGAGCACGAGCACCGCGGCGCCGATGATCCACATCGCCGGGAAGACGACCGCCACGACGTCGCGCAGCTCTCCCATCTGCGCCGCGAAGTCGGCCGCGGTGTCGGCCGGCACCCCGCCCTGCTTCAGCTCGGCCAGGAACGCGTCCGAGCGGAAGTGGTCGAACGGGGCGACCGACGCGCGGGACATCGCGTCGCCGGCGAGGACGAGGCCGAGCGCGATCTCGGCGACGAGCAGGGCGAACGCCCACCCGCAGCCGCGCACGAGCCCGCGCCCGCGGGCGAGCGACTCTCCGAGGAGGAGAACCGGCGCGACGAGGGCGAGGCCGAAGTAGGCCGCGCCCTGCGGGCTCGCGGCCGCCGCGACGAGCGCGACCGCGAGCACCGTCGCGAGCCCGGCGCTCGCGCCGCCCCCCCGCAGCCGCTGGAGCGCCAGCGGAAGGGGGGAGACGAACGACAGCGGAGCGAGGGGCGGCAGGAGTGCCGACGCCGCGAACACCAGGGCGGAGAACGTCCCCGATCCGAGGACGCCGCCGACCCGGTGGTCCGCGCCGGCCGCCCGCGCCGACACCGGTCCCCGTTCCGCCATGGGAGTCACCCGCGCCCTACGTCAGTCCGCCGCGTACGGCAGCAGGGCGATGTGGCGCGCCCGCTTGATCGCCTCGGTCAGCTTCCGCTGGTGCTCGGCACAGGTGCCGAACATGCGCCGGGGCAGGATCTTGCCGCGCTCGGGCACGAACTGCGAGATCAGCTTCACGTCCTTGTAGTCGACGTAGTCGATCTTGTCCGCGCAGAACTTGCAGACCTTGCGCCGACGGAAGAAGTAGCGCTTGCCGCCGCCGTCCTTCCCGCCGCCGCCGCCGCCCGCCTTGCGGTCGCCACCGCCCACCCGTCCGCCGCCGCCACCGCCCGAGCGGCCGAAGCCGCCGCCACCGCCGAACCCGGAGCTCACTGCTGCACCCCCTCGGCCTCAGGGGCCGACTGGCTGGGCGCGGCGGTGCCGCGGCCCCGCCGCTTCTCGTCGCCGAGGGCGCGCTTCGCCTTGCGCCGTTCGGCCTTGCGGAGCTCCTCGTCGACCCGGACGGTGAGGAAGCGGATGATCCCGTCCGTCACCTTGAGCCGGCGCTCGATCTCCTTCACCAGCCCGCCGCCGCCCTCGACGGCGAGGAGGACGTACGAGCCCTCGCGGTGGCGGTGCACCTCGTAGGCCAGCCGCTTCTTGCCCCACTTCTCGACCTTCTGGAGCTTGCCGCCGGCCTGCTCGACGAACCCCTGGACGGTGTTCGTCAGCGTGTCCACCTCCGGCTCCCCGAGGTTCGGGTCGGCGATGAACAGGATTTCGTAGAGACGTTCGCTCACGTCAGATCCTCCTTCCGGATCCCCGGCCGCCCGAGGGCGGGCCGGAAAGCCCCTTTGGGGTCCCCTTGCGGGACCCTACCGGGAGCAAGGGTTCCTGCACGCCGCCTCGCGGGCGGCGGCAAACATCAACTATACCTCAAGGCCTCCGGCCGTTGAAGCGGTTCATCGCCGCGGCCGCGCCCTCGCGCAGGAGGCACTCGGCGGCTTCGGCGGCGGCCCCGACCGCCTCCTGGACGAGCGGGACCTCGTCCTCGGGGAACGGGTCGAGGACGTAGCCGGCGAGGTCGGCGGGGATCTCGCCCCGCCGGACGCCGATGCGGATGCGCGGGTACTCGTCGGTGCCCAGGGCCTCCGAGATGGAGCGAAGGCCGTTGTGGCCGCCGGGGCTGCCGCGCTCGCGCACCCGGATCGTCCCGAGATCGAGGGCGACGTCGTCGACGAGCACGACGAGGGCGGACGCCTCCGCCCGCGCCTCGGCGAGGAGCCGCGCCACGGGCCCTCCGCTGCGGTTCATGTAGAGGAGGGGCTTCACGAGGAGAACGTCCTCGTCGCCGAGGCGGACCCCGGCCACCCACGCGTCGTCCGCGAGGTGGCCCAGGGCCCGCGCCCGGGCGGCGAAGACGTCCACCGCCATGAACCCGGCGTTGTGGCGCGTCCTGCGGTAGCGCTCGCCGGGGTTGCCGAGTCCGACGACGAGGCGCGTTACTTCTTGTCCTTCTTCTCGGCCTTCGCGCCGCCCTTCTCGGGCTTCTCGTCGGCACCCTCGGCGTCGGTCTTGCCCTTCTTGATGACCTCGGGCTCGGCCGCGGCCGTCTCGGCCCCGCCCTCGGCGGCCGCCGTCTCGGCCGCGACCTCGGCCTTCGGCAGCACGACGTGGGCGATCACGACGTCGGCGTCGGCGAGGACCTTCACCTTGTCGCCGAGCTTGAGGTCGGACACGCGCAGGTGCTTGTTCAGCTCCAGGTGCGCGATGTCGACCGTGATCTTCTCGGGGATGTCGGTCGGGAGGCAGGAGACCTCCAGCTCGCGGGTGACGAAGTCGACGATGCCGCCCTGGAGCTTCACGCCCACGGGCGTCCCCTCGAGCTCGACGTGGACCTTGACCTCGATCGGCTTGTCGAGAGCGACCTCGTAGAAGTCCGCGTGCAGGATCTGGCCGCGCAGCGGCTCCCGCTGGAACTCCTTGAGGATCACCTTCCGGCGCGAGCCGCCGAGCTCGAGGTCGAACAGGGTGTTCTCCCCCGCGGCGCTGCGCAGGACCATTCCGATCTGCCGCGGCGAGACGGCGACCGACACCGCCTCCTTGCCATCGGCGTAGACGACTCCGGGGATCATCCCGCGGCTGCGAAGCCGGCGGTTCGCGTTCTTCCCGGTCTCCGACCGGCTCTCCGCCGGCACGACGATTTCAGGCATTCCAGGACACTCCCAACGTGTGCGTGTGCGATTTCAGACGAAGAGGCTCGTGACCGACGTCTCCTCGTGGATGTTCTTGATCGCCCGGGCGAGGAGCTCGGCGATCGTGAGCACCACGATCTTGCCGCACGCCTTCTTCTCGGCGGTGAGCGGCAGCGAGTCGGTGATGATCAGCTTGGAGAGCGGGCTCTTCTCGATCCGCTCGATGGCGTGGCCGGAGAGCACCGCGTGCGAGCAGGACGCGAGGACCTCGCGGGCGCCGGCGGCCTTGATGGCCTCGGCCACCTTCGTGAGGGTGCCCGCGGTGTCGACGATGTCGTCGACGATGAGGGCGGTGCGGCCCTGGACGTCGCCGATCACGTGGTGGACCTCCGCCACGTTCGGCTGGTCTCGCCGCTTGTCGACGATCGCGAGGGCCGCGTCGAGGCGCTTCGCGTAGGCGCGCGCGCGCTCGACGCCGCCGGCGTCCGGCGAGACGACGGTGAGCTGCGGCAGCTGGAGCTGCTGCACGTGCTCGATGATGACGGGGGCCGCGAAGAGGTGGTCCACGGGGACGTCGAAGAAGCCCTGGATCTGGGCGGCGTGCAGGTCGACGGTGAGCACGCGGTCGCAGCCGGCGGTCGAGAGGAGGTCGGCGACGAGCTTGGCCGAGATCGGCACCCGCGGCTTGTCCTTGCGGTCCTGGCGGCCGTAGCCGTAGTACGGCAGCACCGCGGTGAGGCGGGAGGCGCTCGAGCGCTTGAACGCGTCGAGCATCAGCAGCAGCTCGACGAGGTTCTCGTTGACCGGGCTGCAGGTCGGCTGGACGACGAACACGTCGGCGCCGCGGACGTTGTCGTGGATCTGGAACCACACCTCGCCGTCGCTGAAACGGGCGAGGTGGGCGCGGCCCACCGGCATCCCGAGATAGCTCGCGATCGACTCCCCGAGGGCGGGGTGCGCGCTTCCGGTGAAGATCTTCAGGTCTCGACGCATGCGGGTGCGCCCGATGCGGCGTTGGGTGGCTGGGGCGGAAGGATTCGAACCTTCGATCCGGGGTCCAAAGCCCCGCGCCTTACCACTTGGCCACGCCCCAACGCGCGGGGAATCCTACCCCTCGGACCCCTCCTTCTGCGACGGCTGGTCGGCCTCGGCCGCCGCGGCCGAGACCGGGGCGGAGGTGGCAACCTGCTGGCGATAGACGCCGAGCACCTTTTCCTCGAGGTACTGGCGCATCTGGTTGTTGAGCGGATGGGCGATGTCCTTGAACGTCCCGTCCTTCCGCTTCTTGCTCGGCATCGACACGAACAGGCCCTTCGGGCCGTGGATGACCTTGATGTCCGTCACCACGAAGCAGTGGTCGAAGACGATCGACACGAACGCCTTGAGCTTCTCGTCGTCTACCGGGATGACCTTGACGTCGGTGATCTCCATGCTGCCCGCTCCTTCTCGTCCGCCGACCGTCCCCCTCAGCGAACTCGCCACCGGTCACGGGCGGCCCGGTACTCGTCGAGCGTCAACGCCCTCGCCACGTGGGCCCGGAGCCCTTCCGCTTCGAGAGCCCGTCGCGCCCGCCCCGCCGGCCGCGCCGAATCGAACAGCCCGAAGTAGCTCGCGCCACTGCCCGAGAGAGCCGCGAGCCGGGCGCCGAAATGCGACAGGACACCCCGGACGCGCGCGGCCTTCTCGCGAAGGACCGGCGCCTCGTCGAGGGCGGCCGGCTCGAGGTCGTTGGACAGGAGCCGGTACGCACCTTCTCCCTCCAACCCTCTCGATACGAAGTAGAAGATGCTATTGCTGTTTTCCCGGGGTGTCAAACCCGCGTCGACCCTGTCGAAGACGGCCTTCGTGGACACGTGGATGCCGGCGTCCACGACGACGAAGTGGCCCTCGACCTGTTCGTGGAGCGGGTACACCTCGTCCCCCCGGGCGAGCCCCAGGGCCGTGCCGCCGACGAGGAAGTAGGGCACGTCGGCCCCGAGCCGGACGGCCAGCCGGTGGAGCCCGGCCGGGCCGAGGCCCAGCCCCCAGAGGGTGTCGAGGGCCAGAAGGACGGTCGCGGCGTTGCTCGATCCCCCACCGAGTCCCCCCCCGACGGGGATCCGCTTCCGGATGGTGATCTCGACCCCGTGATCGACGCCGGCGTAGCGCTGGAGGTCGACGGCCGCCCGGACCGCCAGGTTCGAGCCGTCGCACGGCACCAGGGGGTGATCGCAGGTGACGCGAACGCCGGCGCCTCGGGCCAGGGGCCTCAGGACGATGTCGTCGTGGAGATCGATCGTCTGGAAGAGGGTCCGCAGCTCGTGGTAGCCGTCGTCGCGCAGGCCGAGCACCTCGAGCCCGAGGTTGACCTTCGCGTAGCTGCGGGCCCGCAGGGCTCTCATCACCGCCCCCCCAGGAGCCGCCGCGCCTCGTCGGCGTCGACCTCGCGATACCCCGGATGCGGGGGCGGATCGAAGGCGGCGGGGCGGAGCTCCGCGCCGGCGTCGGCCTCGTCGACCGTCGCCCGAAGCCGGGTGCCGTCGGCGAGCACCGCCTCGATCCTCCGGGGCCACACGGGGCCCCAGTCCGCCCGGTACTCCCGAGCGCCGGCCGGTCGAGCACCGGCCAGCACGTCCATGAGCTCGGCCGGCGCGAGAGCCACGCCGATGAGCGCCTCGAGCCCGGCGGGCGTCGCCGCGCGCTCGAGGAAGGCGCGCTCGGCGGGCAGGACGGCCGTGAGGCGGCCGGCGCGCGCCACCGCCACCAGCCGGGCGCCGGCGGGCCCCGGGATCTCGATGCGCAGCCCGTCCGGGCGGCGGTACGCGACGAGCGCGCGACTGCGCCCCCGGAGGTCGCGGCCGCTGACCGACACTCGCAGGCTGCCGGAGTAGGCCGGGGCGGCGGCGGCGCGATCGGCGACGCCGGGCGCCGCCGGGCGGAAGGCGCCGGCGCAGGCGGACGCGGCGAGGACCGCCACGGCGGCGGCGAGCACCCCGCGAGCGGACCGGCCGGGCCTCGCGGGCCCGGCCCACCGGTCAGGGCGTGGGAGCCGACGAGCCCCGCTGCTGAGCCTGGAGTGCTCCCTGGGCATCGCGGATCTTGGCCTCCACCTTGGAGCGGTCGAGCTCGCCTTCCTCGTCCTCGCCGTTCAGCGACTTCTGCCAGAGGGAGAGAGCCTCGCCCACCCGGCCGCGCCGGCTGAGGATGTCGGCGAGGTGGTCGAGGACGACGGCGCTCGCCGGGTCCTTCTCGAGCGCCTTGCGGACCTGCTCCTCCGCGGCCTCCAGGCGGCCGAGCCGGAAGTAGGCCCAGCCCAGGCTGTCGCGGTACGCGCCGCTGCCGGGGTCGAGGTCGACGGCCTTCTGGATGAGCTTGAGGGCCTCGTCGACGCGCACGTTGCGGTCGGCGTTCATGTACCCGAGGTAGTTGAGGACGGGGGCCGAGTCGGGCTCGATCACGAGCGCCTCGCGGAAGACGGCCTCCGCCTCCTCGTGCCTCTTCTGCCGCTCGAGCACCGCCCCGAGCTGGAAGAGGACCGACAGGCTCTTCGGATCGGACTTTCGCGCGTCGCGCAGGGCCTTCTCGGCCTGCGGGAACTGCCGGGCCCGACGGTAGAAGTCGGCGACCCGCCCGAGCACCTTCGCGTCGTCGGGCGCCTTCTTCCTCATCACCTCGACGAGGGCGGCGGCGCCGGCGGAGTCCCCCTTCTCGCGGAGGAGGGTCGCCTGCAGCCCGGTGAGGTCCACGTCGTCGGGGAACCGCTCGCGCGCCTTCTTCACCGCGGCGAGGGCCTCGTCCTTCTGCTTCGCGAGGTAGAGCGCTTCCGCGTGGAAGCTGAAGAGGTTCGCGTCGGGCGGCTCTCCCGCGACGAGCGCGCGCGCGAAGGCGGACGCGGCGTCGGCGAACCGCTCGAGCTGCTGGTAGGCGAACCCGAGGTGGACGAGGAACACGCGATCGTTGCCGGAGCGCTCCTGGTCCTGGGGCCGGGCGCGAGCGAGCACCTCTTCGATGATGGCCGCCGCGCGCGCGTAGTCGCGCTTCGACTCGGCGATCGTCACCTTGAGGTAGGCGGCCTTGAGGTCGTTCGCGTCCCCGGCGACGAGCGCGTCGGCGACCTCGTCCGCCTCGTCGAAGCGGCGGAGGTCGCGCAGGCAGCGGCCCTTCAGGTCGAGAGCGAAGCGGTTGGCGGGGTCGGCCTTCAGCACCGCGTCGGCCTCGGCGAGAGCCTCGTCGAGCCGCTTCGCCTGCGAGAGCACCTCGCCGAGGGCGAGGCGGATGCGCACGTTGCCGGGCTCGACCTCGAGGGCCTTGCGGTAGTGCAGGACCGCCTGGTCGGCCTGCTGCGCGCCGGCGTAGATGTCGCCGAGGATCTGGTAGGCCCGGGCGGAGTCCGGCTGCAGCTCCAGCGCGGCCTTGAGCGCGGCCGCCGCCTTCTCGGCCTGGCCGGCGAGCAGGAGGTGCGTGCCGCGCTGCACGTGGGCCTCGAAGTTCCCGGGGTCGAGCTGGAGGTACATCTCCCAGGCGCGGGCCGCGCTCGCGTGAGCGCGCGCCTTCGCCTCGGAAGCGTCGTCGTCGTCCGCGAGCTGGCCGTAGATGCCGGCGAGGTTCAGGAGGGACTGCCCGTCGGTCGGGCGGATCCGCACCACCTCCTCGTACTCGGCGGCCGCGGCCTTCAGGGCCGCCGGCCCGTCCTTCCCCGCCGCCTGGATCTGGAGGAGCTGGGCCAGGACGAGATGCGCGTCCGGGTTCTCCTTGTCGAGGCCCACCGCCGCCCGCGCCTCGGCGGTCGCTTCGTCGAGGCGGGCCATCTCCCGCAGGAGGCGCGCCGTCTCGACGCGGATCGACGCCGCGCCGGGATCGAGCTTCTGCGCGCGGCGGTACTCCGAGAGAGCCTGCTCGCCGTCGCCCGACAGGCGCGCCTGCAGCCCGAGGCTGAAGTGGTAGTACGCCTCGGCCGTGTCGGGCTCGGCGCCCGCGGCCACCTGCGCCACGGCGGGGGAAGAGGCGGGCTTCGCGGCGGGGGCGGCCTTCGCCGCCTGCGCCGCGGGGAGCGCGGCCAGGACGAACACGATCATCGGCATCACGGCGCGGGGGCCTCCTGCTGAAGGATTGTCACACGCGGTCCGGCCCGGGGCCAACTGAGTCGCGCCCCGGCGCGCCGCGCCGCGAAGACGGGCGCGCCGGGACGGCGAGCGAGGCGCTCAGGCCGCGGCCTGGCGGCTCGCCTGGAACTCCTCGAGGATCCACGCCTTGACGCGCTTGGCGTCGGCGGGCGTCCCCTCGACCGACCGCAGGTAGTCGAAGAAGCGGCGGTCGCTGCCGGTGCCGAACGCCCGGCTCGGGAAGGTGACGTAGACCTCGCCCTCCGGCGAGCGCCACAGCGAGAACCCGACGAGCTTCATCCCGGCGAGCGGGCCGGACTCGGACTCGAAGACGACCTCGGCCTCGCACACGAGCCGCTCGGGGGCGGTCTCCCTCTCGACGAACACCACGCGCATGCAAACCTCCTCGGTTTGCCGGCGGGAGAGGGCCGGCCAGTTGTCTCGAACGTCGGCTCCGGCGCCGCCTGGCGCCGGGCACTGCGGATCCTAGCCGCGTCGGCTGCCGCGCGGGGTCCGGCTCCGAATCCGATGCTAGACTGCCGCCATGCCGATCGACCCGGAGCTTCTCGAGATCCTCGCCTGCCCCGAGTGCAAGACGCCGGTCGAGGTCGTCAGGGACGGGGCCGGCCTGCGCTGCGCGAAATGCCGGCGGGTGTACCCCGTCCAGGACGACATCCCGGTGATGCTCGTCGACGAGGCGAAGATCGAGGACTAGCCGGCAGGGCCATCCTCCGTGCGACTCGAGCGCGCGCAGCTGGGCCTCGCCGCCGCTCTCGCCGCGGCGGTGCCCGTCTCGATCTTCGCGGCGGAGGGACTCCTCGCCCTGTCGGGGCTCGTCCTGGCCGTCCGTCTCGCGCGACGCGAGACCCGCCTCGTCCGGACTTCCGTCGACGCGCCGCTGCTCGCCTTCACCGTGTGGACGCTGCTCTCGGCGTCCTTCGCGAGCGACCCCGCGGTGTCACACGAGGACGCCAAGAAGCTCGTCCTGTTCCTCCTCTTCTACGTGATCCTCGACCTCGCCCGCCGGGACGCGGCGCGCGAGCGCCTCCTCGACGCCCTCCTCCTCGGCGGCCTCGCCCTCGCCGCCTACACCGTGGCCCAGCACCATCTCCTCGGGTTCGACACGCTCGAACGGCGGCCCCACGGCTTCATCGGGCACTACATGTCGGCGGCCGGCGTCACCATGGGCGTCCTCATCGTCGCCGCGGCCCGCCTCGTCTGCGGCGGCGTCAGCCGGCCGCGCGGGCGGGACGCCTGGCTCGCGGCCGCCGTGCTCGCGGGCGTCGCCGCGGTCACCGTCGCCGCGGCCCACGGCCGCGGCGCCCTCGGCGCCCGCGTCTTCGTCGCCGCCCTCGCCGCCACGGGCGCGGGCCTCGCGCTCTCCCGCGCCGACGCCGCGCGCCGCGCCGCCGCGCTGCTGCCCCTCGTCGTGGTGCCGCTCGCGGCGTGGGCCCTCGTCGTTTCGCAGACGCGCGGGGCGTGGCTCGGCGGCCTGCTCGGCCTCGCGACGGTCGCGGCGTTCCGCGCGCCGCGGCTGATCGCCGCGGTCGCCGCCGCCGTGCTGCTGCTGCTCGTGGCGCGCCCGGCCGCCGTGCGTGAGCGGCTCACCGTGAGCGACGCGAGCAGCGTCGACCGCTACTACATGTGGCAGGCCGGGCTCGACATGGTGATGGACCGGCCCGTCTTCGGCCAGGGGCCGGGGATGATCCTCTCGGCCTACCCGCGCTACCGCTGGCCCGAGGCGCCGAACAAGCTCGCGCCTCACCTGCACGACAACCTGCTGCAGGTCGCCGCCGAGCGGGGCGTGCCCGGGCTCGTGTTCTTCCTCTGGTGGGTGGCGGCCACGCTCGGCGCGGCCTACGCGGAGGCCAGGCGGCGGCAGGGCGCTCCCGCGGACGATGCGGGGAGCGCCGCGGCCGCGACGGGGGCTCTCGCGGTCGTCGTCGCGGCCTTCGTCGAGGGGCTCGTCGAGTACAATCTCGGCGACTCGGAAGTCCTGATGCTGTTCCTTCTCGTCACGGCGGTGCCCTTCGCCCTGCGCGCCGCGCGCGGCGAACGGGAGTCCGCGACGGCCGCGTGAGCCCCCTCTCCCCCGCGCGCGCCCGCGCCCTCGTCTCCGCCCTGCGCGGCCGGCGGGTTCTCGTCGTGGGCGACGTCATGCTCGACGAGTTCCTGTGGGGACGCGTGTCGCGGATCTCCCCGGAAGCGCCGGTGCCGGTGGTCCAGGTCGAGCGCGAGAGCTTCCACGTCGGCGGAGCGGGCAACGTCGCGGCCAACGTGCGCGCGCTCGGCGGGGAGACCGCGCTCGTCGGGGTCGTGGGCCGCGACGCGGCCGGCGCCCGCGTCCGCGACGCCGTCGTCGCGGCCGGCATCGCGCCGCGGCTCGTGACGCATCCCGAACGGCCGACGACGGTGAAGACCCGGATCGTCGCCCACCACCAGCAGGTCGTGCGGGCCGACCGCGAGGACGCGGGGGACGTCGCGGGACGGCCCGGCGCCGCGCTCCTCGCGGCTCTCGGCGAGGAGCTGCCCCGCTGCGGCGCCCTCGTCGTCTCGGACTACCAGAAGGGCGTCGTGACCGCGGCCCTCCTGCGGCGGCTGCTCCCCCTCGCGCGCCGCCACCGCGTGCCGGTCCTGGTGGACCCGAAGGTGAAGCACTTCGCGCTGTACCGCCGCGTCACGCTCGTCACGCCGAACCAGCTGGAGACCGAGCAGGCGACGGGCGTGCGGCTCGTGGGCGACCGCGCGGTCGACCGGGCGGGCCGCGCGATCCTGCGGGCGCTCGCGTGCCGGGCGGCGCTCGTGACGCGCGGCGAGCACGGCATGAGCCTCTACGAGAGAGGCCGCGCGCCGCTCCACGTCGAGGCGGCCGCCCGCGAGGTGTTCGACGTGACGGGCGCCGGCGACACGGTCATCGCGACGATCGCGCTCGCGGTGGCCGCCGGCGCATCGCTCGCCGAGGCGGCGGTCCTCGCGAACGCCGCGGCCGGCGTCGTGGTCGGCAAGCTCGGGACGGCCCAGGCGACGCCGGCCGAGTTGCTCGACGCCGTCGCCTCACGGCCGACGGCCGGCCGGAGCCGCTGAGCGGCCCCGGCCGGCTGCGGGTGCGGCGCTAGAGCGCGCCCTTCGGCCCGCCGCCCGGGCCGAAGCCGCGACCGCCGCGAGGGCCGCGTGCGCCGCCGCGGCCGAACTCGCGGGCCGCCTTGAGAGCGTCGTACTTCTGCTTCTGCTCGGGCGTGAAGAGCGCCACGAGCTTCTGCTCGAACGCCGCGCGCTGCGCCTTCACCTTGTCGTGATGGGCCTTCACGGCGAGCGTGGCCTCGCCCACGGCGAGAGCGTCCGGCTTCTCGGCCTCGGTCGCCTCGCGGAGCTTCTTCCGCAGGTCGCGGCCTTCCTCGAAGAGGGGCTTCATCTCGTCCCGCTGCTGCTGGCGCAGCTTCTGGATCGAGGCCCGCTGCTGCTCGTCGAGGCCGAGATACTCGGCGAGCCGGTGGCCCCGGTCCCGCGCACCCCGCCCGCCCCATTCACGCTCCCGCGCCGGGCTCTGGGGGCCGGCCGCGGCCACCGCGGAGAGACCGGCGACGGAGCAGAACGCCACCGCGACGGCCGTCGCGCACCAACCTGCCTTGCTCATCCTCGTCTCCTTCCCCCGGCTGATTGGAACGCCGGAGACCGGGCCGGGTTGCATGCGCCGGCGTTGGCCGTCGGCGTGCGGCGTGCTACTGTGCCGCTCCATGCAGCGGCCCTCCATCATCCATCCGGCAGCGGCTCGTGCCGTGGCGGCCCGGTGAACGCCGGACGCGACCGGTCGCCCAAGGAACGACTCGAGCGGGAGATCGAGCACCACCGCGAGATCGCGCCCTTCGCGGAGGCGATCTGGTCGTGGTCGAGCCCCTCGGGGCGGGCCCGGGCCGAGCGCCGCGCCAGTTTCTTCGTCGAACGGGGCGGCCTCGCCCCCGGCCGGCGGGCGCTCGAGCTGGGGTGCGGGACGGGGATCTTCCTGGAGCGAGTGGCGGCCTCCGGGTGCGCCCTCCACGGGGTCGACTTGTCCGAGGACCTTCTGGCGAAGGCCCGACAGAAGGTCGGCGCCCTCGCCAACGTCCGACTGAGCCGCGGCAACGCGGAGGCCCTCCCGTTCCGCGAGGGCGCCTTCGACGTCGTCTACGGCTCCTCGGTCCTCCACCACCTGCACCTCGAGGCGGCGCTCGGCGAGGCGCATCGCGTGCTCAGGCCGGGCGGCCGCGTCGTCTTCGCGGAGCCGAACGCGGTCAACCCTCAGCTCCTCGTCCTGTTCAACGTCCCGCGCCTTCGACGCCGCTTCGGCGTCTCTCCGGACGAGATGGCCTTCTCGCGTCTGCGGGCCCGGCGGGCGCTCGAGCGGGTCGGGTTCACGGAGGCGACGGTCGAGCCGTACGACTTCCTCCACCCCTCGACGCCGACGCCGCTCATTCCCGCGGTCGGCCGCCTGTCTCGCGGGCTGGAGCGCGTTCCCCTCCTCCGCGAGATCGCCGGATCACTCCTGATGTGCGCCCGGAAGCCCTGAACCGTCCGCGCGGCCGACGGCCGGCTCGCGGCGGCGGCCGGTGAGCCACAGGACGAGGAGGGCGAGAGCGAGGGAGACGGCCGTGACCCCCACGGCCACGAGAGTCCACAGGGGGCGATACACCATCTCGACCACGTGCCGGCCGGCGGAGAGGGCCACGGCGCGGAAAGCCATGTCGGCCCTCAGCAGCGGCGCAGGTCGGCCGTCGACGCGGACCTGCCAGCCGGGATCCCAGGAGTCGGCGACCACGAGATAGCCGTCGGAGGCGACGTCCGCCTCGATGCTCAGGCGGTCGGCCCGCTCCGCGACGATCGAGGCGCGCCCCGCGGGCGTCTCCGGCGCGGGCCGCGCCGCGCCCGCCGGCAGCAGGACCTCGCGGCCGGCATCGAAGTCGGGCGACAGGATCGTCCCGGCCGCGTCCCGTCCGTCGGCGATCCGCACCCCGGCCACGACCCGCGCGCGCGGCAGCGCGCCGGGAACCGCCCAGGCCCGCACGGGAGAGGCGAACAGCCCCGGATCCTCGGCGACCGGCGACAGCAGGCCTCCCGCGACGTCGTGGATGGCGACCACGTGAGTGACCGACGCGAGGCGAAGCAGGTGAGCGAGCGCGTCGGAACGTCCGTCGACGAGCCCGGCGAGGCGGGTGAACGTCGCGAGCGGCGCCGCCTGCAGGCCCCGGTAGTCCGTGTCGAAGGCCTGCCCCAGGCGCCAGCGACCGGCGCACTGCGGAGCGAGGACCAGCTGCTGCCCGAGGGCGGTCGCGGCGTCCAGGCTCCATCCCTCGGGCACCCGGTCGACGCGGTCGGGACGCGACGGGCCGCTCGGCACGCTCGCCCCCGGCTCGCCGTAGTTGTAGGCGTACACGCGGGGCGAAGGCGCCCCCTCGAAGGCCCTCAGGATCGCGGGGCGGTGCGTGTAGAGCGCGACGGGCGCGGTCGGGTTCGGCCGCGGGTGGGCGAAGGCGAGGTCCGCCACGGCGACGAGCGCCGCCAGTGACGGCCCGATGCGCCGCAGGCGCCCGCCGCCGCCGCCCGCCGCGGCGAGCGCCACCGCGAGCACGCCGAGCGCGGCGTGAAGCAAGAGCGACCGCCCGAGAGGCACGAGGACCGGCCCGTACGCCGGGTCGAGGCCGACGCCGAGCGGACGCGCGCCCGGCCCCGCGACGAGCGCGGCCGCGACGAGCGCGGCCGCGGCCGACCCGGCGAGGGGAGCGAGCACGGCGAGCCCCCTCCTCCACGAGGCGGACGCGCGCCACGCGTCGACACCCATGCCCACGAGCGCCGCCCAGGCGAAGACGGCGACCGCCATCACCTTCACCGGGTAGCGCATCACGCGGAGCGGGGGCACGATCGTCACCAGGGCGTCGTAGAAGAGGCCGTGCCGGCCGAGCGCGACGAGCAGCGCCGCGAGCAGCAGAGCTCCGAGAACGGCCGCGCGGCGGCGGTCGCGCGCCCGCGCCGCGCCGACCGCCAGGGCGAGGCACGGGAGGCCGAGGTAGAGCGAGGACAGGAAGGGCTCGCGGCCCTCGAAGAGCCGCGCTCGGCTCGGCGCGTCGAGCGGAAGGGCCGAGGGCACTCCGGCCAGGAGCGTCTCGCCGAGCGCGATCGGGTGCACCGACCAGTGCGTCCGGGCGGACTCCGGCAGGGAGCCCCGCGCCGAGCGCGAGACCGCCTCCAGGGTGGGGACCCAGACGCCCGCGGCGATCACCGCCGCGACCGCCGCCGCCGCCGCGAGCCGGGCGACGATCGACGCCCGGGCCCGCCAGCCCCGCGGCCCGCCCCCGACGACGACGGCGTACGTGCCGACGGCGAGAAGGGTCATCGTCCACGCGTCGGCCGAGCCGGCGAGCAGCTGCAGCCCGAGCACGACGCCCAGGCGCAGGAGGTCGCGGGGCCGGCGGGAGGCGAGCGCGGCGTCCGCGCAGAGGAAGACCACGGGAAGGAAGCTGACCCCGGCGAAGTGATGCCAGAGGTCGACGAACGAGAGGTACGGACCGGAGAGCGTCCACGCCGCGGCTCCCGTCCACGCCGCGATCGGCGAGAGGCCCCAGCGCCGCAGCAGGGCGAGCAGGCACAGCGCGGAGAAGAGCGCGTGGCCGACCGCGACGGCCGTGTAGGCCCGCCACGGCTTCATCACGAAGTTGAGCCACGTCGGCGGATAGAGGACCTGCGCGCTCGGATCGGCGAGCAGGGGCTGGCCGAAGGCGGGGCTCGGGTCCCACACGGGCCAGGCGCCCTCGGCCACCGCGCGCACCACGGCCTCGACCTGGGGATGCCAGATCTGGTGGATGTCACGCTTGTAGAAGACGCCTCCGGCGAGGGCGTCCCGATAGAGCAGGAGCACCAGCAGGACGAGCGCCGCCGCGGCCGATCGCCAGGCTCCCCTGGCCGCCCCGGGCATCGACTCGCTCGGCGTCGCCACGTCAGTGGCGGAAGTGCCGCACCCCGGTGAAGACCATGGCGAGGCCGTGCTCGTCGGCGGCCGCGATCGTCTCCTCGTCGCGGACGGAGCCGCCCGGCTGGATGATCGCGGTCGCGCCCGTCTTCGCGATCTCGTCGACGCCGTCGCGGAACGGGAAGAACGCGTCGGAGGCGACGACCGTGCCGGCGAGCGGCAGCACGGCCTTCTGCGCGGCGATGCGCGCCGAGTCGACCCGGCTCGTCTGGCCGGCGCCGACGCCGACCGTCTGCACCGCGTTCGCGTAGACGATCGCGTTCGACTTCACGTGCTTGACCACCGTCCACGCGAAGAGGAGGGCCTTCCACTCCTCCTCGGTGGGCGACCGCTTCGTCACCACCTCGCACCGGTCGCGCTCGAGGCGGTGGAGGTCCCACTGCTGGGCGAGGAGGCCGCCCATCACGCGCCGCATGTCGAAGCCGCTCGCCTTGTGGATGGCGGTCGTGTCCATGTTCATGACGCGCAGGTTCGTCTTCTTGCCGAGCACGTCGAGGGCCGCCTTCTCGAAGCCGGGGGCGATCACCGCCTCGACGAACTGACCCGTGACCTTCTTCGCGGCCGCCGCGTCCACTTTCTCGTTGAAGGCGATGATCCCACCGAAGGCCGAGGTCGGGTCGCAGGCCCAGGCGCGCTCGTAGGCCTCGGCCGGGCTCGCGCCGGTGCCCGTTCCGCACGGGTTCGTGTGCTTGACGATGACGCAGGCGGGGTCGTCGATCTCGGTCGCGAGGCGCCAGGCGGCGTCGAGGTCGAGGATGTTGTTGAACGAGAGCTCCTTGCCCTGCATCTGGCGCGCGGCGGCCACCGAGAACAGCGTCGAGCCGAGGTCGGAGTAGAACGCCGCCCGCTGGTGGGGGTTCTCGCCGTAGCGCAGATCCTGGACCTTCTCGAAGGTCAGGCTGAGGCGGTACGGGAACGTCTCGTCGGTCTCGGCGGGCTGGTAGCGGCCCTCGCGCGCCTCGACCTGCGAGAAGTAGCCGGCGATCGCCGCCTCGTACCGCCCGGTGTGGCGGAACGCCTTCTGCGCGAAGTAGAGGCGGGTCGCCGCGTCGATCCCGCCCTCGCGGTCGAGCTGCTCGAGGAGGAGGCCGTAGTCGGCCGGGTCGACGACGACCGCGACGTGCCGGAAGTTCTTGGCCGCCGCGCGGACCATCGTCGGCCCGCCGATGTCGACGTTCTCGACCGCCTCGTCGAAGGAGCAGCCCTTCGCGACCTTCTCCTCGAACGGGTAGAGGTTCACGACCACGACGTCGACCGGCGCGATGCGGTGCTTCTCGAGGGCGGACTGGTGCTCGGGCAGGTCGCGCCGCGCGAGGATGCCGCCGTGGACGATCGGGTGGAGGGTCTTCACGCGGCCGTCGAGGATCTCGGGGAAGCCCGTGACCTTGGAGATCCCGGTCACGGGCACGCCCGCCTTCTCGAGCTCCGCCGCCGTACCGCCCGTCGAGACGACCTCGAACCCGCGGGCCACGAGGCCCTTCGCGAGGTCGACGAGACCGTCCTTGCGGCACACGGAGAGCAGCGCTCTTCTCTTCATGGGGCCTCCGGTTGCGGGGGGCGCCGCGCGTCGGCGGTCGGCGCGGGCGCGTCGCGCGGCACGGCGACGCGCGTCCCGGGCTGGTTGGTGAGGTCGCCGTTGGCCGAGCGCCACGCGGCGAGCCAGGTCGCGGCGACGGCCGCGACCGCCCGCGAGTAGGCGAGCGACGACACCGCCCACGCCGGCGAGCGGTAGTCGAGGCGGGCCGCGCTCACCACCCGGCCGTCGCGGATCATCTCCGCGCGAACGGTCGGCGCCTGGGCGCGGCTTCGGTCGAGCACGGACTGCCACAGCGCCGGCAGCTGCTGGCGCGGGGTGTCGAGCACGGCCCGGTCCTCGAGGACGACCGGCATCCGGCTCACGTTGGCCGAGAACAGGGCGTAGTACTCGCGGGCGAGGCCGGGCGGCCAGCCCTCGGGCCCGGCCGTGAGCATCGGGTCGGAAAGGTCCGCCGGAATGCGGGCGAGCGCGCCGAGGCGCGGCAGGCCTTCGCTGAGGCGGCCCTCGTGCAGCATCGCCGCGACGCGGTCGACCTCGGCCTGGAGGGCCTCGAGCGTCGGCGCGGAGAGCCGCCCCGACGGCAGGTCGGCGAAGACGCGCTGCGCGAGCTGCGGCGAGAAGCGCTGCAGCTCGTCCTTCACCTGCGACTCGCGCTCGCCGAGGAGCCGGTTGAGCGATCGCGGCAGGAGGCGTCGCGCGTCGCGCGTCATGGCGACGACGGTCTCGGCCGGCCACGCGCCGGCGGCCGCCGGGACGGCGGTGAGCGCGGCGGCCAGGAGCGCCCGGGCGATCGCTCTCACTTCACCACGCGCGCCTTGAGCGCCACCTTGCCGTCCTTCGTCTCGAGGCGGAAGTCGACCGCGCGGGCGCCCTTCTCGGAGCGGATCCGGTCGGACTGCTTCGCGATCAGCTGGCGGAAGCTCTCGAACGCCGGCGCCGCGCCGTCGCCCGCCCGCGCCTTCTCCGCGACGAAGCGGTCGTAGAGGGCGCGGATCGACTCCGTGTCGCGCCCGGCGTCGGCGACGCGGAACTCGGAGGGCGCGGCCGCGGCGTGAGGGTGCTCGAGCTGCGGCCGGGGCGGAGGCGGAGGCGGCATCTTCTCGGCCCGCAGGCCGTGCATGCCGAACACCTTGCCCTCCTCGCGGGCGCGCAGGCGCTTCTGCCACAGCTCGTTGAACGTCGTGTAGCGGGCGGTCAGGCCCTGGTAGCGGAAGCGCTCGCCGTTGTTGCGGATCTCCTGGTTGGCGTAGCGCCTCACGAGCTGCTCGACCTGGGTCTGGAAGTCGACCGGCGGCTTCTTCTCCGCCCCGGAGAAGAAAAGGTCCCACTTCACCTGCAGCTGGCGGATCGCGGTCTCGAGGCGGTCGAGGTCGTCGGCGAGCGCCACGCGGGATCAGGCCTCTCGTCCGAGGAACATCCAGAACAGCGGCAGCCACAGCTCGTGCGCGTACGGCACCCTCTTGCCGTCGACGAGGACCTCGGTGCCGGGCCGGCCGCGCACGAGCTCGAAGAGCTCGCGCAGCGGGCGGGCCTCGCCGGCGTCGAAGGCGGCCTCGTGGAGGGTGCCGTCGCTCGTCGCGCGCTCGGCGTAGACGGGCGACTGCCGCGCGACGCCCACCGCGCGCGAGTAGGACGGCTCGTCGAACGGCAGGAAGCGCAGGGCGATGCGGAAGGGCCGCGGGCGGCGTCCCGGGTAGAGGAGCTCCGCCATCTCGTCGGAGAGATGCGAGAGGTCCGTCTCCTCCTTGGGGACCACGCGCGGAAGCCGCTCCGCGAAGTCCGGTGGGCGCTCCCGGGCCATGGTGCGGAGAGGATAACACGCTATATTTCGACGATGCCCGCCGCGACCGGAACGGACCCGCGCCGTGCTCTGCCCTCCGTCGACCTGGCCCTCCGCTGGCCGGAGGTGCTCTCCCTCGTGGCGGCTCACGGACGCCCCGCGGTCGTGGCCGCGGTGCGTGAGACGCTCGAGGAGCGTCGCCGCGCGGGCGGAGACCTCGGCCCCGACGATCTCGCGGCCGCCGTGGCCCGCCGGCTCGCGCGTGCCGAGCGCCCGTCGCTCGTGCGGGTGATCAACGCGACGGGCGTGGTCGTCCACACGAACCTGGGCCGGGCCCCCCTTTCGCCCGAGGCGGCGGCGCGCGTGGCCGAGGTCGCGAGGTCGTACTCCAACCTCGAGTACGACCTCGAGCGCGGGTCGCGCGGGAACCGCGAGGCGCACGCGGAGGCGCGCCTGCGCGCGCTGCTCGGCGCGGAGTCGACCGTGGTCGTGAACAACTGCGCGGCGGCGGTGCTCCTCGCGGTGAACACGCTCGCCGAGGGCCGCGAGGTGATCGTGAGCCGCGGCGAGCTCGTGGAGATCGGCGGCTCGTTCCGCATCCCCGAGGTGCTGCGCAAGGGCGGCGCGCGGCTGCGCGAGGTCGGCACGACGAACCGCACCCGCCTCGCCGACTACCGCGACGCCCTCTCCCCCGAAACCGGCATGATCCTGAAGGTGCACCCGAGCAACTTCCGCGTCGTCGGCTTCGCCGAGGAGACGACCCTCGCCGAGCTCGCGGCGCTCGCCCGCGAGGCCTCCGTTCCGCTCGTGGAGGACCAGGGCAGCGGGCTCCTCGGGCGGCAGCCGGGGCCGCTCGGCGCCGAGCCCACCGCTCTCGACGCGCTCGCGCAGGGCGCCGACGTGGTCGCCTGGAGCGGCGACAAGCTGCTCGGCGGCCCGCAGGCCGGGATCCTCGCCGGCGGGCGCGCCTTCGTCGAGCCGATGCGGAGAAACCCCCTCTACCGCGCGCTGCGGGTCGACAAGATGACCCTCGCCGCCCTCGACGCGACGCTCGTCGAGCACGCGGCGGGTCGGGCCGCCGAGCGCGTGCCCGTCCTGCGCATGATCCTCGCGTCGCGCGAGGAGCTCGGCCGGCGGGCCGCCGCCTTCGCCGCGGCTCTCGCGGGGCAGGCGCCGGGGCTCGAGGCGCAGGTCGTCGAGACGGCGTCGGCGGTGGGCGGCGGCGCGGCGCCGACCGTCGAGCTGCCGACCGTGGCGGTCGCGATCCGGCCCGGAAGCGGCGGTGCCGACGGCATGCGCCGCCCGGCTGCGCGAGGGAGAGCCGCCCGTCGTCGCGCGGGTGATGGAGGACCGGGTGATCGTCGACCTCCGGACGGTCGACCCCGAGGACGAGGCTGCGCTCATCGCCGCGCTCGTCCGGGCGGCGCGGTGAGCGGCCTCCTGGAGCGCCGGCTCTTCCTGCTCGGCCTCGTCTCGCCGTTTCTCGCGTCCGGCGCGGACGCCGGCGAGGTCGTGAAGCGAGTCGGGGCCGTCACCTTCCGCGCGGATACGACGAGCGCGTTCCCGGGCGGCGTTCTCGTGGCCCGCCTCGCCGCGCGCGGGCGGCTCGGCGCCGCGTGGGCTCTCCTCGACGGACGCCGCGCGCCCTTCTTCTCTTCGGCCGTCGGGCCGCGCGCCCTCGTGCCGGTGGCGGCCGACGCCGCGCCGGGCCCGGCCACGCTCGGCGTCGGCCTCGCGGCGCGAAAGGGCGAGCAGCGCATCGCGATCCCGGTCGAGATCGCCGCCCGCCCGTACGAGCGGCGCGCGGTCTACATCGACGAGGACAAGCGCCGGCTCCTGCGCAGCCCCGACGCGCCGCGCGACGCGCGCCGGCTCCTCGCCGCGATCCGCACGGCCACCAGCGCGCCCGCACCCGGCCCCCTCGCGCCTCCGGTCGGCGGGACGGGCCGCGGCTTCGGCGAGCCGCGCGTCTACACCGGCTTCGCCGACGCGGAGAGCCGCATCGACGGCCTGCAGGGCGAGTGGCACCGGGGCCTCGACTACGGCGTGCCCGTCGGCACGGCCGTGCGCGCGCCGGGTGCCGGCAGCGTGGTCTTCGCCGGCCCGCTCGTCCTGTCCGGCGAGACGGTCGCGATCGACCACGGCCAGGGCGTCGTCAGCGTCGTGCAGCATCTCTCGCGCGTCTCGGTGCAGGCCGGCGATCCGGTGTCGGCCGGCGTCGAGGTCGGCCGGTCCGGCGCGACGGGACTCGCCCCGGAGCCGATGGTCGAGTGGCGCGTGTACCTGCACGCGGTGGCGGTCGACCCGCGGATCATGGCCTCGGTGCTCGGCTAGCGCGGGGTCACGACGACGTCGATCGTCTTCGTCTCTCCGGGCGCGACCTGCACCGAGGCCGAGCCCAGCGAGCGCGCCTCCCACAGCGCCGAGACCTCGAGCGTACCGGCCGGCACGGTCATCTCGGACGTCCCTGGCGCGTCGCCGGACCGCCTGCTGCCGAGAGGCAGACTGCGCAGGCGAGTGCCGTTCCAACCCGTGATTGAGACGTAGGCCTTCTCCACTACGGGAGCGCCGTCGGCCGAGACGAGACGCACACGGAGGCGCCCGCCGGGCCGCAGCGTCAGCGTCACGGTGCCGTCGCCCGGCGTGACCCCGGGGCGAATGGCAAATCCCTCGCTGGCGCTTCCCGCCACGACCGCGTACGCCTCGCTCCCGAGGCCTGTCAGTCGGAACGTGCCGTCCGGCAGGGCGCGGCCGCTCGTCGGCCAGCGCAGCGTGCCGTCTGCCTCCACGGCGAAGACGAGCACATCCGGCACCGGCGCGCCTACGGCGCTCACCACGCGACCGGCGATCTCGAGGCCCGCCTCCAGCTCGAGCCGAAGGCCCACGGCACCGGCGTCCGAGACGGCGAGCGCCTGCTTCGACGGGCGGTGACGCGGCGCGCTCGCCTCCAGGACGTAATCGCCCGGCGAGACGTCGAACGAGAAGCGCCCGTCGGGCCCGGTGCTGCCTCCGCCCTTCGGCGAGCCCGACGGCCCCGGCTCGCGAACGGCGACGATCGCGTCGGCGATCGACGCCCCGGAGTCGCGATCCACGACCACACCGGCGACGGCGGCGCCGCCGACCTCGAGCTCCATCTCGTAGCGCTCGACGTCCGGGATCTCGACCTCGCGCGCGGGAAGGCTCTGCCTCTCCGCAGACCGCATCTGCACGTAGGTGCGGCCCGGGCCGAAGGTCACGAGGTCGAACGAGCCGTCCTCGCGGGTCGTGGCCGTCACCGCCGGCGGCCCCGACTCGGCGACGACCGGACCCGCGCCCGTCCCCATGGCACCGGTCACCGCGTTCTGTCCGTCAGGGCCGATCGCGGTGACGGTGATTCCGGCCAGGCCCTGGCCGGCGCGGGTGACCCGGCCGAACACGACGATGTCGCGCGTCACGAGGTCGACGGAGGCGGCTTCGCCCTCGCGCGCCTCGATCTCCCGGGTCGTGGCGCCCGCGAGGATCGTCATGCCGGACGGACCGCCGATCGAGGGGTGCGAGCTGACGCGAGTCAGCAGGACCACGGACACTCGCCCGGGAGGGACGTGCTCGACCACGAAGGAGCCGTCGGCCTGCGTCGGAACCGGCTCGCCGCCGGGCCCCGCGCCTCCGCTGGCGGACCAGGCCGCGACACGCCCGTCGAAGGGCCGGCCGTCGCGGTGGCGAGCGCGGCCCTCGATGCGCGCGCCGCGGCCGAGGACGATCCGCACCGCCGGAGGCTCCTTCTCGAGGTCGACCTCGACGCCGCCCTGTCGCGCCGACACGTACGCGGGATGGCTCGCCACGACATCCATGCGCCCCGGGCGGACGCCGCGCGCTTCGAACGTGCCAGTCGAGTCGGTCTGCGCGGACGGATCGTCGCTGCGGTAGGAGTTCGGGTCTCGCTCGACGCGAACCGTCGCCCCGGGGATCGGCTGACCGTCGGCATCGACGACGACCCCGGTCACCCGGCCGCTCGCCGCGAGCGCGATCGTCCCCGCGTCGGTCGCGCGCCCGGCCACCACGCGTACGCCCGTCAGCGAGCCCTCGCCGAGCCCGGGGGCGCGCGCCCGCACGACGTAGATGCCCGCCCCGACATCCCGAAACGTGAAGCGCCCGTCGCCCTCGTTCGCCGGCGCGCCCATCGATCGAGTCTCCCGGGGCGAAGCGCCCGCGGACTCGGCCTCCACGCGGGCGTCTTCCGCCGGCCGGCCGCTCGCGTCGACCACGCGTCCCGTGAGCGTGCCAGCCTCCTCGAGCACGAGCTCCACCGGCTCGCCGCCCGCGTTCGCGGTCGCCTCTGCGCGAGCGAACCCGGCCGCGCTGGCCGTGAGGTCGTAGGCCCCCGCCGAGAGCCCGACGAGCGAGAAGCCGCCGTCGGCGTCGGTCTGCGTCTCGACGGCGAAGCCTTCCTGGCGGCGCGACTCGGCGCTCACCTGCACTCCGCCGAGCCCCGCGCCCGCACGGTCGCGCACGCGCCCGCGCACGAGGAGGCCCTCGTCGAGGGCGACGTCTCCCAGGTCGGTGGCCTTCCGCGGCACGACCACCGCGGACACGCGCGTCGGCGCGCGCCCGCGGCTCCCGACCTCGAGGCCGAACGCGCCGGGCGGCAGCGGGCCGACGGTGAAGACGCCGTCGCCCGACGCCGTGGCCGCAAGGGCGTCGCTCAGGAGCGCGGGCAGGCCCTGACCCTCGAAGGCGTCGGGCCGCACCGTCGCGCGGGCCACCGGCCTCCCCGCCGCATCCACGATCCGTCCGGTCACGGAGCCCCCGTCCGCCACGATCAGCTCCGCCGACGCTTCATCGCGCGCGTCCACCGCGACTCGGGCGAGGGTCGGTGCGCGCGCGCCCGCCCGGGCGGCGAGCCAGTAGCCACCCGGCTCGACTCCGGCCGCGGTGAATCGGCCCGAATCATCGGTCGCGTCGACCGGCGGGACGCTCCCCCATCCCTCGGCAAACAGGCGTATCGACGCCCCGGCGACGGGACGGCCGGCGTCGTCCCGCACCGTGCCCGTGAGACCGGGCCCCGGGAACAGGAAGAGCTCGACCGGCGCGCCCGGCCTCGCCGAGTCGCGCCGCGCCGGCGCGTAGCCGGCCGCGCGCGCGACCAGCGTGACCGCGCTGCGGCCGAGGCCCTCGAGCCGGAACGCGCCACGCGCGTCCGTGACGGCCTCGCTGGCGACGGGGCGCGCATCGCCTTCGCCTGGGAGCGAGTCCCACTCGTCGACCCGCACTCGCGCGCCGGCCACCGGCGCGCGGCTCGTGCCGTCGAGCACGCGGCCGGCGATCGCCTCGCCTCGGGCGAGCCGCACGATGACGGTCGCCGCGGCGAGCCGCGACTGGAACGACCGCGCGAAGCCGCGCGCGCGAACCTCCAGCTCCCACGGCGCGCCAGGCATGCTCGTCAGGGCGGCCCGGCCGTCTTTGCCTGTGACCCCTGAGCGCCGCTTCTCCTGGTTCATGCGAATGCCGACGAACGCGCCGACTGAAGGCCACGCGCTCACGAGCGCGCCTTCGACGGGCTTCCCCGCCGGGTCGAGCACGTTCACGCTCAGCTCGGAGGGAGACTGCGGCACGGCGGGACGCGACTTCAGCCGCGCCACGGGGGGCCTGGTCAGCGCCGTGGCGGGCGGCGCCGGCGCGGGCGCCGCGGGTGTCGTGACGCCCGGGTGTGTGTCGGGCGGCTGGGCCTCGGCTCGCGCGGCGAGCGCCAGGGCCAACACGAGACGCCGGACCCGCCGAGAGTGCATACCGCCCTCCCCGAGCGACGAGTCTGCGACGCCCCGCATGCGGCGGTCAACCACGGGCCGCGGGTTCCGTGCGCTCGCTCGAAAGGAGCTTGCTCGCGGACGGGCTACGCCGCTATAAGCAACACGTGAGCGATTCACCCATCGTCATCGTCCGCGCCGGACGGCTGGATCCGGTCGAGCTGCGGCGTCTCGTCCTCCTGTTCTTCGAGGACATGGTGAAGTACGTCGTCGACGTGGAACGCGGGGTGATCGCGGTGGGCGGCGAGATGCACGCGGACGCCGAGCAGGTTCTCCTCGAAGACGGCAGTCGGCAGGTCGACCTCTGGGGCGCGAACTACTACCCCGGGCGAGGCCCCGAGGACTGCATCGAGTACACGTCGCTCATCAACATCAGCCCGGCCCGGGGCAATCGCGCGATGGAGATCCAGGATCCCGGGCTCCGCGCGCGCGTGCGCGAGCTGACGTTCGCGCTCCTCGGCGCCGGAGAGCCGCTCTCGTGACCCAGCATGCCTCTCTCGACGCCGGGCGCTGGTCCGGCTACTCCCGCGACCAGCAGGTCCTGATGATCGCGAACGAGATGAACCGCGCGTCGCGGCTCTTCGGTCCCGCGGACAGGGGGCGGCTCGCGAACGCCTACGAGCGCGTGCTGCGCCTCGCCGACCTGACCGCCGAGGTCCAGCCAGGGCGATCGCTGCGACGCGAGCTTCTTCGCTGGCGCGAGCTCGCCGGGTCCGTCTATCTCGAACCCGACGAGCGGCTGCACCGCGAGCTGTTCAAGGCGCTGCTTCTCATGACGGTCGAGAGTGCGAAGCAGATTCCGTTCCTGCTCGGCCGGACGGAGCCGAGCCGCCACCGCTAGACGGAGCCGGCCTTTCTGCTCGAGAGGACGGAACAAAGGGGAGAACGGGACGGAACCGGAGGAACGGACCTGTGGGGAGCGGGCCGGCGCCGTGGGAACGGCATTCCGGTCGGATCTCTTCGGCAACAACCGATCGAGATCCGACCGGAGCCGATCCGACCGGAGCCCTACAGGAGGCTTCTCGCCGCGATCCTCGCGACAGCCAGGAACGGGGCGGGCCAGACGCCGAGGACGAGGGCGACCGCGGCGGTGAGCGCCAGCGCGAAGGCGGACATCGGGGTGACCGTCGCCCAGCCGTCCTCGCCCTTGGGCTCGCTCATGTACATCGCCACGACCACGCGCAGGTAGTAGTAGGCCGAGACGACGCTCATGAGGACGCCGACGATTGCGAGCCAGACCCAGCCGGCGGCGACGGCGGCGTTGAACAGGTAGAACTTGCCGACGAAGCCGGCGGTCACCGGGATCCCGGTCAGCGACACGAGGAAGACCGTGAGGGCGGCGGCGAGCGAGGGGCGCCGCTCGGAAAGGCCCGCCAGGTCCTGCCACGTGATCGGCTCGCGGCCGCCGCGCGAGAGGGCCGAGATCGCGCCGAAGGCGCCGAGGTTCACCGCGGCGTAGGCGACCAGGTAGAAGAGCATCGCCTCGCCCGCGAGGCCGGGCGCGGCGACGAGCGCCGTCAGCAGATAGCCCGCGTGGGCGACCGAGGAATACGCGAGCATCCGCTTGAGGCCGGACTGCGCGAGGGCGGCGAGGTTGCCGACGACCATCGTGATCGCGGCGAGAACGGCCACGAGCGGCTGCCAGTGGTCGGCGAGCGACGGCAGCGCGTAGCCGAAGACCCGCAGGAGGGCGCCGAACGCGGCGGCCTTCACGCCGGCGGCCATGAAGCCGGTGACCGGGGTCGGGGCGCCCTCGTAGACGTCGGGGGCCCACATGTGGAACGGCACGCTCGCGACCTTGAAGGCGAAGCCGACGAGAAGCATCGCGACGCCGAGGATCGCGAGGCTCGTCTGCTCGGGAGTGACCGACGCGAGGCCGCGGGCCACGAGGTCGAGCGACGTGCTGCGGGTGACGCCGTACAGCAGCGCGATGCCGTACAGGAAGAACGCCGACGAGAAGGAGCCCGTGACGAAGTACTTGAGGGCCGACTCCTGGCTCTCGACCCGCGAGCGGCGGAGGCCGGCGAGGGCGTAGAGGGCGATCGACATGATCTCGAGGGCCACGAAGATCGACACGAGCTCGAGGCTCGAGACGAGGCCGAGCATGCCGACGACCGAGAAGAGGAGGAGAGCGTAGTACTCGCCGCGGTCGAGCTCGTTCTCCCGCAGGTAGGCCGGAGAGAGGAGCACGGCCACGAGCGCCACGCCGAGGACGAGCGCGTGGAAGAAGAGCGAGAAGTCGTCGGCGGCGAGGGCCCCCGCGAGCACGGCGCCGCGGCCGGGGCCGGTGGCGAGGACGAAGACCGAGCCGAGGGCGGCGGCGAGGCCGAGCACGGACAGGGAGACGGAGGGCGCGCGGCCTCCCTTCGGGGTGAACGCCTGGGCGAGAAGGACCACGACGCCGGTGATCGAGACGATGGCCGCCGGAAGGAGGGGGCGAAGGTCGAGGACGCCGTTCACTGCTGCACCTCCGGGGCCACCGCCGGCGAAGCGGCGGGCGGGGCCGGGGGCGCGCCGAGCTGCGCGGCGCGCCTCACGTCGACGTGCTCGCGCACCTGGCGGACGAGGGCGTCCGCCGCCGGCTCGATCCGACGCGTGAAGAGCGGGCTCGCGACGCCCATGAAGAGGGCGAGCGCCACCAGCGGCACGAGCACGAACGCCTCGCGCGGGCTGAGATCGGCGAGGCCCTCGTTCTTCGGGTTCGTCGCTTCCCCGTAGAAGACGCGCTTCACCATCCACAGGACGTAGGCGGCGGCGAGGATCACCCCGAGCGAGGCGAAGGCGACGAGCCACGGGCTGAAGCGCCAGGAGCCGACGAGGATCAGGAACTCCCCGACGAACCCGTTGAAGCCCGGCACCGCGATCGACGACAGGCTGATCAGGAGGAAGACCGCGAAGTACCACGGCACGATCGCCCGCAGCCCGCCGAACTCGGAGATGAGGCGGGTATGACGCCGGTCGTACAGGAAGCCGACGAGGAAGAAGAGCGCCCCCGTCGAGATCCCGTGGTTCAGCATCTGGTAGACGGAGCCCACGATGCCGGTCGTCGAGAAGGCGGCGATGCCGAGCATCACGAAGCCGAGGTGCGAGACCGAGGAGTACGCCACGAGCTTCTTGAGGTCGGGCTGCACGAGCGAGACGAGGGCGCCGTAGACGATCCCGATCACCGCCAGCACGCCGACGACCGGCGCGAGCTTCATCGCCGCGTCCGGGAAAAGCGGGATCGCGATCCGCAGGAAGCCGTAGCCGCCCATCTTCAGCAGCACGCCGGCCAGGATGACCGAGCCCGCCATCGGCGCCTCGACGTGCGCGTCGGGGAGCCAGGTGTGGAACGGGAACATCGGGACCTTGATCGCGAAGGCGAGGGCGCAGGCGAGGAAGAGCCAGAGCTGGAGCTGAGGGTCGACCGGCGCCGCCGCGAGCTGCGGGATCGAGAAGGTGCCGAGCCCCGCGGTCTTGTAGAGCACCAGGAAGGCGACGAGCATCAGCACGCTGCCCGCGAACGTGTAGAGGAAGAACTTCACGGCGGCGTAGATCCGCCGCTCGTGGCCCCAGATCCCGATGAGGAAGTACATCGGGATGAGCATCGCCTCCCAGAACACGTAGAAGAGGAAGAGGTCGAGCGAGACGAAGACCCCGATCATGCCCGCCTCGAGGAGGAGCATGAAGACCACGAACTCGCGCACCCGGTCGTGGATGGACGTCCACGAGCCGAGGAGGGCGAGCGGCGTGAGGAACGTCGTGAGGATGACGAGCCAGAGCGAGAGCCCGTCGACGCCGACGTGGTAGGCGATCCCCCACGCGGGGATCCAGGGCGCCTTCTCGACGAACTGCATCGGCGCGACGTCGCGGAAGCCGGAGACGAGGGCGAGCGAGATCGCGAAGGCGGCGGTCGAGACGAGGAGGCCGAGGCCCTTCTGCAGCGCCTCGTTCTCGCGCCGCGTGAGGGCGACGAGGATCGCCCCCGCCACGGGCAGGAAGATGAGCAGCGTGAGGATGTGGCTCGTGAGGGTGGTCATGACCAGAGCAGGTAGGAGACGAGGGCGACGGCGCCCGCGAGGACGAGGAGGGCGTAGTGGCGCACGAAGCCCGTCTCGATGGGCCGCGTGCGCTCCGAGAGCCAGGCCGCGGCGCGGCCCGCCCCGTTGACGATGCCGTCGACGAAGCCGGCGTCGAAGCGCTGCCAGAGGAAGCCGCGGCTGCCGTCGATCACCACGCGGTCGACGAAGCCGTTGTAGACGTCGTCGAACCAGTACTTGGCCTCGAAGACGCGGAGGAGGGGCGCGACCGCGCGCTTCACCGAAGCCCGCACGTCGGGCATCGAGAGGTAGAGGTACCAGGCGATCAGGATGCCGAGCACCGCGGAGGCGGTGGCCGCGATCGGCAGCCAGTCGTGCGGTGCAAAGTGCTCCTCGGGCAGCCGGAAGACGGGCTGCACGACCCCGGGCAGGGCGACCTTCCCGTGCTCGCCGACCGGGAAGAGCTCGTAGCCGGCCACGATCGAGCCGACGGCCAGGATCACGAGCGGCACGAGCATCGTCCACGGCGACTCGTGGACGTGGTGCTCGGCCTCGTGGCCGCCGCGGAAGCTGCCGAAGAATGTCATGAAGAGGAGCCGCGCCATGTACGCCGCGGTCAGGAACGCGGTGAAGAGCGCGATCGCGAAGAGGACGCGGTGGCCCGTACCGAACGCGCCGGCCAGGATCTCGTCCTTGCTGAAGAAGCCCGAGAGCCCGGGGATGCCCGCGATCGCGAGCGTGCCGACGAGGAAGGTCCAGAACGTCACCGGGATCTTCTTGCGCAGACCGCCCATCTTCCGCATGTCCTGCTCGCCCGACATCGCGTGGATGACGGAGCCGGAGCCGAGGAAGAGGAGCGCCTTGAAGAAGGCGTGGGTGTAGAGGTGGAAGACCGCGACCCCGAAGGCGCCGACGCCCGCGGCCAGGAACATGAAGCCGAGCTGGCTCACGGTCGAGTACGCGAGCACCCGCTTGATGTCCGTCTGCACGATCGCGATCGTGCCGGCCATGAGCGCGGTGGCCGTGCCGGTGACCGCGACCACGAGCATCGCCGTCTCGGACACGTGGTAGAGCGGCCCGAGGCGCGCGACCATGTAGACGCCCGCGGTGACCATCGTGGCCGCGTGGATGAGGGCCGACACCGGGGTCGGGCCCTCCATCGCGTCGGGCAGCCAGACGTGGAGCGGAATCTGCGCGCTCTTGCCGGTGGCGCCGACGAAGAGGAGGAGGCCCGCGATCGTGGCCGGGCCCCACTCCCAGAGCTTCTCGGGCGCGAGGGCGCTCGCGTTGTCGGCGAGGTCGACGAGGTCGAGGCTGCCGAACGCGTGGAAGACGAAGATCATCCCCAGGATGAGCCCGGCATCGCCCACGCGGTTCACCACGAAGGCCTTGAGGCCCGCGGCGGACGCGCTGTCCTTCCGGTACCAGAACCCGATGAGCAGGTACGAGCACAGGCCCACGCCCTCCCAGCCCACGAAGAGGAGCGGGAGGCTGCCGCCGAGCACGAGCAGCAGCATGAAGAACGTGAAGAGGTTCAGGTACGAGAAGAAGCGGACCTTGTCCTCGTCGTGGGCCATGTAGCCCACCGAGTAGACGTGGATGAGCGAGCCGATGCCGGAGACGACGAGCATCATCACGCACGAGAGCGGGTCGACGAGCAGGCTCATCGGGACGTGGAAGCCGGCCACGTCGATCCAGTCGAAGCCGAGGTAGGGCTGGGCGAAGCGCAGCCCGGTCTCGCCGGCGACGAGGCCGTAGAGCCGCAGCGTCGTGAAGACCGCGAGGCCGAACGCGGCGAGCACGGTGGCGCACGCCAGCCACGCCGCCCCGTTCGACTCGCCGTCCTTCTTGATCCAGTCGCCGAAGAGCGAGAGGACGACGAACCCGCCGAGGGGAAGGAGGAGGATGGCGAAGGGGAGCAGGTTGAGCAGGTTGTCGTTCACGTCCCTACCCCTTCAGCACGTTGAACGCGTCGAGGTCGAGGGTGTCGCGGTGGCGCTGCAGCGCGATCACGATCGCGAGGCCGACCGACGCCTCCGCCGCCGCCACGACCATGACGAAGAAGACGAGCACCTGCCCGTCGAGCGTCCCCGCCGCGCGGCTGAAGGCCACGAAGGCGAGGTTCACGCCGTTCAGCATCAGCTCGACGCACATGAGGACGGTGATGACGTTGCGGCGGAGGAAGACGCCGAGGGCGCCGATCGCGAACAGCGCGAGGCTCAGCAGCACCGCGTGGTGGACGAAGCCCGGGTGGTCCATGAGCGGCTAGAGCTCCTTCTTGGCGAGCGCCACCGCCCCGACGAGCGCCGCCAGGATCAGGATGGACGTGGCCTCGAAGACGTAGAGGAAGTGCGGCGAGAAGAGGACCTCGGCCATCTTCCGCGTGGAGGCGTCGAACTGCGGCGCCGGGCCCGGCTCGGCCCGCAGCAGCACCCAGCCGGCCTGCGCGACGAGGGCGGCGACCGCCG
This sequence comes from Vicinamibacteria bacterium, assembly GCA_046331285.1. Taxonomy (GTDB): domain Bacteria; phylum Acidobacteriota; class Vicinamibacteria; order Fen-336; family Fen-336; genus DATBSL01. Next base: position 62,720 of record JAXLRD010000007.1, read on the forward strand.
CCGCCGCGATCCCCGCGAGGGCCTTGCCGCCCTTGCGCGGCCGGTCCTCCTCCCTCTTCACGTTCAGCAGCATGAGGACGAAGAGGAAGAGCACCATGATCGCGCCGGCATAGACGATCACCTGCAGGACCGCGATGAAGGGCGAGGCGAGGAGGCCGAAGATCGCGGCCACCGAGCACAGCGTCACGATGAGCGCGAAGGCGGAGTAGAGCGGGTTCTTCTGGCCGATCACGACGAGGGCGGAGACGACCGCGATCGCCGCGAAGAAGTAGAAGAGGATGGCGTCCATCAGCGGCTCGCGACCCGGCCGAGGGCCGGGATGAAGGTCACGGCGGTGGCCGTGACGAGGATCCACACCGCGGCGACCGGGATCAGCACCTTCCAGCCGAAGTGCATGAGCTGGTCGTAGCGGAACCGCGGCAGGGTGCCGCGCAGCCAGATGAAGACGAAGAGGAGGACCGCGACCTTGGCGCCCCACCAGACGAAGCCGAGGGGCCCCTCGGACGGCACGCCGGGGATGCCCGAGTGCCAGCCGCCGAGGAAGAGGTTCGCGCAGAGCACCGAGACCGTGATCATGTTGATGTACTCGGCCATCTGGATGAGGGCGAAGCGCATCGACGAGTACTCGGTGTGGAAGCCGGCCACGAGCTCGGCCTCGCCCTCGGGCAGGTCGAACGGGATGCGCGCGACCTCGGCCGTGGCGGCGATGAAGTAGACGAGGAACGCCGGGAACTGGACGAACACGTTCCAGCCGAAGAACCAGCCGCCGAAGCGGGCGCCCTGGTCGTTCACGATGTCGGCGATGTGGAACGAGCCCGCGAGCATGATGATGCCGACCCACGAGAGGCCGAGGGCGAGCTCGTAGGAGAACATCTGGGCCGAGGAGCGCAGGCCGCCGAGGAGCGAGTACTTGCTGTTCGCGGCCCACCCCGCGAGCACGACGCCGTAGACGCCGAGGGCCGTGATCGCGAAGATGAAGAGGACGCCCACGTCCACCTGGGCGATCTGGAACTGGAACGTGCGGCCCTGCACCCAGTCGGGCAGGAAGCCCCAGGCGGGAACCTGGAAGGGCGGCCCGTACGGCAGCACCGCGACGGCGAGGAGGGCGGTCGCCACCGCCACGACCGGCGCGGCGAGAAAGCCCCACTTGTTCGCCGCGGCCGGCATCACCTCTTCCTTGAAGAAGAGCTTGATGCCGTCGGCGATCGGCTGCAGCAGGCCGAAGGGCCCGGTGCGGTTCGGGCCGAGCCGGTACTGCATGAACGCGAGCAGCCGCCGCTCGATGTACGTCATGCCGGAGAAGAGGCCGAGCAGGCCGCCGATCACGACCGCGATCTTGACGAGGGCGAGAACGACCTCCTGGCCGACGGGCGAGAGGCTCATGCGCTCACCCCCGCGCCCTTCGTCTTCGCCACGGCCTCCTCGAACGTCGGGGCGACCAGCTTCCAGCACTTCTTCTCGCGCACGTGGAAGAGGAACTCGTCCCTGAACTTCTTGAGCGTCGACTGCGGCGGGGCGATCGCGGCGTCGCCGAACGGGCACACCGTCTTGCCGCCGATCGAGTCGGTGACCTTCCACAGCAGGTCGAGGTCCGTCTCCTTCGCCTCGCCCGCCTCGATGCGGGTGAGGAGGCGGAGCATCCAGCCCGTGCCCTCGCGGCAGGGCGAGCACTTGCCGCACGACTCGTGCTTGTAGAAGTAGATGAGGTTCTTCGCCATCCACACCATGCAGGTCGAGTCGTCCATCACGATGGTGCCGGCCGAGCCGAGCATGGAGCCGGCCTTGGCGACGCCGTCGAAGTCCATCGCGATGTCGAGCTCTTCCGCGGTGAGGACGGGCGTCGAGGAGCCGCCGGGGACGACCGCCTTCAGCTTGCGGCCGTTGGCGATGCCCCGCGCGTAGCCCTCGCCGTAGATGAGGTCGCGGAGGGTGATCCTGCCCATCGGCGCCTCGTAGCTGCCGGGGCGCACGACGTGGCCGCTGATCGAGTAGAGCTTCGGGCCGCCGTTCTTCTCGGTGCCGTACGAGGCGAACCACTCCGGGCCGCGGGTGAGGATGAGCGGCACGTTCACGAGCGTCTCGACGTTGTTCACGATCGTCGGGCAGCCGTAGAGGCCGACGACGGCCGGGAAGGGCGGCTTGATGCGCGGCTGGCCGCGCTTGCCCTCGAGCGACTCGATGAGGGCCGTCTCCTCGCCGCACTCGTACGAGCCCGCGCCGCGGTGGACCCACACGTCGACGTCGATGCCGGTGCCGAGGATGTTCTTCCCGACGAGACCGGCCGCCCGCGCCTCGTCGAGCGCCTTCTCGAGGATGCGCGCGCCCTCGTGGAACTCCCCGCGGATGTAGATGTAGGCCGTCTTCGCGCGGATCGCGTGGGCCGAGACGACCGTGCCCTCGATGAGCCGGTGGGGGTCGCGCTCGATGATGACGCGGTCCTTGTAGGTCCCCGGCTCCGACTCGTCCGCGTTCACGCACAGGTAGCGCGGCTTCGGGTTGTCCTTCGGGAGGAAGCTCCACTTCATCCCGGTCGGGAAGCCGGCGCCGCCGCGGCCGCGCAGGTTCGACTTCTTGACGGTGTCGATGATGGCGTCGGGCGACGTCTTCAGCCACTCGCCGAGCTTCGCGTAGCCGCCCGAGGCCTTGTAGGTCTCGATCGACGTCGAGTTCGGCGTCCACACGTTCTGAAAGAGGATGTGCTCCCCCGGGCTCTTCGGCCACTCGAACGTGCGGCGCACGGTCTCGCCGGCGAGGATGCGGTCGATGTCGCCGGACGAGGCGTGCTCGAGCCACTCGCCGTTCACCTGCACCGCCGGCGCGCCGCCGCACGCGGCGAGGCACTCGACCTCGCGCACGGTGTACTTGCCGTCGGCGGTCGTCTCGCCCGGCCTGATGCCGAGCTTGCGGCAGGCGTGGTGCAGGAGCTCCTCGGCCCCGCCGAGCGCGCACGAGAGCGTCGTGCACACCTCGATCGTGGTCTTCCCGGCGGGTTTCAGCCGGAACATCGTGTAGAAGCTCGCGGTGTCGTGGACCTGGGCGGGGGTGAGGTCGAGGAGCGAGGCGACGTGCTCGATCGCCTCGCGGCTGAGCCATCCCTCCTGCTCCTGCACGATCCGCAGGGTCGGGAGGAGGGCCGAGCGCTTCACCGGATAGCGCGAGAGGATCTCCTCGAAACGGGCCTTGTTCTGGGGCGTCAGTTCCATTCCGCCTCTTCGGCTACCAGTCGAGCGCGCCGGACTTCCACGCGTAGACGAACCCGCCGCCCAGCAGCGTCATGAAGACGCCCATCTCGACGAGCCCGAAGACCCCGAGGCTCTTGAAGACGAGGGCCCACGGGTAGAGGAACGCGGCGTCCACGTCGAGCAGGATGAAGATCATGCAGACGAGGTAGAACTTGATCGGGAAGCGCTCGCGGGCGGTGCCGACGGGCGGCATGCCGCACTCGTAGGTCGACTGCTTCGCGTCGTTCGGCCGTGGCCGCCCCAGCAGGTGGGACATCACCAGGGTGAACACGCCGAAGCCGAGCGCTATCGCGCCAAGGATCACGATCGGGACATAGCTGGGCATGGGTGAGGTCAGGGGACTCGCCGGGAAAAATGCGGCAAAGCGGTGAGCCGCCGCACTATAGCTTCCGTTTCGACGGGGTGTCAATCGCGCCGACGGGCGCCTTCGGACGCCTCAGGGCCTGGCGTTCAGGACCTGCACCGCGTCGATGTCGGCGCCCTCGGTGATCGTCCCGCCGAGGAGGCACGGGTAGATCTCGCCGTCCTCGATCTTGAGGTAGCGCGCTTCCGCGAGCCCGGTGCCCCGCAGGTCGAAGTCGCAGTGGGCCGAGAAGATGCCGCCGCCCGTCCGTTCGCCGCACGGAACGCGGAGCCCGATCAGGGTGAACGGGCCCTGGGAGCTCGCGGCGCCGTAGAGGGTCACGGGCTCGCTCGAGGTCGTCTGGTAGACCCGCACGTCCGCCCCGTCGCCGTCGATCGCGCTCACGCCCATGTCGACCGTGACGTAGCCGCCCATGCCGAGGCTCATCATCCCGGTGTACTGGTCCTTCACCCCGAGAAAGGCCGCGTCCGGCGGGCCGAGCACCCGGCTCGGGTCGTTGTAGCCGTTGTGGTCGATCGAGCACTGCGGCAGCCACCAGTCGACGACCGAGGCGACGTAGGCGGTCGTCGCCGTGGCGTGGACGTCGGCGCTCGCGGCCGGAGCCTCGACCGAGGGCGACAGCGCGGCGCGGCCACGGGCGCTCCCGAGCCAGCCCACCAGGGCCCGGGCCGCCAGCGGCTCGGTCGAGCCGCCGACCACGACCGTGACCACGGTCAGCGGACGCACCGGCGCGAGGCGCTGCTCCCCCGCCCCGGCGAGCGAGCGCGGCACGAGGGCGAACGCGGCTCCGCGCAGCTCGGCGGCGTCGCGCGTGGCGCGCAGCCGCTCGGGGGGGACGCGGGAGCCGAGGGCCTCGCGGGCGGCCCGGCCGAGCCGGCCGCCGAGCACGACGAACCGGTCGGCCCGGGCGATCGACTGCGCGAGGTCCGCGCCCGAGCCCTCCGGGCTGACGTAGACCCAGGGGATCGTGCCGAGGTCGACCGCGGCGCGAGGGTCGGCCCGCCCGCTCTCGAGCAGCCGCGTCAGCTCCGCGTCCTCGCCCACGACCACGTCCACCCCGTCGGCCGGGTCGGGGTCTCCCACCTCGAGCACGGCCCGCAGGCCGGTCTCGCGGGTGAACGCCTCGAGGGCGGGAGCGAGGCACGCCGCGAAGGCCTCGCTCGCGCGGACCCGCAACGGGCGGGACGCGGCGGGGGCGCCGTCGGACGCGGCCGCCGCCGCGAGGCACAGCGCGGCCGCCACGGTCCGCCACGGGCGCGCCCTCGTCGCTCCCCGCCTCACTTGGCCCGCAGCGAGAAGGTGTGGTTGGACGCGGTGCAGGCGTTCATGACCCCCTCGATCTCCAGATAGCCCCGGAGCGTGCCCGACACCACCTCGCCCCGCCCGTCGCTCGTCTGGGTCGTCTTGCCGCTCGCGATCGCGTTCACCCAGGTGGGGAGGCCCTCCGCCGAGCTGAAGCCGTCGTCGTAGATGCCGACGCCGCCCTCGAGGGTGTCGTCGGTGTACTTGAGCTCGAGCTCGAGGGGCGAGGGGCTGACGCCGGAGAGCACGAGCTGCACGCCGGGATGCGGCGAGGACGAGGTGCGCGTGACCTCGACGGAGAAGCTGACGGCGCGGCCGCCGCAGCTCGCGGCCGGGGTGAGCTGCAGGGTGTATCGGCCGCTCATCGTCCCGCCCGCCTTGGGGCCGCTCGGCTCCGAGGGCGTCGGGGAGCCGCCTCCCCCGCAGCCGGCGAGCGCGCCCGCGAGGGCGACGCAGATGAAGAGTGCGGGCTTCTTCTTGGGCAACCTCGGGATCATAGCGCCCCGCGTATACTCCGCGCCATGCGCCGAACGAAGATCGTCGCGACCGTCGGGCCGGCCTCCCGGAGCCGCGAGCGGCTCGAACAGCTGATCGAGGCCGGGGTGAACGTCTTCCGGCTGAACTTCTCCCACGGGACCCACGACGAGCACCTCGAGGTCGTGAAGGCGGTCCGCGAGATCGCCGGCCGCCTCGGAAGGCCGGTCGCCCTCCTCCAGGACCTTTCGGGCCCGAAGATCCGCACCGGGAAGGTCGCGGGCGACGTCGTCGAGCTCGTGAAGGGCGCCCGGATCGCGATCACGACCGACGCCTCCGTCGCCGGCACCGCCGAGCTCATCTCCACGACCTACGCCGCGCTCGCCCGCGACGTGAAGGCGGGCGACCAGATCCTCCTCGACGACGGCAACCTCGAGCTGCGGGTGCTCGGCGTGTCGGGCGAGCGGGTCGAGTGCGAGGTCGTCGACGGCGGCCCCCTCAAGTCGCACAAGGGCATGAACCTGCCGGGGGTGGCGCTCTCGACCCCCGCGATCACGGACAAGGACCGCGACGACCTCGCGTTCGGCCTCTCGGCCGGCGTCGACTACGTCGCGATGTCGTTCGTGCGCCGCGCGGCCGACGTGGTCGAGGCGAAGGCCCTCATCGCGAGCCTCGGCGCCGACACCCCGGTGATCGCCAAGATCGAGAAGCCCCAGGCGCTCGAGGACCTCGAGGCGATCCTCGCCGCGACCGACGGGGTGATGGTCGCCCGCGGCGACCTCGGGGTGGAGCTCGGCACCGAGGACGTTCCGATCGCGCAGAAGCGGATCATCGCGATGGCGAACGCGGCCGGGAAGGTCGTGATCACCGCCACCCAGATGCTCGAGAGCATGATCGAGAACCCGCGGCCGACGCGGGCCGAGGCCTCGGACGTCGCGAACGCCATCCTCGACGGGACCGACGCGGTGATGCTCTCGGGCGAGAGCGCGGTCGGGAAATTCCCGGTCGAGACGGTCGAGACGATGGCCCGCATCGCCGACTTCACGGAAGAGCACGGCCTCACCGGCATCCGCACGCGCGCGGCCGAGGCCGGCCGCGACGGCGCGGGGACCCCCGTCACCCGCAGCCTCACCCGGGTCGCCGCGTCGGTGGCCGAGGAGCTCGGCTGCAAGCTCATCCTCGCCTTCACCGAGTCGGGCCTCACGGCCCGCCTCGTGGCCGGCCACCGGCCGCGCGTGCCGGTGGTGGCCGTCACCCACGACGAGAAGGTGTACCGCCGGCTCGCGCTGTGGTGGGGCGTCCTGCCGACGCTCGTCGCCTCCACCGAGAACACGGACGCGCTCCTCGCCGCGGGCGAGGAGACGCTGAAGGCCCGCGGCCACGTGTCGGCCGGCGACACGATCCTGATGCTCTCCGGCCACTCGATCGCCGCCGCCGCGACGAACATGATGCGCGTGCACACGGTCTCGTGAGCGCCCGCCCGAGGCCCGCCCCGCTCGCGGCCGCCGCGCTCGTCGTCGCGCTCGCCGCGGCCTGCGGGGGCAACCCGAAGCCGAAGGCCTACGCCTTCCCCCCGCCGGAGACGCCCGCCGTCGGGACCGTCGTCGAGGGGATCGCGTCGTGGTACGGGCCCGACTACCACGGCAAGCGCACGTCGAGCGGGGAGCGCTACGACCAGGACGGGCTCACCGCCGCCCACGCCTACTGGGCGTTCGGCACCCGGGTGAAGGTGACGCTCCTCTCGACCGGCCGCAGTGTCGTCGTCCGGGTGAACGACCGCTTCCCGTCCCACAAGGGCCGGGCGATCGACCTCTCGCGCGGCGCGGCGCGGGCGATCGGCCTCATCGGCCCCGGCACGGGCCAGGTCCGCCTCGAGGTCGTCGAGTAGGCGCCGCCGGCTCGGCTATACTCGATTCCCGTCCGCATGAGCGATCCCTCTCGGCGCGTGTACTCGGCGCGCCGATTCCGCGCCGTCGTCGCCCTGCTCGCGCTCGTCTTCCTGCCGATCGTGATCGGCGCGTCGCTGCTCATCTACCAGTACATCCGCTTCTCGGTGATGGTCGAGCAGCGGCTGCGGGGCGAGAAGGGCAGCATCCCCTCGCGCGTCTACGCGCGGCCGCTCGTGCTGCGGCCGGGGCTCGTGCTCGATCCCGCCGCCCTCGCGAACACACTGAACGGCCTGCGCTACCAGGAGCGGACGGACCCGCCGGCGGAGGCCGGCCAGTTCCAGCGCAGGGCCGACGGGGTGGCGCTCTTCCCGCGGCCGGTGCCGGACGGCCCGGCCGAGGCGGTGCAGGTCGCCTTCGCCACCGACAAGGCCGGCGTCACCCGGGTGAAGGACCTTCGCGGGAAGGACCCGCGCCGGCGCTACGAGACGGTGACGCTCGAGCCCGAGCTCGTGACCTACCTCTTCACGGACGAGCGGGAGAAGCGCCGTCGGATCGCCTTCGAGGACATGCCGGACCTGCTGGTGAAGGCGGTCCTCGCGATCGAGGACCGCCGCTTCTTCTCCCACCCCGGCCTCGACCCGATCCGCCTCGTGGGCGCGGCGATACGCAACGCCCGCTCCGACAGCGCGATCCCGCAGGGCGGCAGCACCATCACCCAGCAGCTCTGCAAGAACTTCTTCCTGACCCCGGAGCGCAGCTACCGCCGCAAGGCCCAGGAGGCGCTCCTCGCCTTCGTCCTCGAGCGCCGCGCCACGAAGCAGGAGATCCTCGAGCTCTACCTCAACGAGATCTACCTCGGCCAGTCGGGCTCGTTCTCGATCAACGGCATGGGCGAGGCGGCCCGCACCTACTTCCACAAGGACGTGGCGAACCTCACGCTGCCCGAGTGCGCCCTCCTCGCGGGGATGATCCAGTCGCCGAACCCCTACAACCCGTTCCGGCACCAGAAGCGGGCGACCGAGCGGCGCAACGAGGTGATCCGGGCGATGCGCGAGTCGGGGTTCATCGACGACGCGCAGCAGAAGGAGGCCCTCGCCTCGCCGCTCCTCGTCGAGCGGACGAGGCCCGACACGACGGACGCGCCGTACTTCGTCGACCTCGTGCGCCGGCAGCTCGCCCAGCGCTACGACCCCAAGGACCTCACCACCCAGAACCTGCAGATCCACACGAGCCTCGACCTTCACCTGCAGTCGCTCGCCCAGGGCGCCCTCGAGCGCGGCCTCGACCGGGTGCAGGAGATGATCAAGAAGCGCACGACCGAGCAGGTGCAGGGCTGCCTGATCGTGCTCGAGCCGGCGAGCGGCAAGGTGGTGGCCCTCGTGGGCGGGCGCTCCTACGGGGCGAGCCAGTACAACCGCGTCGTGCAGGCCCACCGCCAGCCCGGCAGCACCTTCAAGCCGTTCGTCTACCTCGCCGCTTTCGAGGCGGGGTTCGACGACCCGAGCCTGCCGCCGATCACCCCCGCCACCGTCGTCGAGGACGCGCCCTCGGTCTTCTTCTACGAGGACAAGGAGTACATCCCGACGAACTACGAGGACACCTACCACGGCATGGTCACGCTGCGCCGCGCCCTCGCGATGAGCATGAACGTCGCCACCGTGAAGGTCGCGGAGATGGTCGGCTACGACCGCGTCGCGCAGATCTGGTCGAAGAAGCTCGGGATCGGCGCGCCGATCCAGCCGTTCCCGGCTCTCGCCCTCGGCTCCTTCGAGGCGACGCCGTACGAGATGGCGATCGCCTACAACGTCCTCGCGAACGGCGGGCTCAAGATCGAGCCCGTCACGATCACCCGGGTGGCCGACGACAAGGACCGGACCCTCGAACAGCACCACGCGCCGGTGCCCGAGCGCGTGGTCCACGAGGAGTCGGCCTTCCTCGTGACGGACATGCTGCGCAGCGTGATCAACGAGGGGACGGCCGCCTCGGCGCGCGGCATGGACTTCCGCCCCGACGCGGCCGGCAAGACGGGCACGACGAACGACTACCGCGACGCGTGGTTCTGCGGCTTCACCTCGGACCTCCTCGCGGTCGTGTGGGTCGGCTTCGACGACAACACGCCGGTCGGCCTCTCCGGCACGAAGGCCGCGCTGCCGATCTGGGTCGACTTCATGAGGGCGGCGACGTCGGGCCTCAGGTCGGGGCCGCTGCCGCCGGCGCCCGAGGGGATCGTCTACGCGACGATCGACAAGGAGACCGGCCTCCTCGCGGGCCCCCGCTGCCCCGAGCGGCGCGACGAGGCTTTCGTGGCGGGCACCGAGCCGCGGGAGATCTGCGGCGTCCACGGGAACTGAACGCTTCGCCTTCCGCTGAACGGTCAGGCGCCCGGATCTTCGCCGCGCTTGCGCCCGGCACCTCGGCGCATCGCCTCAAGCTACTGACTCGAATGGATTTGCAGGCGAGGTGAAAGCTTGTCGGGCGCACCGAATTTCGCTTGAGGCTCCCGCCACCGCGGAGGTAGATTGCATTGTTTCGGGCGGGGCATTCGACCGTCCGTGGTGTCGGCAGAACTCGAGAGGATTCCGGATGACCGTGAGACGGCTCCTTCAGCCCTTGGCCCTCGTGGCCTTCGGGGCGGCCGTGTTCGTGATCCCGTCGTGCGGGGGAGGCGGCTCGCCGTCCACTCCCGGCACGTCCCCCACCCCCACCCCGACGCCCAGCTCGGGCGGCGGCAGCTCCTCTTCGTCGGTCTGCAAGATCGGCGTCGGCACGGCGAGCGCCTCCTGCGAGAAGAGCAGCGCGAGGCTCTGGTCCTCGCTCGAAGCGGCGATGGACCTCACGATCCAGCAGAAGCCCGCGGTGGTCGACAAGACCGACGTCGCGCTCGAGGGCACGAACCTCTACAAGGTCGTCGACGTCGACGGCTTCCTCGACACGACCATCGACAACCTGCGCAAGGCCGGCTTCTGCGCTCAGCGCGACGCCGCCGACTACACCTACGAGCGGATCCAGCTCAAGAACGAGAACGGCTTCTCCGAGACGTACGACATCATCTCCAGTGCGGGCTACATCCGCCGCGGCGGGGGTGTCTACTTCGAGACCTGCACGCCGTCGTCCTTCCCGGTGGACCTCGGCGACAGCGTCCCGCCGGCCGGCAGCGGCTGCGGCGCGCCCTACCCGCCGCCCATCTATCGCTTCCGCGTCCACGTCTACGTGCAGAACCAGGACACGACGAGCCTCGACTCGACGCCGCTCGTCCGCGATGCGATCTACTGCGCTCAGATCGGCTACCCCGACCGCGTGGAGTGCCCCGTCCGCCCCGAGGGCAGCCCGGAGCGGGTCGCGTGCGAGACCTGGGCGGTCGGCTACGCGCAGGACTCCGGCCGGGCGGGCCCGACGTGGACGTTCCACACCGACGAGCACCCCGACGGAATCTACTGCACGGGCAAGGACAGCGGCTGCGTGAACCACCCGAGCAACCAGTATCAGTTGAACGCCTACGACTCGGGCTGGTACCGCGCCTGCGGCCGCAACGGCGCCTGCGGATCGTTCTTCGTGGAGCGCTAGAGGGTGGCCTCCGGCGCCCCGTCGGCCTTGACCGCCGGCGGGGCGCGGTCTATTCTTCCTTCCCCTCGCAGAAGGGCGCTTAACTCAGCGGTAGAGTGCCACCTTCACACGGTGGAAGTCGTAGGTTCGAATCCTACAGCGCCCACCAGTCCTCAAGGCGAAGGGACCCCGTCCGAGCCGTCGTACGGGTGGCCCGAGGAGCAGCCCGCATGACCCTTCGGTTTCTCGCCCCTCCGGTTTCTCTTCTGTGCGCGCTCGGCCTGTCCGCCTGCGGGCACGACGCGCCCGCTCCGGTCGTCCCGAGCGTCCCGGTCGCCGCCACTGCGACCCCTACGCCCACGCCCGCGACGGTGACGCCACTCTCGGCGAGCTGCGACCGTCTCCCCGCGGGCGCGACCAAGTACACCTGCCAGGACGACACCCCGGGCTTCCTCTCGGACGTGCTCGACGCGATCGACGACCTCCGGCGCGAGCAGCCGGCCGTCTTCAGCCCCGACGACGAGAACTCGGTGGTGAACGTCGGCGCCTACTACGTCGGCCTCATCCGGCAGCTCGACAAGAAGGGAATCTGCGCGGGCTTCGACGGGGAGGAGCTCGTCGTGACGACGGGCAGCGCCTACAGCGAGCAGTACAAGGTCCTCACCTCGTGGAACGCGGTCAGCCGCCGGTACATCGGCACCTGCACCCCGGCGGTCTATCCCGTCGGCACCGGCGCCCTCGCGCCGTCGCCGGCCGGCTGCTCCCTGCCCCCGAGCCGCGAGGTCGCCTGCGGGTCCCCTCCGACGCGGTTCGAGAGCGCGATGCAGGAAGCGATCGCGCGGGTCCTCCGGGAGAAGCCGCAGGTCTTCGACTACACGGACGCCAACCCGGCCACGGGGTGGCCCCGCGTGCGCGACTTCGACGCCTACTACGCGGGCGTCGTCGAGGCCCTCGGCCAGCAGGGCTTCTGCTCTCGGTTCGACGGCGAGGAGATGGTCGTCAAACGGACGAACGAGTTCTCCGAGCACTTCAAGATCAACCTGTCGGACAAGTGGGTGCGAACGGGCGCCGGAATCTATCGCGGCGCCTGCTACCCGGCGGCCTTCTAGCCGATCGCCGAGTACGGGCGACGTCAGCCCTTGCGCCGCGACGCGACGATCAGGATCTCGACCGTCTCCTCGCTCCGGTTCTCCCACTTGTGCGGCGCCTGGGCCGGCAGGGTGACCGCGTCCCCCGGGCCGAGGTCGTGCTCCTCGTCGGCGAGCGTGAGGCGGACCTCGCCCTTCAGCACGTAGGCGAACTCCTCGCGCGAGTGAGCGTGCGGGTGCTTCCCGCTCTTGCCGCCCGCGCCGAAGATGGCGATCACCGACTCGAGGCGCCGCACGCGGGACATCGAGCCGAGGGCCTGCAGGTGCGCGTCCGTCCACGTGCTGTCGAGCGTGCGCCGCTCGGCGGCCCGGACGAGGAGCTGCTCCTCCTCGGCCTCGGCCGTCGCGAAGAACTCGCCGAGGGATATGCCGAGGGTGTCGGCGATCTTCTGAAGCGATCCGAGCGAAGGAGAGACGAGCCCGTTCTCGAGCTGCGAGATGAAGCTCGCCGAGAAGCCCGTCTGCGCGGCGAACGTGCGCACCGACACGTGCCGCCGGAGCCGCAGCTTGTGGACCTGCTCGCCGATGACGCGCGGGTCGATCTTGGTGCTCAAGAGCGTTCGTCCATTCGCGCGATTCTATCGGCCCGAGCGACGGCGACCGGCAAAGAAACGTCAAACCCCGCGCGGAGGCGAGCTGAACAGCGACCCGTGTTGAACGGCGCAGCCGCGCGTGAACGTTCACAAGCGCTCGCCCCGATTGGCCGTTGACCGAACTCGAGAGCGCTTCGCAGAGTGCGGCGTCCTCGTCGGTGACGAGGCGCCGCCGATGGAACGCCCGCGGAGCTTCGTCGTGAAGGACCGCTGTCACGACGCGGGCTTCTGACGGTCGCCCGCAGCCCGTCCGCGGCCAGGGGCGGGGGTCGCCACTCCCCCGGTTGGCGGGGCCGGGGCCGACGCGCTAGCATCGGTTCATCCCGTCGAAGCTGACCGGAAGGCGCTTCCGTCGCGCGAGCGGCGGCTTTCCCTGCGCGGCCTGGCGGGCCGACCGGAGGACCGCCTGAGCCACGAGAGCGTCGCCGCCCTTCCCCGCCGCACGTACAGGTACTACGACCTCGTGATGGCGGCGTTCGTCACCGTGCTGCTCTGCGCGAACCTCATCGGGGCGGCGAAGGTCGCGCGGGTCTGGGGGATCACGTTCGCCTCGGGCGTCCTCTTCTTCCCGATCAGCTACATCTTCGGCGACGTGCTGACGGAGGTGTACGGCTACGCCCGCGCGCGCAAGGTCGTGTGGGCCGGCTTCGGCGCCCTCGCCTTCGCGTCGTTCATGAGCGCGGTGATCCTCGCGTTCCCGCCCGCCCCCGGCTGGCCGCACCAGGCCGCCTACGAGGCCGTCTTCGGCGGGACCCCGCGCATCGTCCTCGCCTCGCTCGTCGCCTACTTCTGCGGCGAGTTCTGCAACTCCTACGTCCTCGCGAAGATGAAGCTCCGCACCGGGGGCCGCTTCCTCTGGGCCCGCACGATAGGCTCGACGATCGTCGGCGAGGCGGTCGACTCGGCGGTGTTCTACCCGCTCGCGTTCCTCGGCGCGTGGCCGAACGAGCTCGTCGTGCGGGTCATGCTCACGAACTACGCGATCAAGGTGCTGTGGGAGGCGGCGATGACGCCGGTGACGTACCGCGTCGTCAACTTCCTGAAGCGTGCGGAGAGCGAGGACTACTTCGACCGCGCCACGAACTTCACGCCGTTCTCGCTCGAGACGACCTAGGCGTCAGTCGAAGTCGGCGGCGCGGGCGGGGTCGGCGCGGTGGGCGAAGGCGCAGTCGATCTGGCTCGGGGCGGTGCGCTCGAGGTCGAGCGGCGGGATCGCCTCGCGCCCGAAGAATCCGACGCCGTCCGTCTCGTAGCTCTCCTTCGCGTCGCCGCCCACGAGGTCGCACGAGACCAGCATCTTGTACGTGTAGAACAGCGACGGCGGGTGCTCGTGGCGCGACTTGTCGAAGACGGCGATGAGCTTGCGGGCCTTCACGCGATAGCCGCTCTCCTCCCACGTCTCGCGCTCGGCGACGCCGCCCGGAGTGTCGCCGACGTCGGCCCAGCCGCCGGGGAAGGTCCACGCCCCGGTGCGCGCCTCGCGCACGAGGAGGAGCTCGTCGCCCTTCCACACCACCGCGCGCACGTCGACCTTCGGCGTGGGGTAGGAGTCCTCGGAGGTGAAGGCGACGCGCGCGGCGGCGGCGCTCGCCCCCGCCGCCTCCGCCATCTCGATCGCGATCTCGCGCAGCTCCTCGTAGCGCTGGCGGTCGAACGGGTCCTTCGCGTAGGTGAGGCCGGTCTGGGCGATCGCCTGCACGCGCTGGGCCCAGCGCAGCGCCGCGGGACGCCGGTCCTCGCTCACTTCGACGCGCCGGCCGGCACCGCCGCGCGCGCGAGCTCGTCGTCGATCACCTGCTGGAACGCCTCGAACGGCTGGGCGCCGACGAGCGGCCGGCCGTTCACGAAGAAGGCCGGGGTGCCGGAGACACCGTAGCCCTGGCCCGTCTCCTCGTCGCGCGCCACCAGCCCGGCGTGCGTGCCGGAGTCGAGGCACCTGTCGAACGCCGCGGTGTCGAGGCCGAGGGCGGCGGCGTGGGCCTTCAGGTCGGGCACGGCGAGCTTGCCGGTGTTGTCCCAGAGCCGGTCGTGCATCTCCCAGAACCGGCCCTGGTCCCCGGCGCACGCCGCGGCCTCGCCGGCCTTCTGCGCCCGCTCGTGGAAGCTCAGCGGATAGTGCCGGAAGGCCCAGCGCACCTTGTCGCCGTACGCCTCGCGGATCTTCGCGACCACGGGCCGGGAGCGCACGCAGTAGGGGCACTGGAAGTCCGAGAACTCGAGCACGGTCACCGGCGCCGTGGCGGCCCCGCGCACCGGCGCGTCGCCGAGGTTGATCGCCACGCGGAACGGCTCGAGCAGGATCTTCACGTCGTACTTCGCGCGCAGCTCCTTCGCGAACGCGGCCCGCCGCTCGCCCTGCCGCTGCTGGGCGAGGCCCTCGCGGATCTGCTTCATCGCCTCTTCCTCGGCCATCGAGCCGATGCGCGCCTTGTTGGCCTCGTAGTAGGCGCGCGACTCGGCCTCGGGCACGACGGCCTTGTCGAGGATCTCCGCCTTCTCGAGCGCCTCCTCGCTCACCCCGCGGGCCCTCGCCTCCCTGGCGAGCAGCGACTGCGCGACGAGGGCGTCGAGGGCCTGCGAGCGGAGCTGGTGCTCCCGCGAGCGGATCTCCATGAGCTGCGCCTTCACGAGCTCGTCGACCGCGGCGAGCGGGATGGGCTCGCCGGCCACGGTGGCGGCCGGCCGGTCCTCGGCCCGCGCGGCGACGGCGCCGAGGAGGGCCACGGCGAGAAACGGGAGGGCGCGCGACGTGATCTTCATGCGACTCCTTCCCCGCGCGTCGCCTTCGCGCCCGCGCCCGCGCCGAAGGCGAGGGCGGCGAAGCTGACGACGCTCGCGGGATCGATGTTCCACTGCTCGTAGCGCAGGAGGGCCCCGCGCCCGGGACGAACGGCCTTCAGGAACGAGTAGAAGGGCGACGCCCCGCACCACTTCAGGTCGTCACGGTTCTCGCGGACGAGCTCCCAGAACGCGTCCGCGTCGGCGGTCGCGAGGGCGGAGATGCGCGCGCGGTCGCGCTCTTCCACCTCCGCGAGCGGGCCCTGGCCGGCGCGCGCGTCGAGGTCGTCGCCGTAGCGGCGGCCGACGTGCGCCATGTCGACGCCGAGCACCCAGAGCAGCCGGCCGCCCTCGCGCTCGCGCAGATCCGCGAGGGCGTCCAGGAAGCGCGCGACGCCCGGGTCGTCGTCCGGCCGGCCGCCCTCGGTGGCCTTCGCGAACGGGCCGCACAGCACCGGCACGACGCGCACTCCCGCGCCGTAGAGGCGCTGCAGGAAGACGACCTGGAACTCGATCGAGTGCTCGACCGCGTGGCAGTAGTCCTCGAGCACGACGGCGTCGCCGCCCGCGTCGACGAGCCTGTCCACTACCGCCGCGTCGGTGCCGGCCGTGCCGAACGGCGTCTCGTAGGGCTTGCGGGTCAGGCCGAAGCGCTCCGGCGCGCCGTAGTGCGAGGTGCCGAGGACGACGAACGTGCGGCCGGCGGCGTCTCCCGGCAGCGCCCGGTACGCCGCCGCGTACGAGCGGAACCCGCCGTCGAAGCTCACGTGCGGCGCGGCGACGGCGACGACGTCCTCCGGGGCCCGGCCCTCCTCGCCGCGCCGGGGGCGCAGCCAGCCGTCGAGGAGCGGGCCGAGCCGGTCCGGGTCGTCGGGGTACGCGTCGCCGGCGTGCGACGGCGCGCGACGGTCGGCCTCGGCGAACGCCCGGTGCCGCTCGTCGCGGCGGCGCGCGAGCTCCTCGTCCTCGAGGAAACCGCTGCCGCCGAGCGTGTCGGTGAGCCGCGCGGCGAAGCCGTTCGCGGTGATGTCGCCCGACGCGCGGAAGAGGGCCGCCGCGAGGTCCGTCTCCTCGTGCTCGCCGTCGAAGAACTGCAGGAACGGCACGAGCGGCGGCGGGATGATCACGACCTCGTCGGTGTAGCCGAACGGGTCGCGGAGGAGGAGGCCCGGGCGGTCCTCGACCGGCGAGGGCATCGCGTCGAGCGTTCGGCGCAGGGGGGCCAGGCGGCGGGACATGAAAGGACCATGGTAGCGCGTCGCGCCCGCCGCCGCGGCCGCCGCCGCGGGCCTACCGCTTCTCCCGGTCCAGCCACACCTCGAGGCCCTGCGCGTTCAGCTCGACGTCCAGCGCGAGGAGCTCGTCGACCCGCTCCGGCGGGAGGGGCGCGCCGTGGTCGCGGACCCAGCCCCGGAAGAGCTCGCGGACGCCGGCCCGCAGCCGGGTCGCCCGGTCCGGCCGGCCGTCGACCGAGCGGCCGAGGGCCACGAGCTCGTCCGTCTCGCGGTGCAGGTCGGCGGCGAGCCGCTCGACCTCCGTGACCCGCGAGTAGTGCGTCAGGATCATCTGGCGGGGGCCGTGCGAGACGAGGCGGTCGACCGACGCGCGGAGCGCGTCGGGCTCGAACTGCACGGGGGTGGTCGTCGGCAGGACGAGGGCGCCGCGCGCGCTCGCGAGCTCGCGGTAGGCGAGGCCGAAGGTGTCGCCGGTGAACATCGACCGCGAGGCCTCGTCCCAGACGCAGACGTGGTGGCGGGCGTGGCCGGGAGTGTCGAGGAAGAGGAGCGGCCGGCCGCCCAGCTCGATCGCGAAGCCGTCCGGCGCTTCGACCACGCGATCGGCCGCCACCGGCAGGAGCGAGCCGTACGTGCGCTCCATGGTCTCGGCGCCGTACACCTCCGAGGCGCCGGCCCACAGCTTCGAGGGGTCGATCATGTGGCGCGCGCCCCGCGGGTGGACGACGAGCTTCGCCGACGGCAGCGCGGCCATCAGCTGGCCGGCGCCGCCCGCGTGGTCGAGGTGGACGTGGGTCAGGATCACCCAGTCGACGGCGTCCCGCGCGAGGCCCGCCGCGTGGAGGGCGGCGAGGAGCCGCGGCACCGAGTGCGCGGTGCCGACGTCCACGAACGCCGCCCGGCCGCGCTCGACGATCAGGTGGCTGGCGTCGAAGAACGGCCGCTGGAAGCCGGTGTCGATCGCGACGATCCCGTCGCCGAGGTCCTCGAGGCTCATCCCGCGATTCTGCCCCAGGGGAGGTGGGCCGCGTCACCCGTCGACCGGGGCGGCTGGGCTAGGATGGCGGGGTGAGCGACGCGGCCTCCCCGCGCGTGTGGACCTGCCCCTCCTGCGGCCGGCGGGTGCCGATGCGGGCGCCCGTGTGCCACTGCGGGATGACGCAGGACCGCGCGCTCGAGGCGGCGGCGGCGCAGGCGGCGTCCCCCTCGCGCCCGGGCCGCGACGGCGCCGAGCGCGGCGTGCCGGCGGACGTGCGGGTCCTCCTCGCCGCCGCGGCGATCGCCGTCGTCGCCGGCCTCGGCTGGGCCGCCTTCGGCCCCGCGCCCCGGGACACGACGGTGCCGGTCCTGGGCTACGTCGACCCGACGCCGGCGGACGTCGCGGCCGCGAGGGCCCGGGCCGCGCGCCGGGCCGAGCCGCCGTTCCGGCTGCCCTGGTGGAAGTGACCCCTCAGAGCTCCCCGCGCCGCGCCTGCTCCAGGAGGTAGTCGCTCGAGCGGACCGCGAGAGCCATGATCGTCAGCGTCGGGTTCTGGCAGGCGCCCGAGGGGAAGCCCGCCCCGTCCATGACGAACAGGTTCCGCACGTCGTGCGACTGCTGGAACGCGTTCAGCACCGACTTCTTCGGGTCCGTGCCCATGCGCGCGACGCCGAGCTCGTGGATCCCGAAGCCGGGGATGCGGTCGGGCACCGCGTAGGGCTCCACGTCCTTCGCCCCCGCCGCCTCGAGGATCTCGGCGCCCGCGACGGCCATGTCCTTCACCATCGCGCGCTCGTTCTCGCCCCACTTCATCGTGATCTTGAGGATCGGGATCCCGAAGGCGTCGACCTGCCCGGAGGGGTCGACCTCGACGCGGTTGTCGAAGTACGGCAGGCACTCGCCGAAGCCGGACAGCACCAGGCTCGCGCGCGGCTCGGCGACGGCCTTCTTGTAGGCCGCGCCGAAGCCGGGGGCGGCGAGGTGGAGGGAGGGCCGGTCGCCGCCCTGGTAGCCGTAGCCGCGCAGGAAGTCCTTCGACTTCGGGCCGTTCTTCGTGTTGCGGAAGCGGATCGCGTAGATGCCGTTGGGCCGCGCGGGACCGTCCGGGGACTGCCGCCAGCCGAGGCCCGGGAACTCGCCGACCGCGCCGCCCGCGACCCAGAGGTGGTCCATCAGGTAGTGCCCGAGGACCCCGCTCGAGTTGCCGAGACCGGCCGGGTGCCGTGCGTCCCTCGAGTTCAGGAGGATGCGGGCCGACTCGAGGGCCTGCGCGCACAGCACCACGGCCTTCCCGCGGATCTCGCGCGGCTCGCGGGTCAGGCGGTCGACGTAGAGGAGCCCGTTCGCGCGGCCGGTGGCGGCGTCGGTCGTCACCTTCCACACCATCGCGTTCGTCACGAGCGTGCAGCGGCCGGTGGCGACCGCGTCGGCGACCGTCGTGAAGGCCGAGTTGAAGTACGAGCGCGTGACGCACCCGCGCTCGCACGGCCCGCAGTAGTGGCAGGCGGCGCGCCCGTTGACCGCAGCCGTGAGGTTCGCGGTGCGGCCGATCGTCACGGTGATGCCGAGCTTCTCCTTCGCCCGCGCGCGGAGCTGCGTCTCGGCGCACGTGAAGGCCATCGGCGGGAGGAAGCGGCCGTCGGGCAGCTCGTAGACGCCCTCGGCCCGCCCGCTGACCCCGACGTACTCCTCCACGAGGTCGTAGTACTTCTCGAGGTCGGCGTAGCCCAGGGGCCAGTCCTCGCCGTAGCCGTCGTGCGAGGCCGCCTTGAAATCGAGGTCGGAGAAGCGGTAGCTCTGGCGGCCCCAGACGACGGTGCGCCCGCCGACGACGCGCATCCGCCCCTGCCACGAGAACGGCTGGCCCTCGGCCGTGGTGTACGGCTCCTCGATGTCGTTCGCGAACCAGTCCTGGTTCCACTCCGTGCAGGCGTAGCAGTCCTTCTGCACGGGGCGCGTCCGGCGCAGGAGGTCGGAGGCGAGGTCGCGGTTCGGAAGCTCGAAGACGGGCTGGTGCTCGCGGAAGTCGGCGAGTGACAGCTCGCGGCCGGCGTCGACGATCGCCACCTTCAGCCCCGCCTCGCTCAGGCGCTTGGCCGCCCAGCCGCCGGAGGCTCCCGAGCCGACCACGAGCACGTCGTACACGTCTGCGCTGCCGCCGGCCACGGGCACCTCCGAGGGGATCGAGCGGGGGCACCGTAGCAGCGCCCGCGGGGCGCGGTCAACGGGCGCGCGTCGTGCTAGCCTGCGGCCGGACTCCAGCCAGAGAGGTCGAGAGCACATGGCCCTTACGACGACGTCGTCGCGGAGGCGGATCCTTCAGGCGCTCGCGGGCGGAGCCGGGGCGGGCCTCGCGATCCCCGGCCTCGCCGGAGCCGACGAGTCGCACCGCCACGTGGCCGCGCAGGCGCGGCTCGAGAGCGCGGCCGAGAAGGCGGCGGCCGGCGGCGAGACGCCGTCGTTCCTCGCCCCGGCCCAGAAGGAGGCGCTCGACTCGCTCGCGGAAGCGGTCGTCCCCGGCTCGGCGAAGGCGAGCGTCGCCGCGTTCCTCGATCGGATCCTCGCCGTCGACTCGGCCGACGCGCAGCGCGCGTTCCTCGCCGCTCTCGGCGCGGTCGAGCACGAGGCCATCACGCGGTTCGGCCGCGGCTGGAACGGGCTCGACGCGGCACAGCGCGACGCGGTCCTCACCGCCCTCGCGACCGGACCGTCCGCGGCCCCCACGCGCTACGGCGTGCGGGCGGTCGCGGAGACCTTCGCCCCGACCGCGCGCGACCGGTTCGACCACCTCAAGACGCGGATCGCCCTCGCCTACTTCACCTCCGAGGAGGGCTTGCGGGAGCTCGGCTACACCGGCGAGCCGATCCACGAGGCCTTCGCCGGCTGCACCCACCCCGAGGGTCACCGCTAGGGCCGTCACGGGCCGCCGGTCCGTCAGTATCGCGTCGCCTCCGCACCCACCGCCAGGAGGCGGCCCTGCGCGAGGCCGGAGTCGGCCGCGACCGCGTCGCGCACGGCGAGGGCGGCGCGGAACGCGGACCCGAGCTCGCCCCCGACCGGCAGGGTCTTCGCGAGGAGGTCGCCCCTCTTCAGCCGCGCGGCCATCAGGCCGACGCCGTGCGGCACGGCCGGGGCGAGGGCGTGGACCGCCTCGTGCGCGATCACGCGGCCGATCGCGATGCCCAGCACGTGGCGGTCGCGCAGCTCGGTGGGCGCGACGGGCCGGCGCGGGTCGAGGCCGAGCGCCTCGCGCACGCTCGGGACGTGGACCCAGAAGAACGGGTCCCCGTCGAAGTGGTCCGGCGTCGCGCCGAGGACCGGCGAGCCCTCCGCGTCGGCGGCGCGGCGGTCGAGGAGGATCACGCGCAGCTCGCCCGGCCGCACCGGGTCGCCGGGCCGTCCGCTTCGCCAGCTCGCGGCGACGCCGAGGGCGCGGAGGAGGCGCTGCGCCTCCTCGCGCGCCGACCGCTCGCTCCCGGTCGCGGCCGACGCCGCGTCCACCCAGACGAGCGAGAGGGCGGGAGGCGCCACGCGCGGCAGGGCGCGCCTCGGCGCGAGCATGCCCTCGAGGTCGACCTCGTGCACGTCGGCCGCGCGCGCGGCACCGTTCAAGGCCGTGATCACGACCACGGCGGAAGCGACGACGGCGACACGCCAGGCCCTGGACACGAGAACCTCCCTTCGGCTCCGCCCCCGTGACGGCCGCCGGCGGCGGCCGCTCCCGATCCGATGCGCTGCGGCTTTGGCAGTGAGGACGGCCGCCGGACGCGCGCGGTTGCCTGAGTTGCCCGGAGGCCGCGGCGATCGCTCGATGAGGAGCGAACGCGCGCCGGCTCATCGGCTTACGACGCGGGGTGAGCGTGGAGAGAGGGGGAGGAGCGAGCTAGCGGACGCCCGTCACGACGTGCAGGTCGGAGAGGCGGCGGCGGACGTTGAACGCCCACGCGTCGCCCCGGCGCGAGACGACGACCCCGAGGAGGCCGTCGGCGCCGGCGCGGTCGCGCGGCGCGAGCTCGCCGATCGCCTCCGCGCGGCCGGTCGCGGGCTCGACGCGCCACAGGGACTGCGACGGCCCGCGCTTCGCCTCGCGGAAGTAGATGCGGCCCTTCACGTCCCAGCCGACCGCGCGCCACTCCGGCCGCGAGCCGCGCACCGGCTCCGGCGCGGAACCGTCGACGTGGAAGACGCAGGCCGTCTTCTCGTCGACGCACGACTGGACGAAGCGGGTGCCGTCGGGCGAGAACGTGTCGTCGAAGACGGCCCGCCCCTCGGGCAGCGGGAGGCGGCGGGGGTTGCGGCCGTCGGCGTCGACGAGCCACGTCGTCCGGCGGCGCGCCGCGTCCATGGTCGTCACGTACAGCGTGCGCCCGTCGCCCACGAACCCGGCCACCTCGTGAATGGCGGCGCCCGGGATGCGGATCTGCCGCGCCTCGCCCGGCCCGACCGGCGCGACGTCGAGCCGGTTCGGGTCGCGCAGCGGCACGGAGACGACCCATTGCCCGTCGGGCGAGAGGGCGACGGCGCGCCCGGTGCCGACGCGCACCGGCAGCGACCCGTCGGTGCGCCGCACGAAGGTCGTGTAGTCGGGCCCGCCGCCCTGGCCGCTCTCGTAGAAGAGGACGCTCGAGCCGTCGGCCGACATCGAAACCGCGGCCGAGAAGTCGAGCCACGAGAGGTCGAGCGGCTCGGCCTGCCCCTCGCGGGCGAGGAGCATCTCCGTGCGCAGGTTCGCCCGCTCGAGCAGCAGCCGGCCGTCGGGCGCGACGTCGTGGAGGATGAGCCGACCCATGCCGGTGAGCACCGTGCGCACCCGGCCGTCGAGGGAGAGGGCGTGGAGCGAGTTGTCGGCGCCGACCCGCGTCGCGGTGAACCACACCTCGCCCCCGCGCCAGGCGAGGCCGTCGAGGCTGCCCCACCCCTCCGACGCCGCGACTCGGCGCCCCGCGCGGTCGAGCACCACGACGTCGCCGCGGTCGTCGTTCGGCTGCGGGTGCTGCGTGAGAGCGACGTAGCGGCCGTCGGGCGACACGCGCAGGCGCGACGAGCCGAGGACGGGGCCGAGCGGCCGCCCGATCGGGTACTCCGCCTGCAGGACGGCCTGCGAGCCCTCGCCGGTCGAGCGCACGACGGCGAACTCGCCGTCGGCGGCCCAGTCGGCGACGCGCACGCCCTTCAGGACGTCCTTGGGCGGCCCTCCGGCGAGCGGAGCGCGGGAGAGGATCCCGTTGCGCAGGAAGGCGACCTCGCCCGAGCTCGAGACGCCGACGACCCACGCGTCGGCGATGTCGGTGACCCGGAAGTCCCGCGGATCGGACAGTGTCGCGAAGACGCGCGCGGGCTGCCCGTCCCACGCCGCGGCGAAGACCACCTGCCCGTCGGGCGCGAAGCGCGCCGAGCTGACGTAGCCGCGGCGGAACGTGAGCCGCTGGAAGACGGGCGGCTCGGTCGCGGCCGGCGGCCGCAGGGCGAGCCACGCAAGGCCCGCGCCGAGGGCGACCGCGAGAGCCAGGGCAAAGGCCGCGGCGGCGGGGCGCGGCGGCCGCCTCTCGCGGGCCGGCCCGGCGAGCGGGCGCGCGACCGGCGCGGGCACGCCCCGCGCCGGCGTGTCGGCGAGCGCGTCCGCGAGGCCGCTCCCGCCCTCGGCGCCGCCCCCTTCGCCCACCGCGATCGGCCGCGGCCACTCGCGCAGCTTCGCCGGGGCCGAGACTCGCTCGACGGAGCCGCCCACCCAGCGGTAGCCGCGGCGCGGGAGCGTCTCGACGTAGCGCGGGGCGAGCGCGTTGTCGCCGAGGGCCGCCCGGATCTGGCGGATGCAGAAGTTCAGTGACTGCTCGAAGTCGACGAACGTGCCGGCCGGCCAGACCTCGGCCTGGATCTCCTCGCGCGTGACGACCTCGCCGGGGCGGCTCGCGAGGAGGACCAGGACTTTGAACGGCTGCGGCTGGATCTTCACCGCCGAGCCGTGCTTCTTCATCTCGCCGGAGCGGACGTCGAGCTCGAACGGACCGAATCGCAGGGCGACCAGATTGTTGGGCACGCCACCGTTCACGGGGTTGGACGCCTGATGCATCCCTCGGCGCTCCGTCGAGTAGACTCCGCCTTAAATGAGTAAGACGCGCGGGACGGCTCTTCCGTTCGCAGTTTGCGCCTTTTTCTTTTCGTCGGCGGCCGGGGTCGGCGCGGGCGACCAAACTCCAGGACGCCCGCCCGGAGGCGGAGGCGACCCGTTCCTCTCCCGCGCGCTCGCGGTCCTCGCGAAGCACCCGGTGCTCGACGGCCACAACGACCTGCCGTGGGCGATCCGCGAGCGCGCGGGCGGCGACGTCGCGGCCTACGACCTGCGGGCGCGGACGAAGGGCGCGACCGATCTCGCGCGGCTCCGCGAGGGCCGGGTCGGCGCCCAGTTCTTCTCGGTCTACGTGCCGGCCGACCTGCCGGGCGGTTTCGCGCGCACGCAGCTCGAGCAGATCGACACGGCCCGCCGGATGGTCGCGCGCTACCCTGAGGGCCTCGCCTTCGCCACGACCGCGGACGAGATCGAGAAGGCCATGCGCGAGGGACGAGTCGCCTCTCTCCTCGGGATGGAGGGCGGCCACGCGATCGAGAACTCGCTCGGCGCGCTGCGCGCGTACTACGACCTCGGCGTGCGGTACATGACGCTGACCCACGGAAAGACCCTCGACTGGGCCGACTCGGCCACCGACGAGGCGCGCCACGGCGGGCTCACTCGCTTCGGCGAGGAGGTCGTGCGGGAGATGAACCGCCTCGGCATGCTCGTCGACCTTTCGCACGTCTCGGAGGAGACGATGGACGACGCGCTGCGCGTCAGCGAGGCGCCCGTCGTCTTCTCCCACTCCTCCGCCCGCGCCGTGTGCGGCCACGCGCGGAACGTCCCCGACGCCGTGCTCGCGAAGATGAAGGCCAACGGCGGGGTCGTGATGGTGACGTTCGTGAGCGCGTTCGTGTCCGACGAGTTCCGCGTCGCGAGCGAGCCCCTCTGGAAGGAGATCGACCGGCGCTGGGCCGGGGTGACGGACGCCGCCGAGCGCGAGCGCATCGCCGCCGAGGTCCAGTCGCGCATGCCGGGGATCCGCGTGACGCTCGGCCAGGTCGCCGACCACGTCGACCACGTGCGGCAGGTGGCGGGCGTCGACCACGTCGGCCTCGGCGGCGACTACGACGGCAACGACGCGTGGCCCGAGGGGATGGAGGACGTGACGAGCTACCCTAAGCTACTGGCCGAGCTCGCGCGCCGGGGCTGGAGCGACGAGGACCTCGGCAAGCTGGCGAGCGGCAACGCGCTCCGGGTCCTGCGGCGGGCCGAGGCCGTGGCGTCGCGGCTCCGGGCCGAGCGGCCCGCGTCCGCGGCCACGATCGAGTCGCTCGACGGCCCCGTCGCGCCGAAGAAGTAGACCGGGCCTTGCGTTCCACGGCCCGCCCGTGGCCCTTGCGGTATAGTCGGGTTTCCGGAGGCCGCCGTGGTGGAGACGACCCTCAAGACCCTCATCGACCGGTTCCGCAGCAAGCCCGACTGGCAGCACGCCGACCCCGCGGTGCGCGCCGAGGCGGTGCTCCGGCTGCCCTCCTCCGAGCACGAGGTGCTCCTCGCGATCGCCCGTGAGGACGCCGACGCCCGCGTCCGGCGGGCGGCCGTGCGCAAGCTCGCCGACGTGGACGACCTCGTCTCCATCGCGGGCTCCGACGCCGACGCCGCGGTGAAGGACGAGGCGGAATCGCGACTCGCCCACCTCGCGATCCACGAGCCCTCGGAGGCGACGGCCCGCCTGGCCCTCTCCCACGTGCGCGAGACGCGCCACGTCGCCGCCGTCGCGCGCCAGGCCCCGATCGCCGGCGTCCGCGAGGCGGCCGTCCGCGCGCTCGACGACCCGAAGGCTCTCGCCGCCATCGTCCGCGAGAGCGAGGACGCCGCGACGCGCGCCCTCGCCCTGGCCCGCATCGAGGACGCCGCGACGCTCCTCTCGCTGGCGCTGAAGAGCGAGAACAAGGCGGTCGCGCTCGGCGCCGTGGAGCGCCTGACCGACGAGGGCTCGCTGCGTCAGGTGGCCGAGAAGGCGCGCCTCGCCGCCGCCGGCCGCCGGGCCCGCGCGAAGCTCGAGCCGCAGCCGGCGCCCGTCGCGCCGGCGCCTTCGCCCGTCGCGCCGCCGGCTGGCGACGACGAGGCCGAGCACCGGGCCTACGAGGAGGCGCGCGCGGCCCAGGCCCGCGAGGCCGAGGCGCGGGTCGCGGCCGTGACCGCGTGGGCCCGGCTCGCGGAGTCGGTGGAGTCGGCCGAGGGCGAGGCGATCCCCGCCGCGGTCGAGGCCGCCCGCGCGCAGCGCGACTCGCTGCCGCCGGCGCCGGCCGCGGAGGCCGACGCCCTCGCGGCCCGGCTCGACGCCGCCCTCGCCGGCGCCGGGGCGCGCCAGGCCGCGCACGCGGCCGGGCTCGCGAAGCGCGAGACGCTCGCCGCCCTCGCCGCGAAGGCCGAGGCCCTCGCGGCCGACCCCGCGACGGAGCACGGCGCGTTCATCGCACTCGAGAAGCAGTGGGCCGAGGCGACGGCCGGGGCCGACCAGCCCGACCTGCGGGCGCGGTTCCAGGCCGCGGCCGCCACGCTGCGCGAGCGGTTCGCCGCCGCGCGGGCCGAGCGCTCCCAGAAGGACCAGGAGCACCTCGAGGCGCTCGCGCAGCTCGCGGGCCGCGCCGAGGCCCTCGTCGCGAAGGGCGCGGAAGCGGCCCTGCGCGACACCGACCACGTGCTGCGGGAGATCCGCGAGGCCGTGGAGCACCCCGGCCACTTCCCCTCGCGCAAGGACCGCGACGCGGTCATGGCCCGCCTCGAGGCCGCGCGCAAGCTGCTCTACCCCCTCCTCCAGCAGCTGCGCGAGGACGCCGAGTGGAAGCGCTGGGCGAACGTCAACGTGCAGGAGGAGCTCTGCGCCGCGATGGAGGCCCTCGTCGGGACCGAGGACCTCGAGAAGGCGGCCCACGAGATGCGCGAGCTCGACGCGCGCTGGAAGCAGGCGAAGGAGGCGCCCAAGGAGCAGGCCGAGGCCCTCTGGAACCGCTTCAAGGCCGCCCGCGAGGCGGTCCGCGCCCGCACCGACGCCTTCTTCGCGAAGCAGGCCGAGGAGCTCGGCGCGAACCTCGCGAAGAAGGAGGCCCTGTGCGAGAAGGCCGAGGGCCTCGCCGAGTCGACCGACTGGCTGAAGACGGCGGAGGAGCTGCGGCGGCTCCAGGGCGAGTGGAAGGCGATCGGGCCGGTGCCGCGCGCCGTGTCCCAGAAGGTCTGGGAGCGCTTCCGCCGGCCCTGCGACCGCTTCTTCACGCGCTGGCAGGAGCACCGCAGCCAGCGGACGCACGAGTGGGCCGACAACCTCGCGAAGAAGGAGGCCCTGTGCGAGAAGGCGGAGGCCCTCCGCGAGTCGACCGACTGGGAGGGCGCCGCCGCCGAGCTCAAGAAGCTCCAGGCCGAGTGGCGCACGATCGGCGCCGTCAAGAAGACGCGCTCCGACGCCGTCTGGCAGCGCTTCCGCGCGGCGTGCGACCACTTCTTCGACCGCTACAAGAACCGCGACGAGCACGCACGCCAGGCAACCCAGGCCGCGCGCGAGGAGATCGTGGCCGGGCTCGAGGCGCTCGTCCCCGCCGAGGGGACCGCGGGCGAGCCCCCGTCCGATCTCGGTGAGCGGCTGCAGGCGGCGCAGACCGCGTGGCGGCAGGCCGGCAGCCTGCCCCACGACGACCTCGCCGCGTTCGAGGCCCGCTTCGCGAAGGCCCGGGACGCCGTGGTGCTCGCCTTCCCCTCGGCCTTCGCCGGGTCGGAGCTCGACCCCGAGGCGAACCGCCGGAAGGCCGAGAGGATCGCGGCCCGCGCGGAGGCCATCCTCGCCGAGGTCGCGCCCGCGCCCGCCTCGGCCCAGGTGACCACCGCCGCCGACCTCGCCGCGCGCCTGCGCGACGCGCTCGCCCAGAACACGATCGGCGGCCAGGCGGCCGTCGAGGCGAAGTGGCAGTCGGCCGGCAACGAGATCGAGTCGCTGCAGGCCGCGTGGAACCGCCTCGGCCCCCTCGTCGGGGACGAGGGCCGCGCCCTCTCCGAGCGCTTCGCGAAGGCCTGCCGCCGCTTCGCCGAGCAGCGGCCGCGCATCGAGCGGCCGGCCTACCAGGAGCGGCCGCCCCGCCGGGATCGCGACCGGGACCGTGGCGAGCGGCGCGGGCCGCGGCCCGGCCGACGCTGAGGCTTTGACGGGCGGCCGTCCGGCGACCGCCCGTCGCCCGCGGGCCCGCGGCGGCCCGGCCGAGGCCCTCGAGCTCTTCGTCCTCGCCCCCGACGCCGGCGGCGACGCTTCCCTCCTCGCGTCCTTCCGCAACGCGCGCGTCCTCGAGCCGTTCCCGCGGCGGGGCGGCGAGGCCGGAGCGCGCTGGAACCGCGTCATCCGCGCCCACGAGCGCTCGCTGCGCTATCTCGAGGGGCTCTCGGCGCGCGAGGCGCCGCGCGGGGCCGAGCTTCGCGCCCTCGGGCGCGACCTCTTCGACGCGCTCCTCCCGGGCGACGCGCGGCGGCTCTACGACGTCGCGCGCTCGCTGCAGCCCGGCGGCGTCCTCGACGTCGTCTTCACGTCGATGATCGACTGGGTGGCCGACAAGCCGTGGGAGCTCGCCTTCGACCCCTCGCGCCGCGAGTTCCTCGCGACCTCGTCCGTCAACTTCGTCCGCAACGTCTTCACCGCGGTGCCCGCGGACCGGGCGCCGCGCCGGCGCGGGAGGCTGCGCCTCCTCGTCGCCTCGTCGCGACCGGGCGGCGTGCCGGCGGTCGGCGTCGCGGAGGAGCGGGCGGCGATGCACGCGGCCTTCCGCGAGCTGGCGCGGGCGGGGCTCGCGCGGGTGGAGGCGCTCCCCCGCGCGACGCCGGCGAAGCTGCAGCGCCGGCTGGCCGCGGGCGACGTCGACGTCCTCCACTTCGCCGGCCACGGCGCCTTCGACGCGGCGCGGCGCGAGGGCTCGATCCTCCTCGAGGACGAGCGCGGGCGGGCGCGGCCGGTCGCCGCCGACGCGCTGCGGGCGATCGTCGCTCGGCGGGGCCTGCGCCTCGTGTTCCTGAACGCCTGCGAGAGCGCGCGCGGCGGCCGCGTCGAGTGGAACCGCGGCGTCGCGCCGGCGCTCGTCGCGGCCGGCGTTCCGGCGGTCGTCGCGAACCAGTACCCGGTCGAGGACCGGGCCGCGACGGCGTTCGCGCGGGACCTCTACGCGTCGCTCGCGCGGGGCCTGTCGATCGGCGACGCCGCGCGCGAGGCGCGGCTCGCGGTCGGGCGCGAGACGTCGCCGGAGGCCCTCGACTGGGCGGTGCCGGTGGTCTTCGCCCGCGACCCGCGCGAGACCCTGCGGTGAGGGCGCGGGGCGCGGCGGGGGCCGTGCTCCTCGCCCTCGCGCTGCGCCTGCTGCTCGCTCTCGCGACGGCCGACCGCGTGACCGCCGACGTTCTGCGCTACCGGAAGGTGGCCGACCACCTGCTCGACGTGTCCTGGAACCCGTACGACACGAAGCGGCTCTACCCGTACCCGCCGCCGTGGGCCGCGGTCGAGGCCGCCGCGGGCTGGGCGGAGCGGCGCGGCCTCCTGCCGTTCGCGCTGGCGGTGAAGCTCCCGGTGATCGCGGCCGACCTCCTGATCGTGGCCGTCCTCGGCGCGATGGCCCGGGCCGGCCGCGCCTCGCCGCTCTCGCCGTGGCTGTACGCCGCTCACCCGGTGAGCCTGCTCGTCGGCGGGGTCCACGGGCAGTTCGACGCGATCCCGCTCGCCCTCGAGCTCGTCTCGGTCGAGTGCCTCGCCCGCGGACGCCGCGACGCCTCGGCCCTCGCCCTCGCGGGGGCGATCGCGACGAAGTCCTTCCCCGTGCTCCTGCTCCCGGCCCTCGCCTTCGACCGCGGGGCGCGGCTTCCGAGCGCGCTGCGCTACGCGACGCTCGCCCTCGCGCCGGGGGCCGTCCTGCTGCTGCCCTTCGCCCTCGCCGATCTCTCCGCGCTCGCGCGCGAGCTCTTCGGCTACTCGGGCATCGCCGACTTCGGCTGGGCGGCCCTCGCCCGCGGGCGCGAGTGGCTCGCCTCGGGCCAGCTGCCGCGCAGCGAGGCCCGCTTCTGGCCTCTCGCCTCGAGCGCGTCGAAGGCCGTCTTCCTCGCCGCGTGGGCCGCCGCGCTCGCCGCCGTCCGCCTGGGCCGCCTGCGGCTCGCGGCCGACCGGCTCGCGCTGCTCGTCCTGGTGGCGTTCGTCACGCTCTACGGCTTGCTCAGCGCGCAGTACCTGCTGTGGGTCGTGCCGCTCGGCCTCGCGCGGCCCGGCCGCACGGTAGCGGCTTACACGGCGGCCGCGACCGCGGGCCTCGCCGGCTTCTACCTCTTCCTCGCGCCGGGCGTCCTCGCCGGCCCGCTCGCGGACGAGGCCCTCGAGCGGGCGGGACGTCTCTGGGTGGCCGGCGCCGCCGCGACCCTCGTCGTCGCCGCCGCCTGGCTCTGCGCGCTCGTGCGGGAGGGCCGGAACGGCTTGCGGGCGGCGACGGCCGCGAGGTGACGACCGCCTTCCGCGCTCTCGCGGTAGCCCGCCACGGCGAGCGGCTCGACGAGGCGGCGCAGCTCGCCCGGCGCGAGCGGCTCGGAATCGGAGCCGTCGGCCGGCCCTCCCGCGACGGTCTCGCACAGCAGCAGCCCGCCGGGGGCGAGAGCGCGCACGAGCGCGGGAAACACAGCGCGGCGCACGCCGTCGAAGGCGAGGACGAGGTCGTGCGCCTCCTCGCCGAGCGAGAGGCCGGGCGCGTCGAGGTCGACCACCTCGGCCGTCAGCGGGAGATGGAGCCGCCGCGCGACGGCGCGCAGCGTCTCGACGCGCGACGCGTCGGGGTCGACGGCACGCACGAACGACCCGGCCTGCGCGAGGACGAGCGCGTGCCGGCCGCGGCCGCAGGCGACGTCGAGGGTGCGCGCGCCGCGCGGCGCGAGGCGGGCGTTCTCGAGGAACCAGGGCGACGGCCCGGCCGGCGCCACGGGCGCGTGGTCGCGCGGGCCGGGCCAGACCGCCATCCCGCCCGCGAGGTGGCGCACGCCGGCGACCCCGGCCTCGGCGAGGAACACCGCCGCGCGACGCGAGCGCACGCCGTCGCCCACGACGAGGATCGGCCGGCCGTCGGCGGCGACCACGGCCGGGGCCGACGCCAGCCGGTCCATCGGCAGGACGAGCGCCCCCGGCACGCGCCCTTCCTCCGCGCAGGCCGCCTGCGAGCGGACGTCGAGCACGCAGGCGCCGCCGGCGACGAGGGCGAGCGCCTCGTCGGGCGAGACCTCCCGGTGGCGGTCCGGGCGAGGGAGAATGGTGGCGAAAGGCGAGGACAAGACCCTTGGAGGATAACGGGCCAGGCCGGGGCGCGGGCGGTGCGACACGTCACTCGGGGCGGAGACGGCTGACCCCGGCGCTGCTCTCTCTCCTCGTGTTCCCGGGGCTCGGCCAGTTCGCGCTCGGCCGGGTGGCCCGGGGGCTCCTCTTCGCCGTGCCGAGCCTCGTCCTCCTCGGCGCCCTGGTGCGCCGTCTGTGGACCGAGGTCCACCGGCTCCTGCCGGTCGACGACCCGGACGCTCTCCTCGATCCGATGCTGCCGTTCCGCCTGACCGAGGAGGTCCACCGCGCGAACGCGTCGTTCTTCGGGTGGGTGACGGCCGGTGTCGTCGTGCTGTGGGCGCTGTCGGCGCTCGACGCGTGGCGGGCCTCGAACGAGCGCTCACCGCGAGGACTACTACGAAAGTAGGTCTTGAACTCGGGCGGTCGCCGTGCGTACAGTACCGCCGAACACCCGGTCAGGAGGCCCGCCATGGCCCATCGGTTCTGCCCCGAGTGCGCCGCGCCGCTGCCAGGGCCGCCGCCCGTGACGTGCCGGTCCTGCGACACGAGCCACTGGCTGGATGCGAAGCCCTGCGCGGGAGCCCTCGTCGAGAGGGCCGGCCAGCTTCTCCTCGTGCGCCGGGCGCACGCGCCGTGGCGCCACCACTGGGACATCCCGGGCGGCTTCTGCGGGGCCGAGCATCCGCGCGACGCGGCGGCGCGGGAAGTGCGGGAGGAGACGGGGCTCGTCGTCCGCGTCGGCCCCGTGCTCGGCATGTGGATGGACGCCTACGCGCCCGAGGGGCCGGAGGCGGACAAGATCACGCTCAACATCTACTTCCACGCGCACGCCGAGGCCGGAGCGGAGCCGGTCTGCGACCCGGCCGAGGTCGCCGAGATCGGGTGGTTCGCCCCGGACGCGCTGCCTTCCGATCTCGCGTTCCCGAACCACGTCCCGGCCGTCCTCCGCGCCTGGCGGGAGAGCTTCGAGCTGGCCGCCCGCGCGGGCGAGCGGCTCGTCGGCGCGAAGCCGCGGCCGGCCGAGCGCACCGCCTGAGCGTCGCGACGCCCCGGCCCGCCCCGGCGCCGCTTGGCGCGCGCCGGGGCGCACGGGACAATGGCGGGCCGTGAGCGAGCCCTCCTTTCCCGACCTCCGCGCCTTCATCGACCAGCTGCGGAAGGACGGCGACCTCGTCGTCGTCGAGGCCGAGGTCGACGCGCGCCTCGAGGCGGCCGAGATCCACCGCCGCGTGATCGCGGCCGGCGGGCCCGCGCTCCTGTTCGCTCGGGTGAAGGGCGCGGACACCCCTCTCGCCACGAACCTCTTCGGCACGGCGCGGCGGGTGGAGCTCGCGTTCGGGCGCCGGCCGGGGCGGCTCGTGAAGCGGCTCGTGCACCTCGCGGAGACGCTGATGCCGCCGACGGCGGCGAAGCTGTGGGGCGCCCGCGACGTGGCGTTCGAGGCGGCCCGCATCGGCCTCGCGCGGCGGAGCTCGGGACCGGTGACCGAGATCGTGACGGACGACGCGCGGCTCGACCGCCTGCCCGCCCTCACCTGCTGGCCGCAGGACGGGGGCCCGTTCGTCACGCTCCCCCTCGTCTACACCGAGCACCCCGACGCGCCGGGGCGCTCCAACCTCGGCATGTACCGGATGCACGTGCACGACGCGCGCACCACCGGCATGCACTGGCAGATCGGCAAGGGCGGCGGCTTCCACCACGCCGTGGCCGAGGCGCGCGGCGAGAGCCTGCCGGTCACGGTGTTCCTCGGCGGCCCGCCCGCCCTCGTCCTCGCCGCGATCGCCCCGCTTCCGGAGAACGTGCCGGAGCTGATGCTCGCGTCGCTGATCGCCGGCCGACGGCTGGAGCGCTGCCCCGGGCCGGGCCCGCACCCGCTCGTCGCGAGCGCCGAGATGGCGCTCGTCGGCCACGTCCCCCCGCGCGTGCGGCAGCCGGAGGGCCCGTTCGGCGACCACTACGGCTACTACTCGCTGCGGCACGACTACCCGGTGTTCCGCGTCGAGCGGCTGTGCCGGCGGCGCGACGCGATCTTCCCCGCGACGGTGGTCGGCAAGCCGCGGCAGGAGGACTTCTTCATCGGCGACCTGCTGCAGGAGCTGCTCGCCCCTCTCTTCCCGCTCGTCATGCCGGGCGTCGTCGATCTCTGGAGCTACGGCGAGACGGGATACCACTCGCTCGCCGCGGCCGTGGTGAAGGAGCGGTACAAGCGCGAGTCGATGGCGTCGGCTTTCCGCATCCTCGGCGAGGGACAGCTGTCGCTCACGAAGTTCCTGCTCGTGACCGACCGGCCCGTGGACCTGCGCGACTTCCGCGCGACGCTCGAGCACCTGCTCGCGCGCACGCGGCCCGAGACCGACCTCTACGTGTTCTCGAACCTCTCGATGGACACGCTCGACTACAGCGGCCCGGCGGTGAACGAGGGCTCGAAGGGCGTGTGGCTCGGCCTCGGCGACCCCGTGCGCGAGCTGCCGCGCGAGTTCCGGCCGGCCGAGCCCCCGCCGGCCGGGGTCACCGACGTGCGCGTCTTCTGCGGCGGCTGCCTCGTCGTCGGCGGCCCCTCGTTCGCGGACGACCCCGGCGCCGCCGCGCGGATCGCCGCCCACCCCGCCTTCCGCGGCTGGCCGCTGCTCGTGCTGACCGACGAGCCGCGACGGGCCGCGGCGAGCGCCATGAACTTCCTCTGGACGACCTTCACCCGCTTCGAGCCCGCGGCCGACGTCCACGCCGCCGCCACGCGCGTCGTGCGCCACCACGTCGTCCACGAGCCGCCGGTGCTGATCGACGCGCGCCGCAAGCCGGGCTTCCCGGACGAGGTGTCGTGCGACCCCGACACGGCGGCCCTCGTCACGCGCCGATGGAAGGAGTACTTCCCGGGCGGGATGGAGATGGGCGACGCGGAGCGGGGGCACCTCGATCCCGCTTCGTAGCGCGGGAGGGGACGGCCACCGAATTTTGCATTCCCCGTACGCCGTCCGAACACCTCGCGCGGACGCTCCGTGGTGGAATCGTGGCGTTCCGATCGAAGGGAGACCCGACCCATGCTGCGCCCCCTGACCCTCGCCCTCCTCGCCGCGACCGCCGCGACGGCCGCTTCTCCCGCCCGCGCCGACGAGCCGAAGCTCGATCCGGCCCGCAACGAGATCTCGGTCTTCGGCGGCGCGTCGATCCTCGACGCGAAGGGCGGAAACAGCTACTCGTTCGGGCTGCCCGAGCTGCCCGGCTTCCCCGGCTTCCCCGGCTTCCCCGAGCGTGCCGTCACCGGCAGCGTGCAGGTGAGCACGGAGGCGAAGCTCGGCACGAGCGCCCTCTTCGGCGCGCGTTACGCCTTCTACCTGCGCAAGCAGCTCGCGGTCGAGGCCGACTTCGCGGTCGCGCCGAGCCACGACCTGCGCGCCGACGTCGGCGTGTGCGGCGCCGGCGGCCCCTGCTATCGCGCCGGCGACTACGACCGCGCGGGCCTCGCCGAGAGCTTCCGCACGTCCATGAACGGCCTCTTCGGCGGCCCGATGGGCGGGCGCTTCCGCGGCATGGAAGGCATGCGCGGCGGCGGGCGTCCCGTCGACCGACGCGGCTTCGGCGGCGGCGACGTCACCGCGTGGCACTACGGCGCGGGCCTGACCTACGACCTTCTCGGCGGCGACGTGCGGCCCTTCGTGACCGCGGGCGCCGGCGGCGTGACCTACGACTCGCGCTCCGCCCGCACGAACTTCGTCGTGCGCTTCGGCGCCGGCCTCAAGGCCTACTTCGGCCGGGTGGGCGCGCGCGTCGACGTGGTCGACCACCTCGTGATCGACCAGTACCTGAGCGGCAAGGCCGAGCACGACCTGCACGCGACGGGCGGGGTGCTCGTCCGCTTCTGAGCGAAGGGCTCGCCGCGGCGAGCCCGCCGAAGCCTCCGCCGACGATCGCGACGCGCGGCCGGGTGACCATTCTCCGCGGCAGGGGTCGGCCCGCGGGCCGCGCGGCATCCGGTAAGATCCATTCGTTCGGGAGGTTCAATTGGGTTCGAGCGCGACGACACGTCTCGCGGCGGCGCTGTGCCTCTGCCTCGCCGCGGCGGCCGTCTCCGGCCTGCTGCTGCTCCAGCACCACGGCGAGCGCGGAGCCGTGACGGCGGTGAACGAAGTCTGCGGCGACGGGAAGACGAGCGGCTGCGACGAGGTCGCCCGCTCCTCGTGGTCGAAGGTCGGCGGCATGCCGCTCGCCGGCCTGGGCCTCGTCTTCTACCTGTCCGTCTCTCTCGCGCTGCTCCTCGGCCTCGCGGGCCCGCCGGAGCTGCGCGACGCCGTGGGAGCGGTCGTCGTCGCCGCCCTCGGGCTCGGCCTGCTCGTCGACGTCGGGCTCCTGGCCGTGCAGGCGCTCTCCATCCACGCCTTCTGCCGACTGTGCATCGCCACCTACGTCCTCGGCGCGCTCGCCCTCGCGGCCCTCCTGCCGGCGTGGCGGAGGTCGAGCGGCACTTCCGAGGCCGCGGGCCGGCCCGAGGGCCGGACGATGGCGTCGGCCTGGGGCGCCGGGGCACTCCTCGCGGCCGCGGCCGTCGTCGCGGCGAACGGCTGGCTCGCCGAACGCGCGGCGCGGCGGCAGGCGAGCCTCCTCGGCGCTCCGGTCGCCGCGCCGGCCGAGAGGACGGCGCCGGCCGCGGTTCCCGCACCGGCCGCAGCGCCCGCACCGGCCGCGTCCGCCGCTCCGGCCGAGGCCGCGCCGAGCGCGCCGCCGCTCCTCGCCGCGCCTTCGGGGACACAGGACGCGAAGTACTGGCAGGACCGGGCCCAGAAGCTCCAGGAGACGCTCGACGACCCGCGCAAGCTCGAGGCGTACTTCACTCAGAAGGCGCAGCACGAGTACGACACGGCCGCCGTCGAGGCGATCGACGTCGCCTCGGCGCCCCTCCGCGGGCCGGCGACGGCGCCGGTGAAGGTGGTCGAGTACTCCGACTTTCTCTGCCCGTTCTGCCGCAGCCTGGCCGGCGCGCTCGTGCAGTTCGTTCCTCAGGCCGGAGGCCGCGTCGGCGTGTACTTCAAGAACTACCCGCTCGACGCCGAGTGCAACCCGAAGCTCAAGCAGTCGACCCACCCGGGCGCGTGCAACGTGGCGCTCGGCGCGGTCTGCGCGCAGCGCCAGGGCAAGTTCGAGGCCTACCACGACCGCGTGTTCTCGACGGAGCTGCGCAACCCGACCCCGGCCGACGTCGTGCGCATCGCCGGAGAGGCGGGCCTCAACGGCGCGGCGCTGCAGGGCTGCCTCGACGACCCGAAGACGAAGGAGACGCTCGCCGCGCAGATCGCCGAGGCCAACCGCCTGGGCGTGAACGCGACGCCGACCCTCTACGTGAACGGGAAGAAGCTGCCCCGCATCAACGACTTCGTCTCGGTCGTCGACAAGGAGGCCCGCCGGAAGGGCTTCCCGCCCCTCGCGCCCGGCCAGTAATCCCGTCGATCCCCCTCACGCGGAGGCGTGATCGAACGCGCGCCGGCACTCTTGCGTACACCTCTCTATAGCGCCATTCTTTTCTCGGGGCCGTGGTCCGCGCGGCCTTGCGCGGACCGGCCGAAGCGGAGGATGTTGCCGTGGAGACCGCTGGATCCATTCGCTGGGCCGAGGAGGCCCGTAAGGGTCGTCGTCGCCTGTACCCGACCACCGTCGTGTACGCCGTCCTGAGCGCCGTCGCCCTCGCCCTGGGGGCGAGATCGAACGCCGCGGCGACCGCCGCCTGGTGGACACTCGGCGTCGTCTTCTGGACCTGGCTCGAGTACTTCGTGCACCGCCACATCCTGCACGGCGTGTTCCCCGACGGGCCGGGGCTCAGGCACTGGACGCACCGGCTCTTCGACCACCTGCACGTCGAGCATCACCGGCGGCCGTGGGACGGCAACCACATCAACGGCACGATCAAGGACACGGCGCCGTTCCTCATCCCCATGGCCCTCGCGGCCTCGCTCGTCCCGCCGCACACCGCGATGGCCTTCCTCGCGGGGATGGTTCAGGCCTACGTGATCGAGGAGTGGGTGCATCACTCGGTGCACTTCTACCACTTCGAGAACCCGTACTTCCGCTACATCAAGCGCCACCACCTCTATCACCACAGCCAGGTCGGGAGCACGACCGCGTACGGCCTGACGAGCGGAGCGTGGGACGCGGCCTACGGCACGCGGATTCCCGCTCCCGTCCGCGCGTCTCTCCACCGCGCGGGGCGCCGCCTTTAGCCGCGCGCGGACACGGGCGCGGGGACGGGGCCTTGACCCGGAGTGCGCGGACGGCTAGCCTGCGTCGTCCATGAGGCTCGACGCTTGGCTCCGGAAGGACCCGTCGGTCGTGGAGAGGCTGCACGTCGTGGAGCTTCTGGCCCGTGGCGTCAACGAGGCCCACGGCCGCGGCGAGCAGCTCGCCGGCCTCGAGCCGTCCCGCATCGAGGTCTCCGGCGCGAGCTGCGACCTCGCCGACGCGCTCGCCGGCCCCGCCGCGCGGCACTACCTGGCGCCCGAGCGCGAGGGCGACGGGCCCGCGACGGCGGCCTCCGACGTCTACGCGGCCGGAGCGATCGTCTGGGAGACCCTCGTCGGGCGCCCCTATGCCGCGTCGCCGTCGCACCTCTCCGAGGCGCGCCCGGACCTGCCGGGCGACCTCTGCGACGCCGTCATGGCGTGCCTCGAAAGCTCGCCCGACTGGCGGCCCGCCGATCTCTCGTACGTGGCGGAGCTCGCGAGCCAGGCCGCGGCCCAGCGCGGCGGCGGCTCGCGCTCGGCGGCGCCGAAGCCCGCGCCGAAGCCGGCCGCGGCCCGCACCGAGCGCCCGAAGAAGGCCGCGGGACGACCGTCCCCGACGTTCGACGGCCACGGCCGCGAGCCCTCCCGCTCGCAGGTGCCGCTGATCGCCGCGGCCGTGGTGCTGCTGGCCGGGGCCGGCGCGGGCTACTTCTGGATGACCCGGGAGAAGGGCCAGCCGTCGCCGCCTGCGGCGGTCGCGCCGACGGCGGCGGCCGCGCAGGCGCCTGCGGTCGCCGCGCCGACGGCGGAACCGACGCCGACGGCCGAGCCCGCGATGGCCGCCGCCGCCACGCAGCCGGGGCCCACGCCGACGCCGACCACGGCGCCACGGCCGACGCCCACTCCGGCCGCCCTCTCCGCGCCCGCCGCACCGGCGCGCGCGGTCACCGCGGAGCCGGCGCCGACGACGGCGGCCGCCACGACCCCCGCCGCCACGACGACGGCCCCGGCGGCGCCGCCTCCGGCCGCCGCGCCGGTCACGACCTCGGCGCCGGCCGCCGCGGCGGACGCGCCCCGCGAGTCCGCCGTTCTCGCGACACTCTCGCCGCTGGCCGTGAAGCGCCCGGGCCGGGTGCTCTTCGACCTCCATGGCACCGGACTCACGGCCGACCTCCACGCACGGCTGGTCGGGGTGCGCGACTCGCCGCACGGCATGATGGTCGTGCGCCAGAAGTGCTCGGGCACGCTCTGCAACGTCCTCGTCCAGCTCGACGACAGCGTCAAGCCCGCGGCCTACGCGATCGTCCTCGAAGACCCCCAGGGCCGCCAGTCCAACGCCCTGACGTTCACGGTCACGAAGTAAGGCCCCGAGCCAGGTCGAAAGACCTGGCTCGGAATCCCCGCTCCGGCATCAGGGCCCCTGTCCTGTGCTGTCCCTTCCTTTGCTCCGTTGTCCGTCTCAAGCAGAAAAGGCAGTTTCCGGTGTCCGTTGTCCGTGTCGGTCGTAGAAGTTTCCACAACCCGTCCACAGCCGGACGGGCGGTCATCGACAGCTTTTCCACCACCCGGTGGTCGGTTCTCCACAGGATTCCCGCTTCCGATCCGCCGGCCACGCACACGAAGCGCACAGGCTCCCGCACAGGATTTCCACAAGCGGCGAAAGCGGAGGCGTCAGCGCGCGACGAGCCGCCCGACGCGCGCGTCGACCTCGAGGGCGGCGCGAGAGTTGTGGTACGGGCACTTCCACGGCTCGACCTTTGGCAGGCCCGGCACGGGCGAGCCGTCGCGGCGCACGCGCCAGCGCCACTCGCCGTGCTCGCGGTCGAGCACGAAGCGTTCGACGAACGCCCACGTCCGCTCGGCCGCGTCGAGGAACACGGGGTCGCGCGAGAGCTCGAACGCGCTCACGAAGCCG
Organism: Vicinamibacteria bacterium; assembly: GCA_046331285.1. Classification (GTDB taxonomy): domain Bacteria; phylum Acidobacteriota; class Vicinamibacteria; order Fen-336; family Fen-336; genus DATBSL01. The sequence goes on from JAXLRD010000007.1 coordinate 101,773, forward strand.
ACGACGGCCTCGGCCTGCATCCACCAGTGCTTGTCGTCGTCGAGGTGGCCGTCCTCGCCGCGCTCGGCGAAGAGGCCGCCGCGCTCGGCGTCGAAGCCCTCGGCGAGCGCGACGCGGGCCATCGCGACGGCCGCCGCGCGGGCCCGGTCGAGAAGCTCGGGATCCGAGGCCTCCTCGGCCGCCTCGACGAGAAGCCAGCTCGCCTCGATGTCGTGGCCATAGGAGACGCCGCGGGAGACCGGCCCGAAGGTCTCGTCGAAGAAGAGGACGAGGTGGCCGGTGGAGCGATCGACGATCCGGTCGAGGTGGACCTCCACCACGTCGCGCAGCCGGTCGCGCACCGCGCCCCCTCCGCCCGCGCGCACGAGCGCCGCGTACGCCTCCATCACGTGGAGGTGGGTGTTCATCGACTTCGGGGCGTTCAGGTCCTTGTCGCTCAGCCGCACGTCCTCGAGCGCGGACCAGTCCCGGGCCCGCGCCTCGAAGTAGCCGCCGTGGACGCGGTCCGCCGCGCGCTCCTCGATCAGGCGGAAGAGCGAGAGGGCCTCGTCGAGCGACGACGGGCGCCCCGTCGCGAGGTGATGCTCGGCGAGGGCGTAGGTCGCGAAGGCGAGCGCGTAGGTCTGCTTCCGCTCGGAGACGGGCCGGCCCGCGTGGTCGAGCATCCAGTAGATGCCGCCGTACCGCTCGTCCAGGAAACGCCCGGTCAGCCAGGAACGGAAGTGGTCGGCGGCCCGCCGGTGCCCGGGATCCCCGGTGCGGCGATACGCGGCCGAGAAGGTCCACAGCAGCCGGGCGCAGAGGACGCCGCCCATCGGGGCCGCCTCGTCCGCCCGGCCGTCCTCGGCGACGAGGCCGCGAAAGCCGGCCTTCTCGTCGAGGACGTGCCCAAGCCAGAACGGCAGCACGTTGTCGCGGAGGTCGCGCTGCATCGAGTCGCGGAGTCTGAGGAGGCGCGCGTCGGTGTCCACGGCGCCCCAACGATACCAGACGGCCGGATAGAATCCCGGCGATGCCGGGCGCCTTCCACCCCGCCTACGATCCCGTGGCCGGCAGCACGACGCTCTCGGCGCTCGTCGCGGCGGCGCCGCTCGTCGTGCTGGGCCTGCTCCTCGCGGTCGTGCGTGTCGCGCCATGGAAGGCGGCGGTGGCCGGGGCGGGCACGGCGCTCGGGCTGGCCGTGTTCGTCTGGCGGATGCCGCCGCCGCTCGCGGCCGCGGCCGCCACCCACGGCATGGCCTACGGCCTGTGGCCGATCAGCTGGGTGGTCCTGAACGCGGTCTTCTTCTACAACCTGACCGTCGCGAGCGGCGACTTCGACGTCATCCGCCGCTCGCTCGCCCGCCTCACGGCCGACCGCCGCGTGCAGTGCCTGCTCGTGGCCTTCTGCTTCGGCGCGCTCATCGAGGGCATCGCCGGCTTCGGCGCGCCGGTCGCGATCAGCGCCTCGATGCTCGCCGGCCTCGGCTTCGAGCCCGTCTCGGCGGCGGTGCTCGCCCTCGTCGCCAACACGGCGCCCGTGGCCTTCGGCTCGATCGGCATCCCGGTGACGACGCTCGGGGGCCTCCTCGCCCCGATCCTCGGCCGCGACACGGCCCAGACGACGCGCGACCTCTCGGCCATGGTCGGCCGCCAGCTCCCGATCTTCTCCCTCGTGATCCCGGCCTACCTCGTGGTCCTGCTCGCCGGCTGGCGGCGGATGCTCGAGGTGCTGCCGGCGGTCGCCGCGGCCGGCGTGAGCTTCGCCGCCGTTCAGCTCGCGGTGTCGAATCTCGCCGGCCCGGAGCTGACGGACATCCTCTCGTCGCTCGCGTCGCTCGGCGCGGTGGCCCTCCTCCTGCGGTTCTGGAAGCCCGCCGAGGTTTGGCGCGGCCCCGGCGGCGGGGCCGCGACGCCCGACGAGACCCGGCGCGACCCTCGCGCGCGCGTCGCGCGGGCCTACGGGATGTACGCGATCCTCGTGGCGGTCGTCCTCCTGGGCCAGGCCGCGGCGTCGGCCGGCCTGAAGAACGTGAAGTGGGAAGCGCCATGGCCGGGGTCGTACGCGGAGACCGCCGACGGACGGAAGGCCCCGCTCGTGTACCGGGAGCCGCCGGTCGCGCCCGAGCCCGCGCCCTACCCTCTCGTGTACCGGTTCGACGCGCTCACCTCCGCCGGCACTCTGGTGCTCGCCGCGTCGGCCGCCGCTTTCCTCGTGATGCTGGCCTTCGGGGCCCCGCCGGCGGCGTTCGCGATCACCTTCGGCCGGACCCTGCGGCAGCTGCGCTGGCCGATCGTCACGATCGCCTTCATCCTGTCGATCGCCACGGTCATGAACTACTCGGGCATGACGAGCTCTTTGGCCCTGGCCCTCGCCGCGACGGGCGCCCTCTTCCCGTTCTTCTCCGCGTTCATCGGGATGCTCGGGGTCTTTCTCACGGGCAGCGACACGTCGTCCAACACGCTCTTCGGCCCGCTCCAGGCCACGACGGCGAAGGTCTCCGGCCTCGACCCGATCCTCACCGCGGCCACCAACAGCTCGGGCGGCGTGATGGGGAAGATGATCAGCCCGCAGAACCTCTCGGTCGGCGCGGCCGGCGTCGGCGCCGTCGGCCGCGAGGGCGAGATCCTGCGCCGCGTCGTCGGCCACAGCCTGCTGCTCACGGCGCTCATGGGCGTCGTGGCGATGCTGCAGGCCTACGTCTTCCCCTGGATGGTCCCCGGCCGCTGAGGCCGCGGGGCCGGCGAGGCTTCCTCCTCGTCCGCGATCGGCTCGGGCGCCGAGGGGAGAGGCTCGAGAGGCGCCTCGGCCGGCTCTTCGACGAGGCTGACTTCGCCGCCCGCGCCGCTCTCGTCGGCCAGCGACAGCTGCCCCGATTCGCCGCCGGCCAGGGAGAGCTGCCCGGGCTCGGCCCCGGCGACCGCGCCTGGATGCTCGCGACGGCCTGCCGCACCGCGCGCCGCATCCCGCCATCGTCCGAGCGCTCGGCGGCGTCGCGGCAGCGGCACGACCTCGACGGAACCGACGCGGCCCAGCGACTCCGCCGCGGCGACGCGCACGGCCGGCCGCGGGTCCGCGAGCGCCGCGACGAGCGCTTCGGCCGAGGACTCACCCACTCGAGCGAGGCCCGCGCGGCGCGACGGCCACCTCGCCGTCGCGCGACGACAGCGCCGCCTGGGCGCGGCGAGGGCCTGCGGACCCGTCGCCCCGAGCACATCGACGCAGGCAAGCCCGCTCGCCCGTTGCGCGGCATCTCCGGCGCGGCCGAGGATGACCGTCGCGAGATCGACCGGCAGCCGACCGCCGAGGGCGAGGATCGCCCTCGCGCGCAGCGCGTCCTCCGTGCGCTCCTCGCGGACGACACCGAGCAGCGTCTCGACGCCGTCGTCGCCGAGGGCCTGCGCAGCCTCGACGCGGACGCGCGCGTCCGGGTCGGTCCGCGCGCCGAGAAGGGCGGGCCGCGTCGACGGGTCGGAGCCGAACGCCTCGATCAGGTGCCGGACGCTGGCGAGCCGCACGCCCGGCTCCGGATCGGCCGCCGCCCGCACCGCGATCGCGACCGGGACCGACTCGGGCGCGGCCAGTCGCCGCGCGGCGTCGAGCAGCCAGAGCACGAGCGCGCCGGAGACGGCCGGGCGCTCCGCGTCGTCGAAGACGCTCTCGGTGATCTCGACCTTGATCTTTCCGCGGTCGACTTCGACGTCGGCCTCCACCCAGGGCCCGCCCGGGACGGGGATCCGGCCGCGCGCGAGGGCCAGCACGGCGGCGCGCGCCTCGGCGCCGAGCACGGCGTGGGCCAGCGACGGCCGGCCGCTGACGAAGACCTCGCGGTCGAAGGAGGCGTCGCCCGTCTCGATGTCGCGCTCGCCGGTGAGGACGCGATCGAGGCGGGCGCCGAGCCCCTCGCGTCGGAACGCGAGGCCGAAATCGCCGTGCCCGAGACCGGCGATCTCGATCCGGGTTCCCGCCGGACCCTTGCCACCGCCCCGCTGGAAGCGCTCGAACTTCACGGCCAGCGGCCCGGAGCGGCCGGTCAGCTCGTGCCCGAAGAAGCGTTCCGTTTCCGCCACGCCCTCGAGGCCCGCATCCGCGGCGGCCTTCCGCCAGGACCGCAAGCGGGCCTCCCGCCGCAGCATGGCGAGTCGCAGGGCCGCCCACGCGACGAGACCGCCGACGGCGATCACGACGAGCGAGCCCATCAGCGAGTTCCTCCGTGATCGGGCGGAAGGGACAGACGGCCGGCTTCCACGTTCGAAAGAGAGAGCCGACCGGTCGCGTCCTCGGCGAGCGAGAGCTGCCCCGGCTCGGCGCCGGCCTGCCGGGCCTGGATGCGGGCGATCGCCTCGCGGGCGGCGCGCCGCAGGCGCGCGTCCTTCTCCTCGAGCCGGCGCAGGGCGGGCACGGCGGAGACGGAAGCGGCCTCGCCGAGCGCCCGGGCGGCCGCGAGGCGTCGCGTCTCCTCCCGGGCGTCGAGCTCGTGGAGAAGGGCGGCCTCGCCACGGGGGTCGCCGGTCGCGCCCAACGCCTCCGCGGCCCAGTCCCCTTCCTCGCCGCGCTCGACGACGAGCACCCGCGTCAGCATGGCCAGGGCATCCCTGTCGCCGCGGGCGCCGAGCACGCGCACGCAGGCTCGCGCCGCCGCTCTCCTGCGCAGGCGGAGAGCGTGGCGCAGAACCTCGCTCGCATCCGAGACGCTCAGGCTGTCGGCCAGGATGGCCACGGCGCGGGCGCTCGTCGCGTCCGGTGCACCTTCGCCGCGTGCGACGCCCAGGAGGATTGGGCGCCCCCGCGCACCCGCCGCGACCGCGGCTTCGACTCGGACGCCGGCGTCGGGATCCTCCAGGCCGAGCTCGACCGCGGCCGACGCGGCCTCCGCGCGCGGGGAGCTCTTCAGCAGGCACTGGAGAATTCGAAGGCGTACGCCGGCCATGGGCTCCGTCCTGAGGTTCTCGAGGAGCCTCGCCGCCACGTCCTTCGGAGCCACGAGGCGGCGGGCGAACTCCACGGCCGCCTCCACCGCGTCCTCGAGGTGCTCCGGAAGGCCACCCATGTACAGGTAGGAGTCTTCCTCCTCGACGCGGCGGCGCTCCCCGAGCCAGTTCGTCGTCTCGCTGGGCGGCAGCTCCTCCGGCAGGTCGAGCCTGAGCGTCCCGTCGTCGAAGGAGCCGCTCGCGTAGAAGGAGGAACGGCCTGGCCGCGCGAGCTGTCGGCGCACGAGCGCCGATACCGCGGCCCGCGTCGGCGAGTCGAGGACCGCGAGGACGAGGGACTCCGGACCGGTGATCCACACCAGCCGGTCGAACGCGTCGTCGCCCGTCTCGACGTCGGCTCGGCCGGCCCTCCGGAGGACGGATGTGTCGAGCGACTCCGCGCGGAAAGAGAATCGCGAGGCAGCGAGGCCGGGGCCGCAGATCGTCAGATTGGTGCCCGGCGCCTCGCTCGATCGGCCATAGGGCGACATCTGAACGCGGAGATCGCCGACCCAGCCGGCCACGGTGTCGCCGGCCTCCTCCCGCCTCGCGAGGTCGACGCGCCTCGCGCCGGCGCGCCAGGCCTCCCGATGCTCGCTCGGGTTCCGTATCCACGCGTAGAGGCGAAGGGCCGTGCCGACGACCGCCAGGCCCACCGCGAGACCGCCCACGAGGACGGGGACGATCGTGTCCATCACACGAGCCGGACGACCGGCTCCTCGTGCATCAGCTCCCTGCGCGTGAGCAGGTCCTGCACGGTGGCGACGAGCCAGCGCTCCTCGCTCACGCCGAAGGCGATCTCGAGGCGCGGGCGACGGTCGCGCGGGTCGTGGGGCGGGTCCAGGTAGCCGAGGGTCGGGCTCGACGCGTTCAGCGGGACGACGACCTCGTCCTGCCCGCCCGCCCCGCCGACCTTCCGGAGGTCGCCCGCCGCGTCCCACACGAAGCGCCTCGCCTCGCCTTCCGCCTTCTCGACCTCGCAGATGACGAGGCGGAAGACCGACTCGGGCTCGCCGAGGGAGCACGTCGGGACGAGCTGGCGCTTCCACAGGTCGGGCGGCGTCGGGAAGCGGGTGCCGCGCGGGACGACGATCGTGTGCTGCGGGTTCCCGGTCCCCGGCTCGTGCGTGACGAAGGCGTAGTCGTGGACGATGAAGTCCGCGGCGAACGCTCGGTCGGCGGCGTAGCACGCGGCGCCGAGGGCGACCGCCTCGAACGGATGCCAGGCGCGGATCCTCTGGCGGCCGAAGCGGCTCTCGAGCCGGGCGAAGACGCCGGGCAGCAGCGTCGAGCCGCCGACGAGGAGGACGTCGTCGACGTCGTCGCCGGACGCCGTCGCCTCGGCGAGCACGGCGTCGAGGCAGGCCTCGAGGCCGCGGTAGAAGCCGTTCGCCTCGAGGAGAGACGCGAGCTGGGCACGGGTGAACGTCAGCGGCGTGGCCGCCGAGGCGCCCACGCCCGGCGGCACGACGCGGAAGACCGCCGTCTCGTCGAAGTGCACGGCCTCCTTGACGCGGCAGGCCTCGGCGATCATGAGCCGCCGCCAGAAGCGCGCCGCCTCGTCGCCGTCCGCCTCCGGCGCGGGCAGCCCCGCGAGGCGACAGGCCTCCTCGAGCACCCAGCCGTCGACGGCGTTGCCGCCGAGGAAGCGGCCCTTCTTGGCGAGGACGCGCGCCTGGCCGGCGAGGGCGCCGCGGGCGGAGAGCGCCACGAGCACGACGTGCATCGTGCCGCCGCCGATGTCGACGACGAGCGCGCGCCGGTCGCGGCTGAGGCCGACGCCGTAGCCGAGGGCGGCCGCGACCGGCTCGTCGAGGAACCGCACCCGCCGCACCCCGAGCCGCCGCAGCGCGAGCTGCACCTCGGCCCGGTAGGTCTCGAAGGCCGAGACCGGGGCCGTGACCACGAGGTCCCGGACCCGCTCGCCCGTCTCGCGACGCGCCTCGGCGAGCAGCTCGCGGAGGTAGGCCGCCGCCGCCTCGCGGGCCGTGACCGGGCGCCGGCCGAGGCGGCCGAGCGGCCGCGTCGGCTCGGCCACGAGCGCGGGCTTGAACGCGGGCACGAACGCCGGCTGCGGCGCGTCCCGGTTTCGCTCGAGAGCGAGCCGGCCGACGAGGGCGCGCCGCGCGCGGCCGGGCGCCACCCAGTCGCGAACCCGGCCGACGAGCCCCGGCCGCTCCAGGAGGTGGACCGCGGTCGGGACCATGCGCGGCGCCTCGAGCGGCTCGTCGCCGGACGGCTGGCGGCAGATCGCCGGCAGCTCGACGAGCTGCGGCTGGCCCGCCGCATCGTCCCATCGCGCCAGCGCCGAGTTGGTGGTGCCGAGATCGAGCGCCCAGCCCGCCATGGCGGCCCACTCTAGCAGGCGGCCGCCTTCGGCGCCGCGCGCCGCCTGCGGTACCCTGATGCGCATGACGCCGACGCCTCCCACCGGGAGCCGGGGGGCGTTCCGGCGCGTCCTCGCACGGCGGCTGCGCAACCCCCTCCCTCTCGCCGGCTACCTCTTCCTCTCGATCGAGACCCACGCGCTCTGCGGCGCGCTCGCTTTCTTCGCGATGCTCGGCTTCTACCCGCTGAGCCTCCTCATGGTCTCGCTCGCGCGCGACGTCGCCCGCTCGCCCGAGGCGCAGCAGGTGGTGAAGCTCGCGCTCCAGACCTACTACCCGGCCGGCCAGGAGTTCGTGATCCGCAACCTCGAGCTCTCCTCGCTGCGTTTCCGCGACCAGCTCAGCGTCGAGGCGGCGCTGTGGATCTTCCTGGGCGGCGCCGGCGTCTTCATCCCGCTCGAGATGGCGTTCAACCGCCTGTGGGGCTTCACCCGACCGCGGCCCTACTGGCACAACCAGCTCGTCGGCCTCGGCCTGACGATCGCGTTCTGGGCGCTCGCGGTGGCGGTGGTCCTGGTCGCGACGCCGCTCGGCGGGCCCTGGCGGCTCGGCGCCCTGTGGCTCGGCACGCTGCTCGCCGCGGCGGCGGCGATCCTGCTCGGCTACCGCCTGCTGCCGCACGGCCACGTCCCGCTCGCGGCGGCGGCGCCGGCGGCGGCCCTGGCCGCGATCGTCGGCGAGGTCGCGCGCTGGGGGTTCCTGCTCGCGCTGCCGCGGATGGGCCTCGCCGCGAGCCACGGCCCCTTCCACGTGTCGGTGAGCTTCCTCGTGTTCGTCTACGTCGAGGCGTTCGTGCTGCTCGGCGGCGCGTTCCTCGCCGCCGAGGCGAGCCGCGAGATCGAGGTCTCGGGCAGAGGCGACACGGCCGCGGGTTGACCCTCGCGCCGGCGAGGACGTAGCCTCGCCACCGTCACGGGAGGGCGGCATGCACCGGGCAACGGCGTGGGTCGCGGCGGCGGCGGTCGGCTTCGTCATCGGCCCGCGGGCGGAAGGCGCGCCGCTGCGCGTCGACCTCGCGCGAGGCTGGTCGATCGCGTCCTCCGCGGACGTGAAGGGCACGGGCGAGTCTCTCGCGCGCCCCGGCGTGCCGACGAGGAGGAGCTGGCACCGCGCGACGGTGCCGACCACCGTCGTCGCCGCCCTCGTCGCCGACGGCACCTACCCCGACCCCTTCGTCGGGAAGAACCTGCGCTCCCTCCCCGGCACGAGCTACCCGATCGGCCACAACTTCTCCAACCTCGAGATGCCGGAGGACAGCCCCTTCCGCGTCCCGTGGTGGTTCCGCACCGAGGCGACGCTCCCCGCGAGCGCGGCCGGCCAGACGCTGTGGCTCCGCCTCGACGGGGTCAACTACCGCTTCGACGCGTGGCTCAACGGCCGGCGCATCGCCACCGCGGCGGACGACGCGGGCGCCTTCCGCGTGCACGAGATCGACGTGACCGGGATCGCGAAGCCGGGCCCGAACGCGCTGGCCGTGCTCGTCTACCCGCCGAAGGCGACCGACCTCGCGATCACGTTCGTCGACTGGAACCCGATGCCGCCGGACAAGGTGATGGGCCTGTGGCGGCCCGTGTCGATCGTGTCGAGCGGGCCCGTCGCCCTGCGTCACCCTCAGGTCGTCACGAAGCTCGTCGACGGCGGAGCCCGCGCGGAGCTCACGGTGAAGGTGTTCGCGCGGAACGCGCGGCCGCGGGCGGTGAGGGCGAAGATCCGGGGCGCCATCGGCGCGATCGCGATCGAGACGTCGGTCGAGCTCGGCCCCCGCGAGTCGCGGGAGATCGTGTTCGCCCCGGCCGACTTCCCCGCCCTCTCCATCGCGAGCCCGAAGCTGTGGTGGCCGGTCGGCTACGGGGAGCCGGCTCTCCACGACCTCGCGCTCACCGCCACCGTCGGCGGCGTCGTCTCGGATCGGGCGGCGAGCCGCTTCGGCATCCGCGAGTTCACGGCCGACGTCGACGCGGCCGGGCACCTCCTCTACAAGGTCAACGGCCGCAACGTGCTCGTCCGCGGCGCGGGCTGGACGTTCGACATGCTGCTGCGCACCTCGCCGGAGCGGCAGGACGCCGAGATCCGCTACGTCAAGGACATGGGCCTCAACACCATCCGGCTCGAGGGAAAGCTCGAGGACGACCACTTCCTCGACGCGACCGACCGCGAGGGCCTCCTGGTGATGCCGGGCTGGTGCTGCTGCGACTTCTGGGAGAAGTGGGACAAGTGGACGGACGAGCACCTGCCGGTCGCCGTCGCGTCGCTGCGGGACCAGGTCCTGCGGCTGCGGGGCCGCGCGTCGGTCTTCACCTGGCTGAACGGCAGCGACGGGCCGCCGCCGGCGAAGGTCGAGACGGCGTACCTCGACGTCCTGCGCGAGCTGGGCTTCCCGAACCCCGTCGTCTCGTCGGCCACCGAGAAGAAGGCCGACGTCAGCGGCCCGAGCGGCATGAAGATGCGCGGACCGTACGAGTGGGTGCCCCCGATCTACTGGTACACCGACACCAAGCTCGGCGGCCCCCACGGCTTCGCGACCGAGATCGGCCCGGGCCCCGCCCCGCCCCCGCTCGAGAGCCTGAAGCGGTTCATCCCCGCGGGCGAGCTCTGGCCGCCGAGCGACACCTGGACGTACCACTGCGGCGGCGGGCCGTTCAAGGACATGCGCGTGTTCGACGCCGCGCTCGACGCCCGCTACGGGCCCTCCTCCGGAGTCGAGGAGTACTCCCGCAAGGCCCAGGCCGCGGCCTACGAGTCGCACCGCGCGATGCTCGAGAGCTTCGCGGCCCGGAAGTACGCCTCGACCGGGATCATCCAGTGGATGCTCAACAACGCCTGGCCCGGGATGATCTGGCACCTCTACGACTACTACCTGCGGCCCGGCGGCTCGTACTTCGGGGCGAAGAAGGCGGGCGAGCCGGTGCACGCGCAGTACTCCTACGACGACCGCTCGGTCGTCGTCGTGAACCACACGCTCGAGCCGCGCGCGGGCCTGCGCCTCATCGCCCGCGTGATCGACGCCGCCGGAGAGGAGAGGCTCCGCCGCGCGGCCACCGTCGACGTCTCTCCCGACGGCGTCGCGCGCGCGCTCGAGCTGCACGCGCCGGAGCGGCTGACGGGCGCGTACTTCGTCTCTCTCTCGCTCGAGGACGCCGCCGGGCGCGCGGTCTCGCGCAACGACTACTGGCTCTCGACCCGGCCCGAGACGCTCGACTGGGCGAAGTCGGAGTGGTACTACACGCCGGTCGCCGAGTACGCGGACCTGACGGGCCTGCAGGCGCTCCCGCCGGCCGAGGTCGCGGCAAGCGCCCGGTTCTCGGTGAAGGGGCCCCTCGCCGAGGCGACGGTGACGCTCGAGAACCGCTCCCGTGCCGTCGCCTTCCTCGTCCGCGTCGCCGTGCGCCAGGGCGGCACCGGAGAGGAGGTGCTGCCGGTCGTCTGGAGCGACAACTACGTGACGCTCTTCCCCGGCGAGACGCGCGAGCTCGTGGCGAGCTACGCGGCGAAGCACGCCGGCGCGGCGCGGCCGAGCGTCACCGTCGAAGGCTGGAACGTGGCGGCGGCGGCGGCGCGCTAGCGGGGCGAGCGCAGAGCCGCGGCCTCCCTCACGATCCGGGCGAAGCTGTCGGGATCGCCCGGCTTGACGAGGTAGTCGTCGGCGCGCAGCTCGCGGGCGCGCACCCGGTCGCGCTCCGCGTCCGACGTCGTCAGCACCACGCACGGCACGCCGGCGAGCCCGGGGCGCGACTTCAGCTCCTCGAGGACTCGAAGGCCGCTCGCCCGCGGCAGGCGCAGGTCGAGGAGGACGAGGTCGGGACGCTCCGCCGCGTCCAGCCGCTCGAGCGCGGACTCTCCGTCCGCCACCACCTCGAGCTCGACCGGCTGCGGCTGGGCGCCGATCACGCGCCTCACGAGCTCGGCGTGGTCGAGGTCGTCCTCGACGAGGAGCACGCGCACCGGCACGTTCGTCGGGTGCAACGGACCCTTACCGGCCGCCGGACGGCGCCGGCGGCGCCGACGCTCCGCCGAGGAGGCCCTCCGCCAGCTGGCGGGCCACGAGGCGCTCCACGAGGCCGACGAAGCGCATCGGGTAGAACTCGGTCGGCGCGAGCGGCGCGCGGCCGACGAGGTCCGCCACCACGTCCTCGCCCGTCTGCAGCTCGAAGGACCAGGTCGCCTCGCGCCCCGGCGCCCCGGGCCACGGCCGCGCCGCCTCCGGAGCGAAGCTGTGGTGCTCGGGCAGGCGGTCCTCCCACCCCGAGCGAGGCGTCATGTGGAGCTCGGCGAGGCCGAGCGCCCACGCCGCGTCGCACAGCCGCGGCCACGCCGTGTCGAGGTCGTCGACGCGCGCGAGGTCCTCCTCGAGAGCCCGCATCGTGGAGTCACCGGAGGGCCGGAGGCTCTCGGCGAGGCGGGCCACGACCCAGCGGTGGGTGCCGCTCTGCTGCCAGTAGCCGAGCCCCCGGGCCGTCACCGCGAACGCGAGCAGGGCGAGCGACGACGCCGCGCCGAACGCGAGGGTGAGGCCCTCGGTCAGGACCAGGGTGACCGTGGCGATCGCGATGGCGAGGCCATAGAAGACCATCACCACCCGGGGAGGCAGGCGCGGTCGGTCGCCCGAGGGCAGCGCCACGTCGAGCAGCGGCACCACGAGGGCGAGGAGCGGAATGACCGCGGCGAGGACGGCGGGCGACTTCAGCCGGCCGGACACGGCGAGAGCGCCGAGGACGAGGCCGATCGGCCGCGTGCCGCAGCGCCCCAGGAAGATGCGGGCCGGCGCGAAGTTGAAACGCACGAAGCCGGCGAGGGCGCCGGCGAGGGCGACGAGCACCGCGACCTCGCCCCAGTGCCGGCCGGTCGTGGCCGCCGCGAGAAGGGCCAGGGTCGTGGCCAGCACGAGGCTGCCGGCGAGCCCGTCGAGGCCCTGGACGGCCTCGAAGAAGCTCGCGGTCGCGACGAGCCAGGCCACCGTGAGCGGGAGAGCGACGTCGGCGAGCGGCACGTCGCGCCAGAACGGGACGGCCAGGTCCTCGATCCGGTAGCCCCACCAGAACAGGAAGAGGGCGGCCGCGACCTGCGACGCGAGCCTCGCCTGGCGCGGGAGGCCGCGCACGTCCTCCACGAGGCCGACGCCCGCGAGGAACGCCGCCGCGGCGACGAGGGGCACCACCGGCGGCACGGCCCGGCCCGGCAGCCAGCCGCCAATCGGCGGCAGCACGAGGAGGGCGAAGGCGAAGGCCGCCACGACGACGAGCCCGCCGATGCGCGGCACGACCGCCATGCGCCCGAGCCGGGCGCCGTCCTCGGGCGGGAGCCACGCCCGCGCGAGGGCCGTGCGCGCCGCGATCGGGCTCAGCAACAGGGCGGCGGTGAAGGCCGTGGTGCCGACGAGCAGCACGTTCTGGATACGGGTGTCCACGACGCGGGCCGCCTTTCGCCGTCAATTCTAGCGACAGAACGCGCAGGCGCACCCGGCCTTTGGTAGGCTTCGCGGTGCGCTCGACCGGGCGCATCCAGAACCCACCGGAGCGAGAGAACATGACAATCCCCTCTGCCCGCGTCGCCCTCCTCGCGTGCGTCGCCGCCGCGGCCGCGTCGTCCGCCGACTACGAGGGACCCCGGACGTTCCAGGCGTCCGAGATCCTCGCGCCGGCTCAGCTCAAGGGGCCGCACTTCACGGTCGACGGGGCGGTGCCGACCGAGGGCTACTTCCACGTCTTCGCGCTGAAGACCGACTTCGGCCCGCTCGACGCCGAGGGCCGGAGCATGCTCCTCATGCGCGAGCACGAGACGAAGGCGCTCGCCCAGCTCGACGAGGTCTCGAAGACCGGCGTCTTCCTGAAGGCGGCGGGCGACTCGGTCGTCAACGTGGGAAAGGGCGTGGCGTCGGCGGTGAAGGACCCCGAAGCCACCGTGAAGGGCATCGGCGGGGGCCTCAAGCGCTTCGGGACGAACCTCGGGCGCAAGGCGAAGCGCACCGCGGACCAGGCGACGAACGCGGTCTCCGGAGACGACAAGCCGAAGGAAGGCGCCGAGAAGTCGACGACCGACAAGGCCGCCGAGGCCGGCACCGGCATCGCGTACTCCGTGCTCGGGGTCAACGGCGGCGCCCGCAAGTGGGCACAGAAGGTGGGCGTCGACCCGTACACCACGAACCCGGTCCTCAAGAAGGCGCTCACCGACTTCGGCAAGGTGGACGCGGCGGGCGGCCTCGCCGCGAAGATCGTGGTCCCGGTCCCGATGGTCGTGAGCGGCACGGCGAGCGTCGGCAACCTGGTGTGGGGCAAGGACCCCGAGGAGCTGCTGAAGCTCAACGAGCAGAAGCTGAAGTCCGTGGGAGCGGGCGACGCCGCCATCAAGAAGCTCTACCTCAGCAAGGGCTTCACGCTGTCGCTGCAGACCCGCTTCGCGGAGGCGCTGGCCGCGGTCAAGGCGAAGGGCAGCGCCGACTACGTCGAGGCGGCGGCGGAGGCGGACACCGAGCGCGAGGCCACCTTCTTCGTCGAGTCGGCGGAGATGCTCGACCGGGCGAACAGGAAGGCGGGCGTCACCGAGATCCTGACCGACTCGCGGGCGATGGTGGCCCGGACGAAGGACGGCCGCGCCCTCGTGCTGCTGCCGGTCGACTGGGTGCGCTGGACGGAGGCCTTCGACAAGGCCTCGGCCGACGTCGCCCAGCGGGCGAAAGCCGAGCTCGGCGCGACGAAGGTCGAGCTCCAGACGACCGGCCGCGTCTCCGATGCGGCGAAGAAGGAGCTCGCCGCGCGCGGCTTCGCGGTCGTCGAGAAGCTCCCCTACACGTTCGAGGTGGTTCAGGCCCGCCAGGCCCCGGCGACGAAGTAGTGGTAGATTTTCGCACCCCTCAGGAGGCCCCCCGATGGCAGACAACGGCCGGCTCGCCAGCTTCGTCAAGCCCTTCCGGGTCGAGGGCGGGAGGCGGTTCCGCCTCAAGGACTTCGATCCCGGGGACACGCGCGGCATCGGCTCCAAGGAGAAGGCGGAGAAGTACCTCGCCCGGGGCATCGAGCGCCTCGCCGAGCTCCAGGAGAAGCTCTACGCCCAGGATCGATGGGCGGTGCTCCTCGTCTTCCAGGCGATGGACGCGGCGGGCAAGGACGGGGCGATCAAGCACGTCATGTCCGGGATCAACCCGCAGGGTTGCCAAGTCTTCTCGTTCAAGGCGCCCACGGCCGAGGACCTGGACCACGACTTCCTCTGGCGCACCGCGAAGTCCCTGCCGGAGCGGGGCCGCATCGGGATCTTCAACCGCTCGTACTACGAGGAGGTGCTCGTCGTCCGCGTGCACCCGGAGATCCTCGCCAAGCAGAAGCTGCCGCCCTCCCTCGTGACGAAGCGGATCTGGAAGGAGAGGCACGAGGACATCGCGGCCCACGAGCGCTACCTCGCCCGCAACGGCGTCGCGGTCGTGAAGTTCTTCCTGAACGTCTCCAAGGCGGAGCAGAAGCGGCGCTTCCTCGAGCGGCTCGACCGGCCCGAGAAGAACTGGAAGTTCTCCTCGGCCGACGCGAAGGAACGCCGCCACTGGAAGGAGTACATGCGGGCGTACGAGGAGATGATCCAGGCGACCGCCTCGAAGGACGCGCCGTGGTACGTCGTGCCCGCGGACAAGAAGTGGTTCTCGCGGATCGTCGTGGCGGGAGCGACCATCCTCGCGCTCGAGAAGCTCGGGCTCGCGTTCCCGACCGTCGACGACGCGCAGAAGAAGGAGCTCGCCGCCGCCCGCACCGAGCTCACCGGCGAGAAGGGCGGCGCCGCGCCCGGCGCCGCGGACGCGCGGAGGGCGGCGCGGGCGAAGCGCACGGCGAAGCCCCGCCCGAAGGCGAAGCCGGCGCCCGCGCCGGAGCCCGAGCCGGACGTTCCCGAGGACGTGCCGCCGATCGGCGCCGTCTGATCGACCACGCGACGGCCCGACACGGGCTCGGCGCGGGGGTGCAGCGCAAGACCGGGTGGTGAGCGGCGCGACTCGCGCTAGACTCCGGTCACACCGGCGGGAGGGCTCCGTGCAGAGGCATTCCATGCAGCGGCGGCTCGCGGCCGCGGGCCGCGTCACGCGCGCGGCGCTGGCCGTCGTCGCGGCGGCGGCCGTCGCCGAGGCGCAGGGCGGACCGCAGACGCGGAAGGTGACGGTCGGACCGCACTACGGCGCCAGCGGATTCCACGCCGCGATGCTCGGCCGCTCGTACCGCGACCTGTGGACGACGCCCTTCGTGGCGGAGGTTCTCGACCTCTCGCACGAGGCGGGAGGCCTCGCGCCCGTGCGGCGCGTCGGCGGACAGCAGACGAAGGGCCTCGCCCTGCGCGGGCCCGACGGGCGGTCCTACACCTTCCGCAGCATCGACAAGGACCCGTCCAACATCCTGCCCGAGGAGCTGCAGGAGACGTTCGTCGAGGAGCTCGTGCAGGACCAGATGGCCGCCCAGCACCCGGCGGCCGCGCTGATCACGGACGATCTCGCCCGGGCGGCCGGCATCCCGACCCTCCCGATCCGGATCGTGGTCATGCCCGACGACGCGGCCCTCGGCGAGTTCCGGAAGGACTTCGCCGGCGTCGTGGGCACCCTCTCGGAGTACCCCACCGCGGAGGCCGCGACCCACCCGGGGTTCGAGGGCGCGGTCGAGATCGTCGACCACATGGAGATGTACCGGCGGTTCGCGGCCGGGCCGGCCGACCGGGCCGCCGTGCGCGAGTACCTCAGGGCGCGGCTCTTCGACGTGCTCGTCTCCGACTTCGACCGCCACCGCAAGCAGTGGCGCTGGGCCCGGCGCGCGGGCGACGCCTGGTGGCACCCCATCCCCGAGGACCGCGACCAGGCCTTCGCCCGGTACGAGGGGCTGCTCGTGCGGGCGGCCGCCGGGTTCATTCCGCAGATCCGGACGTTCGGGCCGAAGTACGACAGGATCCTCGGCCTCACCTACAACGGCCGCGAGCAGGACCGCTGGCTGCTGCCGGAGCTGCCCCGCGCCGCGTGGCGCGAGGCGGCCGCCGAGCTCGCGGCGCGGGTGAGCGACGAGGCGATCGAGCGCGCGGCCCGCCGGATGCCGCCCGAGTGGTACGCGATCGACGGCGCGCGGCTCGTGGCGGCGATGAAGAAGCGCCGCGACGCGCTCGTCGAAGAGGCCGAGGTCTACTACCGCCATCTCGCGGGCGAGGTCGACGTGCAGGGCACCGACGCGCCGGAGGAGGCTCGGGCCCGCCGGCTCGAGGGCGGGGCGCTCGAGGTGGAGATCGCCGCCCTCGACGCCGCCGGGCAGGCGCAGCCGGCGTACTTCCGCCGGCGCTTCGAGCCGGGCGAGACGGAGGAGGTGCGCCTCTACCTGCGCGGGGGCAACGACCGGGTCGTCACCGAGGGCCGCGAGGGGCCGATCCGGCTGCGGGTCGTGACCGGGATCGGATCCGACGTCGTCGACGACTCGAAGGCCGGCCGCACGCGCGTCTACGACTCCGAGGGCGGCGACCGGGTGGTCGCGGGCCCGAGCACGGCCTGGGATCGCCGCGCCTACACGGCGCCGCCGGGGCCCAAGGGCGCGCCGTGGATCCCGCCGCGCGACTGGGGCCGCGACTGGTTCCCGGTGCCGTGGGTCAGCTACGGCTCCGACATCGGCGTATTCGTCGGCGGCGGCTTCTCGACCGTCAGCTACGGCTTCCGCCAGCAGCCGTACGCGAGCCGCCACACGCTGCGCGCGGGCTGGGCCTTCGGCGCGAGCGAGCCCAAGGTCGAGTACGAGGGCGAGTTCAACCGCGCGAACTCCGGCGTGCGGATGGGCATGCTGACCCGCTTCTCGGGTCTCGAGGTCCTGCGCTACTACGGCTACGGCAACGACACGGAGACGGCGGCCGACGGCGACTTCAACAAGGTCGCCCAGAAGCAGCTCGTCGTCGCCCCGAGCCTGACGCTCCCGCTCGCCGGCCCCCTCGAGCTCACGCTCGCGCCCGTCCTGCGCTACGCGCGGACCGACGACGGCGCGCGCCTCGTGAACGTGGAGCGCCCCTACGGCTCCGGCAACTTCGGCGAGGCCGGCGGCTGGGCGCGGCTCCAGCTCGACACGCGGACGGCGTACCGGCAGGGCATGGCGGCGCGGTCCGGGATCACGGGGCCGTTCGGGAAGGCCGGGTATCCGGTTTCGGGTCTCGTCCTGGAGGCGATCGCCGCGGGCTTCCCCAAGGGCTGGGACGTCGAGCAGACCTACGGCTGGGTCGAGGGATCGGCCTCGACCTATCTCACGGCGGGGGCCAGGGGACGGGCCACCGTCGCGCTGCGCGCCGGCGGCAAGCACATGCTGGGCGACCGGTATCCTTTCTTCAGCGCCGCGTCGATCGGCGGGGGCGGCTTCTTCTCGGGCGCCGACGCGGTCCGGGGCCTCCACCCGAACCGCTTCATCGGCGACAGCTCGGTCTACTTCAACGGCGAGATGCGCCTCTACCTCTCGCGCTTCCTCGTCGCGCTCCCCGGCGAGTGGGGGCTCCTCGGCTTCGGCGACGTGGGGCGCGTGTGGCTCCGTGGCGAGACGTCGGACACGTGGCACACGAGCTGGGGCGGAGGCCTCTGGATCGGCCTTCTCTCCCGGTCGAACGCGGTGGCCTTCACGTTCGCCCGGAGCGAGGAGCGGACGGCGTTCTACGTGCGCGCCGGCTTCAGCTACTGACACGGCGGGGGCCGCTGGCCGCGGCCCATCCCCTCGTGTAACTTGAGGATCTCGGCGCCCGTCCACCGGACGTCGTCCGAGATCCCGTGACTCCACTCCCCTCCGCCCCGAGGCACGTCCCCGCTTGAGCGAGATCCCTCCCTCCGGCGGGGCGGACGGCCCGAAGCCGGCGGTGGCGCCGGTGGCTCGGCGCTCGTGGCCGCGCCGTGTCGCACGAGGCGTCTTCGTCGCCGGGGCTCTCGCGGTCGCGGCGATCGCGGTCCTGCTTCTGTTCCTCCACCTCCCGGCGGGCCGGAGCTCGGTCCGCGCGATCCTCGAGAAGCAGTTGAGCGCGCTCGTCGACGGACGCGTCCGGCTGGGCTCGCTCGACTACGACCTCCTGCGCGGCCGGGTCGAGGTCGGGGACGCTCAGCTCGACGCGGAGGGACTGTCGCTCCACGTCGAGAGGGCGGAGGCGACCGCCGGGCCCTGGGCGGGCGTGCGCCTGCGGGTCGTGCGGCCGGTCGTCATCGTGCGCGACACCGACCGCCCGAAGCCGCCGGAGCCGGCCGTCGGGCTCGCGGCCCGGCCGTGGGATGCCCTCGACCGGCTGGCCGCGGCGGAGCTCGTCGACGCGCGCGTGGAGCTGCGCGACGCCAGGGGCACGGCCTACGCGGTGCTCGGCCCGCTCGACGCGACGCTCGAGGAGGGCGGCGCGCCCCGCGCCGTGCGCGTGACCCTCCGCGACGGCGTCGTGGTCCCGCCCGGCGGCGGCGCGGAGCTGAAGCCGCTCAAGGGCGAAGGGCGCCTCGTCGTCGAGGGCGCGCGCCTCGCGATCGAGAGCGCGACCGTCGCCGCGGACGGGGTCTCCATCGACGCGTCCGGCGCCCTCGAGCGGGTCTCTCCGACGGAGGGGCGGCTCGCGCTGCGCGCGGGAGCGGACATCGCGCGACTCGCGGCCGCGTCCGGGGGCGCGCGGGTCGAGGGCCGCGTCCTCGCCGAGGCGAGCGCCACGCTCGCCGGAGGCGACGCGACGGGAACGCTTCGCCTCGCCACAACCGGCGGAATCACGGTCGGGACACTCGGGCGCTGGAACGCCGCGGCGAGCGGCCGCTTCGACTCCCGACGGCTGGTGGTGGAGACGGCGGAGGTGACCGGCAGCGCGGCGCGCCTCGCGGCCGACGGCGTCGTCGGCGTCGACGGTGTCTCGCCGACCGAGCTGCGGCTCCGCGTGGCCGCGCTCGACGTGCGCGCGCTGGCGCGGGCGGCGGGCGACGCGGACCTGCCGGTCCGCGCCCTCCTCGAGGGCTCGCTGCGCTACACCACGAAGGGCCTCGATCCGGCCGGGGGACGCGCGAGCGGCTCGCTGACCCTCCGCCCGGCGCCTGCCCCGGGCTCCCGCCGCGGCGTCCCCCCCGGCGTGCCTCTCGCCGGATCGGCCGACCTCGCGGTCGAGGGACGGCGCGTGCACCTTCGCCGCCTGCGACTCGAGGCCCGCGACACGCGTCTCGCCGGCGAACTGAGCCTTTCCCCGGAGCTGGACGTCGACGGACGGTTCGAGGCGACGGTGCCGCTCGCGGCGGCGGGAGCGCTCGCCGCGGACGTCGGCGCCGAGGCGCGGCCGGAGCTCGCGGGAACGATCGAAGCGCGCGGCACGATCGCCGGTCCCGTGAAGGCGCCGACCGTCGCGTTCGCGCTGCGTGGCGAGGGTCTCGCGCCGGTCGGGACGGTCGCGGCCGGCACGGTGTCGGTCGAGGGCGCCGGCCGCTACGCCGGCGGCCGCGTCGCGCTCGAGCCGCTCGTCCTCCGCTCGGGCGGCGGCCAGGCGGTGGTCCGCGGCGGCCTGCCGCTCGACGCCGCGTCCGGCGCGTGGGACCTGGAGGGCGAAGCCCGCGCGCTCGAGCTCGGCCCGCTGCTGGCCGCGGCGGGCGTCGAGGCCCGCGGCCCGCTGAACGGCCGCCTGCGGGTCGACGGCCCGTACGGAAAGCCGGCCGCGCGCGGCGACCTCGACGCCCGGCTGTCGCTCGCCGGAGTCACTGAGCCGCTCCGCGTGACCGCCTCGGGCTCGTTCGCGGAGGGTCGCATCGACGTCGAGCGCCTCGTCGCCGAGGTCGCGGGCGGGCGGGTCGAGGCGCACGGAACCTACGACACCGCGACGCGCGCGACGAAGGCGAGCGGCTCGGCCAGCGGCCTCCGCCTCGGGCGCGCGCCGGGCTGGCCCGCGGCGCTGCGCGGGCTGGACGGCCGCGTCGGCGGCGCGTTCGACGTCGCGGGCACGCTGGACGCGCCAGTCGGCACGGCCCGCGTGTCGATCGAGGAGACGACGCTCGACGGCCGCCCCCTGCCCGGCGTCCGGCTCGGCGCGACGGCCGACGGCGCGCGGCTCGAGCTCGAAGGCGCGACCCGGACCGACGCGGGCGGGGACCCGCGGGAGGCGACGTTCCTGAGGGGCCGCGGGGCTCTTCGCGGCGACTGGCCGCTGCGCCTCGAGCTCGACGTCTCGGCGCTGCCCGCGCAGGCGCTCTTCGACGCCCTGCCCGCGGCGGCGGGCGCGAGCATCCGCGCGGACGGCCGCGTCGTGGTCGAGGTCTCCGCGCGGGACCCTCGCCGGGTGCGCTACACGGGCGAGGGCCTCGCCCTCTCCGGCCGGCTGCGCGAGCTCGAGTGGAGCACCGAGCCCTTCCGCGTCCAGGGCGGCTCCGAGGAAGCGACGATCAGCGGCCTGCGGCTCTCGACGCGCACGACGGCGGGCGCGGCCCCGCGGCGCGACGACACGGCGTCTTCCGGCGGCCCGCCGGCCGCCGGCCCGGCCGGAGGCACGCTGAGCGTCGACGGCCGCGTGCCCTTCGCCGCCGACCGCGCGTTCGACCTCGCAGTCGAGGGAGGTCTCGATCTCGCGGCGCTCCAGGCCATCGCCCCGGAGGATCGCGCGGCCGGCACGGCCACGCTCCGCGCCCGCGTCCGGGGCACGCTCGAGGCTCCCGACGTCCGCGGCTCGTTCGGCCTCACCGGGGCCCGCGGCCGCTTCGGCGGGACGCGCGTGAGCCAGGCCGAGCTGAGGGGCCGCTTCGAGGGCGCGGAGGCCTTCCTCGACGAGGCGAGCGCGCGCGTCCTCGGCGGCGCCGTCCGCGCGACCGGCTCCCTGCCCTTCGCCGCGCTCGGCGCGGGCCGGGCGGCGCGCCTGCGCTTCGAGGCGACGGACGTCGATCTCTCGCGCCTCGCGATCCCCTTCGCCGAGCGCACGCCGGAGACGCCGTCCTTCCTCGTGTCGGCCAGCGGGGAGATCTCCGCGACGGCGCCCCGCCTCGACGCCGTCCGCGCCGAGGGCCGCTTCACGCGGGTCGAGTCCATCTCACCCGAAGGCCGGGTCGGCCTCGTCGCGCCGGCCGCGTGGCGCTTCGCCGACGGCCGCTTCGTGCAGGAGCCGATCCGCCTCGCCGGCCCCCTCGGAACGGTCGAGGCGCGGGCCGAGGCGCGCCTCGGCGCGAAGGACCCGGGCGGCTCGGCCGTGGTCGCGGGCCCCTTCGACCTGCGGGTGATCAGCCCCTTCGTGCCGGACACGAGCCTCGCGGGCCCCGCCCGGGTGGACCTCCGCGCCGCGTGGGGCGCGGACGGCACGACCGTGGACGGCGCGATCACGGTCGCCGGCGGCCGCGTCACGCTCGAGACGCTGCAGTTCACCGCCACGAAGCTCGAGGGCGAGGTGCGCTTCGCGGGCGATCACGCGACGCTCCACGCGACGGCCGCCTCGGGCGACGGCCAGCTCTCGGCGGACGGGCGGATGAGCTTCGGCCCCGGGCTCCTGGGCCCGGCCGAGCTCGCGCTCGACGCCCGCCGCGTGCCGATCAGCTACCCCGAGGGCTTCCGCGGCCGCGCGACGGGCGTCCTGCGCGTGGCGGGCGACGCCGGGCGCTACGAGGTGACGGGCGACGTGGCGGTGAGCCAGGCCTACTACACCGCCGAGTTCGACGCGCGCGGCCAGTCGCTCGACCGCCTCGACTACCAGCTGGCCGCGATCGACGGCGAGACCTCGCTCACCGAGCGGCTGCCCCTCCGGATCGCGGTCCGCCTCGCCGACCCCGTCCGGGTGCGCAACAGCCAGGCGAGCCTCGACATCGTGGGGACGTTCGCGGTCGGCGGGACCCTCGCCCAGCCCGTGGCCACCGGCCAGCTGAGCCTCCTCGAGGGCGGGCGCCTCACGATCCGCCGCGCGCGCGTGCGCCCCAGGACGGCCGCGTCGAGCTGAACGGCTACCCCACGGGCGTGCCCGAGGTCGACTTCAACGGCGTCACGCAGGTCGGGGGTGTCGCGATGACGCTGCGCGCGCAGGGCTCGATGGAGGACCTGCAGCTCGACATCGCGTCCTCGAACCGGCCCGACCTGTCGCAGAGCGACCTGCTCTCGCTCCTCCTGACCGGGCGCACCGCCCAGGCCGCCGCCTCGCAGAGCGCGGCGATCGTCGCCGAGGAGCTGGCGTCGGCCCTCGGCGGCGCGCTGCAGAAGGAGTCGGGGAGACGTTCCTCATCGACGTCTCGAGCGACCAGACGCTCCAGCTCGACGAGAGCGACCCGACCGAGCGCTTCAACGTCGGCACGCGCCTGCGGCAGGACCTCGCCGTCGTCTACTCGACCCGGCTCGACGGCACCGAGCAGCGCTTCGTCGTCGAGTGGAACCCGAGGGGCGGCCGCTTCCGAGTCCGCGGCATCGACGACCGCGCGAGCGGCCTCGCGGCGGAGGTGACCGACCGCCTGAGCTTCGATCTCGTCCCCCGCCGACGGCCCGCGACCGCCTCGAAGCCCGCCGAGCCCCACAAGCTGACCGCCCTGCGCCTCGAGGGCGGCCCGCCGCCGCTCGCGGAGAAGGAGCTCGTCGACGCGGCGGGGCTCACCGTCGGCCACCGCTACGACCCGCCGCGGATCGAGCAGGCGGCCGACGCCGTGCGAGCGAAGCTCGTGCAGCGCGGCTTTCGGGGCGCCGCCGTCGACGCGGTCAGCGAGCCCGTGGCGGGGCACGAGCGCTCCCGCTTCGAGCTCGTCCTGCGCGTCGTCCCCGGGCCGCACGTCGCGGTCGCGTGGAGAGGCGACGACCCCGGCGAGCGGCTGCGGCGGGAGGCGATGGAGGCGTGGCCCGCCTACGCCTCGCCGGAGGCGGCCGCGAGCGCCGTGGCCCGCGCCCTGCGCGTCTGTCTCCAGGCGCGCGGCTTCTACGAGGCCCGCGTCGAGGCCCGGACCCGGACGGAAGCCGACCAGGCCGAGGTCACGTTCGAGGTGACCCGGGGGCCGAAGGGCTCGCGCGTCGCGGTCGCGTTCGAGGGCAACTCCGTGCTCGGCGACGCCCGCCTCGCGGCGACGCTGCCGAAGCCCGGCTCGCGGGCGTTCTTCGAGGCCCTCGACCGCTCGGCCCGCCTCACCGCGGAGGCCCGCATCGCCTACGCGAGCGCGGGCCACCTCCGCGCCAGAGTGGGCCCGCCGCGGACGGCCTTCGACGCGGCGACCGGCGTCCTCACCGTCACCATCCCCGTGCGGGAGCGCGGGGCCTCGCGCGTCGCGCGGGTGGACCTGCCGCGGGAGGTCGCCGACGCCGGCGCGGCCGGGCCCGCCCTGCGGCTGCGCGGCGGCCAGCCGTTCGACGTCGAGGCGTACCTCGCCGACCGCGACGCGATCGCGGCCTGGTACCGGGAGGAAGGCTGGATGGAGGCGCGCGTGCGCGGCGTCCTCGAGCCGCGGGGCGGGGACGTCGACGTGTCCTTCGCCGCCGAGCCGGGCCCGCGGCCCCGGCGCGGCGAGGTGCGCATCGCCTCGCGCGGCCGCACGCGCGACGCGATGGTGCTCCGCCAGGTCGAGGTCGCGCCGGGGGCGGTCATCCGGCCGCAGGAGCTGTCCCAGACGCGGGCCCGCCTCTCGGAGATGGACGTGTTCACGAGCGTGGACGTGCGGCCCGTCCCGGTGGCGGGCCAGCCGGACGTGCGCGACCTCGTGGTGAGCTACGTCGAGCGCCCGGACGTCACCCTCGAGTACGGCCTGCGCTACGACGTGCCGCAGTCGAACGGCTCGAGCGACGCGGCCAGCGCGCCGAGCCAGGGCCGGCTGCAGGCCGCGGCCGGCTTCGAGCTCGCCAACCCGTTCGGCCTGGGCTGGCGCCTCAAGGGCTACACGCTGCAGACGACCAACCTGCACAACTACCGGCTCGGCGTCGAGTCCTCGACGTTCCTCGGGCTGCGGCTGCGCACGCAGCTCCTGTTCTTCGACGAGACCGACAACGAGAGCCTCATCGCGGCGTCGTTCGCGAGCAAGGTGCGCGGCTTCAGCCTGCAGCAGACGCGCACGCTGCTGCGGGACACGGGCTCGCGCCGCTGGCACGACCGCCTGCGCCTGCAGTGGGGCTACACGAGGAAGGACATCCAGTACAGCGAGGACGTCGGCAGCGACGTGCTCGTGGCCGGCCGCCGCGCCTACCTGAGCGCCTCGCTGATCGGCGACTGGCGCGACTCGCTCACCGACCCGCGACGGGGCCTGTTCTGGACGGCCACGGCGGAGATGTCGCGGCGCTACCTGGGCTCGGACGTGGACTACGTCCGGCTCTACGGCCAGCTCTTCACGTACGTGCCGCTCGCGAAGAGGCTCGTGTGGGCCTCGGGCTACCGCGCCGGCGTCGTCCCCGGCGACGACCCCTTCTACCTGCTCGAGAACCGCTTCCAGTCCGGCGGCCCGACCACGGTCCGCGGCTTCCGGCAGAACGGCCTCGGGCCGCAGTTCGACGAGAGCGAGGGCTTCGGCGGACAGGGCGTCCTCGTGCTCAACCAGGAGCTGCGCTTCCCCCTCTGGAAGCAGCTCCACGGCGGCGTCTTCTGGGACGCCGGCAACACCTGGCTCCTCGCGAGCGAGTTCTCGCTGCGCGACCTGCGCCACACCGTCGGCGGGGGCCTGCGCCTGATGCTGCCCTTCGGGCCGATCCGGGTGGAGTACGGCTTCATCCTGGACCGGCGGAAGAACTCCGACGGCACCTACGTCGAGCCCCTCGGCCGCTTCGTCTTCGGCCTCGGGCACGCGTTCTAGCGGGCGGCGGGCGCCCGGGCCCCGCGTCAGTACCGCGCGGTCATGTAGCGGACGGCGAAGTCGAGCGTCTCGCGCCAGGCGGCCTCGACCGCGCCGTCGAAGCGCGGGTCCGTGGCGCGGGCCGTGGCGAGCAGGCAGTCGGACCACGCCCCGTAGAGCGCGGGCGCGACGTCGAGGTCCTTCCGGCCGTGCCGCTCGGCGAGACGCGCGAGCTCGTTCCGGACGACGCTGCCCTCCTCGCCCTGCACGGCGTTCGCCACGACGAAGAGCGAGTCGGCCAGCACGCGGAACTGGCGCTCCATGTTCGTCCCGCGGAACTTGTCACGCACCTCCGGGGAAGAGCTCAGGAAGCGCTCGTAGAACCCGGCCACGAAGCCGGGCTCCGCGAGGCAGCGGTTCAGGCTCGCGAGGAAGAGGTCCGCCGTCGGGTTCGCCACGCCGACATCATAGAGCAGGTCGGCGACCCCGCGGTCAGTGCCGCGCCCCGGCCTCGGCCAGGCTCTTCCTCATCTCCTCGGTCGCGCGGCGCAGCTCGGCCGCGGCCTCCTGCATCGCTTCCCGTGCGGCCTGCGCGGCCTCCCGCGCGGCGGCGGCGGCCTGTCGCGCCTCGCGGGCCTGGCTGCGCGCCTCCTCGAGGACCTGCTGCCGGGCCGCGGCGGACTCGACCGTCGACGAGCGGACGAGCTCGCGCGAGAGCGCCTGCAGCTCCTCGCGTTCCGCGTCGGTCGGCCGGACCCTCTCGGCCACCGCGCGCAGCTGCTCCTGCAGGGCGCGCATCTCTTCCGTCGGCACCCGGAAGGCCGCGGCCTTCTCGCGCATCTCGTCCTGCAGCTCGGCCATGCGGCGGGCCGCCTCGCGCACCGCCTCGGCCTGCGCCTGGCGGTCGGCGCCCGCCTCGACCCGCGCGGCGCTGGCCACGGCGAGCTCCCGCGCGGCCTTCTCGAGCTCGACGGCGAGGGCCCGCGTGTCCGCCTCGTTCGGGTGGAAGGCCTCGGCCCTGGCCCGCAGCTGCGCCTCGAGCTCCTTCATCTGGGCCTCGTTCAGGCGGGCCCGCTCCGCGATGCGGCGGCTGATCTCCTCGAGCCGCTCCTCGGCCGACCGGCGCTCCTCGGCGGTGGGCCGGCGCTCGGCCGACGGCGTGGCGGCCGACGGTCTGGCGGCCGACGGCGTGGCGCTGGACGACGCGGCGGCCTGAGGCGTCGCGGCCGAAGGCAACGGCTCCCGGCTCGCGCTCCCCGAGACGACCGGCGTCACGAGAGCGGTGGCGAGGACGGCCACGGCGGCGGCGGGAAGCAGCAGGCGGCGGGGACGCTCGAGGCGGCGCACGGGATCCATGAGTCTCTCCACGCGATGGCCGAGGCGGCTGCGCGCGATGAGCGCGCCGGCCGCGGCGGCGGGAAGAAGGGCGGGCTCGCCGAGCGTCCAGGAGGCGACGTCGACGAGCGACCGGGCGAGCCCGAGAGGACGGGCGGAGGCGGCGACCGCGAGGTCGTCGCTGAGGCACTCGGCGACGTCCTGGAGGCGTCGCCGCGCCCACGTGTTGAGCGGCTGCAGCGGAGCGAGGCCCTCGGCGAGGCGGGCCGCGAGGATCCACGCGGGATCGCGGCGGCTCAGGTGAGCGAGCTCGTGCGCGCAGAGGGCGATCCGCTCCTCGGCGCCGAGCTCGGCCAGCGCGCGCGTCGGCAGGCAGACCTCGGGGCGCAGGATGCCGGTCGCGAGCGGCACGGACAGCCGGGGAGCCGCGCTGATGCGGAGGGGCGCGCGCAGTCCGAGCGACCCGGCGACGTCCTCGAGGCCGGGGGGCAGGGCCCGCGCGTCGAGCGCCTCGCGGCCGCGGAGGAGACGGGAGAGACGACGCGAGGCGACCGCGATCCGGGCGAGGGCCAGGGCGGCCAGTGTCGCCCACGCGAGGCCGAGAGCCTCGCGCCAGCGGACGCCGACGGCGTCGCGGACCGCGGCGGCCGCCCGACGCGGCCAGGCCGGCCCGTCTGCGGCGACGGCGGCGAGCGGCGCCGCGCGAGGGGGGACGGCGACCGCACGAGCGGCGGCCGGCGCGAGCGGGAGCGGGCTCGCCGCGTCGGCGGCGATCCGCTCGGGAGCGGCCGCCGGCAGCCTCAGCGCGCCGCCGAGCGGCGCGACGCCGGCGCCGACCTGCAGGGCCGCGGTCGCGAAGCCGCCGAGGAGCGCCGCGCGCAGCAGCGCCTCCTGAAGAGCGAGGCGGCGCTCCCCGAGGAGGCGGCAGGCCGCCCACGCCGCGCCGAGGAGGGCCGTGCTGTGGACGAGATACGTGAGGAGGAGCCGGGCCGCGGCGTCCATCAGTCCCTCCCGCGGCGGCGGCCCGAGCCGACCCGACGCTTCAGCGCGGCGAGCTCGCCCGGGTCGATCTCGTTCTCCGAGACGAGGTGAGCGACGAGCGCCCTCGGGTCGCCGCCGAAGAGGCGCTCGACGAGCTCGCCCACCATCGACCGCCGGACCTGGTCCTCGCTCACGGTCGGGCGGTAGACGAACTGGCGCCCGTCGGCCCGGTGCGTGACGACGCCCTTGTCCTCCATCTTCCGGAGCATCGTCGCGATCGTGGTGAAGGCGAGCCCGCGCTCCTCCCGAAGCGCCTCGTGGACCTCGGCCGTCGTCGCCTCCCCGCGCGTCCAGAGGACGGCCATGATCGCGTGCTGGAGATCGCCCAGGGTCGGCCGCGCCATCGACTCTCCTCTCCCGCCGGCGGCGGGCGCCGTGACTACTACCAAGGTAGAACTACCATGGTAGTTTGTCAAGGAGCCGCCCCCTCCGAACCGTGAGACGAGCGGCGGCCCGGAAAGGTTGCTAGCCTGACGGGCTGGGCCCCGTCATGACCTCTCGATCACGAGCGCGCCTTCTGGGGGCCGCCGCGGCCGTCGCCGCCCTGGCCCTCGCCGCGGCCGCCACGCGGCCCGCGCTCGAGGCCCGGCTGCGCCTTTGGATCGAGCAGGAAGCCCGCTCGCGCGGCCTCGCGGCCACGATCGGAGACCTCCGGTTCGAGGGCGCCTCGCTCCGGCTGCGCGAGGTGGTGCTCGAGGGCACGGGAGGCGTTCGGGTGCGGTGCCGGGCGGCCCGGGTGCGGCCGCGCCTGTCGTTGCGGGGCCTCGTCGGCCGCGCCGCGACGGCCGACCTCGAGGGGCTCGCCGTCGAACTGCCGGCCGGGCTGAGCGTCGCCGTGGCCCCGTCGCGGTGGGTCGTCGAGACGGGCTCGCGCCTCGTCTTCCGCCGGGACGCGCCGGGCGAGACGCTGGAGCTGTCCATCAGCCGCGGGCGCGGAACGACCCTCGCCCTCCTCCACGCGCGCGACGCCCGTCTGTCGTCGCTCCTCGACGTGCGGCGTCACGGCTGCCGCGTCGCCGACCTCGGCACCCTCGGCGGCGATGCGCAGCTCGTCCGCGACGGGACGGGGCTCGTGCGGGCGTCCGCGCGGCTGCAGGCGAGCGGGTTCGCGCTGGCGTCGCTCGACCCGGGCGAAGAGGAGTGCGCGGCGGGAACGGGGGCGCCGACGACCGTCGCGGGCGAGGCAGAGATCCTCGCGCGCCCGGCCTTGGGAACTCTCGACGTGCCGCGCTTCCACGTGTCCGCGGCCGGGGTCGAGGCCGGCGGGAGGCTCACCCTGGCCGGACCCGACCTCGCCCGGGCGGAGGTCGACCTCGACGCGCGGGTCGAGAGGCTGGATCTCGCCCGCCTCCTCGACACGGCCGGCCTCGACCTGCCGGCGAGCGACCTCGGCTCCGCGGCCGCCGTCCTGCGCGTCCACGGCCGCGCCGCCGAGCCGCTCGGCCTCGTGGTCGAGCAGCGCCTCGACTTCGAACCCCCCACCCGGCCGGTGCCCCAGATCCGCCGGCTCGAGGGGCCGTTCGTCCACCACGCGACCGCCTTCGACGGCCGCGCCGTCGCGATCTCTGTGTCGCCCGAGTCGGCGGACTTCGTGGCGCTCGACGACGTGCCGCCGCTCTTCGTCCGCACGCTGCTCCTCGGCGAGGACGCGAACTACTTCGGGCACCGCGGCCTCGACCTCGCCGAGCTCCCGCCCGCGATCGCCACGAACCTCGCCCGCGGCACGTTCGCCCGCGGCGGCTCGACGATCACCCAGCAGCTCGCGAAGAACCTCTTCCTCTCGCGCGAGAAGAAGCTCGGCCGCAAGCTCGCCGAGGCCGCGCTCGCCCTCCTCCTCGACGCGTCGCTCGGGAAGCGGCGCGTGCTCGAGATCTACCTCAACGTGATCGAGTGGGGCCCCGGCCTCTACGGCCTGCGCCCGGCGGCGCGACACTACTTCGGCCGCGAGCCGCGCGAGCTCGGCCCGCGGCAGATGGCGTTCCTCGTCGCCATGATCCCGGGGCCGGTGAAGTACCAGCGCTCGATTCCCGACGGCGTGCCGACGCCGTTCTTCGAGGGGCTCATGGGCAACCTGCTCTTCAAGCTGCACGCGACCGGGGCCCTCGACGACGCGGCGTACGAGGCCGCGCTCGCCGAGCCGCTCGGGCTCGTCGCGGCGGCCGCGGCGCCGACGACGACGGGCACGGAGAATCTGACGCCCGCCGCGCCGTTGACCGGCCCCGGTCCGGCCGGTAGCCTTCCCCCGTCCGGCACTCGATGAGCTCCCGCCTCCTGCCCGCCGCGCTCGGCCTTCTCGGCTCGCTCGCATCGGCCGCGTTCGCCGCCCTCCCGTCGTCGGGCGGCGACGTGCTCGACCTCGCCCATCCCGCGATCCGCACGTTCTCCGACCGCGAGGGCCTGCCGCAGAACACGGTGCACGCGATCACGCGCGACGGGCAGGGCTATCTCTGGGTCGGGACCCAGGACGGCGCCGGGCGATGGAACGGCCGCACGTGGACCACGATCGACATGCCGGACCGCCAGGTGTCGAACTACGTGCGGGCGGTGCTGCCCGCCCGCGACGGGTCGGTGTGGTTCGGGCGCGAGGACGGCGGCGTCGTGCGGCTGCTGCCCGGTGGCTCGCGCCCCGTGCCGCCGCCCGAGTCCTTCGTCGTGTACGACGCGGCGGCGGGCCTGCCCGCGCCGCGCGTCAACCACATGCTGCAGACGCGGGACGGCGAGATATGGGCCGCGACGCTCGGCGGCGGGGCGGCTCGCTTCACCGGCGACCGCTTCGAGGCCGTGTCCGAGGGCCTGACCGACCTGCGCCTGTGGGCTCTCGCGGAGATCGAGGACGACGACGGGCGACCGCGTCTCCTCGCCGGAGGAGAGGGCGGGCTCTTCGTCCTGGACGGCCGGCGGTGGAAGCGGTACGAGGCCGCCCCCGCGCTGCCGAGCGTCAACAGCGTCCTGCAGACGAAGGACGCGCGGACCGGGACGCGCACGCTGTGGATCGGCAGCTACGGCGCCGGCGTGACCCGCGTGACGGCCGGGCGGGTCACGCGCTTCGGCCCGGAGCAGGGCCTCGAGAGCCGCCTGACGACCTGCCTCGCCGTCACGCGACGCGCGCCGGGAGAGGAGCAGGTCTTCGTCGCGACACGGGACGCCGGCCTCTTCGCGCTCGCCGGAGAGCGCTTCGCGCGGGTCCGCCTGCGGGGCTCGATCACCGAGATCTACTGGATCCGGGGCGGCGGCGAGGACGACCCCGGCGCGCTGTGGGTCGGGACGCGCACGTCCGGCCTGCTCCGGCTCGAGCCGGCGTCGTGGCTCACCCTCGACAGCTCGTCGGGCCTGCCCACCGACCAGGTCCTCGGCTTCCTCGAGACGCGCGACGAGGCGGGAGGCCCGGTCTACTGGATCGGCACCGGCCACGGCCTCGCGGTGGTGCACGGGGCGCGCATCAGCGTCGAGGGCCGGGACGAGGGCCTGCCGGGGCCGCAGGTCCTGGCCCTCGCCGAGCTGCGCGGAAACGACCGGCCGCCGGAGATCTGGGCCTCGGTCGTCGGCCTCGGGCTGGTGCGCCGCGTCGGCGGCCGATGGGTCCGCGTCGACGCGCGGCCGGCGTTCAACGCCGACCACGGCGTGTGGCTGCTCGCGACGCGCACGTCGAGCGGCGCCGCGCTCCTGTGGGTCGGCACCGAGCGCGGCGGCCTCGCGCGAATGGAGGGCGGCCGATGGACCGTCCTCACGACGAAGGAGGGACTGCCGTCCGACCACATCGTCTCCCTCCTCGAGACGGAGGCGGGCGGCCGTCGACGCCTGTGGGTCGGCACGCGGGGAGGAGGGATCGCCGAGATCGTCGACGACCGCGTCGCCGCCACGTGGAGCCGCGCCTCCGGCCTGCCGAACGACGACGTCCTGTCCCTCGCCGAGGTGCGCCTGCCGGGCGGCCGGCGCGAGGTGTGGGCCGGCACGCGCTCGGGCGTCGCGCGCCGCGGGGTCCACCTCGGCGCGACGTGGACGAGGCTGGGCCTCGACGGCACGTCCGCCCGGCCGAGCGAGACGGTGCTCTCGATCGGCCAGGACCGCGCGGGGCGGATCTACCTCGGCACGCAGCGGGGCGTCGTGCGCCTCACCCCGCGCGCCCCGGGCGCGACGGAGGCCGGGGAGTTCGGGCAGGAGGTGTTCGGCCTCAGCGACGGCCTGCCGAGCGCCAGCGCGAACTGGGCGCAGCTCCTCGACTCGAAAGGGCGCATCTGGATCGCCACGACCGCCGGCGTCGCCCTCCTCGACCCTGAGCGCGAGGCCGCGTCTCTCCCGCCGCCCGCGCCGCTCGTGGTCGAGCGGGCGGAGGCCCTCGGCCACGGCCGGGTGATCGACCCCGGCGTCGCCCTCCCGCCGGGCGAGCACGACGTCGCGTTCGAGTACGCGCTGCTCACCCCGCGACGCGCGGCCGACGTGCGCTACCGCACGCGACTCGTCGGCTTCGACGCGGCCCCCTCGGCGTGGGTCGCCGAGCACGCGCGGACCTACACGAGCCTGCCCGCCGGGCGCTACGTCTTCCGGGTGGAGGCCCGCGACGCGGCCGGGATCGAATCGGCGCCTTCCGAGCTCCCCTTCGCCGTGTCGTCCTACGTGTGGGTGCGCCCGTGGGCGCTCGCGCTCGAGGCGCTCGCGGTGATCGTCCTCGTGACGGCCGCGCTGCGCTTCCGCGAGCGCCGCTTCCGCCGCCGCGCGGCGAGCCTCGAGGCCCTCGTCGCGGAGCGAACGGCCCAGCTCTCGGCCGCGAACGAGCTGCTCGCGGAGCTGAGCCTGACCGACCCGCTCACCGGCCTCGCCAACCGCCGCGCTCTCCAGACGCGGGCCGAGGAGGAGTGGCGCCGCGCCGCGCGGTCCGGCACCGGCCTCGCGGTGGTGATGCTCGACGTCGACCACTTCAAGGCCTACAACGACACGGCCGGCCACCTCGCCGGCGACGAGTGCCTGCGCCAGGTCGCCGACGCCCTGCGGCGCTTCGCCCAGCGGCCGGCCGACCTCGTCGCCCGCTACGGGGGCGAGGAGTTCGCCTGCCTCCTGCCCGGCCTCGGCCGCGACGAGGCGGGCGCCCACGCCGGCCGGCTGCGCGAGGCGATCGAGGAGCTCGCGCTGCCCCACCCGAAGTCGCCGATCGGCCCCCACGTGACCGTTAGCATCGGCGTCGCGTGGGCCCCCGCGGCCGCCCACGGCGACTGGCGCGCCGTGCTGGCGGCGGCGGACGCCGCGCTCTACCGCGCGAAGCAGAGCGGGCGGAACCGCATCGAGTTCACGCCCTGAGCGACGCGCCCGCGCCGCGCCAGAGGCGAGGGCGAGCGAACACCGAATGAGGAAGGCGAGGACGACGATGCGACTCCTTCGAACGCAGCTCCTGCTCACCGCGCTCGGCGCGGCGGCGGCCGCCCCGGCGCTCGCCGCCGACGCACCCGGGACGGTGAGGGTCACCCTCGTCGCGACGACCGACATGCACGGGAACCTCTACCCGTACGACTACTTCACGCGGCTGCCGGCGCCCCGCGGCCTCGCCTCCGCGGCCACCCTCGTCGAGGAGGTGAGGAGCGAGACGCCGAACACGATCCTCGTCGACTGCGGCGACACGATCCAGGGGTCGTCCCTCGAGAGCGTCCACCAGGCCGCGGTCCGGGCGGGGACGACCACGGCGCCGGACCCGATGATGCTGGCGATGAACGCGCTCGGCTACGACGCGATGGTGGTCGGGAACCACGAGTACAACTTCGGCCTCGCGAACCTCGACGCGGCCCGAGGCGCCGCGCGCTTCCCCTGGCTCTCGGCCAACACCCGCGTCGAGCCGGGCGGGCCCGCCCCGTTCGCGCCCTACGTCGTGAAGACGGTGGCGGGGGTCAAGGTCGCGGTCATCGGCGTGACGACCGCGGCCGTCCCGGAGTGGGAGAAGCCGGAGAACATCCGGGGCCTCTCCTTCGACACGGCCGAGGAAGGGGTGCGCCGCGCGCTCGCCGCGCTCGAGCCCGAGCACCCGGACCTCGTGATCGCGGCCGTCCACGGCGGGATCGACCGCGACCCGGAGACGGGCGTCGTGCGGCCGGGCGAGAAGCCGGGCGAGAACCCGGCCTGGACGCTCGCCGAGCGGTTCCCGCAGCTCGCCGCGATCGTCTTCGGCCACAGCCACCAGCGCGAGCCGGGGCGCCGCGTGAACGGCGTCCTCCTCGTGCAGCCGCGCAACTGGGCGATGGAGGTGGCGCGCGTCGACTTCACCCTCCGCCGCGGCGAGGACGGGCGGTGGGCCCTCGCCGACGGCCGCAGCCGCCTCCTGCCGGTGTCGCCCCAGACGAAGCCCGACCTCCGGGTGATGGAGATCGCGCGGCCGTACCACGAGGCGACGGAGAAGTGGCTCGACCAGGCGGTGGCGCGCTCGTCGGTCGCGCTCGACGGCGCGCGCGGCCGCTTCGAGGACTCGGCCCTCGTCGACGCCATCCACGAGGTGCAGCTGCACTACGCGCAGGCCGACGTGAGCCTGACCGCCCTCTTCTCGCCGCGCGTCCGCGTCGGCGCGGGCCCGGTCACCGCCCGCGAGGTGGCGGCGCTCTATCTGTACGACAACGAGCTCTACGCGGTCGAGGGCGACGGGAGGATGCTGCGCGAGGCGCTCGAGAACGCCGCCCGCTTCTTCCGCACGTGCCCCGACGCAGCCTGCGACCGCGGCCCGCTCGTCGACCCGAACGTGCGCGGCTACAACTACGACATGGCCGAGGGCGTCGAGTACGAGATCGACCTCACCCAGCCGGTCGGCAGCCGGGTGAAGAACCTGCGCTTCCGCGGCGCGCCCCTGCGGGACGACCAGCCGCTGCGGATCGCCCTCAACAACTACCGCGCGGCCGGCTCCGGCAGCTACACGATGTTCCGCGGGGCGAAGGTCGTCTACCGCAGCGGCCGGGACATCCGCGACCTGATGGTCGACTACTTCCGCGAGAAGGGCGCCCTGCCGGCGGCCGCCGACGGCAACTGGCGGATCGTGCCCCCGGCGGCGGTCGAGACCCTCGCGCGCGAGGACGCGGCGGGCCGCTGACGGCTCAGCGGCCGAGCGCCCTGCGTCCCGCCGCGAGCGCCTCGAGGATCGCGTCGACGTCGTAGACGCAGCCGCCCCAGGTGCCGCCGCTCGCGTCCTGGAGGGCGGCCCACAGCCGCGTGTCGTCCGGGAGCCGGCCGGCCGGGGCGAGGTCCGCGCGCGGGGGCCGCCGCGCGAGCTCGTCGCGGCCCCAGTCGGCCCCGCGCTCGACGCCGTCGCCCCCGACGAGGTCGAGCGTCGCCTCGAGGCGCGCGCGGTCGATCACGATGCGGACGAGATCGCCGTCGCGCAGCTTCCCGACGGGCCCGCCGGCGAGGGCCTCCGGGCCCACGTGGCCGATGCACGGCCCGGTCGAGACGCCGGAGAACCGCGCGTCGGTCACGACCGCCACCCGGGAGCCGAGCGGCGTGTGCTTGAGGGCCGAGGTGACCTGGTAGGTCTCCTCCATGCCCGTGCCGGCCGGCCCGCAGCCGGCGAGCACGAGCACGTCCCCTGCCTTCACCGCGTCGTCCCCCCGCGACTTGATCGCGGCGATCGCCGCCCGCTCGCTCGTGAAGACGCGCGCCGGGCCCGTCAGGCGGTAGACGCCGTCCGGGTCGACCGCCTTCGGGTCGATCGCGGTGCTCTTCACGACGGCGCCCTGCGGCGCGAGGTTCCCGGTCGGGAACGCGATCGTGCCGGTGAGGCCGGCGCGGCGCGCCGAGTCCGGGTCGTGGATGACGCTCTCGGGAAGGACGCCGTCGCGCTCGGACAGCACCGCGCGGAACCGACGCCGGCGCTCCGAGCCCTCCCACTCGTCGAGCACGTCGCCGAGCGGGCGGCCGAGCGCGGTGAGGCAGCCCGTCTCGAGGAGGCCGAGGCGACGGAGGTGGAGCATGACCTCGGGCACGCCGCCGGCGAGGAAGACGCGCACCGTCGGGTGATGGACCGGGCCGTTCGGCAGCACGCTCACGAGGCGCGGCACCTCGCGGCTCGCGCGCCGCCAGTCGTCGACCGTGGGCCGGCGCAGGCCGGCGGCGTGGG
Organism: Vicinamibacteria bacterium; assembly: GCA_046331285.1. GTDB lineage: Bacteria > Acidobacteriota > Vicinamibacteria > Fen-336 > Fen-336 > DATBSL01. The sequence goes on from JAXLRD010000007.1 coordinate 137,228, forward strand.
CGACCGCCGGCACGTGCAGCAGCAGGTTCGTCGAGCCGCCGAAGGCCGCGTGCACGACGATCGCGTTGCGGACGGCCGCGTCGGTCAGCACCCGCGCGACCGACAGGCCCGCCGACTCCTGCGCCAGCACCGCGCGCGCGGCGGCCCGCGCTCCGTCCCGCCACACCTGCTCGCCGGACGGCGCCAGGGCCGAGTGCGGCAGCGAGAGGCCGAGCGCCTCGCCGACGACCTGGGACGTCGCGGCGGTGCCGAGGAAGTGGCAGCCGCCGCCGGGCGAGCCGCACGCGCGGCAGCCGAGGGCCGCCGCCTCGTCGAGGCTCACCAGGCCGTGGGCGAAGCGCGCGCCGAGCGTCTGCACCGCCGCGGTGTCCTCGGCGCCCTCCGCGGGCAGCATCACGCCGCCCGGCACGAGGACGCCCGGCCGGTCGCGGGCGCCGGCGAGGGCCATCATCATCGCGGGGTGGCCCTTGTCGCACGTGGCGACGCCGATCACGCCGCGGCCGGTCGGCAGCGAGCGGACGAGGCGGCGGAGCACGATCGCGGCGTCGTTGCGGTAGGGCAGGCTGTCGAACATCGCGGCCGTGCCCTGCGAGCGGCCGTCGCACGGATCGGTCACGAAGCCGGCGAACGGGATGGCGCCCCGCTCGCGCAGCTCGCGCGCCGCCTCCTCGACGAGGAGGCCCACCTCCCAGTGGCCGCTGTGGTAGCCGAGCGCCACCGGCCGGCCGTCGGGCGCGCGCACGCCGCCGAGCGTGCTGAGGACGAGGATCTCGCGCCGCCCGAGGGCGCGCGGGTCCCAGCCCATCCCCACGTCCTGCGTCCAGCCGAAGAGGTCGCCGCTCGGCCCCTCGCGGAGCATGGACGGGGTCACCGGCAGCGAGCCGGCCGGCCCGGCGGCGCGCGTGCGGACGTCGTACACGGAGGCGTCCGCCTCGTCGAAGAACGCCTCGCTCACGGCAGGCGCATCGGGAAGAGAGTCGCGAGCAGGATCGTCATGAGGACCCCGGTGACCCCGACCGAGGCCGAGAGGACCGTCCAGCTCTGCAGCGTCTCCTTCTCGGTGAGGCCGCCCATCTTCGAGATGATCCAGAACCCGGAGTCGTTCATCCACGTCCCGACGAGCGACGCCGCCGAGATCGCCAGGGCGAGGTACACGGGATGGAAGGCGAGGGCGCCGTCCGGGACCATCGCGGCGATCATCGCCGACGAGGTGAGGATCGCCACCGTGCTCGAGCCCTGGGCCACCTTGAAGAGGACCGACATGGCGACGCCGAGCAGGAGGATCGAGAGGCCGCCCACGTGGTCGCCGCCCTGGCGGAAGAGGGACTCGACCGCGGGGCCGACGTTCGCCGCGCGGAGCATCGCGCCGAAGGCGCCGCCGGCGGCCGTGATGAGGATGATGACCCCGGCGCTCGTCAGCGACTCCTCGACGATCGCCGCCATCTGGTCGCGGGTCGTCCGGCGCTGGCGCCAGAGGAGGGTCATCGCGAACAGCGTGGCGACGAACAAGGCGAAGTTCGCGTCGCCCGCGAGGGCGGCGCCGTCGGCGAGCCAGCCCGGCACGGCCGTCCCCCGGGCCTTGATCGCCGAGACGACGGTGCTCGCCGAGATGAGGACGACCGGCAGCACGATCGGGACGAGCGACGGCAGGAGCGGGGGAAGCTGGTCGTCCGGCAGCGGCTCGGGCTCGGTCTGGCCCCCCGGCAGCGGCCGCAGCCCGAGGTTCATCCGCCGGTCGATGCGGCCCGCCACGAGGAGGCCGACGATCGACGACGGCAGCGCCACCACCGCGCCGACGAGGATCATCGTCCCGAGGTCCACGTGCAGGTTCGCCGCGGCGGCGAGCGGGCCCGGCGTCGGCGGCACCATGGCGTGGGTCGCCGCCCCGCCCGCCGCGATCGCGAGCAGGTACTTCACGTAGTGCTTCCCCGTGCGGCGCGTCATCGAGCGCGCCAGCGGCAGGAGCAGATAGAAGACGGTGTCGAAGAAGACGGGGATGCTGAGGACGTAGCCGCTGCCCATGATCGCGGTGGCCGCGCGCCTCTCGCCGAGGAGGGCCAGGAAGCCGCGCACGATCCGGTCCGCCGCGCCGCTGTCCATCATGCACTTGCCGATCACGGACGCGAGGCCGATGACGATCGCGATCCGCGCGGAGGCGTCGCCGAACGCGACGGCCACGCGGACCGACTTCTCGGCGGCCGCCCCGGGGGCGAGCAGGCTGACGAGGAGCGCCGCCGACACGAGGGCGAGGAAGGCGTTGACGCGGAGCACGACGATCAGGCCGACGACCGTCGCGATCCCGGCGGCGAGGATGACCCAGGGGCTGACGAGCTGATCGGTCAAGGTGCCGGGGACTATGGCACGCGCCGCCGCGGGCGGGCAACCGCCGGGGCCCTCGAAGGGCATTGGCGAGCCGTCCCCCGTGCGACCTTCCGGGAGCCGGGAATAGCCGGCCGGCGCCGCCTGTACAGCAGGCGGAGGTGGGACATGCGGCGGGTTCTTTCGGCGGTGGCCGTCCTCGTGGGGCTGGGAGCGTGCGTGGGGGTCGGTCCGGCCGGAGCGCGGTCCGCCTACGGGCCGACCGACGAGGAGGTGCGGGCGGCCTTCGCCCGCCAGGGGATGCGGATCGACGGCGGCGAAGCCCGCGCGATCCGCGACGACGTGCGCCTCGCCCTCGCCGAGGCGCGGCGGCACGGGATCGGGAACAGCAAGGTCGACTTCGCGGCGGTCGGCATCGCCGAGCGGCTGGGCCTCGACATGTCTCCCGGTTCGAACGTCGTGAAGAACGTCGTGGCCGCGATCGCGGACCTCGACCGCCGCCGCGGGTGCGACGCTCCGCCCGAGCCGCAGTCGCTCGACTGGGCCCGCTACTACCAGCGGACACTCGACCTCTGGAGCGACCGCTCGTTCATGGGGCTCGTCGGCCAGCGGGGCTTCTCGCCGGTGAAGATCAGCTGGGAGGACATCGGACGGCACGCGGGCAGCGTCTGGGGCGACCGCATCAGCGACGTCGGCATCTGGGTGCGACAGGACGAGAGCGACCCCGGCTCGGCCCGGCTCGCCCTGTCGGTGCGGCGGGACGGCAACTTCCGCGACAAGGTGCTCGTGGTGCCTGCGCAGGCGATCAAGGTCCACCAGCGGCTCGGCGGGCGAACGGTCGAGAAGACGCTGCCCGAGCGTCTCGCCGAGCTCGGCGTCGCGAGCGCGGCCCGCGACCGCAACGTCATCGTCTCGAACCAGTTCGCGATCGTGCCGGTGCCGGGCCGCTCGATGCGCGGGGCGTGGGCCGAGGGACGGCCGCCGCGCGCGGCGTTCAACTTCAGCATCTTCCCGTACGGCTCGACGAACCTCGTCATCACCGACGTGATCGAGGGCAGCCACGAGGCGATCGTCGGCCCCGGCCAGCACCAGCTCCTCTACGCGAACGTGGAGGGCGAGAAGGCGCCCTTCACCGCGAGCCGCGCGGAGGACCGGCCGGATCTCCTGCGGCTCGAGCGCGAGCTGCGGGCCCGGGGCATGGACGTCGACGTGCAGCGCTACTACCTCATCCAGGTGCCGCTGCGGCGGGACGCATCGGTCCGCCTCTCGAACATGGGCACGCCGCCGATGCGACGGGCCTACCAGGCCCCGGTCTTCCTGAACGAGGGCTTCGTCGCGGCGCCCGCGCCCTCGGCCGCCGACGCGATGACGGACGGCTCCGGTCTCGGCGCCACGGCCCAGTCGATGGCGGCGCCCGCCGCGCCCGCGGAGAAGGCCGCCGCGCGCTCGAAGGAGGAGGAGAAGGGCAGGCGCGCGGACGAGGACGAGCGCGGCCTCGTGCGAGTGGCGATCGGCCACGGCGACACCGAGGGCGAGTACTCCGCGGGCAGCGGCCAGCGCGGCTCCCGCGCCGACGAGCCGATCCGGGTGACGGTCGTCTACTTCGTGACGCCGGTCGGCGAGGTCACCGCGAAGGACATGCAGGCCTTCGCCTCGGCCTTCGCCCGCTGGGACGAGCAGGCGCTCTGGGGCGGCAGCTTCGTGACGAAGGAGACGTTCTAGACCGACGATCGACGGCGCGGACCGGAGCCGGCCCGCCGAGTGGCGGGCCGGCTGTTGACCAAAATACGACTCTGGTACAGTGGTCACATGATCGAGACGGCCGCCGCCCCCGCCACGCGCGACGCGATCCTCGATGCCGTCGACGTCCTCCTCGCCCGCTACGGCTATCGCAAGATGACGATGGAGGACGTGGCGTCGGAGGCCGGCGTCGGCAAGGGCACCATCTACCTGCACTTCCCGGGCAAGGAGGAGCTCGTCCTCTCCCACGTCGACCGCATCGTCGAGCGGGTGGTGGCGAGGATGGGCGAGATCCGCTCCTCCGGGCTCCCGGCCGGCGAGGCGGTGCGGCGCATGCTGCGGGAGCGCGTCATGGTGCGGTTCGACGCGGTGCAGCACTACCGCGAGAGCCTGTCCGAGCTCCTCGCCGCGGTGCGGCCGGCGCTCCTCGCGCGCCGGAAGCGCCACCTGGCGCGGGAGGCCGAGGTCCTGGCCGAGGCGCTCGCCGCGCCGGATTTCGGCGGAGGAGGCGCCTTCGACCTGGCGGAGACGATGCTGGCCGCGACGAACGCCCTGCTGCCGTTCGGGCTCTCGGCGAAGGAGCTGGGCTCGCGCGCGGCCGTGGCGCAGCGCGTCGAGGCGATCGCCGCGCTGCTCGTGGACGGGGCGACGCGGGCCGGGGGACGGGACCGGGGGGCGAGGAGGGGTCGATGAGGAGAGCGCGAAGGGGACGATCGGGGTGCCAGCGCACGCGGTGGCTCGTGGCCACCGCCGTGCTGGCGATGGCAGCGGGGGTCGCGGCGGACCCCGCGGACCCCGCCGTCGACGACGGGTCCCGGACGGCCGTGGTCCGCGAACTGGCGAAGACCCTGCGTGAGCGCTACGTCCTTCCCGACGTGGGGGCGGCCGCGGCGGCCATCGAGACCCGGGCGGCGGCCGGCGCCTACGCCGGCATGGACGCCGACGCACTCGGCGAGGCGCTCACGCGGGATCTCCGCGAGGTCGCCCGGGACAAGCACCTCGCCGTGGGCCGCCGGCCGGCGCCGCCGGCCGGCGCGAACGATCCGGAGAGCCGCCGCGAGGACGAGGCGCGCCGCATGGCGCGCGACAACTTCGGGGTGCAGAAGGTCGAGATCCTGCCGGGCAACGTCGGCTACCTGGACCTGCGGTTCTTCCCGCCCGCGGCCCTCGGCGGCGAGACGGCGATCGCCGCGATGAGCCTCCTCGGCAACGCGGACGCGCTCCTCGTCGACCTCCGGCGCAACGGCGGCGGCGACCCCACCCAGATCGCCCTCCTCTCCAGCTACCTGTTCGAGGAGCCGACCCACCTCAACGATCTCGTCTGGCGCGAGGGAAACCGCACGGAGCAGTTCTGGACGCACGCGTGGGTGCCTGGAAGCCGCCGCGGCGGCGCCGGTCTTCGTGCTCACGTCGGGCAGCACGTTCTCGGGCGGCGAGGAGTTCGCCAACAACCTCAAGGTGCTGAAGCGGGCGACGATCGTCGGCGAGACGACCGGCGGCGGGGCCAACCCGGGCCGGACGGTGGACCTGCCCGGAGGCATGATCGCCTTCGTCCCGACCGGCCGCGCCGTCAACCCGGTCACGAAGACGAACTGGGAGGGCGTGGGCGTCGAGCCCGACGTGAAGGTGAGCGCGGCCGACGCGCTGAAGGTGGCCTACGCCTCGGCGCTCGAGCGAATCGCCGCCTCGACGAAGGACCCGGAACGACGGGCGGTCGCCGAGTGGCACCTCGCCGGAGCCCGCGCCGAGGCTCGACCGGTGGAGCTTCAGCCGCGGCTCTCGCGCCCCTCGCCGGCCGCTACGGGCCGCGCGTCGTGGCCCTCGAGAACGGAGCGCTCTTCTACCAGCGCGAGGGCCGACCGAAGCGGCACCTCACGGCGCTCACCGAGGACACGTTCGCCGTCCAGGACGCGGCGGACTTCCGCGTGCGTTTCGTCACCGAGAATGGCCGCGTGGCGAAGCTCGTGGGCCTCTACGAAGACGGCCAGACGGACGAGAGCGCGCGAACGGAGTGAGCGCCGACGCGCCTACGGCCGGGAACGGCCGGCGGCGCGGATCTTCCTCGAGCCGCGCGGCGAGGTCCCGGACGACCTCCGGGCGCCGCGCTGCCACGTTCGTCGTCTCGCCGAGGTCGGCCGCGAGGTCGTAGAGCTGCGGCTCGGGGGCGTTGCCGAGCTCGATGCGCGTCTCGCGGCTGACCTTCGCCCCCCCGCCCGGCTCGATGTACTTCCAGCGAGGCGTGAGGAGGGCGAGCGTGCCGGCGTGCTCCACCAGGTCCTCCCGCCCCGACTTCGACGCTCCGAGGAGAGCGGGCCGCACGTCGATCGAGTCCGGCGCGTCCTCGGCGGCGAGAGCCGCTCCGGCCAGGCTCGCGAAGGACGCGAGGAAGTCGACCTGCGAGACGAGCGCCTCGGAGGTACCGGGCGCCACGCGCCCGGGCCAGCGCACGAGGAAGGGCACGCGCGTCCCGCCGTCGAAGGCGCTGTACTTCCCTCCCCGCAGCGGGCCGGCCGGCCGGTGGTCGCCCAGTTTCTCGAACGCCTCGTCGCGATAGCCGTCGTCGACGACCGGGCCGTTGTCGCTCGTGAACAGGACGAGCGTCCGGTCCGCGAGGCCGAGCCGGTCGAGGGTGTCGAGCACCGTCCCGACCGTCGCGTCGAGCTGGAGGATGGCGTCGCCGCGCGGCCCCAGGCCGCTCCTCCCCGCGAAACGGGGATGGGGCACGCGCGGGACGTGGATGTCGTGCGTGGCGAGGTAGAGGAAGAAGCGCTCGTCGCGGTGCCGCTCGAGGAACGCAGCCGCCTTCGACGCGAAGGTGTCGGCCATGTCCTCGTCCGTCCAGAGGGCCTTCTTCCCGCCCTTCATGTAGCCGATGCGGCCGATGCCGTTCACGATCGCCTGGTCGTGGCCGTGGGTCGTCCCCATCCGCAGCAGGTCGGGCCGCTCGCGGCCGAGCGGCTCGCCCGGGAAGGGCTGGTCGTAGCGCACCTCGATCGGGTCCGCGGGGTCGAGGCCCACGACGCGCTGGTTCTCGAGGTACACGCAGGGCACGCGGTCGCCGGTCGCGGGCATCAGGAAGGAGTAGTCGAAGCCGATCTCGCCGGGCCCCGGACGGATCTCGGCGTTCCAGTCGGGGTGGCCGTCGCCGAGGCCGACGTGCCACTTGCCCACGACGCCGGTCGCGTAGCCGGCCCTCTTCAGCATCGACGCGAGCGTCGTGCGGCCCGGGCGGACGATGAGGCTCGCGTCGCCGGGCAGCACGGCCGTGCCCTTCCGCCGCCAGGCGTACTCCCCAGTCAGCAGAGCGTAGCGGGACGGCGTGCAGGTCGCCGACGGCGAGTGCGCGTTCGTGAAGCGCAGCCCGTCCCGGGCGAGCGAGTCGATCCGCGGGGTGCGCACGCGGGTCGCGCCGTACGCGCTCACGTCGCCGTACCCGAGGTCGTCCGCGTAGACGAGCACGATGTTGGGGCGGCCGTCGCCGGGAAGGGCGCCCGGCGCCGCCGCGGCCGGGCCGGCGCACGAGACGGCGAGCGTCAACGCCAGGGGCAGGCGCATCCTCAGACCTCCGGATCGGCGGGCCGCGGCGCGGGGCGCGGCTCGATGGCGAGCCAGAGGATCGCCGCGACGATCGCCAGCGCGGCCGCGAGGTGCAGCGCCGGCTCCCAGCCGACCACGGCCGCGAGGGCCGGCGTCAGGGCGGGCGAGACGAGGCCGCCGACGTTGCTGCCGGTGTTCATGACGCCGCCGGCGGTCCCGCTCCGCTCCCCCGCGATCTCGGTCATGGTGGCCCAGAAGGGCCCCTCCACGCACATGACGAACGCGGTCGAGAAAGCGAGGGCGGTCGCGGCGACGTAGGGGTTCTGCGTGTGCGCGCCGACCGACAGGAAGACGCCGGCGAGGGCGAGGCCGGCCACAGGCACCGCGCGGCGACCGAAGACGCTCCCGTGGCGCGCGACGAGGCGGTCGGACAGCCAGCCGCCGAGCGGGATCGAGCCGATCGAGAGCAGCCACGGGAGGCTGCTGAAGGCCGCTCCGCGCAGGAGGTCGAAGTGCCGCTCCTGCACCAGGTAGAGGTAGAACCAGAAGACGAAGATGTAGCCGACGTAGCCCTGCAGCGTGTAGCTGAGCGTCAACAGCACGAAGCTGCGGGAGCCGAGCGTCTCGCGCGCGGTGCGCGTCGGCTCCGGTGCGGGGCGGCCGGAAGGCGCGCCGGCCGCGGGCCCGGCCTCGTCGCTCGCGGGCGCAGGCTCGCCGGCCAGCCGCCAGGCGATCGCGGTGGCCACGGCCGGCAGCGCCGACACGGCGAGCGCCACCCGCCAGCCCCAGCGCAGCATGGCGGCCGTCAGCAGGGGCGGCGCGGCGGCCGAGCCGATGGCGACCGCCGCGACGACGAAGCCGTTCGCCTTCGCCCGCTGCCCGGGCGAGACCCACCGCGCGACGCCGCGGGCCGCGGCCGGGAACATCGGCGACTCGCCGACGCCGAGGACGAAGCGCAGCGCGAGGAGCGCGCCGAGGGTCAGGCCGGCGCTCGCGGCGAGCGGTCCGCGGCCGACGAGGAGAAGGAGCGCGGTCGCGGCGGCCCACCACCACGACGCCGCCCCGAGCACGCGGCGCGTGCCCCAGCGGTCGGCGAGGAGGCCGCCCGGCACCATGAAGAGCGCGTACCCGAGCAGGAAGGCGCTGAACACGCGGCCCATCTGCGCCTGCGTGAGCCCCAGCTCCCCCATGAGCTGCGCCCCGGCCACCGACACGTTCACGCGGCACAGGTAGCTCGCGGTGGCGGTCGCGCACAGGAGCGCGACCCAGCCCCAGGGGCGGCGCGCGCTCACCGTCGAAGCCACTTGTGCATGAGGACCTCGTCGGCGCCGTCGATCACGTAGTCCTTCAGCAGGCCGACCGCCTCGTAGCCCGTGCGCTCGTAGAGCCGCCGCGCTCCGGTGTTGAACGACGACACGCACAGGAAGAAGTGGCGCGCCTCGGGGCGGAAGCGGTCCTCGACGAAGGCGAGGAGCCGCGCCCCGACGCCGCGGCCGCGAGCCCCCTCGGCCACCGCGATCGAGGCGAGGTAGGGCGAGCCGGCGACCCCGCGCGGGTGGACGAGGGCGAAGCCGAGGGGCCCGCCGCTCGAGCGCGCGACCCACATCTCGTAGCCCGGCCGCGCGCAGACGGCCCGGCACGCCTCGAGGCCGCGCCCCAGCCGCACCCACGGGTCGGAGCCCGCCATCGTCCGCGCGGCCCACTCGCGCTCGTCGTCCGTCGCCTGGCCGACCGAGAGGTCTTCTTCCATGCGCCTGTCCGCGCGCCGGGAGACGGGGCGCGCGGGGGGAACGATACCTCAGGGCCGACCGACGGCTCATTGCGCCGGGGCCGCGACGCGGCCAGAATCTCCGGCTCGTGCTGGCCATCGTCCTCGCCGTCGCGGCCGCCGCCCAGGCTGCGGCGGAGCCCTCGCTCGCGGCCGTGCGGACGCGCGAGACGCTCCGGATCGACGGACGGCTCGACGATCCCGCGTGGTCGCTCGCCCCGGCCGCGTCCGGGTTCCGCCAGCGGGAGCCGCGCGAGGGCGAGGCGGCGAGCGAGGCGACCGAGGTCCGCGTCCTCTACGACGACCGCTCGCTCTACGTCGCGGTGCACGCGTTCGACCGCGAGCCGGAGAAGGTCATCGCCCGCATCCTCCAGCGCGACCGGGTCATCGAGGCGAGCTTCGACGACCACGCGAGCTGGGCCGGCGACGACGGCGTCGCGATCGTGCTCGACCCGTTCCACGACCACCGCAACGCCTTCCTCTTCGCGACGAACGCGAACGGCGCCGAGTTCGACGCCCTCATCGCCGACGAGAGCGCGGCGTACAACGCGGACTGGCGCGGCGTCTTCCGCGTGGCCGCGCGCCGCACGGCCGACGGCTGGACGGCCGAGTTCGAGATCCCTTTCCGCACGCTGCGCTATCCCGAGCCCGACGGCTCGCGGCCGTGGGGCTTCAACGTGGAGCGGATGGTCCGCCGCCGGACCGAGCAGTCGCTCTGGAGCGGCTGGTCGCGCGCCGAGGGCGGGCTCAACCGCGTCAGCCGCGCGGGGCACCTCACCGGCCTCGTCGGCCTTCCCCGCTCGCGCCTCAACCTGGAGGCGAAGCCGTACGGCCTCGCGGGAGTGAGCCGCGACCGGCAGGACGACGGGACGACGCCGCGCGAGACGCAGGCGAGCGTCGGCTTCGACGCGAAGTGGGAGGTGAAGCCCGGCGTCGTCCTCGACGCGACGGTGCACCCCGACTTCGCCCAGGTCGAGTCGGACGACCAGATCGTGAACCTGACGCGGTTCGACCTCTACCGCCCGGAGAAGCGCGAGTTCTTCCTCGAGAACGCGGGGATCTTCCACTTCGGCGCGCGCGGCGGCTTCGAGCCGCCCCCGTTCCTCATGTTCTTCTCGCGCCAGATCGGGATCGTCGAGGACGAGGGAGAGGTGCCGGTGCTCGGCGGGGTGCGGCTGTCGGGCCGGGCGGGAAAGCAGACGATCGGCTTCCTGAGCATCCTCCAGGACGCGGGCTTCGGCCTCGCGCGGACGAACTTCGGCGTGCTGCGCGTGAAGCGCGACGTCGGCGGCAGCGGCTACGTCGGCGCGATGCTCACCGACCGCCGCACGCGCGGCGGCGGCGAGACGGACGGCGGGGTCGACTTCTCGCTGTGGCCGACGACGAAGCTCAACGTCGCAGGCTTCGCGGCGCGGACCTCGAAGACGGGCGAGCGCGACGCCGACGGCGCCTACCGGCTCGGCGCGGAGTACCGCGCCGACCGCGTCTCGCTGCAGGCGCAGCACCTGACCGTGGGCCCCGACGCGGAGACCGGGATGGGCTTCGTCACCCGGACAGACATCCGCCGCACCGACGCCTTTGCCGAGTACACCGTGCGGCCCGGGCCGGTTCGGCCTGCGCCGGGTCGACGCTCTTGCGGCGGCGCTTCTGGGGCACCCGGGTCACGACCGGCGAGGAGCAGGACGGCACCCTCTTCGGCGGCGGGGCGATCCAGGCCGAGTCGGGCGATCGCGCCCTGTTCTTCACCGAGCACGGCTTCACGCAGCTCGACGAGTCGTTCGACCTGGCCGACCGGGTCCCGGTGCCGGTGGCCGGTACGACGTCCACCGCTCGACGCTCTTCCTCACGTCGAGCCCGAGCCGGCCCGTCGGCCTGCAGGTCGTAGCGACGCGAGCCGCGAGTGGGACGGCCGGGTCCGCTCGCTCGAGTCCCGGCTGCGGGTGGCCGGCGGCTCCACCTCGACGCCGGCCCGACGTGGACGGTGAGCCGCGTCGAGCTCCGGGCGGCCTGTTCATCGCGCACGTCGTCGGGCTGCGAGTCGGCTGGGCGTTCTCGACGCGGCTCGTCGCGCGCGCGTACGTCCAGTACAACAGCCTCGACGACAAGTGGATCACGAACCTGCGGGTCAACTTCACCCACCGGCCCGGCAGCGACATCTACGTCGTCGTCAACGACGACCAGGGCGAGGAGGGCGCGCCGGGCCGCCTCGTCAGCCGCGGCTTCGCCGTGAAGGGGACCTGGCTCGTCCGGTTCTGACGAGCCAGGCCCCGCGAGACGCCGCGGCGGCTACGGCGTCGTGAGCTTCGCCGTCGCGCCCTTCCGGCCGTTCGTGTCGAAGGCCGCGACCCGAAGCTGCGGCGAGGCGGGCAGCGGCCCCTTCACCTCGAGGCTCCTCGCCGTGGGCTCGGTGCCGTCGGTCGTGTAGCGCAGCACGAAGCCGGGGATCTCGAGGCTCGTGAGCGCCGTGGCGCCCTCGACCTTCAGGCCCGGCTTCGGGATGCGGTAGTTCCACGCCGTCGGCTCGCGGTCGAGCCGGGGCAGCTCGCGCTTGCCCACGACGTTCGCGAACGCGGAGTACGCCTCGCGGAAGAGGGCGTCGGACTTCGCCTTGTCCTTCTCCCTCACCCACTCGGGCTCGGGCGCCCACGCGCGCTCGGCGAGGGAGAGGAGGTTCGGGGCGAGCTTGTAGTCGATGCGCCCGGGGCCGCCGAGCGTCTCCGACCAGAGCGCCCCCTGCAGCCCGACGACGTTCGAGCGGCCGTAGTCGGTGAGGCGATCCTTGCCGACGAAGAGCGACGGGTCGACCGGGTTGCCGCGGAAGTCGACGCGGGTGCTGCGGTAGTAGTCGAAGGGGATGAACTCGTAGGGCTTGCGGAGGTCGACGTAGCCGCCCCAGTCGAGGCCCGTCTCCTCGGGGTTCTTGTTCCAGGCCATGTCGAGGTAGTTGTTCGACACCGGGCAGAGGACGACCTTGTAGCCCGCGTTCGCCATGCGGTACGCGAGGTCCTCGGCCCCGCCGCCGATCGCGTTGTTCCAGACGTACCCGGTCCAGCCCCGCGCCGCGAAGTCGGGGTTCGGGATCATGTGGACCTTGCCGTCGAGCCGCGTCTTGCGCAGGCCGATGTCCTCCCAGCCCGACGCGACGATCCCGTGCTTCTTCACGATCTCGGAGACGCGCCCGTAGAAGACGTACCAGAGGTCGTCGACCGAGGAGAGGCCGTGCTCCTTCACGTACGCGGCGGCCGCCGGCGAGCGCTCCCACACCCCGCGCGGGACCTCGTCGCCGCCGAGGTGGAGGTTCGTGAGCGGCACTCCGGCGTCGCGGTGGAGCGCGACGAGGTCGTCGATCACGCGCTCGACGAAGGCGTACGTCGACTCGAGAGCGGGGTTCATGATGTTGTCGTGGTAACCCTGGGCCGAGGTGTAGACCGACTTGTCGTCGGGGTCGCTCAGGAGGTACTGGCCCGCGGCCGGGTCGCCCTTCGCGCGAAGAGCCCGGGCCCGCGCCTCCATCGACTTGATCGCGGCGCGGGCGTGGCCCGGCATCTCGAACTCGGGGATCACCTGGACGTGGCGGGCCGCGGCGTAGCGCAGGATGTCGGCGTAGTCGGCGCGCGAGTAGAAGCCGGTGCCGTAGGGGTTCGCGACGTCGCCGCCCGAGCCGAAGGCCGGCGGCATGCGGTCGCTCGAGTCGAGGGTGTGGCCGCGCCGGCCGCCGATCGCCGTCAGCTCGGGAAGGCTCGGGATCTCGACGCGCCACGACTCGTCCTCGGTCACATGGAAGTGGAGGACGTTCAGCTTGTACCGCGCCATCAGGTCGAGGACGCGGAAGACCTCGGCCTTCGGCTGGAAGTTGCGGGAGACGTCGAGCATGAAGCCGCGGTGACCGAAGCGCGGGGCGTCGACGACGCGCAGCGCGGGGAGCGTCACGGCCGGGGCCGCGGCCTTCGCCTTGCCGGCCACCGGCTTCGGGAGCGGCGGCAGGAGGCCCCGCAGGGTCTGAAGGCCGTAGAAGACGCCGCCCGGCGTCGCGCCGACGATCCGGATGCCGTCCTTCGGGTCGACGGCGAGCTCGTAGGCCTCGGGCGAGGCCTGGCCCGCGACCATCCCGATCTCGAGCCGGAGGGGCGCACCCGTGACGGCCTTCGCGCCCTTCGCCGGCGCGGGGAAGAACGGCGCGAGCGCCTCGGTCGCGCGCGCGGCCTCGTTCTGCAGCTCCGGCCCGGCGCTGACCGAAGGCATCGCCGAGAGCACGAGCGCACCGGCCTTCTTCTCGACCGATACCGGCGTCGGCAGGACGGGCGGAAGGGCCTCGAGCGGCACGTCGCGCAGGACGGCGTCGAGGTCGAACTGCGCCTCGGGCGTCACGACGTGCGGGTCCTTCCCCGGCTGCGGCTTCCTCTCGAAGGGCAGCGCGGTGTAGTCGACCGCGCGCACGGTCGCCGGCGCGTCGTCGAAGACGAGGTAGACGCCGTTCGGCGCGAAGCTGACGTTCGTCAGGAGGCCGGTGCGGTAGCCGACCTCGACGCTCGCGCCCGGCGCGAGGCCCGCGAAGTCGGGACCGGGCACGATGCGCTGCAGGCTGCCCACGACGTTCTCGATCCGACAACCGCCGGTCGTGGAGTTGTCCCACGGGTCGTGGAGCGCGGTGAAGTACACCGCCCAGCCCTTCGCCGGCAGCGGCTTCGCGTCGCGGTTCGTCAGCACGAAGGCGGGATGAGACTCGGCCCGGCCGCTCGGGGAGAAGACGTCCTCCTTGAGCTTCCAGGTGATCTCGAGCGGGTTCTTCTTCGGGGCAGGGGCCGCGGAGAGGCTCGCGGCGAAGGCGACGAGGCCGGCCATCACGAAGTAGCGCATGGACGCATTAGACATCCACCGGGCGGCCCCCGCCAGCGACGAAGCGGCGGATCGCGGGTGGGACGAGAGAGACCTCGACGTTGGCGTCCCGGCCCGCGAGCGCGCGCAGGCGCTCGGCCCGCAGCGCCGGCGCGCCGGCGAGCCGCGCCGGCACCCGGAACTGCAGCACGACGTCCCTCGGGGCGCCCGCCAGGACCGCGCGCATCTCGCCTTCGAGCGCCGCCTCCGGGCCGGCGAGGGTGTGGGCGCGCATCGGCCGCGCGGGCAGCGGGATGAAGTCACAGCCCTCGAGGCGACCGCCGGAGGAGATCGTCAGCCTCACGTAGCCCTTCGTCTCCTCCCGCTCGGCGAACGACGTGCGCTCGACGGAGCCGGCGTAGACGACGGGCGACGGCAGCGGTCGGCCGGCGAGGTCGCGCCGCAGGACCTGGTGGCGGTGGACGTGGCCGGAGAGCACCGCCGCGACGCCGCGCGGCAGGTCGCGCGCGGCGATCACGTCGGGCGCGTGGCGGAAGACGTGGCCGGGCGGCGGACCGCAGACGGCGCCCTCGACGCAGTGGTGGATGCAGAGGATGCGCGCGTCGGCCTCGGCCCCGGCGAGGCCGGTCGCGGCGAGAAGCGAGGGAAACGCGAGGCGCGCGTCGCGGGCGTACGGGAAGCCGCCGAACGCCACGCGGAGCCCGCGCCGCTCGACGACGAACGTCGACGGGCGGTGGAAGACGTGGAGCCCGTCCTGCGCGGCGAGGAGCGGGTACGGGAGCGCGGAGCGCTCGTGGTTCCCCGGCACGAGCAGCACGGGCACTCCGGCGGCGGCGACGCGCATGAGCGGCTGGAGGGCCCGCTGCACGAGCGAGGAGGGCACGCGGCTGCGGAAGAGGAGGTCGCCGCCGTGGACGACGACGTCGGCCTCGCCGCGGAGCGCCGGCGCGAGCGCCTGCTCGAAGCACGCGAAGAAGTCGGGGCCCCGCCGACGCCTCTCGACGCGCGCGCGACGCGGCTCGTCGAAGCCGAGGTGCGTGTCGGAGACGAACAGGACGCGGAGCGCCGGGGTCACACCCATTCCAGCACGACGCGGAGCCGGCGCGGCGAAAGGCGGGCGTGCGCGCCGACGCGAAGCTCGAGCCCATCGGCCTCGTCCACGAGCGCGCGCAGCTCCGTCGTCAGGACGCGCAGGCGGTCGAAGGTCGCGACGTCGATGGAGGCGCGCCGCTCGGCGAGGGGCCGGCGGGCGCCGGGTGGCAGCGGCATCGGCTCGTCGGGCGCGAGATCGGCGCGGGCGGCGACCGCGCCGCGCTCGACGACGAGAGCGCGCCGCGTCCCGCCTCCGCCCGTGTCGGACCACGCGAGGGTCGACTCGCTGAGGCGCAGGAGCCAGCGGGCGCGGCGCAGGGCGTGAGCGGCGCGCAGGACGCTCTCCTCGAGCGCGGCCCGGACGACGTCGGGGGTCCAGGCGGGGCGCGGCGGCGCGTCCTCCGCGTCGAGGGCCTCGGCCGCGGCGCGACGCTCGCGCCACAGCCGCGCGCCGACCTTCCGCACGTCGCGGGGGCTCGCGAGCCGGCCGTGCGCGGCGACGAAGCGCGCGCGGCCTTCCTCGAAGCAGTCGGCCGCCGGCGCCCAGCGCGGGTCGAGGCCGAGGGCCTTCGCGCGCTGCGCCAGCGAGGCCGGCGACTCGCCCGCGAGGAGCGAGCGAAGGGCCGCCAGGGTCTCGAACGGCGCGGCGGAGCCGAGCGGCCCGACGGGGTGCCACGCGTCGGCCGTCTCGCTCAGCGTGTCGAGCGCGAGGCTCGCGTAGTGGACCGAGCGGCCGACTCCGAGGAGCGCGCGGTTGTAGGGCGGGTCGAGCCGCTTGATCTCGTCGGTCTCGAGGATCGCCGCCTCGAGCGCCGTCGCCGTCTCCACGCACGTCACCTCGCGCACCTGGCTCAGCATCTCGAGCGCGCGCTCGCCGCCCCGCGCCTGGAAGTGGCTGCTCACCCGCTGCCGCAGCGACGTCGCCTTGCCGACGTAGACGACCGCCCCGCCGGCCCGGTGCATGCGGTAGACGCCCGGGCCGCGCGGCAGGGCCAGTCGGCGGTCGCGCTCGAGCGGGAAGGCGCGGCGACCGCGGGTGGCCGCCGTCGCGGGTCGCGCGGCCAGCCAGTCTTCGAGGCCGTCGAGGTCGCCGACGCCCTCGGCCTCGAGCGCCTCGGCGAGGTGGCGCCACACGAAAGCAGTGGCGATCACGTGGTCGGCCGCGCGGCGCAGCTCCGGGACGCCGGCGCCGAAGTAGCCGGCGAGCGCCCGCAGCGTGCGCCGCGGCAGCTCGGGCAGCAGCCGCCGCGCGATGGCGTGGGTGCAGACGAGCCGGAGGGGGAAGGCGCCGTGGCCGTGGCGCTCGTGGAGCGCGCGGAGGTGCGGCTCCTCGAAGCGCGCGTAGTGCACGACCACCGGCGCGGGTAGGCTTCCGAGCGAAGACGCCGCCGCTTCGAGCCGGCGCCACGCCGCCTCGGGCGCGACGCCGCGCTCCCACTCGGCCGTGCCGATGCCGGTGATCCGCGCGACGGCGCGGGGCATCGTCGCCCCGGGCGGTGGCGCGACGACCAGGGCCTCGACGTCCGTCGCGGCCGACAGCCCGGGGAAGCTCGCCCAGCCGAGCTCGACGAGGGCCCCTCGCGCGGGGCTCGCGGCCGTGGCCTGCGCGTCGAGGAGCAGCACCGGTCGCTCGGCCAGGCGCATCACGGGGAGGTCTCGCACCGACGCACGGCTCAGTGTCGGGGGTGCGCCGGCCGGCCGAGGTCCGATTCCGGAGATTCGGTGCGACTACCGCCGCGGCCGCCGTCTGATATCGTCCCGCCCGCCATGGCCCGCTTCTCCGCGCGACTCCTTTGGTCCGGCGCTCTGGCCCTGGCCGCTCTCGCGGGCGCGAGCCGGCCGGCCCGCGCCGAGGACGCGTCGGCCCCGCCCGCCGCCCCGCCGAGGCTGCGCGTCGAAGGCGTCGTCGACGAGGTACTGAACTTCGAGGATCTTCACGACAAGCCGACCGACTTCCTGATGAACACGCTGCGCACGACGCTGCGCGCCTCGGGGACGCTCTCGCCGCACTTCGAGTACAAGGCCGGCGTCGTGGGCCGCTGGAACGCCGGCTCGCTCCACGTCGACAACGTGCCGTTCCTGCCGCCGCGGCTGCGGGCGACGGTCGTGCCGGCCGATCCGACGACCGGCTCGGCGGGAGCGCGGCCGTACCTCGAGAACGAGATCGCGAGCGACCTCTACGTCCAGGAGGCCTACGCGACGCTGCGTCTCGCGCGCTTCTACGTGCGCGCGGGCCGGCAGAAGATCCAGAGCGGGACCGGCTACTCCTTCAACCCCACCGACCTCTTCAACCGCCGCGTGCCCCTCGACCCGACCTACGAGGCCGACGGCTTCGACGCGATCGCGACCGGCGCGCGCCTCTCGGCCGACACCGAGATCCAGCTCCTGGCCGCGCCGCGCGGTGGAGCCCGCTATCGCGCGCGATTCCAGACGGTCACGCGCGGCACGACGCTCGCCTTGCAGTTCACCTCCGTGCCTCGCGGACGCGTCGACTGGCAGGAAGTCAACACGCCGGCCACCGTCGCGGCGCTCGACGCGGGGCGCGCCACGGTCGGCGACTCCGAGCGCGTCTTCCGCTGGAACCAGGCGGCGGTCGAGGTCACGCGGCCGTTTCGCGGCGGGCGCGCGTACGCGGAGGTCGGCTACGCCTTCCTCGACCCGCCGGCCGACCCCGGCACTCTCGGGCCCGCCTCGAAGGACCACGAGCGCATCCTGGTGGGCCTCGACTACACGTTCGCCTCGAAGCTGCACGTGATCGCGGAGTACATGCGCCTCGGCGAGGGGCGGCCGGGCGGGAGCCTCCTGACCCTGAACGACGAGCAGGGCTTCTTCAAGGGCGAGACGCTCTCGGCCGACCAGGACAACGCCTACCTCGAGCTCGCGGGCCCGCTGCCGGGACGCTTCTCGGCCTCGCTGAAGGTCCTCGGCATGCTCGATCACCCGGCCGTCGGGCTGAACCCGTGGCTGTATTTCGACCCGCGCCCGAACGTCCGCTTCGCCGCGTCGCTCTACGGCTATCTCGGCCGGGCCGAGAGCACCTACTCGAACGTCGGCCTAGGCGCCTTCGCCGAGTTGCGGTGGACGTTCTGACGCAGGTGTCCGGAACGTGGTCGAGAAATGGCCGCCAATCGGACGCGTGACACGAGCCGGCCGTCGGCCATGCCCGTAAGTGATTGATTTGAAGTGATCGATGCCTTGGCACCGGTGTTGCTCCCTAGGGAGATCGGCCGGCGCTCAACGAGAGCGGGCACCCGGCTCGAGCGGAGGTTGGAGGGAGCTTCCGCCCGAGCCGGGTTCATTCGTTTTTGGCCCGCCCCACTCCCGTCCCCGCGAGCGTGATCGTCAGCGCGGCCGTCTCACCCGCGCGCACCGCGACGGTTCCCGTCGCGGCATCTTCTCCAGGCCCCGCCACTCTCACCGTCGCCAGCCCTTCCGGGCTCGACACAGAGGCGATCCCGCCGTCTTCGGTCGGATGCGGCCCCTCCGAGATCGCATGCGTCGCGAAGCCGTCGAGCCGTGCGAGAAACACGGCCGCGCCGACGACCGGCTGCCCCGCGGCGTCGACGACGCGGACGAGGATGCGGCCACCCTGGCGCAGGCGCAGGGTCACCGGCTCGCGCCCGGCCTTCACGCCGTCGCGCACGGCATAGCCGAGAGCCGCCGTCCCGCAGAGAAGCCGGTACGGCTTGTCGGCGAGGCCTGCGATCCGGAAGCTGCCGTCTCCGACCGCGATCGAGCGAGCACCGTAAGCTCCGGGGACCTCGAGCGCCGCGACCGCGAGCCCGGGCGTCGGCCGGCCCGTCGCGTCGAGCACGCGTCCGCTGATCGCAAGTCCGCGCTGCATCTCGACGCGAACGTCGGAGACGCCGGCCGCTCCAACGCTCAACGGCATGTCGATCGGCTGCCGGTCGACCGCGCGCACCCGGAGCCGGTAGTCACCCGGCTCGACGCCGAACGAGAAGCGGCCGTCGGCGCCGGCCTCGGCTGACGCCGACCATTCGTCCGCCTCCTGCCGCTGCGCATACAGCGACGCCCCCGAAACCGGGGCACCGCCTTCGGCGTCCACGACCACGCCCGAAACGGTCGCGCTCCCGATCTCCAGGTCGTACTCGAAACGCTCGACGTCCGGCACGTCGACGTCCCGGCCCGGAACCGTCTGCGCGCCGATGGTGGCGACCACTGAGTGCCGCCCCGGCGTGAAGACGACGAGCTCGTACGTGCCATCCTCGCGGCTCACGGCGTTCATCGGCGGCGGTCCGGGCTCGGAAACGGGCGACCGCACTCCGTAGACGGTCATCACCGTCCCGCCCCGGGCATCCATGAAGCCGATGGCCACTCCGGCCGTCGGCTGCTTCCCGCGCGTGACCCGGCCCGCCACGACGACGTCGCGGAGAGCCAGGTCGACGCGGGCCGTCTCTTCCTCGTGGACCTCCACGTCCCTCGACGCGATGCTGGAGAGAACGTCCTCGCCGCCGCCGAGCACGACAGGGTTTGCGGGCGTGGACGCCATGACGGTGACGGTCACGCGTCCCGGCGGCACGTGCTCGACGCGATACGAGCCGTCGGCGCCGATCGCTGCCGCAGTCTCACCCGACCTCCTCCGCTGCGACACGGCATCGACCCGGCCCGCGGTGAACGGCCGGCCGTCCCGGCGCGTCACGCGCCCCTCGATCGTGCCGCCACGGAAGAGCACGATGCGCACCGGCACCGGCTCCTTGTCCGGGTCGACCTCGGTCGTCACCGGCTGGGCCTCGGCGTAGGCGATGTGGTTTGCGACGACGCGCATCACGCCCGCCGGCACGCCCCGTACCTCGAAGGCGCCGCTCGAGTCCGTCTGCGCCTCGGTCGGCCGGCGGCGACGCGCACCCTCGCGGTCCACCGACACCGTCGCTCCGGGGATGCCACGCCCGTCGCTGTCCACGACGCTGCCGCGGACGACCCCGCCCGACGGGAGAGTGATCGTGCCGAGGGCCGTCGTGGCGCCCGCCCTCACGCGCACGCCGGACATCGACGCCTCGCCGCGCCCGCTGGCCCGCGCGACGAGCGCGTACGCGCCGGGCGCGAGGTCGCGCAGCGTGAAGCCGCCGTCGCCCTCACTCGAGCGGGTCGCGGCGAAGCGCCGGTTGCCGGAGGCGCCCGGGCTCTCGACCTCGACGCGTGCGTCGTCGACCGCCGCGCCGTCGGCATCGACCACGCGACCGGTGAGCGAGCCCGCCGCCTCGAGCACGACCGTCACCGGCGTGCCTCCCGCGTCCGCTACCGCCGCGCCCCACGCGAAGCCCGCGGCCTCGGCGCGCACGTCGTAGCGCCCGGCCGCGAGGCCCGCGACGACGAACGCCCCCTTCGCGTCGGTCTCGACCTCCGGAGGCCCGTCCTCGCCGCCCGACACGGTCGCGCGCACGAGGGCCCCGGAAATCGGGTTCCGCGCCGCGTCGCGCACGTGGCCGCGGATCGCGAGGCCGTCGTCGAGCGTGACGTCGCCGAGGTCGATCGTGCGCCCGGAGGCCGGGACCGGGGCGTCCAGCGACCGCTCGACGTGCCCGGTCGCGAAAACGCGCAGGCCGAGCGTGGCCGGCGGCACCGGCCCGAGCGCGAAACGCCTGTCGGTGCCGGCGGTGGCCGAGATCCGCTCCGGCGACGGCCACCGGGATCCGCCGGCCGTCGTACGCATCGAGCCGCACGCGGCCGGCGAGCGGCCGCATGCGGCGTCGACGACGCGGCCGACGACGTAGGAGCCCGCGGTCAGAGTGAGGCTCACGGTGGCGCTGGCGCCCGAGTCGACGTTCACGACCGCGAGCGCCGGCGCGCGAGCGCCCTGCCTCGCCACCACGATGTACTCGCCGGCGACGACACCGGCGAACGTGAACTCGCCGGTCGCGTCCGTCTTCTCGGGCGGGACCGGCGGCGCGAAGCCGTCGGCCTCGAGCCGCACCTCCGCGTCCTTGACAGGCCGTCCGGCCTCGTCGCGCACGATTCCGGTGAGGCCGGCCCCGGGAAAGAGGAAGGAGCTCAACCGCCTCGCCCGGTCGGACGTTCGGACGATCGGCGGTCGCGTAGCCGGGCGCCCGCGCCGTCACCCGCAGGCGGCTGCGGCCGATGCCCTCCAGGCGGAAGCGTCCCTGCGCGTCGCTCACAGACGGCGTTGCGCAGCGCTTCCTCCTCCCACCCGCCGCGCGGCGGCTCGACGGCCGCGGGGACGCTGACGCGCGCGCCGGCGACCTGCTCGCCTGCTCTCGCCGTCGCGCACGACGCCGGTGATCGCCTGCCTTTCTCGAGCCGAACGGCTGGGGCCTGGTCGATTACCGCGCGGCCTCACGACGGTCACGAACCCGCGGGCGTGCGCGACGACCGTCCACGGCGCGGCCGGCGGCGCGTCGATCCGCGCGCGCCTGTCGCGCCCGGTGACCGCGGACCTCACGCGGAGGGGATCCACCTCGCCGTCGGGCCGATAGAGCCGCTCGGTGGCGCGCGCCATGACGAGGGCGCCTTCGACCGGCTTTCCCGCCGGATCGATCACCGTCACGTCGAGCGCGACGGTCGGGCGCGCGGCCGCCGGCCTCGGGGCCGGCGCAGCGGACGCAGCTCCGGCGAGCGTGAGGAGAGACAGGCCGCAGCAGATTCCGAGCCGCACCAGTGAAGCTCCTTCCCGCCGCGCAGAGTCGCGGATGG
Organism: Vicinamibacteria bacterium; assembly: GCA_046331285.1. Classification (GTDB taxonomy): domain Bacteria; phylum Acidobacteriota; class Vicinamibacteria; order Fen-336; family Fen-336; genus DATBSL01. The sequence goes on from JAXLRD010000007.1 coordinate 159,189, forward strand.
AGCCACAGTAACACCTCGCGTGCCGCCGGCGTCTGGTCTGTTCGACCCAGCCGCCGCGGGCGCAGTGTGGTCGTCGACTTCAGGCGCCAATCTCTTTTCGACGACGCCGGGGATCACGCTAGACTCGGGCGCAACGAGGAGGCTCGTGGCCGTTCTTGCCGTCCTGTCGCTGACGGTCGGCTCGCTCTCTCAGGCACAAACCGCGGCCTCCCGCGCCGAGTGGCTGAAGGACGCGCGGCTCGGCGTCTTCATGCACGTCCTGCCGGTGGGCGGCGAAGACCTCGCGAAGCTCGAGAGGTTCGACGCGGAGGGGCTCGCCGCGCAGATCGCCAGCACCGGCGCGCGCTATCTCGTGGTCACGCTCGGCCAGAACTCGGGCTACTTCAACGCGCCGAACGCGGCCTACGATCGGATCACGGGCTATCGGCCCGGCGAGCGCTGCGCGACGCGGGACCTGCCGCGGGACCTGCACCGTGCGCTCCAGGCGAAGGGCCTGCGGCTCATGCTCTACCTCCCCTGCCAGGCGCCGAACCAGGATCGCCGCGCGCAGAAAGCGTTCGGGCTCGCCGAGGGCCCGAAGGACCAGCCGATCGACGCCCGCTTTGCCCGGCAGTGGGCCGAGGTGATCGCGGAATGGTCGACGCGCTACGCCGACGCTGTCTCCGGCTGGTGGTTCGACGGCGGCTACGAGAGCGTGCGGTTCAGCGAAGAGATCGCGGGCTTGTATGCCGAGGCCGCCCGGCGAGGGAACCCCGCGTCGATCGTGACGTTCAACCCCGGCGTGAGCCTGAAGCGCCACACGCGGGCCGAGGACTACACCGCCGGCGAGCTGAACGAGCCCTTCGGCTTCGTGCCGACCTCGCGGTTCGTCGACGGCTCGCAGTGGCACGCGCTCACGTTCGTCGGCTCGCACTGGGGCGCCCGCGACACGCGCTTCCCCGCCGAGCAGTGGCGGGAGTGGTTCGGAAAGGTCGTGGCGGGCGGCGGCGCCGTGACGCTCGACGTGGGCCCGAACTGGGATGAGAAGGCCGGGCCGATCGGCTCGATCGCCGCGGCCCAGCTCGCGCAGCTGCGCGCGGTCGGCCGGCCCTAGCTCAGTCCGCGATCACCTCGACCCGGCGCGACTGGGCCTGGGTGTCGCGGTCGTCGTCCGGCCACGTCGTGCCCGTGCGCCGCTCCAGGACGAGCCACATCGCGAGCGCCTCACGGGCGGTGGGCGTCGTCGATCGGGAGTCGGAGTAGAGCGCGTACATGAGGTCCCGCGCGTCCGACGAGTGGCGGAGCCCGAAGGTGTGCACGAGCTCGTGCGCCATCGAGCCCGCGTTGCGCGCGACGTCCGCGCTGCAGGCGACCACCTCGGCCCGCTGGATCTCGTCCGCGGGGCCGAGCCAGATCCAGGTGGTGGCGCGGCGTCCGGCGCACCCGGAGTCGGCCGGATCGACCCGCACCGGAACCGCGAGGTCGCCCGCGCCGCCGAGCGCGTACGAGACGCCGCGGCCGGCGAGCGCGGCGTCGATGCCGTCGACGGCCTGGCGCAGCGCGTCGAGAGCCGCGGGATCGGCCTGCAGCTCGGCCGAGGGCTGCACCGCGACCGCGCGCACGCGGTTCGGCAGGCGCCGCATCGGCGCGAGCGAGCCGTCGACCGAGTCGGTGTAGACGAGGGCCTTCGTGTACTCGCCCGGGAAGGCCGGCGTGTCGGGCCAGAGCGCCAGACGCGTCTCGCCGGCGCGCACCACCGTGCGGCGCGGCAGGAAGCCCGGCGCCGTGACGTCGACGTGCGCGCCCGCCGCGGCTGCGTGACTGAGAGCGGCACGCCCGCGGCCACCGGCACGCCCGCCACGACGAGCGTCCCGGCGACCGCCGCTCCCGTCCCTCCGTCGACGAGGTCGACGACGGCTCCCGCGGGCCAGCCCGCGACGGGCGAGGCCGACGCGGCCGGACCGGGGGCGGAGGGAGAACCGCCGCCCCCGCACGCCGTCAGGAGGCCGAGCGCGACGACGACGCCCGCACGCCGCATGCCCCTTTGTACCGCGACTCGGCGCGAGACGAAGGGCGCGGCGGGGAGGCTACTGCCCGTCGCCGAGGGCGAAGTTCACGGCGACGGCGCAGCCGGCGCGGTCGGAGGTGCAGGTCGCGTCGGGGAAGGCCACCTCGTGGATCGTGTGGTCGTAGCCCTTCTGCTCGCGTTCATCAGGAAGCGGCCGCCGCTGCCGCTGCGGCTGACCACCATCGAGTACGTGCCGGCGGCGTTCGTCTTCACGCCGTCGTCCGGCCCGTCCTGCTCGATCACCTGCGCGTTCGACGACTTGCAGGTCACGCCGCCCATGCACTCGACCTGCGCGCCGGCGACCGGGCGGCTCGACGAGTCGGTCACGGTGCCCACGACGAGGATCGAGTAGGTCGGCGACGACTCCGCGATGGCCGAGGCCGCCTGCGTCGTGGCCGTCGGCGAGGCCGCCGACCCGCCACCGCACGCCGCCGCGAAGACCATCGCCGCCGCCACCGGCATCGCCCGACCCAGCCGATCGAGAACCGCGCTCATGTGCCCCCCTGGTCTTTCCTCCGAGATGCCCGCGCCGCGAGCCGCCCGGTGTTGGGGATCGGCTCCTCGACGGCTGGACATGGATCGGATGTACTAGTGCAAAGAGTCTATGCGCGTCGGACTCTGACGCAACCCTCGTTCGGTTCGATTGGTGCGCTTATTAGCGCTTGCGTCGGCTTTTTTCGGATGGTGTCGCGGCGAGCGAGCGTGGGATGGCAGGATGCGAGACATGACGAAACTCGGGACCTGGCTCCTCGCGGTGGCGGTGAGCGGCCTGGCCAGCGGCGCGCCCTCCGGGTTCGCGTCCGAGCCCCCCTCCGTCCCGGCGAGTCATCCGCTCGCGGCCGATCGAGCGACGCGTCGGCGGCCGGCTCGGCGTCGTGGCGATCGACACCGGCAGCGGCCGACGCCTCGAGTACCGGGCGGGCGAGCGCTTCGCCATGTGCAGCACCTTCAAGCTGCTCCTCGCGGCGGCCGTCCTGCAGCGAGTCGACGCGGGCCGCGAGTCGCTCGACCGACGCGTGGCCTACGGCCCGGCCGATCTGCTGGAGTACGCGCCGGTCACGCGAGTCCGCGCCTCTGAAGGCGGGATGACGGTCGCCGACCTGACCAAGGCTTCGGTCGAGCTGAGCGACAACACGGCCGCGAACCTGCTGCTCGCGACGCTCGGCGGCCCCGAAGGCCTGACGCGCTTCACGCTCTCTCTCGGCGACACGACGACGCGCCTCGACCGGCTGGAGCCGCTGCTGAACGCGAACGAGCCGGGCGACCCGCGCGACACGACGACGCCCTCGGCGATGGCCGAGACCGCGCGTCGGCTGGCCCTCGGGGACGTGCTGTCGACCGCGTCGCGCGCCCGCCTCGAGTCGTGGCTCGTGGCGAGCCCGACCGGCGCGCGACGCCTGCGGGCCGGCTTCCCGACGGACTGGCGCGCCGGCGACAAGACCGGCACCGGCAACAACGGCGCGACGAACGACGTCGCGATCGCGTGGCCCCCCGGTCGTGCGCCCATCGTCGTCGCGGCCTACCTGAGCGAGTCGAAGGCGGCGGTGGCGGACCGCGAGGCGGCCCTCGCCGAAGTCGGCCGCCTGGTGACGACGCCGCGGATCACCCGGTGACCCGCCCCGACCGCGCCGAGCTCGCGGCGCTGCGGCGGCGCTACGAGACGGAGCTGCTCGAGAACGTGATCCCGTTCTGGGTCCGCCACTCGCCGGACCGCGAGAACGGCGGGTTCTGGAACTGCCTCGATCGCGACGGGTCGGTGTACGACCGCACCAAGTACGGCTGGCTCCAGGGCCGCCAGGTGTGGATGCTGGCGAAGCTCTACCGCACGGTCGACCCGCGCCCGGAGTGGCTCGACCTCGCCGTGTCGGGCCTGCGCTTCCTGCGCGAGAAGGCGCTCCGGCCCGGCGGGCGCGTGCCCTTCTCGATGACGCCGGACGGCCGCGCGATCTACGTCCAGCGCAAGATCTACAGCGAGTGCTTCTACGTGCTCGCGCTCGCCGAGCTGGCGCGGGCCACGGGCGAAGCAGGCTACGCGCGGGAGGCCGAAGAGGCCTTCGAACGCGTCTGGTCGTGGGCGTTCGACGGGACGAAGGTCGGCCGGCCGGCCTTCCCCGGCGAGGCGCCGAAGCGCAGCCTCGCCGTGCCGATGATCCTTCTCAACGTGATCGAGGAACTGACCGACGGCGATTCGACGCGGCACGCGGCCGAGGTCGAGGAGTGCCTGCGCCTCGTGCGCCTCCACGTCCGCCCCGACGAGCGGCTGGTGCTCGAGACGGTCGGCGCGGACGGCGAGGCGCTCGACTCCGCCGAGGGCCGCCTGCTCAATCCCGGCCACGCGATCGAGGCCGGCTGGTTCCTGCAGCACTGGGCGCAGCGACTCGGCCGAGCGGACCTCTCGCGCGACGCGATCGAGATCGTGCGCGGGTCGTTCGCGCGCGGCTGGGACGAGGAGCACGGCGGGCTCTTCTACTTCGTGGACGCCCGGGGCCACTCGCCGCTGCCCCTCGAGTGGAGCATGAAGCTGTGGTGGCCTCACGCGGAGGCCCTCTACGCGCACCTCCTCGACTACTCGCTGACCGGCGACCCTGTCGCCTGGGAGGCGTTCCGGCGGACCGACGCCTGGACCTTCGCCCGCTTCCCCGATCCGACGCACGGCGAGTGGTTCGGCTACCTCGACCGCCGTGGCGAGGTGACGCATCGATTCAAGGGCGGCCCCTACAAGGGCTGCTTCCACGTGCCACGGGCGCTCTGGCTCTGCGGGCGCCTGCTGCGGAAGCTCGAGACGGCGACCGACGAGGGCCGGCCGTGAGCGGCGAGAGCGGAATGCGAACGGGAGGAGCGATGTCCAGCCGAAGAACGCGCGTCGTGCGGTGGATCCTCGCGGCGGCCGTCGGCCTGGCCCTGGCCGCAGCGGGGGCGTGGTACTGGACGGGTCGGCCGCTCTACACGCCCGGCGACGCGCGCCGGCAGGTCGAGGCGCATCCGCAGCCGTCGGCGGACGGGTCGTGGACGGTCGCCCCCGGCATTCGCCTTCGTCACTTCGAGCGAGGACGCGGCGCGGACGTCCTGGTGCTGCACGGCGGCCCCGGGATCCCCTTTCGCGATTCCGTTCCCGGGCTGCGCCCGCTCGAGGATCGCTACTCGTTCCACTACTACGATCAGCGCGGCTGCGGCCGCTCGAGCCGTCCGTTCGACCGCTTCCCGTCGCGCTCCTTCTTCGAGAACCTGAAGCAGCTGGAGTCGACCCTCGGCCTCGCCGCGCAGGTGGGCGACGTCGAGCGCGTCCGCCGCATCCTGGGCCGCGAGCGCGTGGTGCTCGTCGGACACTCGTTCGGGGCCTTCCTGGCCGCGCTCTACGCGGCCGAGTTCCCGGAGCGCGTGCGCGGGCTGGTGCTCGTGTCCCCCGCCGCGGTGCTGCGCCTGCCCTCGGCTGACGGCGGCCTCTACGCCGAGGTCGAGCGCGTCCTCCCCGCGGAGCGGCTCCCCGCCTACCGCGAGGTCATAGGCCACCTCTTCGACTTCGGGCGGCTGTTCGAGAAGAGCGAGGCGGACCTCGTCGCGCTGCACGCGCGCTTCATCCCTTTCTACGTCGAGGCCGCGCGGGCCCACGGCTTCCAGGTCGCCGACGGGGCCTCGGCCGAGGGCGGCGGCTTCATGGTGGAGGCGCAGTACCTGAGCATGGGCCGCCGCCACGACTTCCGCCCGGCGCTCGGCCGCGTCACGGCGCCCACGCTCGTGATCCACGGCGACCACGACCTGCAGTCGCTCGAGGAGAGCGCGGCCTATCGCGACGGCATCCGCGGCGCCCGGCTCGAGCGCTTCGCCGCCTCGGGCCACTTCTCGTTCGTCGACGAGCCGGAGCGGTTCGCCGCGGTGACGGGCGCGTTCCTCGACTCCCTCGGACCGGAGTGACCGGGCCGGACGACCGATCGGGAGGTCGCCGGGGTGCGCTTCAGCGAGGCCGGGGCCGCCCGAAGGCGTAACCGAGCGTGAGGCCGTAGGTCGGCTCGGCCGCGGCGTCCGTCCGCTTCCGCCAGCCGAGCCGCACCGTCATCGCGAAGTGGCGACCCTTCTGCCAGTCGACACCGGCTCCGAGCCACGTCGACACGACGCCGTCCCGGTAGTCGACACTGCCGGCGGGGCCGTGGTCGGTCTTCTCCAGCACGAGCGGACCCACCGTCGCTCGCAGGAAGGGACGGAAGGGGCCCGATCGTTTCAGGTACAGGCGCAGCCCGGCCGCCAGCTCGAACGAGCCGCCCGTCGTCGTGTAGAGGGACGACGACGGGGCCGTGGACCCGCCGGTCCGCGTCGTCAGGGCGGCCGCGCCCTCGAGCGCGAGGGACTCGCGCGGCCAGCGCAGGACGGAGAAGCCCGTCGTGAAGAAGCCCCCGGCCGAGCCCGACATGCCCCCGCCGAGGCCCGACAGCTCGAAGCGGTTGCGGCCCGCCAGCGCGAACGGCGGAGCGTCCTCCGCTCCGCCGCGCAGCGTCGTCGCCCCGCGCGGCATCTCGGCGAGGTCGGCCCGCGCCAGGGCATGGCGCTGCCCGTCGGCGACAGCCACCTCCTGGCGGTAGAGGTGCTGGCCCTGCTCGAGCTGCACCTCGTAGGAGCCGGGCTCGACCGCGATCTCGGCGTTCCGGCCGCCCGGCTTGAAGAGCTCGGCGACGAGGCGGTGGCGGCCGTCGCGGACGAAGAAGCGTCCCTGGAGCTCGGGCCCGAGCACGAGGGCCGCCGAGGCCTGGCGGACGTCGGTCATGACGACGTCTCCGGTCCCGGCCATGCGGATGTCGTAGGCCGGATGCTGCGCGCCGCCCCGGGTCGACGTGGTCTGGGCCAGCGTCTCCTGGAACGCGAACTGGTACGCCTCCCCCAGCGTGACGCGGCCGTCGCCCGACGCGTCGGCGGCCCCGCGGAGCCCCGACACCAGCGCGTGGGTGAAGAACGAGCCCTGCAGCCGCTCCGATTCCTGCGCCGCCTCGTTCTCCGAGCTCGAGGTGAGGAAGGCCTGGCCCTGCACGCGCATCGACTCGTCGGTGAGGAAGGCGGGCCGCGGACGGCCACCCTTGAGCCGCGTGATGACGCCGGACCCGCACGCGTCGAGCACGGTGATGCCGACGTCGGCCGCCAGGTCCTGCATCGCGTCGCGCACCTCGCGATACGAGACGCCGTCGCGTCCGAGCATCAGGCCCTGCTCGTCGGCGTGGCCGGAGAAATAGAGGACCACCTCGGCGCGCTGCCCCGCCGCCCGCGCGGCGCCGGCGCGGCGGCGCAGCTCCTCGAGCGCGTCCGTGAACGCCCGCCGGCCCGGGTCCCGGAGGAGGAGGCCGTCCTCGGGCGCGACGCCGCCGAGGCGCTGCATCACGGCGGCGAACCGCTCGGCGTCCGCCACGGCGTAGCGGAGCGTCACGCGCTCGGGGCGGCCGTGATTGGCGCCGACGACGAGGGCCAGCCGCCGCACGTCGGCGCCCTCGGCCATCGCCGCCGCCAGTGCGAGCGACGCAATCGAGACGAGCAGAGCGCGGTTCCTCATCGACGCGAGTCCTTCCTGAGGAGAAACGTCGAGACCGCGAGCTCCGGCGGCACGCCGAGGTCGGTCGCTTCGCTCTTCGACGGTGAGGCGGTCGCCCGCAACAGGGCGTCGATCACGACCTCCACCGCGAACGGCCGATGGGAGGCGACGAAGTAGAACTCCTCGAAAGCCGGGGCGTCGTCGAGCTCGAAGGCCGCCGCGAGCGCGGCGGGGCCGCCCGCGAGCGCCGCCGCCTGGTCGCCGGCCGAGAGATGGACGGTCACGGCGCCCCGGCCGTCCCGGGACACGACCACGCCATAGGAGAAGCCGGCCGCGACGTACTCGACCTGAACCGTGTCCCCCGGCCGGACGACACCGCCGTTCCGGAGCGGCTCGGGCCCGGCGGGGGCCTTTCGATAGAGGACGAGATGCGGTCGCTGCCCCTTGATGCGCGTGACGTCGGGCGCGGGCTCGACGGCGCCAGGTTGCGGTCCTCGGGGCAGCAGCACCCACGCTCCCGCGATCACGACGGACGCGGCGACCGCGAGCGCGACCTTCCGTCGCGCGGGCGCCACCCCGGCCGGCGCGTCGGCCGCGCGCGCGCGAATCGCCGCCGCCATCGCGCGAGCCGGGAACCCGCCGAGGATCTCCGCGTCCGAGGCGTCCAGGGCCGCGAGGCGCGCGCGGAGCGTCTCGTCCCGCTCGAGAGCCTCGCTCACCCGGACGGCGTCGTGCGGGTCGAGCTCCCCGAGCCGAAAGCGCTCCAGTTCCCAGTCGCCGACCGCGGCCTCCTTCATCGGCGCTCCTCCTCGGCCGTGGCCCGCAGCCCGCGCAGGCGCTTGCGGACGCCGGAGACCGACAGGCCGAACTCGCGCGCGACCTGCTCCAGGGTCATTCCGTCGACGAAGCGCAGGACCGCCATCGTCCGCGTCGAGGGCGGGTGCCGGCGGAAGATCCGGTCGAGCAGGAGCGGGGCGTCGAGGTCGTCGCGACGGGCGATGCGGGCGAGGACGTCGTCACCGGGCAGCGCCGGGCCACGACCGCGGTCGCGAATCCGATTGAGGCAGAGATTCGTGGCGATCCGGAAGAGGAGCGAGGACGGGCGATCGACCGAGAGGCGGCCGCGCCGCTTCAGGACCTGGACGAACACTTCCTGGGCCACGTCGAGCGCCTCCTCCCCGTCGTCGCGGAGAAGCTGTCGACACCGGCGCACGACCATCGGTCCGTAGCGCTCGTACAGGCGCTCTAGCTCGACGCCGGCGTCCGCCATTCGCCTATGTAACACCGCAGGAGGGCAAAGTTGTCACCAGATACCGGGTCGGGGAACGCCGGATCGCCGTCGGTGTCCAAAGGATCGAGCGGTCCATCTGAGGGAGGACTCCCATGCGCGTGACGTTGGTGGCCTGCGGCAGCCGGGGCGACGTGCAGCCGATGCTCGCGCTCGCCCTCGGCCTTCGGCGAGCCGGGCACGACGCACTCCTGACGGTGCCTCCGGACTTCGGTGACTGGGCTGGGACCTACGACTGCCCTGTCCGCATCCTCGGGCCGGGCTTTCGCGGAAACCCCGAGATGCGGGACGCGGGACTCCGGTCCTTCGCGCGCTTCACCCGGCGCGAGGTGAGTGCCGAGGTCCGCGCTCTCCCGGAGATGGCTCGGGGCTCCGACCTGATCGTCGCGACCGGGCTCGCCTTCGGCGCGCACAGCGTGGCCGAGCACCTGCGGATCCCCTACCGCCTGGTGACCTTCGCGCCGTTGTCGATGATGGGCACGGACCGGGACCCGCTCTGGATGAAGTTCGCGGCCCGGTTCGCCCGCGCGATGGCGAACGTCAATCTCCGCGCGCTCCTGAACCGCGAGCGCGCGACGCTCGGCCTCCCGCCGGTGCGGGACGTGATGGCCGCGTGGGCGGGCGACCGTCCGATCTCGGCGACGGACCGGGCGCTCACCCTCCTGCCGGAGGGCGCGGTCCCGAACAGCCCCCAGACGGCTTACATGCACCTCCAGCAGCGGGAAAGGCTCGCTCCGGAGATCGAGGCCTTTCTCGCGGGCGGGCCCGCGCCCGTCTACATCGGCTTCGGCAGCCTGCCGATCGCGGACCCGGCGAAGCTCGGGCGCATGCTCGTCGAGGTCGCCGGTGCGCTGCCGCGACGCCTCGTGGTGCTGACGAAGGGCTTCTCTCTCGGCGCGCTGGCGGGCGATCCCCGCTGCCTCGTGATCGGGGAGGCGCCGCTCGAGCAGCTCTTCCCCCGTGTCGCGGTGGTCGTGCACCACGGCGGGTCCGGGACCGTCGCCACCGCGGCCCGCGCGGCCGTCCCGCAGATCGTCGCGCCCTACATGTCGGATCAGTTCCAGTGGGCCTCCCTCGTCGCCCGGCTCGGCCTCGGCCCGCGCGTGGGCCTGCTGCGCACCCTGTCCGCACGGAAGCTGACCGCGGCGATCACCACGTGTCTGGCGACGCCTTCCTTCGCCGCCAGGGCCCGCGAGGTCGCGTCCGCGCTCGACGCCGGCCCGGACGGCGTCGCGCTCACGATCAAGCTCCTCGAAGACGACCACGGCCGCTGTCGCTGAACCGCGCTCCTCGGCCCTGGATCATCGGGTCCATGGCACGCGGGCCGCCTCCGTCGCACGGTGGGCCATCCGGAGGTGCGCGGATGGAGCGGATCAGCCGACGCGGGTTCATCACGAGCGCGGGCATCGGCGCCGTCGGGACGGCCGCCCTGGGCGGCCCGGCCGAGGCCGCCGGCGCGACGGTACGGCCGGCGGGAGAGCGGGTCGACCTCACGCTGCGGGTCAACGGCCGCGCGCGACGGCTCTCCGTGCTGCCGCGGACGACGCTCCTCGAGGCGCTCCGCGAGCACCTCGGGCTCGCCGGCACCAAGCCCGGCTGCGAGCGGGGCGAGTGCGGCGCGTGCACCGTCCTGATCGACGGCGCCGCCCGCTACTCCTGCCAGACGCTCGCGCTCGAGGCCGAGGGCCACGAGATCACGACGATCGAGGGCCTCGCGAAGGGCGAGGAGCTCTCGGCGGTGCAGAAGGCCTTCGTCGCGGAGGACGCGATGCAGTGCGGCTACTGCACGCCGGGCCAGGTGATGGCGGTCGAGGGGCTCCTGCGCGAGAGCGCGAGCCCGACCCTCGACGAGATCCGCGAGGGCGTCTCCGGCAACCTCTGCCGCTGCGGCGCCTACGCCCACATCTTCAAGGCCGCGCAGCGGGCCGCCGCCGCGCGCCGCGACGGGGGGAGGTGAGCCGTGGCCGAGACACCCGTTCGCCCCTGGACGGAGACGAAGGTCGTCGGCACGGCCCAGCCCCGCATCGACGCCCACGAGCGCGTGAGCGGCTCGGCCGTCTACGCGCGCGACATGGTCCTGCCCGACATGCTCCATGCCGCCTTCGTCCGCTGCCCGCACGCCCACGCGAAGGTGAAGAAGGTGGACGCCAGCCGGGCGCTGACGATGCCCGGCGTGCGCGCGATCATCACCGGCGACACTCCGGCGGCGAAGCTCCCCTTCTACTTCACGCCGAAGGGACCCCTGAGCTGGCTCTTCGACTCGCACTGCCGCCACGAGGGCGAGGAGGTCGCGGCCGTTGCGGCCGAGACGCTCGCCGAGGCGCGGGCCGCCGCGAGGGCGATCGCGGTCGAGTACGAGGAGCTGCCCTTCGTCGTCGACTACGAGAAGGCCCTCGACGCGAAGGCGCCGGCCCTCCACGAGGGCGGCAACAACGCCGGCGTCGAGAAGTACGGGCGCGGCGACCTGGCGAAGGGGTTCGCCGAGGCGGACGCGGTCGTCGAGCTGACCTTCCGCACCCCGTGCGAGATCCACACGCCAATGGAGACGCACGGGTCGGTCGTGAAGTGGGAGGGCGACCGCCTGGTCATCCACGACACGAACCAGGGCGTCTTCGACCTGCGCTCGGCCTACGCGCAGTACTTCCAGCTGCCGCTCGGCAACGTCCGCGTGGAGAGCGCCTTCATGGGCGGCGGCTTCGGCAGCAAGCTCGAGCCCGGGAAGTACACGCTCGCGGCGGCGATCCTCTCGCGCCAGACCGGGCGGCCCGTCAAGCTCTTCCTCTCGCGCGAGGAGAACTTCCTCTGCGTGGGCAACCGCCCGCCGAACACGCTGCGGATGAAGGCCGGCGCGAAGAAGGACGGCACGCTCACGGCGCTCCAGCTCACGGGCATCGGCACAGGCGGCGCCTACCCGGAGGGCAGCGACGCCGGCTACCTGACGAGCGACCTCTATCTCTGCCCGAACGTGGCGATCGAGGAGACGAACGTCTACATCAACGCGGGCAAGGCGCGCGCCTTCCGGGCGCCCGGCTTCCCGCAGGGCGCGTGGGCGCTCGAGCAGGTGATGGACGCGCTCGCCCACAAGCTCGGCCTGGACCCGCTCGCCCTGCGGCTGAAGAACGTGCCGAAGGTCAGCCAGCGGCGCGGCAACCTCCCCTACACGAGCACCGGCCTCGCGCAGTGCCTGCAGGAAGGCGCGAAGTCCTTCGGCTGGGACGAGGGCCGGAGCAAGCCGCGCGGAAGGGGCCCGGTCGTGCGCGGCGTCGGCGTCGCCGCCGGCATGTGGGGCTGGGACGGCGACCCGCGCGGCACCGCGATCCTGCGCTACGTGGCCGACGGCAGCGCGAGCCTGACGAGCGGCGCGGCGGACATCGGCACCGGCACCAGGACCTGGATGGCGATGATCGTCGCCGAGGAGCTCGGCGTGCCGCTCGCGAGCATCCACGTCGACAACGCCGACACCGACACGACCCCATACGCCGTTCTCTCGGGCGGGAGCCAGACCGTCCACGTCAACTCGCCGGCGGTGCGGGCGGCGGCGCTGGACGTGAAGCGGCAGCTCCTCGAGATGGCAGCCGAGCAGATCGGGACGAGCGCGGACTCGCTCGAGCTGACGGACGGCGTCATCGCCGACCGCACGGCTCCCGACAAGAAGGTCGCGCTCAAGGACCTGAAGGCGCTCCAGGAGCAGCAGACGATCGTCGGCGTCGGCCGGCGCCGGCCGCACAAGAAGGGCATGGTCGGCCTCCCGTTCGTCGCCCACTTCGCCGAGGTGGAGGTCGACACCCGCACCGGCGAGACGCGCGTGCTGCGCCTCGTCGGCGCCCACGACAGCGGCCGGCCGATGAACCTCCTCACCTACCGCAACCAGGTGTTCGGCGGCATGACGATGGGCGTCGGCTTCGCCATGACCGAGGGCCGGGTGCTCGACCGCAACACGGGGCGGATGCCGAACGCCAACTGGCACGACTACAAGATCGCGACGGCCAAGGACGTGCCGCCGGACTTCACGTGCCTGCCGATCGACCCGCACGACACGGAGTTCAACGACACCGGCACGAAGGGCATCGGCGAGCCGGCCACGATCCCGACCGCGGCCGCCATCGCGAACGCCGTCTGCCACGCCACCGGCGTCCGCGTGACCGAAACGCCGGTCAACCCGATGCAGATGGCGCGGCTCCTCGCCGCGCGGAAGGCGGGGAGGTAGCCATGCTCCCGGACTTCGCCTACGTCCGACCCACGAGCCTCGACGAGGCGGTGAAGCACCTCGCCGACGGCGAGGCGCGGATCCACGCGGGCGGCACCGACCTCCTCGGTTGCCTGCGCGACGGCGCCTTCGGCGCGAAGACGGTCGTGTCGCTCTCGGCCCTCGGCGCGCTGCGCGGAATCGAGGAAACGGCCGACGGCGTCGCGATCGGCGCGCTCACCCCGGTCGCCGAGGTGGCCGCGAGCCCGCTCCTCCGCGAGCGCTTCACCGCGCTCGCCGAGGCGGCCGCCCAGGTGGCGAGCCCGCAGCTGCGTCGCCAGGGAACGATCGGCGGCAACGTCTGCCAGAAGCCGCGCTGCTGGTACTACCGCGGCCAGTTCCCCTGCCTGCGCCGGGGCGGCGACCTCTGCTCCGCCTACGCCGGCGAGAACGAGCTGCACGCCGTCGCCGGCGGAGGCCCGTGCTACTACGTCCATCCCTCCGACACGGCGCCGGCCCTCACGGCGTTCGGCGCGCTCGCCCACGTCCAGGGCCCGAAGGGGACCCGCACCGTGCCGCTCGACGCCTTCTTCGTCCGGCCCGACAAGGACGTGCGGCGCGAGACCGTGCTCGAGCCGGGCGAGATCCTGACGAAGCTCCTGCTGCCGAAGCCGGCGCCGGGCACTCGCAGCACCTACCGCAAGGTGCGGACCCGGGCTGCGTTCGACTTCGCCCTCGCCGGGGTGGCCATGGCCCTTCAGATGCGGGGCCACGAGGTCGTCCGTGCGCGCGTCGTCTTCGGCGGCATCGCCCCCGTCCCGTGGCCGGCGCCGGCGGTCGAGAAGGCCCTCGCCGGACACAGGCTCGACGCGTCGACGATCGCGCGGGCGGCGGACGCGGCCGTCCAGAAGCTAGAGCCCCTGGAGAAGAACGGCTACAAGGTCCCGCTGCTGCGCGGGCTCGTTCAGGAGCGACTGGAGGCCCTGGCCGGCTGAGCCCTCACCTCGCGAGCGTCAGGCACAGGCCGAAGCCGAGCAGCAGCAGTCCGCCGAAGACGACGACGGCCGCGAGGGCGACGCGGAGGGCGATGCCCAGGCAGCCGTGGGGGCGGCCGTTCGGCGGGACGGCGGGGGGACCGCCGGGGCCCGCGGGGGTTCCTGGGTCGAGACCGAGCGGCTCGTTCATGAGGCCTCCCGACCGGCGGCCAGCGTGTCGCCGCCGCGGTGAAGGACGTTGTAGACGTCGAAGGGCACGAGGCGGCCGTCGCCCGTGACGACGTGGACGCACGAGCGCTTGACCGAGCGCAGGTCGAGGTCCCACGCGTCCATGAACCGCGTGACCGTCACGCGGAAGACGTCGTCGTAGGCGAGAGCGGAGCCGTTGCCGCTCGTCTCTCCACAGCAGAGCGGAGCGAGGTCGCCCGCCGCAGCGCCGGAGGGAGTGGCGATCGAGAAGAGGCGCGCGAGCCGCGCGCGCACGGCGGGGTCCTGCTCGAAGGCGATCGTGTCGCCGCCCGCCGCGGCGAGGGCCGCCGGGTCGACGAAGCGCGACAGCGGCGTCCAGCGTCCCCCGACGCGGACCGCGTACGCCATCGCGATCGCGTCCGGGTGGCACGGGACGGGGACGACGTCCGCGGCGGTGAACACCGACTGCTGCCGGAGGATCGCGTCGCGCACGTCGCTGATCGTGAGCCGACCCTGCAGCGAGGCCGCGGCGCGGCGGCCCGCGTGCTGCACCGGCTGGAAGGCCACGCCGCGCACGGCCGGGTGCGCGAGCGCGAACTCGAGGATCTCGCCGACCTCGCCGTCGTTCACGCCGGCCGCGAGCGTGACGACGAGCGTCGCGGGCACGCCGGCCCGCTGCAGCGCGTCGAGGGCGCACTCGCGGACGCGCGTCAGGTCGGAGCCCCGCAGCTGCCGCAGGCTCTCGGGCCGCAGCGAGTCGAACTGCAGGTACACCTCGAACCCGGGACGGTACCCCGCGAGGCGGGGCGCGAGGTCGGGGTCGTCCGCCAGGCGCCGCCCGTTGGTGTTGAGCATGAGGTGGCCGATCGGCCGCTTCTTCGCGGCGTCGAGGACCGCGAAGAGCTCCGGGTGCAGCGTCGGCTCGCCGCCGCTCACCTGCAGGACGGCCACGCGCCCCTCCGACGCCACGACCGTGTCGAGCATCGCCTCGATCTCGGCGAGCGAGCGATCGCGCCCGCCCGCTCCCGAGTCCGCGAAGCACACGGAGCAGCGCTGGTCGCAGCGCGACGTGATCTCGAGGACGGCCACGCAGCTGTGCTGCTCGTGGGCCGGGCACAGGCCGCAGTCGAACGGGCAGCCGCGACGGCGCTCGGCGAGCCGCGCGAGCGGCGCGGTGGCCGGCCGCGTCGCCCGCCGGCTCGCGAGCCACCACGAGGCGTCGCCCGAGACACGCACGTCCTGGACGCCGTGCACGGGGCAGAACTTCTCCATGCAGACGGCGCCGTCGCGCTGGAGGATCTTCGCGTCGACCTTCGCGAGGCACTCCGGGCAGAGGCCCACGGTCAGCTCGTACGTCTCCTCGGCGGGGGCGCGAGCGGCAAGCGCGCGATCGGCCGCGGGGGGCTCGACCGAGGGAGGTGACGCACCCGGTGCCGCTGCCGGAAGGTCTGCGGCCCGGCCGCAGCAGGTGTCGTTGCGGTGCCGCGCCGTGTAGAAGACGCCGACGAGGGCCGCGACCTGGATCGCGCTCAGCGGGAAGCCGGCGTAGAGCGCGCGCGGCTTCAGGAACTCGACGCCAAGACGGAAGACCAGGTACGCGAGGAGGAACTGGCTGAACATGCAGCCGGCCTGCCGGCTCGTGCGAATTCGCCACGCGAAGAAGGCCGCGGCGCCGAGGAGGAAGACGATCTCGTAGAGCTGCGTCGGGTGGCGAGCAAGGCCGTCGCCGAAGTCGACGCCCCACGGCAGGCCGGTCGGCACACCGTACGTGTGGTCGGTGAGGCCGGCGAGGAAGCAGCCGACGCGGCCGAGGCTCATTCCCAGGATCAGCGGGAAGACGTAGACGTCGCCGCTCGGGTGCGCGAGCCGCAGCGCCTTCTTCGCGACCTGCACGCCGGCCCAGCCGCCGAGAAGCGCGCCCACGATCGTCTTGCCCTGAAAGACGATGCGCCAGTCCGTCCACTCGGCGCCGCGGGCGGGGAGCGCGTCGAGCCAGGCGAGGCCCCGCGCGCCCACGAGCGCGCCGGCCACGGCGCCGGCGAGCACCCACATCGTCTGCTCGAGCGAGAGCGGCGGCCCGGACGGCCATCTCTTCCGCAGTCGGAGATACAGGCGGAAGCCGGCGGCGTAGCCGAGCGTCTCGAAGACGAGGTGCGCCGGCACGGTGAGCGGGCCGATCGACACCATCACCGGGAAGGTCATGCCGGCATGCTCGCGGATGGCGCGAGCTCCGGGAGGAGCCCGCGCTCGAAGGCCGCGAGGGCGGCGGCCACGAGGCACACGTAGACGAGCTCGGTCGTCTCCTCCCACGCGCCGAACCACGCCTGGTCGTCGACGAAAGCCGCGACGAGGAAGAGGCGGAAGAAGGAGAAGGCCATCGCGCCCAGAGCCGCGGAGAAGAGCGCCTTCGCGACAGGCACGGGCCGGCGCTCGGCGAGGGCGAGGACGGCGCCGCAGGCGGCGAGGAGAACGACCGCGGCCGCCGGCAGGAACCGCAGCTCGTAGACCTGGTGGACGATCGGGTGCCCGTACGTGAACGGCAGGCCGAAGAGCCGCGTGTTCCAGGCCTGCGGCCGCAGGGCGGAGAAGGCAGGCACGACCGCGAGCACGGCCAGCGCGGCCACGGCGGCGAGGAACAGCCAGCGCAGCCCGCACGACACCGGCGCGTGCTTGAAGCAGGTGCGGCACAGGGGCAGCGCGGCGCAGCGGCCCTCGTCGCTGAAGCGGACGAGGCGCGCGTCGAGGCCGTCGAGGAGCGCGTGTGCGACGAGCGCCACCGACACGACCATCGACGCGCTGTGGAGGTGCTCGAAGAGGACGCTCCGGTCGCCGAGCACCAGCACGTTCCAGGCGCAGGCGCACTCGCCCGTCGCGAACACGAGCATACCGCGGCGCGTCGACGCGAGGGCGGAGTCCCGGGAGCGCCAGAGGACCGCGGCGAGCGCCAGCGCGATCACCGTGTAGGCGAGCTTCACGCCGAAGAAGGTGAAGACGGCGGCGGCCTGCGCGAGGCGCGGCGTCTCGCGAAAGAACGCGCGACCGGCGCCTGGGTCCTCGCCGCGCCTCGGCGCGTGGGCGGCGACCCAGGCCTGCCAGCCGCCCGCCACCGCGACGGCGTCGACGCCGACTCTCTCGAGCGACGCCGCCGCGCGCGCGCTGCGCAGGCCGCCGGCGCAGAGAAGGAGGAGCCGCTTCCCCCGCAGCGGCTCGGGCAGATCGGCGGGCGATCGCGCCGCGCGCGCCGCGTCGAGCGACCACCGCGCGCTCGACGCCGGCAGACCCGGCAGCGGCCCGTCGGGCTCGACGTCGACGAGGACGGCCACGGCATCGCGGGCGAGCTCTCGACTGGCCTCTTCCGCCGGCACCGACGGCGCCGACGCGACGAGCCCGTAGTAGAGGGCCGGCGGCGCGACGAGGCAGAGGGCGCAGCGCGCCCACGCCAGGAGCCGCGGCCACCGGTGACCTCCCATCACCCCCTCCCCGGAGGTGAAGGGTGTCCGGCCAGCCCCGTGCCGTCCATAGTGCGAATGATCGATTCGCCCTGGTCGGACGCGGCGACCGGCTCGTTCGTTCGCCACTGGACTACACTCGCCCGCCATGGCTCCTCGCTACGCCGCGGACGCCCTCACCCGCTTCGCCACCGACACGCTGCAGCGCCTGGGGATGGAGCCGGCAAAGGCCGAGGCCGTGGCCGACGTGCTCGTCGAGGGCGACCTCCTGGGGCACACGACGCACGGCCTTCTGCTGCTGCCGATGTACCTGGCCGAGGTCGAGAAGAAGCAGATGGCGGTCGCCGGCGAGCCGAAGGTGCTGGCCGATCACCCGGCGGCGGTGACCTGGGACGGGATGCGGTTGCCCGGGCCGTGGCTCACGCTCGAGGCCATTCGCCTCGCGTGCGGGCGCGCGAGGACGCTCGGCACCTGCACGGTGGTCGTCCGACGCAGCCACCACATTGGCTGCCTCGCGTCGTACCTGAAGCGCGTGACGGACCAGGGCCTGATGATCCTGCTCTCGTGCTCCGACCCGACGGGCACAGCCGTCGCGCCGCACGGCGGCACCCGCGGCGCCTACACGCCGAACCCGTTCGCCGCGGCGTGGCCGACCGACGGCGACCCGGTGATGCTCGACGTGAGCCAGTCGATCACCACCAACCTCATGACCCGCCGGCTGCGGGCGGAGGGCCGCCGGTTCCCCGGCCCGTGGGCGATCGACAGCCAGGGCCGGCCGACGGACGACCCGGAGGCGATGTTCACGGACCCGCCCGGGGCCCTGCTGCCGATGGGCGGCGTCGACCACGGTCACAAGGGCTACGCGTACGGCCTCCTCGTCGAGGCGCTCACCGGCGGCCTCGCCGGCCACGGCCGCGCCGACGCGAAGGAGGGCTGGACCTCGACGACGTTCGTCGAGGTCTTCGACCCCGCGCTGTTCGGCGGCTCGGCCGACTTCGCGCGGCAGACGTCGCACCTCGCCCGCGCGTGCCGCGACAGCCCGCCGCGGCCGGGCTTCGACCGCGTGCGCCTGCCCGGCGAGAACGGCCTGCGGCGGCGCGAGGCGCAGCTCCGCGACGGCCTCGAGTTGCACGCCGACATCGTGCCGGCGCTCGGCCCGTGGGCGGAGAAGCTCGGGATCGCGCTGCCCGCGCCCCTCGCGTGAGTCGCGCCGCCGCCTAGACGGTCGCCAGCACCTTCTCGAGGAACTCGCGGTTCGCGCGGGCGTTCGCCGCCGTCGCCTCGGGCGTCTCCCCGATGGCGCAGCACTCGACCATGATCGGCCCATCGAAGCCGGCCGACTTCAGCACCTCGAAGACGCCGGCGAAGTCGACCTTGCCCGTGCCGAACTGGATCATCACGTCGCCCTTCTGCTCGGCGCAGTCCTTGGCGCAGAAGCCCGTCACGTACTGGACGATCGGCTTCAGCTCCTCGACCGGGTTCTTGCCGGTGTAGTGGATGATGTTCCCGGCGTCGTACCAGATCTTGAAGTTCGGCTGGCCGACCTTCTTCATCGCCGCGATGATCTCGTCCGACGCGCCGCTCGATCCGCCGTGCGGCTTCATCACGACCTGCACGCCCTTCGTCGCGCCGTAGGCCGCGGCCGCCGACATCGACTGGAAGTACTGCTCGTACTGGTCGGGCTTGTCGACGCCGAAGGACATCACGTACTTCAGGCCGAGGAACGCGGCGTTGTCGATCTGCTTCTGGAGGCTCTTCACCGTCTCCTCGAGCGGCACGTCGTGGCGGCTGCCGAGGGCGCCCATGTTGGCGGACACGCCGCTCGCGGCGAGCGTCTTCTTGAGGGCCTCGAGGTACTCGGGCGTCGCGTCGGCCGAGATGAAGGGGGCCGTCTTCGTGCGCGTGAGGAGGCCGGTCGTCTTGTAGCCGGCGGCCTTGACGGCCTTCAGCGTCTCCTCGAAGGACCACTTCGTGAAGGGCCGGTTGAAGCAGCCGACCGGCCACTTCTTCGGCTTCGTCCCGGCTAGCAGGGACGGGGCGTCGCCCAGAAGGGCGGCTCCCGCCAGGAGCGCGGTCGTCTCGCCGATGAACTGCCTTCTCGTCCGCTCCATCTCGACCTCCTCGGATGAGCCCGCGCGCGGCGGGCGCCGACGGTCGAGTCTACTCCGGCGGCGCCGGCCTCGAAGACCTCAGTCCGCCTTCGCCGGCTCCGGCTTCATGCCCGGCGCCTGCCACGCGAGCACGTGGTACGTCGCGGGCGTCCTGCCCACGTTGCGGATGCCGTGCGGATCGGTGCCGGTCAGGAAGATCACCGAGCCCGGGCCCGCGGGGTGCCACGCGTTCTTGAAGAACACCTCGACGCTGCCCTCGCGGATGATGAGCACCTCCTCGTTCGCGTGGGTGTGCGGCGCGTGGGAGGCGGTCTCGGGCTTCAGCGTCGTGATGTGGCACTCCAGCTCGTCGAGGGTCCCGGTGTGCGAGCGGAACACCCGGCGCACCTCGCCCGCCGCTGTCGGCTCCGCGGTCATGGCCTTCCACTCGAAGACGGCCGACGTCAGCACGGTGGGCGCCGTTCGCGCGACGGAGCCGAGGGCCAGGACGACGAACGCGGTGGACGCGGCGACGGCGAGGTCTCGGCGGGTCAGGGACATGGGGCCTCCCGGGGCAGGGGGGCCATCGTCCGCGGTCCGGGCGTCCTCGTCAACCGGCGGCCGCGGGTTGCTACACTCTCGCCGCCCCCGGCCGCCGGCCCCGCGAGACACGGGCCACCGTGCGGTCGTAGAGTGTCCCGTAGGCATCCGAGGAGAGAACCCATGGGCGTGCCGATCGGCCTCGACCGACTTCTCGCCGAGCTGACGCCGGAGCAGGCGCGCTCGGTCCTGCTGCGGCTGGCCGAGGATTTCGAGACGGACCTGACCGCCGAGAGCGTCGACGACTTCTACGACGAGATCCTCGCCCTCGAGGTCGACGACGACGCGCTCCTCGAGGTCACCGTCCAGGAGGGCGGCAAGGAGATCCCGCTCCTCGTCGAGTTCTTCCGCCACGAGACCGGCGCGGACGAGCTCCTGGTCGTCGCGCCGCCCCGCCTCGTCGGCCAGGTGCGCCAGCTCATCGAGGCTCTCGCCCCCGCGGCGAAGCTCAGCGTCATTCCCGGGGCGTAGCCCCGGCCCCGGTGCCGCCCTTCCAGCGTGACGACGTCCGGGGCCACGGGGGAGCCATCTCCGCGACGCGTCGTTCGCGGACGGCGAGCGGTCCCGCGCGGGCGGCCGCCGTCACCCACCCGTTCGCGAGCCTCGTCTACTGCCGCGCCGGCGAAGCCACCGTCGAGCTCTCCGAGCGCTGGCGGCTGACGGCCGGCGACGGCCTGCTCGTGCCCGCGGGACGCCCTCACCGCTTCCTCGAGATGGCCCAGTTCGAGTGGTACGAGGTCGTGATCGCCGTCGCGGGCCTGGGCTCCGGCGAGGAAGGGTCCCTGCTCGGGCCCTTCGAGCGCGTCCGGAGAGGCGGCGCGCCCGTGGTGCGGGTCCCGGCCGAGCGCCGCGCGTTCCTCGAGACGCTGCTCCGCGAGCTCACCGAGGTCGAGGCCGCGCGGAACGAAGGCGTCACCCTCGTCCGCCACAGCCTGCTCACTCTGGTCCTGAACGAGGTCCGGCGCGCGTCGCAGGGCGCCGAAGAAGCCGCCGTGCCGCCGGGGCTGGCGGCCGACGCTCTCCGCTTCATCGAGGCCCACTGCCTGGAGCGGCTCTCGCTCGCCGACGTGGCGCGGGCCGTCCGGCGCAGCCCCGCCCACGTCGCGTCGACGCTCTCCCGCGCCACGGGCCGCACCGCCGGCGAGTGGATCACCGCCGGACGGCTGGCCGAGGCCCGGCGGCGTCTCCTCCACTCGGACGAGATGGTCGACGTCATCGCCGAGCGGGTCGGCTACAGGGACGCCACGCACTTCATCCGCACGTTCCGCCGGGCGCACGGCGCGACGCCCGCGGCGTGGCGGGCGGCCCGGCGCGGCGCGCGCCGGCGCCGTCCGCGCCGCTAGAGGATCGCGGCCCAGAGCCGGGCCGAGGCGTACAGGCCGAGGCCGTAGACGGCGTGGGTCGCCACGCTGCGCAGGCGGCTGGCGTTCGGGTTCGGCAGCCGCGACGAGGCGATGCCCGCGCCGAGGGCGGGCTGGAGCACGAAGAGCGGCGCGAGGACCGTGAGCAGCCCGATGCCGAGCGCCGGCGGAAGCGACGGCGTGCGGACCCACTCGACACCCGTGAGGCCCAGCAACAGCGCGGCGAACGCGATCCCGATCCCGTAGTGGGCGCACCAGCCGAGGGCTCGCTCGCCGCGGACGGGGGCGGCCTTCGCGATGCTCTCGTGCACGAAGGTGCCGCGCGGAACGTGCGCCAGCCATCGGCCGAGCATCGCGTAGTCGAGCGTGCGCACGCCGAACGCGCGCCGGAGGAAGAGGAGCCAGGCGTCCATCACCAGCGTCGCTCCGCCGCCCACGAGCACCGACCACCCCACGAGCACGAGCCCGTTCTCCATGCCGCCCTCCCGAGCCTAGAAGCTACAGCCCGCGGGGGCACGGCGACAGGGCGCGGCCTTCGGCCGGATCGGCGCGGCTTTCGGTCGCCGGCCCGCCGGCTATCGGCAGCCCGCCTCGAAGCAGAGCGTCCGGGCGAAGAACGGCAGCACGTGGTTCTGGAACCGGTCGGCGACGGCGCTCGTGTGGGTGCCGGGGTACACCTCGAAGCCGTGCGCGATGCCGTAGGCGTCGAGGGCCTCGTGCAGCTTCTGCGTGTCGGCCTTCAGCATGTCCTGGTCGCCCACGTCGATCGAGATGCCGCGGTACGCGCGCAGGCCCCCGACGTACTGGTCGAGGAAGGCGAGCGGAGAGTTGGCGGCCCACTTCGCGAGGACGTCGGGCCGGGGCGCGCCGTCCTTCGTCGGCAGGTCGAGGAAGAGCGGCGGGTTCTTCGGGTTCGGCGACCACGCCGACGCGGACGCGAGCTGCGCGCGCACGAAGAAATTGAGGCTCGCGCCGTCGGCCGGGGACTTCATGGCGGCGACCGTCTTCTCGAGATCGGCCCCGCCGGGCCCCGGGCCGCCCGCGCCGCGCGGCGCGAGGCAGCAGGGGCTCATGACGTAGAGGCTCCCGAACACGTCCCCGTGCTTCATGCCGATGCGGGTCGCGCCGTAGCCGCCCATCGAGTGGCCGACGAGGCCCCGGCTCGCCCGGCTCGGGATCGTGCGGTAGTGCGCGTCGACGTAGGCGACCACGTCGCGCGAGACGTAGGTCTCGAAGTCGCCCGTCGTGGCCGAGCCCGAGTACATCGAGCCGTTGTGCGCGGTCTTCGAGTCGGGGAGGACGACGATCATCTCCCGCGCGCCCTGGGCGAAAGCCCCCTCGACCGTCTGCGGCACGTGGATCTCGCCCGTCCACTGCTCGGCGCCGATCGAGTAGCCGTGGAGGGCGTAGACGACGGGATAGCGCCGCGACTTCTCCCTGGCGTAGCTCGGCGGAAGAAAGACGATCGCGTCGCGGTCGACGGCGTTCCCCTCGAGGTTGCCCTCGAGCGCGGCTCCGTGGATCTTGATCCGCTCGACCGTCACCGGCTTCGCGCCGGGCACGACGGCCGGCACCTGGGTCTGGACCTGCGCCGCCGCGGCCGCCGCGCCGATCAAGGTCCCGAGAATCGCGGCCCGAGTGGCCTTCCTGGTCATCCTCATCCTCCGCCTCCCGTCGTGGATTCTGCGGCAACGGCGTCCCGGTTCTCGCACCCCTCCGGTCCGGGCGCCCGATGGGACGGGGATCCCATCCACGCCTAGCGCTGGCGCGGCAGCCGCGCGATCGACCGGCCGGTGTTCTCCACCAGGCGCTGCATCGCTCCCCGGGCGCGGTTCGGCTGGCGTCTCTGGATGGCGTCGAGGATCGCCTGGTGGCGGGAGAGCGACGCGCGCGGAAGCCCTGGAACGCGGACCGCCGCGTTGAACGCCACGAGCAGGGCCGTGTGCACGACCGCGCCGATCTGCTCGAGCACCTCGTTGTCGCAGGCGCCCACGATCGCCCGGTGGAACCGCACGTCCGCCTCGTTGTAAGCGTCGTGGTCCGGGGGCGAGCGGTCGAGGGCCTCGCGCATGTCGCGCAGGGCGATGCGCAGCGCCTCGATCTGGGCCGGCCCGGCGCGGCGGGCCGCGAGCTCGGCGGCGCCCGGCTCGACGATGAGCCGCACGTCCGTCAGCTTCTGGAGAAAGGCGCCGCGCGGGAGCGTCTCCTGACGCCACGCGAGCACGTCGGGGTCGAGGAGGTTCCAGCTCTCCGGCGGTCGCACGCGCGTGCCGGTCCGCGGCCGCGAGACCACGAGCCCCTTGGCCGCCAGCACCTTCACCGCTTCCCGCACCACGCCACGGCTCGCCCGCTCGCCGAGGTCCGGCAGCCGCTCTCCCGGACGAATGGCGCCGCTCACGATCCGGCGGCCCACCGCGTGAACGATCCGCCCGTGGAGCCCCGACCTCGGATAGCCGGAGTCCGAGGCGGGACGGGCACGGTCGCGGGGCACGGCGCGGATTATACGCGCCGGCGATGCCCCATTGACTAGCCGGCCGGCTCAGGTATTCTTCGGACAATTCGTTCCAATTGTCAGACTAAATGACGGAGCCCGGCGGCGCCGCGCCGGCGCGGCCCCTCGCGGGGGTCCGCCGCACGTCGCCGCGGGATTGGCCGTTCAGGCCGGACGCGAAGAGAAATGGGGGGCAACGTGCACGAGAGGGGTCGAGGCAGGGTATCCGCGACGCGCGCCCTGGCGCTGCTCGCGTTGTGGGCGCTGGGCGCGGGGATCGCGGGGGCCCAGGTGACGACGGGCACCATCGTCGGAACGGTGAGGGACCCGCAGGGCGCGGCCGTTCCCGGCGCGACCGTGACGATCCGGGAAGAAGGAAAGGGCACCCGGAGCGCCCACACGGCGGCCCAGGACGGGACCTTCGTGGCGCCGTTCCTCATCCCGGGCACCTACGAGGTGACGGTCGAGCTGACGGGCTTCCGGAGGTTCGTCCACCGCGGGGTCGTGCTGCAGGTCAACCAGCGCGCCCGCGTCGACGCGACGCTCGAGCTCGGCGGGCTCACCGACTCGACCGAGGTCGTCGGGCTCGCGCCGCTGACGCGGACCGACTCGGCCGAGCTCGGCGAGGTCATCGAGGAGCGGGCCGTCCGGGAGCTGCCCCTGAACGGCCGCAACTTCGCGACTCTCGTCTACCTCGTCCCCGGCGTCACGGCCGGGCAGGTCGGCGAGAACCTGTCCGGGGCCTCGACGTTCAACCCTCGCGGGGCGTCGAACTTCAACGCGCTCGGGTCACAGGCCAACACGAACGCGTGGCTGGTCGACGGCATCGACAACAACGAGTACACGTTCAACACCGTCATCGTGCAGCCGACGGTCGAGTCGGTGCGCGAGTTCAAGGTGCTGACCGGCACCTTCTCGGCGGAGTTCGGGCGGGGCGCGGGCGTGGTGTCGGTGTCCACGAAGTCCGGCAACAACGAGTGGCACGGGACGGCGTTCGAGTACCTCCGCAACGAGCGGTTCGACGCGAAGAACTTCTTCGCGCTGCCCACCGCGAAGAAGGCGCCCCTCGACCGCCACCAGTTCGGCGGCTCGATCTCGGGGCCCATCGTCAAGAACAAGACGTTCTTCTTCTTCGACTACGCCGGGATCAAGGAGAACCGCGGCCAGGTGTTCGTGAACACCGTGCCGACGGAGGCCGCGCGACGCGGCGACTTCAGCGACTACCGCGACCGCAACGGGAACCTGATCCTCGTCTACGACCCGCTCACCACGGCGCCGAACCCGAACGGCGCCGGCTTCGTCCGCCAGCCCTTCCCGGGCAACGTCATCCCGGCCGGCCGCCTCGACGCGGTCGGGCTCAACGTGGCCTCGATCTACCCCCTGCCGAACGGCCCCGGCAACTTCGACAACTACACCTCGACGATCGACCGCGCCGTGCGCGACCACTCGTTCACGGCCCGGATCGACCACCGGGCGAGCGAGCGGGACAGCTTCTTCGTGCGCTTCGCCTACGAGAAGTACAAGCTCGACGCGCCCCAAGGCCAGGCCGCGTGCTGCCTGCCGACCCCGGACGCGGCCGCGTCCCGCTTCGACCTCGGCCCCTTCGTGGCCGGCATCCAGAACACCCGGCTCACGACTCACGGCGGGGCGTTCAACTGGACCCACCTCTTCGGCGCGACCGTGGTGAACGAGCTGCGCCTGGGCTACGCCCGCACCAATCCCGAGACCGTCCAGTCCGACTACGGCCACGAGTCGGCGACGAGCCTCGGCATCCAGGGGATCAACATCAGCGACTACACGACGGGCCTGCCGAACCTCAACATCCAGGACGTCACCGGGATCTCGGGCGGCCCCGCGTTCCTGCCGGTCAACCCGCAGCAGATCCACTACCAGGCCGAGGACACCCTCACCTGGCTCTGGGGCCGCCACTCGCTCAAGACGGGCTACCGGTTCGTCCTGCGCAAGCCCCAGCCGTTCACCCACACCAACACCCGCAGCAGCATCGCCATCAACCGCAACCTCACGAACAACCCGCAGACGAACAGCCAGGGATCCGGCCTCGCGACGCTGCTCCTCGGCTACACCACCGGCGGCCAGCGGGGCTTCCTGCTCGACAACTACGAGTTCACGAACTCCGAGCACTCGATCTACGTGCAGGACGACTGGAAGGCGACCGACCGGATCACCCTGAACCTCGGCCTCCGGTACGAGGTGTACGTGCCGGACACCGAGAAGGAGGACCGGCTGCCGAACTACGACCCGGTCGCGATGGAGCTCGTCTACGCCGGAGAGACCGCCGACCGGCGCGCGAACAAGCAGATCCGCTGGGGCAACTTCGCCCCGCGCTTCGGCGTCGCCTGGGACGTGACGGGCAACGCCCGCAACGTCGTCCGTGCCGGCTACGGCCGCAGCTACTTCCCGGTGCCGTACGCGGCCGGCAACCTGCTCCACCAGAACGTGCCCGACTCGGTGTCGCAGAACTACAGCGTGGAGACGAACCCGCTCGTCTACACGCCCGACCGGGTGCCGCGCCTCTCGAACCCGTTCCCCGCGATCGTGCCCCTGAAGCCGCAGGGAACCGCGGCCCTGAACGCCGCCAACCCGATCGTCTTCGGCCACGCCTTCTCGAACGAGACGCCGCACATGGACACGTGGCAGCTCAGCTACGAGCGGCAGATCACCGGCAGCCTCGTGGCGGAGGTCGCCTACGCCGGAAGCAAGGGCTCGAACCTGATCTGGGTCGGCAACATCAACGAGGTCCAGCCCGGCCCCGGCTCCCAGGCCTCGCGCCGCCTCATCCAGCCCCTCTCGAACGTGGCGAACATCCTCTACTTCGACCCCTCGAACGAGTCCAGCTACCACGGCCTCCAGGCGAAGCTGAACAAGCGCTTCTCCCACGGCCTGCAGTTCCTCGCGAGCTACACGTTCGCGAAGTCGCTCGACTACGCCGGCTCGCCCGCCTCGGGCGGCGGCGCGGTCGGAGGCCCCCAGAGCGTCACGCTGTTCGACGAGAGCAAGGGCCCGTCGGGCTTCGACGTGAAGCACCGCTTCGTCCTGAGCTGGGTATGGGCGCTGCCGTTCGGCGAGGGGCACCGGCTGGCCGACGGGGGCTTCCTGAAGCCGATCCTCGAGGGCTGGCAGTTCGGCGGCATCGTCACGCTCTCCACGGGCCGGCCCTTCACGGTGTTCCTCAACACCGGAGTGAACAACGGCGCGCCCTCGTGGCCCGACCGGATCGGCGACGGGCGGCTCGACAACCCGACGGTCGACCTGTGGTTCGACCCGACCGCCTTCAAGGCGCCGGCGCCGAATCACTACGGCACGTCCGGCCGCGGCGTCCTCTACGCGCCGGGCACGCAGACGGTGGACGTCTCCCTGTCGAGAACCTTCCCGATCTCCGGCGTGCGCCTGCAGTTCCGCGCCGACGCGTTCAACCTCTTCAACACCCCGCAGCTGGGCTTCCCGAACGCGAACATCGGCTCGCCGACGGTCGGCAGGATCACTTCGACGATCGGCGACAACCGCTCGATGCAGTTCGCGCTGAAGCTCGACTTCTGAGGCCGGGGAGGCCGCGGGCGCTCGCGCCCGCGGCGCCACCCCGTTTCGCACCGGGCGGGGATGGGACCGAGGTCCTATCCCCGCCCGGCACGCCGGTCGGAGGGTCCCACGGGGCCGAAGAGGGGTTGCCGAGGAGGCGCCGGACGGGGATGATGCGAGCCGTCTCGAGCGCACGCCCCGCGCCCCCACCCATGGAGACCTTCGCATGGCCACAGCCTCTCGCGAGACCCACGCCCGCGCGCACCGGATCGCCCTCCTCCTGACGTTCGCCGCGGCGACCGCGGCAGCCGCCACGGCCCCGCCCCCGGCTCGACCGATGGCGGAGAGGCCGCTCGCCCTCAACGAGAAGGAGTACTTCTCGAAGCGGGGCCTCGACGTCCTCGTCTTCACGAACGAGTACAACGGCATGTTCTTCGACGAGAAGACGGCCGGCGTCGAGATGATCCACCACGGTGTCCGCACCGCCACCGGCGGCGCCGTGCGCCTGAGCCCCACGCCCGAGCAGTGGGACCAGATCCCGAAGGTCGCGGGCCGGAAGGTCGACGCGAAGACCGGCACGATCGAGGTCGCGCTGCGCTACGAGGCGTTCGGCTTCGACTCGAGGCTCGTCGTCACCCCCGACGGCCACGGCTTCCGGGTCGCGGTCTTCGTCGACCAGCCGGTTCCGGCCGAGCTCGAGGGCCGCGCGGGCTTCAACCTCGAGTTCCGGCCGTCGCAGTACTGGGAGCACACCTACCTCGTCGACGGCCGGCCGGGCGTCTTCCCGCGTTACCCCAACGGTCCGGTGACGTCGCTCCCGCCGGAGAAGAAGATCCGGCAGTTCGAGGGTCACTCGACCTTCGACCTCCACGGCCACCGGGGCTACGTCGAGGCGCCGCCGATCGCCACGGGGAAGACGCTCCTGATGGCGCCCGAGGACCCCGAGCGCTTCGTCACCATCCGCTCGCTCGCCGGCGATCTGCAGCTCCTCGACGGCCGCAACCTCGCGCAGAACGGCTGGTACGTGGTCCGCTCGGTCCTCGCGACGAAGACGACCGGCAAGGTCGCGGAGTGGGTGGTCGAGCCCCACACGATCCCGGGCTGGATCCGCACGCCCGTCGTGGGTTTCTCTCAGGTCGGCTATCACCCGTCCCAGCCGAAGCGCGCGGTCATCGAGCTCGACGCGAACGACAAGGCGCTGCCCACGGCGTCGCTCGTCGAGATCCGCCCCGACGGGACGCAGGTCGAGAAGCTGAGGGTGCCGGTGCGACCGTGGGGACGCTATCTCCGGTACGACTACGCCGTCGCCGACTTCTCGGCGGTGACCGATCCGGGCCTCTACTTTCTCCGCTACGGCAAGCAGTCGTCGGGGACGTTCCCGATCGCGAAGGACGTCTACGAGCGCGTGTGGCACCCCACGCTCGACGTCTTCTTCCCCGTCCAGATGGACCACATGTTCGTGAACGAGGGCTACCGCGTGTGGCACGGCGCGGCCCACCTCGACGACGCCGTGCAGGCGCCGCTCAACGAGCAGCACTTCGACGGCTACCGGACGGGCGCGGAGACGAACACGGCCTACAAGCCGGGCGAGCGGATCCCGGGCCTCGCGGTCGGCGGCTGGTTCGACGCCGGCGACTTCGACATCCAGGGCGGCTCGCACGCCTCGACGGTGTCGACGCTCGCGGCCACGTGGGAGACCTTCCGGCCCGCGCACGACCAGACGCTCGTCGACCAGAAGCTGCGCTTCGCCGACATCCACCGGCCGGACGGCGCGCCCGACGTGCTCCAGCAGCTCGAGCACGGCGCGCTGCAGGTCGCGGCGCAGTACCGGTCGATCGGCCGCCTCGTGCGCGGCATCGTCGACGGCGAGCTCCACCGCTACCACCACCTCGGCGACGGCTCGACGCAGACGGACAACAAGATCTACGACCCGTCCCTCGCGCCGTGGCAGGTCGAGGGCGACCGCAGCGGCACGCCCGACGACCGCTGGGTCTACACCGACGCGTCGCCGTTCTCGAACTACATGGGCATCGGCTCGCTGGCGGCGGCCAGCCGCTCGCTCCGCGGGTACAACGACGCGCTCGCCGAGGAGTGCCTCGCGCTCGCGCGGAAGGCCTACGCCGAGGAGAAGGCCCGCCCGGCCGCGCCCGCGCCCCAGGGCGCCTTCGGCGGGTTCGGCCAGGCCGCCGAGCTCACGGCCGTGATGCAGCTGATGGCCGCGACGAAGGAGAAGCCGTTCGCCGACCGCTTCGACGAGCTCGTGTGGCCGGCCCTCGACCGCAACGCCGCGATGGCGATCGGCCTCGCCGCGCGCGCGATCCCCGAGAAGGACGCGGCCTACGCGGCGAAGCTGCGGCCGTACGCCGAGAAGTACCGCGCCGAGATCGACGGGCTCCTGAAGCAGAACCCGTACGGAGTGCCGATCGGCACGCGCGGCTGGGCCGGCAACTCGCAGGTCGTGCAGTGGGCGACCACGAACTACCACCTGCACAAGGCCTACTCCGACCTGTTCGGCCGGGAGCTCGTGACCCGCGGCCTCGACTACGTCTTCGGCACGCACCCGGCGCACAACTACTCGTTCGTGTCCGGCGTCGGGAACCGGCCCAAGCGCCTCGCCTACGGCAACAACCGCGCCGACTTCAGCTTCATCGCGGGCGGCGTGGTGCCCGGCGTCCTGGTGCTGAAGCCGGACTACCCCGAGAACATGGACGACTGGCCGTTCCTCTGGGGCGAGAACGAGTACGTGATCGACCTCGGGGCGAGCTACATCTTCCTCGCGAACGCCGCGCAGGAGATCCTGGCCCGATAGAGGCCGTCCGTCGAACGACGCACAACCGGAACGGAGCGCGCTCATGTCCCGCCTTCGGCAGTGGTCCGCGTGGTCTCTCGCCGTTCTCCTGGCCGCGAGCGCGGCGGCGGCCCAGCCCGTCGCCGTCCGCATCGACGCCGCACGCCAGTCGGCCGCCGTCTCACCGCTCGTGTTCGGCGGCTTCATGGAGCCGGCGACGACGAGGGTCTGGGCGGAGATGCTCGCGGACCGGAAGTTCTTCAACCGCGTGACGTCACAGCCCGACCCGAAGGCGGTGACGGGCGGCTTCGGCCGCCGCGGGCCGCAGCGGCGCTGGCTGCCGATCGGCCCCGACGCGTTCGTCGAGATGGACGCGGCGCGAGCGTTCGTCGGTGAGTGGAGCCCGCTCGTGAAGCTCGAGGCGGCGACGACGCACGGCCTCGGCCAGTCGGGCCTCGCGCTCCAGAAGGGCCGCGCCTACGTCGGGCGGGTCGCGCTGGCGGGCTCCGCGGGCGCGAAGGTGAGCGTGAGCCTCGTGTGGGGCCCGGGCCCGCCGACCGCCAGACGATCGCGGCGCCGCCGTTGGCGGACCGCTACGCGAAGGTGCCGCTGCGCTTCACGGCGGGCGCCGACACGGCCGACGGCCGGCTGGAGATCGCGGGCACCGGCTCCGGGGCCTTCCGCGTCGGCGTCGCCTCGCTGATGCCCGCCGACAACGTCTCCGGCTTCCGCGCCTCGACGATCCGCTGGCTGAAGGAGCTCGGCGTCGAGATCGCCCGCTGGCCGGGCGGCAACTTCGTCTCGGCCTACGACTGGCGCGACGGCGTCGGCGACCGCGACCTTCGGCCGCCGCGGCGCGAGCTCGCCTGGAGCGGGCTCGAGTCGAACGACATGGGCATCGACGACTTCATGACCTTCTGCCGGCTCGTCGGCGCCGAGCCGTACCTCGCCGTGAACTCGGGCCTCGGCGACGCGCACTCCGCGGCCGAGGAGGTCGAGTACGTGAACGGCGCGGCCACGACGCGCCTCGGCGCGCTGCGGGCGCGGAACGGGCACCCCGCGCCGTACGGCGTCCGGATCTGGGGCGTCGGCAACGAGATGTACGGCCCGTGGCAGTGGGGCCACCTGCAGATCACGCAGTACGCGGAGAAGCACGACTTCATGGTCCGCGCGATGCGGCAGGCGGACCCGACGATCGAGGTCATCGCCTCCGGCGCGACGCCGGAGGAGGCGTCGTGGTGCTACATCGAGAACCGCCAGCTCGGCACGTTCCCCGAGCGCGAGACGGTGAGCGACCCGCTGCCGTTCCCCATCGGCGGCAAGCAGGACTGGACGGGCGCCCTGCTCGAGCGGACTCCCGACTCGATCGACTACCTCGGAGAGCACTTCTACGGGTACCCGAACCTGTACGTCGACGCGGCGAGCCTGAAGTTCGTGGCCTCCGACGAGCCGATGGAGCTGAAGGTGCGCCGCCTCTCGAACCAGGTGCAGTTCAAGTTCGAGGCGTGGGACGAGTACGTGAAGGGATGCCGGGCTCGCGGAGCGGAACATCCGCTTCGCCTTCGACGAGTGGTCGCCGCGGAACCGGGCGGCGGGCGGCGGCGCGCCGCCCGTCAATCACCCCGATGCTGAACCCCCTCACGAACGCGCTCGTCTACCACGAGTTCTTCCGCCACCCGGACAAGGTCGGCCTCGCCGTCGCCACGGGCGGGATGGGCGCGGTCTCGACCGATCCCTACGGGGACGCGATCGGGCTGCGCCTCGAGGGGCTCGTGATGAAGGTGCTGCACGACCACTTCGCCGGGGCGCGCCCGGTGTCCGTCGACGGCGACTCGCCGCAGCGGCCGACGAAGGGCGTCGTCGGGATCGACACCTCGGCGCGGCCCTCGGGCAGCCCGACGTTCCCGCTCGGCGTGTTCGCGGCCCGCAGCGCCGACGGGAAGCGCCTGGCCGTCTCGGTGGTCAACCCCGAGACGCCGCAGGAGTGCGAGCTCGCGCTGGCCGGCGCGCAGGCGAGCGGGCCCGCGCGCTCGTGGCAGATCACGGCCGCCTCCGCGCCGGCCGCCGCCGGCGCCGGGCGCCACTCCCTTCAACGGCCCGCCCGCGACGATGGCCGAGAGCACACTGCCCGAGGCCCCGAAGCGGGTCACGCTCCCGCCGGCCAGCCTGACGGTCTACGAGTTCGAGACCCGGTAGCCGTGTCACGCCTGTCGCGACTCGCCGCGCTCGGCGGCCCACCGTCCCGCCATCCTGCTCGCCGGGGCTCTCTCGCTCGCGGCCGCCCCGCTACTACGGCGCGCGGCGGCGGCCGCTGCGGTCGGGACGCCGGCGAAGGCCGCGAACCCCGTCATCCATGCCGACGTCCCCGACATGGCGATGGTGCGGGTCGGTGACACGTACTACATGAGCAGCACCACGATGCACCTGAGCCCGGGGCTGCCCGTCATGGTGTCGAAGGACCTCGTGAACTGGCGCCTCGCGAGCTACGCGTACGACGTCCTCGACCACGTCGACGCCCTCGACCTCGCGAACGGGAAGAACGCGTACGGCCGCGGGTCGTGGGCCAGCTCCTTCCGCTACCGCGACGGCACGTTCTACGTCTCGACCTTCTCCGGGACCACCAACCGCACGTACGTCTACACGACGAAGGACCCGGAGACGGGCCCGTGGAAGGCCACGTCCTTCGCGCCGTCCCTCCACGACCACTCGCTCTTCTTCGACGACGACGGCCGCGTCTACATGCTCTACGGCGGCGGCGACCTCCGCCTCGCCGAGCTCGCGCCGGACCTCTCCGGCCTGAAGCCGGGCGGCTTCCACGACGTCGTCGTCCCGAACGCGACCCGCGTCGGCGGCGAGCCGATCGGCCTGCCGGCCGAGGGATCGCAGCTCCTGAAGCACGACGGCCGGTACTACGTCTTCAACATCACGTGGCCGAAGGGCGGGATGCGCACGGTGATCGTCCACCGCGCGGAGAAGATCACCGGCCCGTACGAGGGCCGCCTCGTCCTCCAGGACCGCGGCATCGCGCAGGGCTCTCTGATCGACACCCCCGACGGCCGCTGGTTCGCGTACCTGTTCCGCGACTCCGGCGCGGTCGGCCGCATCCCGTACCTCGTGCCCGTCCAGTGGAAGGACGGCTGGCCGGTGCTCGGGACGGACGGCAAGGTGCCCGACACTCTGGATCTGCCGGCGAGCCGCGGCCTCGTGCCGGGCCTCGTCGCCTCCGACGAGTTCACTCGTGCGAAGGGCGCGCCCGCGCTGCCCCTCGTCTGGCAGTGGAACCACAACCCCGACGGCGCGCACTGGTCGGTGACGGAGCGGCCCGGCTTTCTCCGGCTCACGACCGGCCGCGTCGACCCCGACTTCGTGTCGGCGCGGAACACGCTCACGCAGCGGACGTTCGGCCCCGTGTCCGCCGGCACGACGGCGCTCGACGTCGGCCGCCTGAAGGACGGCGACGTCGCGGGCCTCGGCCTGCTGCAGAAGGGCTACGGCTTCGTCGGCGTCCGGCAGGAGGGCGCGGCGCGGTACGTGGTGATGGTCACGGCCGAGTCGGGCGGGCCCGTGGAGGCGCAGCGCGTGCCGCTCGCCGCGAAGTCCGTGCACCTGCGGGCCGAGTGCGACTTCCGCGACCTGGCCGACACGGCCCGCTTCTCCTACAGCCTCGACGGCCGGACGTGGACCGCGATCGGCGCCCCGCTGAAGATGAAGTACACGCTTCCCCACTTCATGGGCTACCGCTTCGCGCTCTTCGCCTTCGCGACGAAGACGCTCGGCGGCTCGGCCGACTTCGACTACTTCCGCGTGAGCGACACGATCGGCGCGAGCCGCTGACCTACTTCAGGAACAGCTCGACCACCGGGATCTCCGTGTCCGGCTTGAGGATCGGAAGCTTCAGCACGAGGTCGTTGGCGTGCGAGTCGTCCGTCATCCAGGTCGTGCTCCGGCGCGTGCTCGCGCGGAGCTCCGACGCGTCGTGGAGGAGCTGCGCGTACTGCACCTTGTCGGCGTAGCCGGGGAGCACGAGCTCGCCCATCGGCCACGCGAGCAGGTGCACGTAGAGCCGGTTCGTCTTCGGGTTGTACGTGAGCAGGCTGTTGGCCGGCGCCTTGAACGTGTCGGGCGCCTGGGTGCTGCCGTAGATCGCGCGACCGTTCACGTCCATCCAGCGGCCCATCGCCGCGAGCCGGTCCTGCGCGCGCTGGTCGAACAGCCCGCGCGCGGTCGGTCCGACGTTCAGCAGCAGGTTGCCGCCCTTGCTCACGCTGTCGACGAGCAGCTCGACGAGCTGCTTCGAGTCCTTCCAGCTCGTCTCGTCGCGGTAGTACCCCCAGGAGCCGGAGAACGTCTGGCACGTCTCCCACGGGACGCGCACGCCGTCCATCTTCACCCACTCCGCCGGCTTGAACTGCTCGGGCGTGCGGAAGTCCCAGCCGCCCGGCACGTCCATGAGGTCGAGGCGGTCGTTGACGATGATCCCGGGCTGCAGCTCGCGGACCATCTTCAGGAGGCCCACCGAGTCCCAGTCGTTCCGGCCCTTGCCGTGGCCGCCGCCGGTGAACGAGAAGTCGAGCCAGATGACGTCGATCTTCCCGTAGTTCGTGAGCAGCTCGCGCACCTGGTCCTTGAGGTACTTCCGGTAGACCGCCATGTCGCGGCCCGCATTGAGCTTCTCGTACTCGGCGGGGCCCGCGGGGCTCTGCGGGTGGTTGGCGTCGATCGTGTACGACGGGTGGTGCCAGTCGAGCAGCGAGTAGTAGAAGCCGACCTTCAGTCCCTCGGCGCGGAACGCCTCGACCCAGGCCTTCAGCAGGTCGCGCTTCGCCGGGGTCTTCGCCGCCTTGTAGTCGGTGAACGCCGAGTCGAACAGGCAGAAGCCCTCGTGGTGCTTCGACGTGATGACGGCGTACTTCATCCCGGCGCGCTTCGCCCCAGCGCGCCTCCCCTGCAGGTCGTAGAGATCGGGGTCGAACCGGTCGAAGTACTTCTGGTACTCGGCATCCGGGATGCGCTCGTACTTCTTGACCCCACTCGTGGCGGGCGGCCTGCGCGTAGAGGCCCAGTGGATGAACATCCCGAAGCGCGCCTCGGTCCACCAGGCGAGCCGGGCCTCGGCTTCTGGGCGGCCGTTTCGGCCGGCGGCTGCCGGCGCCGCCGTCGTCTGGGCGTTCGCGTGAGGAGACCGTCCAGGAGCGCGGCGACGAGGATCGCGGAGAAGGGCGTTCACATCGGGGCACCTGGACTTTCCTTGCCGTGTTGGCCGTCTCGTCCGCGGGAAAGTACCGTGGACGATGCACATCCTTCAGGCCGTCTTCAGGAGCCGGCCCCATCTTGACGTCGATGGAGGACGGCCCCATGAGGACACTCGGTCTCTTGGTCCCGCTCATCGCCCTCGCGACGCCGCCGGGGGCGGCCGCGAGAAGGTGCCGGCCGCCGCACCCGTCGCCTCGTTCGCGCCGCCGCGGTTCGCCGAGGACGCCCTGAGCTATGTCTACGGCCCGGACTACCGCAACCCGTTCGTCGTCACGCCCTCGCAGCCGGACGGGGCGAGCATCGCCCGCCAGCACCTCGAGCTGAAGCACGTCGACGCGTGGAAGTACGGCCACGACTTCGTCGAGATCGTCCTCAAGAAGTCGAACGAGGTGGAGCCCGCGGCGGGAGGAGGCACTTGAGCGCCATGGGCTTCTACTCCGTCTTCCCCGCTTCGGCGCCGGGATCAATCGGATCGCGGGCCGGCCGCTCGTCGCCCTCGGGCCGCTGCGGGACATAGACGTCAAGGTCGGGATGAACCTCGAGGGCGAAGAACGTCGACTTCGCACCCAACGAGCGCACCCTTTACGCGGGGGCGAACCTGCAGTTCGCCGCAGGCCAGGGGTTCGTGAACGTGGGGCTGCACCTGCGCAAGGAGTGGAACCACAACGGCCACCTCGGCGTGGGTGAGACCTACGATCTCGGCTTCAACGTGGAGCCCGTGTGGCACGTCCCCTTCCGGATCGGGAGCGTCCAGCTCGCCTTCGACGGCGTCGCCGACTACAACACCGCCAAGGGGAAGGACGCGGCAGGCCAGGAGACCGGCCGGAGTTCATCGCGCGTCCCCTGCTGAAGGTCGACGTCAGCCGGCTCGTCGGACGCGACTCACGGGCGCTGGAGCTCGCGGTCGGGTTCCAGTACTGGCACAACATCTTCGGCAAGGACGCGAGCCGGGTCCCGGGAGCGAGCAGGCTCACTCCCGTCTTCGGCCTGGCCGTTCACCTGCCCCTCGGCGCCAGCGGGCACTGACGCGCCGCGGGCCGCGGCGCGAGCCGGCCGCGACTACTCCCGGGGCTGCCGCTCGACTGAGATCGTGATCGACGACGGCCGCGCCGCCGAGCGGTAGACCCGCTCCGTGGCCGGCCGGAAGTCCTCCGGCTTCGCGCGCGGGATGTCGGTGAACGTCTGCAGGTTCCGGTCGGTGAGCGGGAACCACGAGCTCTGCACCTGCACCATCAGCCGGTGCCCGCGGCGGATGTGGGCCACGTCAGGCCGACTCGAAGCGCACGACGTCGGGCTCGCCGGGCGTGAACTTGGCACCGGCGTCTCAAGCCGCGGCGGAACTTTCCGCGGAACGGCTCGCCGCGCACGAGGCGCCTGGTAGCCGCCCATCCTCACGTAGTTCGCCGGCCGCGGCGCGTCTCCCCTTCGGCTCGGGCGTCGGCAGGCTGCCGGGGTAGACGTCGATCACCTTCACCACGAAGTCCAGGAGTCGGTGCCGGACGTCGAGACGTGGAGCGTCACGCCGATCGGCGGACGGTCACGTCCTCCTCGAGGACGTTGGTCTGGTGAACAGCACGTCGGGCCGTGTCGCCGCGGCCTGGTCCTCGGTCATGTAGTCGCCCTGCATCCCCATCTGGACGTGGCCGACGTAGGGCACCGGCCAGTTCCGGGTTGCTGACGTACTCGTCGAACGCCTCGCCGGCCGCGGACGGAGCCTCGGCGACCGGCCGCCCGCCGTCCCGGAGGTAGAGCGTGCGCGACGCGAAGGCCCCGCCGGCGGCCACGCGTCGAGCTTCCGCCGGCGGTTCGTGCCCGTCTCGAACACGGTGACCTTCGACACCGAGCTCGGGCGGCGTCTTCGAGTCCACGGTGCGCGAGGAAGAAGCCGACTCCACGTGCTCGCGGAACCACCACTTCGGTCGCCTACTTGAAGTCGAGGTTGCCGACCGTCGTGCCCTCGCTCCGCGCCCAGCTCGATGCGTCCACGGCCCCATCACGAGGTGGTTGGCGACGGCGGGACTGCCGGCGGCCCGGATGGTCCGGTGCGTGCAGCAGGCCCATCAGGTCCTCGGCGTCGAACCAGCCGCCGACGTGAGCACGGCGGGCGGCAGGTTGCGGAAGTTCCGCCAGATCGAGCGCGCCCCGCCAGGAAGTCGTCGTAGCTCGTGTGCTCGAGGTTGACGCGGTAGTGGACGTTGTCGAGGAGGCCATGCCGCTCGGCGCCCCTCCACGGCAGCCCATGCCAGAAGAACTCGTAGCCGTTCGGCGTCCCGTAGTCGAAGCGCTGGCCCGGCTCGGGCGGCCGCGGCTCGCC
Source organism: Vicinamibacteria bacterium (assembly GCA_046331285.1). Taxonomy (GTDB): domain Bacteria; phylum Acidobacteriota; class Vicinamibacteria; order Fen-336; family Fen-336; genus DATBSL01. Next base: position 197,286 of record JAXLRD010000007.1, read on the forward strand.
AGGCCGGGGCTTGAAGAACGTGTAGAAGCCGAAGTTCGCGGCGAGCATGAACGCCCCGTTGGCGGAACGCATCGTCGCCCAGGTAGTAGTCGGTGACGGGCGCACCTGGCAACGCACCGCCTTCAGCGCCGGGTGCGCGTCGATCATCCCGGCGGACACGTAGAACCCGGGGTACGAGATCCCCCACATCCCGACCCGGCCGTTGTTGCACGGCACCATTGCTTCACGAGCCAGTCGATCGTGTCCCAAGTGTCGGTGCTCTCGTCGGTGTCCTGCGGCGAAGCCCCTTCGTCGCCTTGTGCAGCTCACCTCGACCCACGTCCCGTCCGACATGTACCGGCCGCGCACGTCCTGGTAGACGACGATGAAGCCGGCCTTCGTGAAGTGCTCGGAGGGGGCCGATCGCCTCGCGGTACTGGTCGACGCCGTAGGGAGAGACGGAGTAGGGCGTGCGGTTGAGCAGGATCGGGTGGGGCACGTCGCACGTCTTCGGGACGTAGATGGACGTGAAGAGGGCGCGCGCCGTCGCGCATCGCCACGCGGTTGCTCGTACTTCGGTAGCGGCTAGCCGGACCTCGTTCGGCTTCGTCGCCGGCGCGGGCTGCGCGCGCTCCGCTCCGCCCAGCGCCATCGCCGTCGCCATCGCCGCCGTCGCCAGCCGAACGCGATCGCTCATCGCCTGCTCCTCGCCCTCGCGCGGCGCGCAGGCCGCCCGCGAGCCATGGCTAGTCGCCGGCCGCCGGTCGCGTCAACGGCGGGCGCGGCGGACCTGCCGTGCCGGGCCCGCCGCTAGACTCCGGGAGCGGTGGCGAAGACCGAGCCGAAGGCGCGCTTGTGCTGCATCGATCTCGACACGTTCTTCGTGTCGGTCGAGCCTCCTCGACCCGAGCCTCGTGGGCCGGCCCGTGATCGTGGGCGGCTCGCGCTCGCGGGGCGTGGTCACGTCGGCCAGCTACGAGGTGCGGCCGCTCGGCGTCCGCTCCGGGATGCCGACGGCCCAGGCCGCGCGCCTCGCCCCCGCCGCCGTCTTCCTCCCCACGCGGCACGGCGTCTACTCGCCGCATTCGGCCAGGGTCCGCGCGATCCTCGACCGCTTCTCACCGGAAGTCCGGGCCGCGAGCATCGACGAGTTCTTCGTCGACTTCGCGGGCTGCGAGACGCTCTACGCCGAGCCGGGCGACGCCGCCGCGGACGCCACGATCGCGCGCGTCGTCTGGCGGATGCGGGACAGCGTGCAGGCCGAGCTGGGCCTGCCCTCGAGCGCGGGCGTCGGCGGCACCCGGATGGTCGCCAAGATCGCGAGCGGTCTGGCCAAGCCGGCCGGCGTCCTCATGGTGCCGATCGGCGAGGAGGAATCGCGCTTCGCGCCGCTGCCTGATCCGCAAGGTCCCCGGGATCGGACCCGTCACCGAGAGCCAGCTCGTCGCGGCCGGAGTGCACACGATCGGCCAGCTCCTCCACCTGCCTCGGGGCCCCTGCGGACGCGGTTCGGCGCGATCGCGGACGGCGTCCGTCGGGGCCTCGACGCTTCGTCGCCGACCGGCGCCCGCCGCGACCGGCCGGCCTTCCTCGAGCAGGACGCGAAGCACGAGACCGTGGGGTCCATCTCCAACGAGCACGCCACCTTCTCGGCCGACGTCGCAGACCGCGGCGAGGTGGAGCGCCAGGGGCTGCCCTGGCCCTGTGCGAGCGCGTCTGCTGGCGGGCGCGGCGGCGCGAGACCCTGGCCCGGACGGTGGCCGCTGAAGATGCGCTACTCGGACTTCGAGACCCTCGCCCGTTCGCGGACCCTCGACCGGCCCACGAACGAGAGGAAGACGGTGTACGGCGGCTCGACGAGTTTGCTGGCCGAGGCCTGGACCCGGCGGCGGGCTCTTCGCCTCGTGGGCGTCGCCCTCGCGAACCTTTCGGGACCGTCGCGCCAGCTCGGCCTCTTCGAGGACGATCGCGGGCATCGGCCGGTCGCGTCCGCGATCGACGCGGTCCGCGAGCGCTTCGGCTACGACGCGATCCGGCTGGGCACGACCGGGCCCTCGCGGTGGCTCGAGCAGCGGCCCGCCGCCGCGGGCCCGCCGGGCGACGACGCCGAAGAGGAGGATCCGTCCTCGCGGGAGCCGGAGGGCTGAGCCTTCGCCCGGCGACCTCGGCGAGCCCTCACAGCCGCTGGAGGGTGATCGCGTCGGCGAAGGCTTCGGCCTCGTTCGCCCCGTCGCGCACGAAGCGGACGCGGATGCCGGTCGTCGAGGGCCCGACGGTCGTCTCCGCGGCCACGCTCTCCCAGGCGCCCGCGCTCGTCGCCGCCGCGTGGGCGTCGGGGAAGTCTCCGCCCTGGCCCGCGCCGTCGGCGAAGTCCAGGTACACGCTGTCCCTGGGCGAGCGCCGAAGGACGCGGCCGCTCAGCCGATAGCGCTGGCCGGGGGTCACCGGAATCCACGCCGAGGTGGACGCGAAGGCGACCGCGGCCGACCCGCCCGCCCCGGCCCGCAGGACGATCTTCCAGGGGCTCGCGCCCTCGTCGCCGGCGGCGGTCGTGATCGCCGCGTCCGGTGTGCCCGACCAGCCCCGGAGGTGGCTGGAGACGGCGCCTCCCTCGGCGGGCGGGACGGTGAAGTCCTCGAAGTAGCCGTTCGGGACGTGGGTCGCGTTGTGGAAGGGATCGACCCACGGGAGGGTCGGCGCCGGCGGTGGCGTGAAGCGCTCGAAGTACTCCGCGAACTGGTAGCGGACGCCGCTCGGCTCCTTCCGGTTGAACGTCTCGAAGCGGATCGTGCCGAGCCCGCGGCCGAGGTGATACACCTCGCGCGACGCCGGCTCCGGGTAGCGGCCCCAGTAGTGCACCTCGAGGACGTCGTCGTACGCGATGCCGGTGTCCGGGTCGCGCCAGCCGTCGTGGTGCGCCACGACCTCGACCCGGAGGGTTCCCGCGCCCGAGCTCACCACGCGCCGCAGCCGCGGGTCGAACACGGAGTCGCTGACGTGCTGCTGCTTCGCGTCGCCGACCCGCATCCACCGGTCCATCCACGCGAAGGGCGACGAGAAGCTGTGGGTCTCCTCGGCGTCGTAGTAGCCGTTGCCCCGGAACGTGCCCCAGTAGAGGAGCTGCGAGTCCGAGACCTCGAAGAGGTCGAACTTCGCGAAGCTGCTGTCTCCCTGCAGGGCGACCGTGCGGCCCCACAGCGACCCGCGCCAGAACGCGTGCTCCCCGCCGGCCCGCGTCGCCTTGGCGGCGGCCGCGCCCACGGCCTTGCCGGGGGCGAGGACAGGGAAGGCCGGTCGCGGCCCCGGGTAGCGCCGGCGGGCGGCGGCCGGGCCGCGGTCAGCGCGGGCCGCCCGCGCGCCGCGGACCCGGGCGGCTCCCCCGGACGCGGCCGTCTCGGACCAGAACACGGTCGTCAGGAAGCCGCGCAGCCCGTGCGGCATCAGCCAGTACTCGAACGTGTCGAGCGGCTCGCCGACCGATCGTTCCAAGGGCCTCCTCTCGGCGCGACCCGCCCCGGGGACCGGGGCCGCGGTCTGCTATCCTGCCGCAACCTCGCGGTCGGCGCGAGCTGGCGTCGGGGAGGTCACGAAGGCATGCAGAGCCGCGTCAGCACACCCGAGGCCGTCCGGCGCGTGGTCGCGGCGGGGGTCGCGTTCCGCTGCGCCACCCCCCTCGACGTGATGGTCCCGCCGCACGGCTGGCTCCCGATGGGAGATCCGCGGGTGATGGTCCTCCTCGACCAGGCCGTCGGATACGAGCTCCCGGTGGACCAGATGTGGGACGTCTGCCGCGCGCTCACCCTGATCGACAGCGTGGTCAGCACGCGGGCGATCTTCGACAAGGAGTGAGCGCGCGGGCGGCTCCTAGATCCGGCCCTTCACGTGCGGCGTGCCCGCCAGGGGCTGTCCGCCGCCGACGCTGATCTCGGCCGGGCCCTTCGGCAAATCGCCCCGATCGAGGGCGAACGTCACGGTGCGGCTTTCGCCCGGCTTCAGGCGGATCCGGCGGAAGCCGCGCAGGCTGCGGACGGGCGCCTCTTCGCCGGAGCCGCCGGCGACGTAGAGCTGGACCACCTCGTCGCCCTCGCGGCCGGAGGTGTTGCGCACCGTCGCCCGCACCTCGCCGCCCTTCGCCGTCCGCTTCGCGACGAGGTTCGTGTACGCGAAGGCGGAGTAGCTCAGGCCGAAGCCGAACGGATAGAGCGGGTCGCCCGTGAAGTAGCGGTACGTCCGCCCCTTCATCGCGTAGTCGGTGAACGACGGGAGCTGGTCGACGCCGCGGTAGAACGTCACGGGCAGCCGGCCGGCGGGGTTGCTCGCGCCCGCCAGCGTCTCGGCGATCGCCGTGCCCGCCTCCTCGCCGCCGTACCAGGCCGCGAGCACGGCGCGGGCCCCCTGCGCGGCCGAGGTCACGGCCACCGCGCTCCCGCTCGTGAGCACGACGACCACCGGCTTGCCCGTCGCGACGAGAGCCCGCACGAGCTTCTCCTGCGGCTCGGGAAGGTCGAGGCTCGTGCGGTCGCCACCGAGGAAGCCGGGGATGTTCACGCCCCGCATCTCCTCGCCCTCGAGCTCGGAGCTCAGGCCGACGAACACGAGCGCGGCGTCCGCGTCCTTCACGAGCGCCTCGGCCTCGGCAAGGGCGGCGTCGGCCGGCGGGATCCACCCGACCTGCAGCGAGCCCCCCGCGCCCGGCTGACGGTACTCGACGACGAGCGCGTACTTCCGGCCGGCCTCGAGGGCGATCTTCGCGTGAGGCGGACGCCGCGGCCCCGGCGGCGGAGCCGCCTGGCCCGAGGTCATCCGCGTGGTGGGCCCCGTGCCGAAGTCGACCTCGTTCCCGTCCAGGAGGAGGCGCGCGCGGGCCGTGCGGTTCCACATGCCGGTGCGGACGGTGAGGTCGTACTCCCCCGACGCGGGGGGCACGAGCGTCGCCGTCCAGCGCACCGAGAACTTCTCGTGGCCGACGGCCGCGGCGATCGCGGGGTCCTCCATGCCCATGTCGAGGTACGCCCGCGGCTCGATCCGCCGCAGCTTCGGCTCGCCCTGCAGGTCGGCGTTGTCGAAGTACTCGGCCCGCACGCCACGGGCGCCGCCCTCGGCCGAGAGCGCCGTCGAGGCGACGAGCGCATGAGTGCTGGCCGTGTAGTTCGCGCCGAGCGCGTAGCGGACGCGCGCACCCGCGAACTGCTTCTCGATCCCCTCGAGCGGCGTCACCTGCCGCGACGAGATGCCGTTGTAGTTTCCGAGGAGCGCCACGGGATCGTCGGCGGACGGGCCGACCACGGCGATCGACTTCACGGAGGGCCCGAGCGGCAGGATCCCGCCCTCGTTCTTCAGGAGGACGATCGCCCGCCGCGACGCCTCGCGGGCGAGGTCGCGGTGCGCGGCGGAGTCGTTCTCGGCGATCCCGATCTTCGAGTACGGCACCCGGTCGGCGGGGTCGAACATGCCGAGCCGCACGCGCGCGGTGAAGAGGCGCACGAGGGCGCGGTCGAGCTCGGCCTCGGCGATGCGGCCGGCCTTCACCTCGTCGACGAGCGTCCTGTACTCGGTGCCGCAGGTGAGGTCGGTGCCCGCCTTCACCGCGGCGACCGACGCCGCGCCCATCGTCGCGGCGTACTTGTGGCCGTTCAGGATGTCGCCGACCGCGCCGCAGTCGCTCACGACGTAGCCGCGGAAGCCCCAGCCGTCGCGCAGGCGCTTCTGGAGGAGGTCGTCGCTCGCGCACCCGGGGACGCCGTTCACCGCGTTGTAGACGCACATGATCGACTCGGCCCGGCCCTCGGTGACCGCCGCGCGGAACGCCGGCAGGTACGTCTCGACGAGATCGCTCTCGCTCACCTTCGCGTCGAAGCCGTGCCGCGCCGGCTCGGGGCCGCTGTGCACCGCGTAGTGCTTGGGGGTCGACACGACCTTCAGGTAGCGGGGATCGTCGCCCTGCATCCCTTTCACGAACGCGACGGCCATGCGGCCGCTGAGGTACGGGTCCTCGCCGTAGGTCTCCTGCCCGCGGCCCCAGCGCGGGTCGCGGAAGATGTTGACGTTGGGCGACCAGTAGGTGAGGCCGGCGGTGCGGCCGGGCAGCGTCGCCTGCATCTCCGGGCCGGTCGGCAGCGGCCGCGTCTGCGCGTCGTTGTACTTGGCCCGCGCCTCGGTCGAGATGACGTCGGCCACCCGGTGCATCAGCTCGGTGTCCCACGTGGCGGCGAGGCCGATCGCCTGCGGGAACACCGTGGCCCGCCCCTGCGCGACGCCGTGCAGCGCCTCGTTCCACCAGTTGTAGTACGGGACGCCCAGCCGGGGGACGGCCGGGGCGGTGCTCTGCATCTGGAGCACCTTCTCCTCGAGGGTCAGGCGCGACACCAGGTCGGCCGCGCGGCGCTCCGGCGCCAGGGCCGGGTCGAGGTAGGGGGCCTGGGCCTGGGTCGGCGCCGGCGCGACGGCCGGCGCCTGCGCGAGAGCCGGCGCCGCCGCCAGGGAAACGAGCGCGAGAGCCGCGAGTCGATCGAGCTTCATGGTGTTCCTCCGTCTTCAGCGCGCCCGCAGCGCGCCGTCCAGCGTGATCGTCTGTCCCGCCTTCGTGTCGAGAGAGGCGGTCTTCCCCCCGCACCGCACCGGCACCCGCCCGCCGCGCGTCGAGCGCACCACCGCGCGCTCGAGCACACCGCCCTTCCACGCGAGGTCGACCTCGAAGCCGCCCCGCGCGCGCAGGCCCGTCACGGAGCCGTCCGGCCACGCGCGCGGCAGCGCGGGCAGCAGGTCGAGCTCGCCCGCGTGGCTCTGGAGCAGCATCTCGGCGATGCCCGCCGTGCCGCCGAAGTTGCCGTCGATCTGGAACGGCGGGTGGTTGTCGAACAGGTTCGGCAGCGTCGACTTCGCGAGGAGCGTCGTCAGGTGGCGCAGCGCCTCGTCGCCGTCGCCGAGGCGCGCGAAGTGGTTCACGATCCACGCGCGGCTCCAGCCCGTCCCCCCTCCGCCGTTCGCGAGGCGCCGGTCGAGCGACACCCGAGCGGCCTTCGCGAGCTCGGGCGTGCCGCGCAGCGTGATCGAGTGCCCCGGGTGCAGCGCGAACAGGTGCGACATGTGCCGGTGGCCGGGCTCGGCCTCGTCGAAGTCGACGAGCCACTCCTGGAGCTGGCCGTGCTTCCCGACCTGGTACGGCGGCAGCCGGTCGAGGGCCGTGCGCAGGCGCCCGGCGAACTCCGCGTCCTCGCCGAGAAGGCGCGCGGCCTCGAGCGTGTCGCCGAAGAGCTCACGGATGATGCCGAAGTCCATGGTCGCGCCCACGCAGAGGACGCCTTCCTGGCCCTTCTCGTCGACGAACGCGTTCTCCGGCGAGTGCGACGGGTTCGTGACGAGCCGCCCCTTCTCGTCCTCGACCAGGAAGTCGAGCAGGAACCGGGAGGCCTCCTTCAGCGTGGGGTACGCCTTCCGCAGGAAGGCCGTGTCGCCGGAGAAGGCGTAGTGCTCGAAGAGGTGCGTCGAGAGCCACGCCGCGCCCATCGGCCACAGTCCCCAGCGCGCGCCGTCGACGGGCGTCGCCTGGCGCCAAAGGTCGGTGTTGTGGTGGGCCACGAAGCCGCCGGCGCCGTAGTGCTCCTTCGCGACCCGTCGGCCCGGCTCGCGCAGCTCCTCGATCAGGTCGAAGAGGGGCTCCTGGCACTCGGCGAGGTTCGCCACCTCCGCCGGCCAGTAGTTCATCTCGGTGTTGATGTTGATCGTGTACTTCGAACCCCACGCGGGGACGACGTCGTCGTTCCAGATCCCCTGGAGGTTCGCGGGCTGCGTGCCCGGCCGCGAGCTGGACGCGAGCAGGTAGCGCCCGTAGTGGAAGTAGAGGGCGGTGAGCCCGGGGTCCGTCCGCCCGGCGCGAACGGCGGCGAGGCGCACGTCGGTGGGCACGGCGTCGCGGTCGCGCGAGCCGAGGTCGAGGCGCACGCGGCGGAAGAGCGCGCGGTGGTCGGCGACGTGGCGCGCGAGGAGGGCGCCGTACGGCCTCGGCGTCCGCAGCGTCTCCGCACAGGCCGCCACGGGATCGCGGCCGCGGAAGCTCGTGGCCGCCGCGAGGCGCAGGGTCGCCGCGCGCGCGTCGGTCACGCGCAGGCCCGCGTCGTCTTCGTCGACGCGGCCGCCTTCCGCCTCGACCGCGACCTGCACGGCGAACGCGAGCCCTTCGCCGTACCAGCGCGCCTGCAGGCCGTGAGACTGCTTCAGGTGGTCCTCGGGCGTCGCCGCGTCGCCGCGCCAGCGGCCCGTCATCAGCCGGCCGCGTCGCCCGGCCGGGCGCGTCGCGAACGGCTGGCGGCTGTCGAGCGCCACGCGGAACCGGAGCGCCTCCGGGCCGTCCGCCGTCAGGCGGACGACGATCGCCTGGTCGGCCGCGCTCGAGAAGACCTCGCGGGTGAACGTCGTCTTCCCCACGCGGTAGCGGACGCGCACGACGGCGCGGTCGAGGTCGAGCTCCCGCCGGTAGTCGGCGAACGCCTCGTGGCCCTCGAACGAGAGCCGCAGGTCCCCGAGCGGCTGGTAGGCCTGGAGGTGGCGCGGCCGGCCCATCAGCTTCTCGTCCGCGAGGTCCTGGGCGTCCTTGTAGCGGCCCTCGCGGATGAGCTGGCGCACCTTCGGCAGGTACTGCAGGGCCTCCGGGTTGACGGGGTCGTACGGCCCGCCCGACCAGAACGTGTCCTCGTTGAGCTGGACGCGCTCGGCCGGCACGCCCCCGAAGACCATCCCGCCGAGCCGGCCGTTCCCGATCGGCAGCGCCTCGACCCACTCGGTCGCCGGCTGCCGGTAGAAGAGGACGGGCCCGGTGGAGGCGGCGGGCTCGGGGCCGGCGGACGCGAGGCCGGCCACGAGCAGGAACGAGGCCGCGAGAGCGTGCGGCCTCGGCGCGAGAACGAGGCGGTGCGTCTTCATCGTTCGACTCCCGGTGCGCGCCGCGCCTAAGGCTCGAGCGCCACCACGGTGACCGACTTCGGCTCCAGCGTCAGCGCCAGGGCGCCGCCCGCCGCCTTCGCCGCGAAGGGCTTCGGCGCGACCGCGTTCGGCGCCTCGAAGGTGTTGACGCTGTCGACCTTCGGCGCCGCGAGCGTCTCCCCGGCCGCCGACTTCGGCACCACCCCGCCGATCGTCGGCTGGATCGTCACCGGCCGGTTCGGGTCGAGGTTGGTGAGGGCCAGCCACAGACGGCCCGACGCGTCCCTCGCGGCGATGGCGTCGACCCGCGGCAGCGTGACCGCGCCGCTCGTGTACGCGCCGGCGTCGAAGGAGACGGGCACGAACGCCGCGTCCTGGAAGGGCACGTACATCCGGAAGACGTGATAGGTCGGGGTGAGGACCATCTTCTCCCCGTCCGTGAGGATCATCGCCTGCAGCACGTTCACCATCTGCGCGATGTTCGCCATCCGGACGCGGTCCGCGTGCCGCGCGAAGATGTTCAGGTTGAGCGCGGCGAGGACGGCGTCCCTCTGGCTGTTCTGCTGGGCGAGGAAGCCCGGGTGGCTGCCGGGCAGCGGCGCGTACCACCCGCCCCACTCGTCGACCGCGAGGGCGAGCTTCTTCTGCGGGTCGTACTTGTCCATGATCGCGGAGTGGGTCGCGACGATGCGGTCCATCTCGAGCGTCGCCTTCAGGATCTCGGCGTACTCCTTCTCGCCGAAGCCCACGGACAGGTGCGACGGAGGCCACTTCGGGACGGTGTAGCTGTGGAGCGAGAGGCCGTCGATGTCCCAGCTCCAGGAGCGGCCCTGCCAGGCCTTCATGATCGTCTCGGTCCACTCCGTCCAGCGCGGCCCGTCGCCGCCGGGGCCGACCGCGATCCTGAGCATCCGCGTGCCGTCCTGCTGCTGGTCGGGGTTGAAGTTGCGGACGAAGCGGCTGTAGGCCTTCATCTGGGCGAGGTAGTACTCGGGCGTCATGTTGCCGCCGCAGTCCCAGCTCTCGTTCCCGAGGCCGAGGAAGGCCACCTTGTACGGCGCGGGATGGCCGTTCGCCGCGCGCTCCTCCGCGAGCGTCGTCGGCGGGACGCTGGTCATGTACTCGAGCCACTCGGCGCCTTCCGCCACGGTGCCGGAGCCGACGTTGACCGAGACGTACGCCTCGGCGCCGATCTGCGCGGCGAAGTCCATGAACTCGTGCGTGCCGAAGGCGTTCGTCTCCGTGACCCCGCCCCAGTTGGGGTTGAGGGTGACCCCGCGCCTCGGAGAGATGCCCTTCCGCCAGTGGTACTCGTCGGCGAAGCAGCCGCCGGGCCAGCGGACGTTCGGCACCTTGAGGGCCTTGAGCGCGGCCACGACGTCGTTCCGGATCCCGCGGGTGTTCGGGATCTTCGAGTCGGTCCCCACCCACACCCCGCCGTAGATCCCGGTGCCGAGGTGCTCGGCGAACTGGCCGAAGATCTGGCGGTCGATCTTCGGGCCGGGACGGGAAGGTTCGACGGACAGGGTGACCGCGTCGCCGGCGGCGAGCGGCCGCGCGGCCGCCGCGAGAAAGACGCCGGCGATGACGAGACGAAGGCGATCGAGCTTCATGCTTCGGGTGCTCCTTCCCGGGTTGAGGCGCCCGACAGGCGGACGCGGATCGACGTGCCGGCGCCGGGGGCGCTCTCGACCTCGAGCCGCGTCCCGAGGGCCCGCGCCCGCTCGCGCATGCCGGACAGGCCGAAGTGGAAGCCGCCGGACGGGTCGGCGGGCAGGCCGCGCCCGTCGTCGCTCACCGAGAGCGCCACGGCGTCGGCCGCGAAGTCGATGGCGACCGACACCCGCGAGGCGCGGGCGTGGGTCAGGGCGTTCGTGAGCGCCTCCTGGGCGATCCGGAAGAGGTGGTGCTCCGCGGCGACGGACAGCCGGCGGGGGGCGCCGCTCACCTCGACGCTCACCCGCGGCCCGCCGCCAGCGGTCAGCTCGCGCGCGACCTCGCGCACGGCCTGGGCGATGTCGCCCTTCTCGAGGGCCTGGGAGCGGAGCTGGTTGACCGTGCGCCGCGTCTCCTCGCGGGAGTACTCGACCATGCGGAGGGCCGTGTCGAGGCTGCGCTCGACGGCCTCCGGCCGGCGGGCGAGGTGCTGGCCGCGCGGAGTCGGCCTGGAGCGCGATCCCGGCGAGGCCCTGCTCGAGCGTGTCGTGCAGCTCGCGCGAGAAGGCGACGCCTCTCGTCGAGCACAGAAGCGCTGGCGGACGCGCCGCAGGCGCGACGCGTGGAGGAGGAGGCCGGCGGCGGCCAGCAGGGCGGCCACGAGGAAACGGGTACCCGGTCCGCCAGAGGGCGGTCACCCCTGCAGGCGAATGCGGACGCCCTCGGTGTTCCACACGCCGTCGTTGTTGGCGGCGCGCACGCGGAAGACGTGGTCGCCCGGCAGGATGCGAGCGTAGGAGGCGGAGGTCTCCAGCCCGACCGGGCTCCAGTCGGGATCAGGCCTGCTCGAGGCGGTGCGTGTAGCGGTTCTTCTGCGGAAGGATGTAGCTGAGCGCGGCGAAGGTGAAGGTCATTCCGCGTGGTCGTGCAGGGGACGAGCTCCGTCGCGCGCGCGATCGGCCGGGTGAGCGGCGAGCCGGCAGCCCCGGCCGTGACCGGCCGGCCCCCGATCCGCAGTCCCGTCAGCACGACAGCGGGCGGCACGCGCGGTGTTGGTCTCGAACCTCGGCCGGAAGCGGGTGGGGCCGCGGGCGGTGCCGAAGTAGAGCTCGCCACGGGAGCGGAACGCGGCGCCGCGCACGGCGATCCGGCTGGTGACGCCGTCCCTCTCGTCGAAGGCGAGGACCGCGGCGGCGGCCGGGCTCTCCACGGCGCCGCGCAGCCGCGCGAGGCCGCCGTAGGTGCCGGCCCAGACGTTCCCCGAAGCGTCCTCGGTGATGCTCACGACGTTCGGGTTCGGCAGGCCGTCGCCGACGCCGTAGGCGGCCAGCCGGCGCCCGGACGCGTCGAGGCAGCTGATCCCCCGCTCGGTCCCGACCCACAGGTGGCCGCGGGCGTCGACGTGCAGCGCGTCGACGAACGAGCCGACGATGGCCCCGCCCCCGGCGGCGTCGCCCGCGAAGCGGCGCACGACCCCGGCGCGGCGGTCGACGTGCTCGACGCTCGTGGGCGACGCGAGCCAGAGCCCGCCCGCGGCGTCGACGACGGCGTCCGAGACCTGGCCGAGGCCGGCGCCCGGCACGCGGTCGGAGAGGGGCACGAACGTCTCGCGCCGGGCGTCGAACAGGAAGGCCCCGTCGTTCGTCGCGACGAGGATCTCGCCGTCGCCGGCGTCGAGGACGCGCCAGATGTTGTCGCTCATCGCCGAGCGGCGCGCGGCCGGCGGATGGAAGAAGCGCACGGCGCCCGTGCGCGTGTCGATGCGGCACAGCCCGGTGCTCCAGAAGCCCGCGAAGACACGCCCCTCGGCGTCGGCCAGCACGCTCTGCACGGCGTTCGGCGACGGCTCGGACGCGCTCCGCGGCAGGGGGAACGCGCACGGCGCCCGTGCCCGGCTCCACGACGTGGAGCCCGCCGCCGTCGGTGCCCAGCCAGATCCGGCCGTCGGGCCCCTCCGCGATCGACGTGACGCGCGGGTCGCCGAGGCCGCCGAGCCCCGGGCGGATCGCTTCGAATCGCTGCGCGAGCGGAGACAGCCAGCTCACGCCGAAGCCGTTGGCGCCGGCCCAGACCACGCCCTGCTCGTCGCGGAAGAGGGCCCAGATCGAGGGGCTCCCGATGCTGCGCGGGTCGTCCTGCGCGGGCCGGTGGTGAGCGAAGCGCCCCGTGCGGGTGTCGAGGACGTCGAGGCCGCCGTTCTCCGTGCCCACGTAGACGAGCCGCTCGCCGTCGCCGGCGAGCGCCACGACCTGCGCGACGCTCAGCGAGTCGGCGCGCCGGGGGTCGGGACGGTGGCGCGTCACGCGACCGCTCGCGAGGTCGACGCGGAGGAGGCCGGCTCCGTAGCCGGCGACCCACAGGGTGCCGGCCGGCTGCTCGAGGAACGCGGCAAAGAACGAGTCCTCTCCCTCGCCGTGGCTCGCCTCGCCGACGGGAAACGGACGGTAGGCGTGCGTCGCCCGGTCGAACTGGAAGAGGCCCGCCCGCTCGGTGGCGACCCAGAGCGTCCCGCGCGAGTCCTCCGTCACGGCCATGACCCGCGGCTCGCCGCCCGCGGGATCGATGGGGAAGGCCACGAAGCCGCGCGTGGCCGGGTCGTAGAGATCGAGGCCCCGGGCGTGCCCCACCCCACAGGCGGCCGGCGCGGTCCTGGTGGATCGCCTGGACGTAGGCGGCGCTCAGCGAGCCCGGCCGGCCATCGGCTAGGTGGCGCTCGAAGCGGCCGGTGTCGCGGTCGAGGACGCCGACGCCGGCCCGGTCGCTCGACATCGTGCCGACCCAGAGGCGGCCGGCGCGGTCCTCGAGCAGGCAGCTCGGCTCGCCCGCGGGCAGGGAGGCCGCGTCGTCGGGGTCGTGGCGATAGACCACGAGGCGCGCGCCGTCGTAGCGGACGACGCCGCGGGCCGTCGCGAACCACATGAACCCGTCACGGTCGCGGAGGATGGAGCGCACGTACGAGTGCAGGAGGCCGTCCTCGACGGTCAGGTGGCTGAAGGCTCCCGGCGCGGCGGCCGGCGGCGCCCGGGTCGGCAGCAGGGCGGCGGCGGAGTCCAGCCGGAGGAGCCACGGCGAAGCGATTCTCGTCCGCCGAGGGCCTTCGTCCACGCGCCCGCGCGGCGGTCCGCGTAGGATCCGCTCCTACGCCCGGCCGGCCCCTCGCTCCTTCGGCTCGGCCCCGCCGCGGCGGTTGCGGCGGAGCGCGGCCTCCGCATGATGCGCCCCGCATGCGGCCGACTCCTCGATGCGCGCGATGCCCTCGCTGATCGCGACCGCGACGGCCTCGGTCCGCTGCGTCGCCCGAGCTTCTCGAAGATGCTCGAGATGTGGTTCTTGACCCGTGCTGCCGGCGATCGAGCTCGCGCGCGATCCGGGCGTTGCTCGCGCCCTGGACGACGAGGGTCAGCACCTCCTGCTCGCGCGCGGTGAGCTCGTCGCACGGGAGCCGCTCGGCGAGGCGGACCGCGATCTCGGGCGGCACGTAGGAGCGGCCCTCGGCCGCAGGCGGATCGCCTTCAGCAGGGTTTCCAGCTGCCCACGGTCTTCGGCAGGTACGAGGCCGCACCGGCCTGCAGCGCAGCGTGGATCTCGTCGGCCCCCGTGGATTCGACAGGATGATCACCCGCGCGCCCGGGCTCTCCCTCCGCAGCGCCGCGAGCGCCGCAGACCGTCGGTGCCCGCCATCCGCAGGTCCATGACCGTCGTCGGGCCGGTGCTCGCGGAACAGGACGGAAGCGTCGTCGCCGCTCTCCGCCTGCGCGCAGACCTCCATGTCGGCCTCGAAGCCGAGCACGTTGGCAGAGGCCCACCCGCACGAGGTAGTGGTCGTCGACGAGCATGACGCGAATGCGAGCCAAGGCAGGCCGAGTCTAGCAGGGCCCGGAGGCAGCGAGCGTGACGACGAGGATCCGGCGATACGAGGACGGGGACTGGGACGCCGTCGTCGACCTGTGCCTGCTGGCGTTCGCCGCCGGCTGCGGCGCGCTCGAGGCGCGATCGGCCACCGGCCTCGACTGGGGCGCGTGCCTCGAGGAGTACCTGCGACGCTCGCTCGTCGGCTCGCGCGAGGAAGAAGCGCCTCTGGTGGCGAGTCGGCCGGGCTCGTGGTCGGCCTCGTCCACTACGAGGTCGACCGCGTCGCCAGGTGCGGGAGGATCGGCGTGAGCGCCGTCCACCCCGCGCGAGCAGGGCCGCGGCATCGGACGCTGATGTACGCCCACGTGCTGCGGGAGATGCGGGCGAAGGGGGCTTGAAGTACGCGACCGCGGACACGGCCGGCGACGAGGCCCACGCGCGCGGCGGAGCCTGCAAGGTCGGGTTCGTGGCCCTGCCGATGGTGCAGTATTTCGTGGAGCTCGACGGCCCGGGCCGCCCCGCGCGCCGCGGGCCGACCGCAGTCGCGCCCGGCGTCCGCCGGGTCGGAGCGCGGGAAGGGGAGGCGGGAGATGAAGCAGCTCCGGGCAGCGTTCCTTCTGGCGGCGGGCCTCGGCGCGGGAGCGACGATCGCCGCCGCCCAGCCGGCGGGGACTTCCATCCCACGACGACGAACGTCTGGGACGCGGAGTACACGCGTCGACGCGACCGGCCGGGTGCTGGTCCGGATCGAGCCCCCGGGCCTCGAAGGTCCGAAAGGTGAACTTCTGGAGCAGCCCCAAGGCGGACATGGAGAAGCAGGCGGACGGGTTCTGGACGATCACGACGCACTCGCCCCCCGGCCTGCACTGCTACACGATCGTCGTCGACGGCGTCGAGATGAACGACCCGGGCAGCCACGCCTTCTTCGGCGGAGCAAGCGCGCGCGAGCGCCGTCGAGTTGCCGAGCCAGGCGCGGACTACTGCGCGATCCGACCCGTGCCGCACGGCCAGGTGCGCGAGGTCTGGTACGACTCGAAGGTCACGGGCACGTGGCGTCACGCGATGGTGTACCTGCCGCCGCAGTACGAGAAGGACAGAAGGCGCGCTTCCCGTCCTCTACCTGCCTGGCACGGGGGCGGCGGGCAAGACGGCTGGATCCGCCAGGGCCGCGCGAAGACTTCATCCTCGACAACCTGATCGCGGCCGGCCAGTGCAAGCCGATGATGATCGTCGTGATGGCCTACAGCTACGCCCGCCGCGCCGGCCAGGCCGCGCCCGACATGACCAGCCCTTCGGGTCACCGGAATGGCGGAAGGTCCTCAAGGACATGTCGCAGGCCTTCGAAGAGGACGTGACGCAGGCGCTCATCCGTTGTTCGTCGACGCGACCTGCGGACGCTCCCCGACCGCGACCACCGCGCGATGGCCGGCCTCTCGATGGGGGATGCAGACCTTCCAGATCACGCTCAACCACCCGCCTGGACCTCTTCTCGCATCGGCGGCTTCAGCGGCGCGGGCGGGATGCAGATGATGGGCCGCAAGCCGGACTGGAAGGCGGCCTACAACAAGTGTTCGCCGACCCGGTGGCCTTCGCGAAGGGTGAAGCTGCTGGCGTCGTCGGGACGGACGAGCCCGAGCGGATGCGCGACGGGATCCGCGCGCTGCACGCCTCGCTCACGGAGCTCGGGGTCAAGCACGTCTACTGGGAGTCGCCAGGGACCGGCCACGAGTGGCAGACTTGGCGGCGCGACCTGAAGGACTTCGCGCCGCGTCTGTTCCAGTAGCCGATCGAGGAGGCCCTACCGACATGAAGATCACCGCACTCCGCACGCTGGCCGTCCTCGCCCGTCTCGCTCGCCACGGCCGCGCCGGGCCGCCGCCCAGGCGCCGGCCGGCGTCCCGGCGAGCGCCGTCCTGCGGGCCGACCAACCGGCCCCCGTCGTCAACAAGAACGTCTACGGCCACTTCGCGGAGCACCTCGGCCGCGGCATCTGCGAGGGGATCTGGGTGAAGCCGGACTCCCCGATCCCGAACACGCGCGGGATCCGCAACGACGTCGTCGCCGCCCTCAAGGACCTGAGCATCCCCGTCCTGCGCTGGCCCGGGTGGCTGCTTCGCCGACGAGTACCACTGGAAGGACGGCATCGGCGGCGCGCGAGAAGCGGCCGTCGATGATCAACACCCACTGGGGCAGGGTCGTCGAGGACAACAGCTTCGGCACCCACGAGTTCTGCTGGACCTCGTGGAGCAGCTCGGCGCACCGACGCCTACATCACGGGCAACGTCGGCAGCGGCACCGCAGGAGATGATGGAGTGGGTCGAGTACATGACCTCCGACGCCACATCTCCCCGATGGCGAACCTGCGCCGGCAGAACGGCCGCGCGAGAAGGCGTGGCGCGTTCCTACTTCGGATCGCCAGCGAGCCGTGGGGTGGCCGGCGGCATGCGCGCCGAGAAGTACTACGGACGAGTTCCGCCGCTACAACACCTTCGTCGAACTACGACCGCGGCCGATCTACCGCATCGCGGCCGGGGCCAACGCCGAGGACGTCCGCTGGACCGAGGTCCTCATGGAGCAGGTCGGCCGGCGGATGAACGGGCTGTCTTCCGCTGCACTACCCACGCTGCCGACCGGCAACTGGGGAAAGAAGGGCTCGGCGACGGACTTCGGTGAGGACATGTGGTTCTCGACCCTGCGCCAGACGCTGCGGATGGACGAGCTGATCGCGAAGCACAAGGCGGCGATGGAGAAGGCCGAGGCCGCGCAGAAGCCGGGGCCGTTCCCCGGCGCGAGCCGGAAGGTCGGCCTCGTCGTCGACGAGTGGGGCACGTGGTACGACGTGGAGAAGGGCACCGAGCCCGGCTTCCTCTACCAGCAGAACTCGCTGCGCGACGCGGTGGTCGCGGCCCTCAACTTCCACGTCTTCCAGCGCCACGCGGACCGCGTGGCCATGGCCAACATCGCCCAGACCGTGAACGTGCTGCAGGCGATGATCCTCACGGCGAAGGAGAAGATGCTGCGGACGCCCACCTACTGGGTGTTCGAGATGTTCAAGGTGCACCAGGACGGCACCGTCCTCCCGGTCGAGCTGCAGTCGCCCGACTACGTGTTCGGCCAGGAGAAGATCCCGATGGTGAGCGCCTCCGCCACGAAGGCGAAGGACGGCGCGGCCATCCACCTCTCGCTCGCGAACACGAGCCCGTCGCAGGCGGTCGCGCTCGGCGTGAAGCTCGCCGGGGTGACGTCGAAGTCCGTCACCGGCCGCATCCTGACCGCCGCCGACATGACCGCGCACAACACCTTCGAGGCCCCGAACGCGGTCCAGCCGGCGGCCTTCACCGGCGCGTCGCTCAAGGGCGACGTCCTCGACGGTGAAGCTGCCCGCGAAGTCGGTGGTGGTGCTCGAGCTGAAGTAGGCGGGCGACCGCCGGGAGGACGACAGTGGCGATGCATCGGCTCGCGGCCATCGCCGCGGTCGCGACGTTCTGCGCCGGCACCGCGGCGGCGGCGCCCGTCAAGGTCGAGAGCGGCCTCGTGCTGGGCGTCGTCGCGAACGAGCTCACGGTCTACAAGGGAATCCCGTTCGGCGCCGCCGTGGGCGACCTGCGGTGGCGTCCACCCCAGCCGCCGGCGAAGTGGAGCGGGGTCAGGAGCGCCGACGCGTACGCGCCGGGCTGCCTGCCGTCGATGGGCGACGCGCCGCCGAAGCAGGCGAGCGAGGACTACCTCTACCTCAACGTCTGGACGCCGGCGAAGGCCTGGGCGAGCGCAACTACGTCCTCGTCTGGATCTACGGCGGCGGCTTCAACGCCGGCGCGACGTCGTATCCCGTGCACGACGGCGCGCGGCTGGCGAAGCGCGGCGTCGTGCTCGTCAGCATCTCCTACCGCGTCGGCCTCATGGGCTTCTACGCTCACCCGGAGCTCAGCGCCGAGTCGACGCACCACGTCTCGGGCAACTACGGCCTCCTCGACATGGTGGCCGCCCTCGGGTGGCTGAAGCGCAACGTCGCGGCATTCGGCGGCGACCCGGGGCGCGTGACGATCTTCGGCGAGTCCGCGGGCGGCATCGCGGTGAGCATGCTGTGCGCTTCGCCGGTCGCGAAGGGGCTCTTCCACGGCGCCATCTCCCAGAGCGGCGGCTCGTTCGGTCCGAGCAGCAAGTCGCCGACGCCGGGCGAGAACATGCGGCTCCTCGCCGACGCCGAGGCTTCCGGCGCCGAGCTCGCGAAGGCCGCGGGCGCCGCGTCGATCAGGGACCTGCGCGCGCTTCCCGCCGACAAGGTGATCGAGGCGGGACGCAAGCAGCGCGGCATGGCCTGGCCCATCGTCGACGGGTGGGTGATCCCCGGCGACCAGTACGCGCTCTACGAGGCCGGCCGCTTCAACGACACGCCCATCCTCGTGGGCTACAACTCGGACGAGGGCCTGAGCTTCACGCGGGTCAAGACCGCGGACGAGTACGCCGCGGGCGTGCGCGCCCGCTACGGCCCCTTCGCGGACCGCCTGCTCGCGGCCTACCCCGCCGCCGGCGGCCGCGTGTCGAAGACGGCCCGCGACCTGGCGCGCGACTCCGCGTTCGGCTGGCAGACGTGGTCCT
The DNA here is from genome assembly GCA_046331285.1 of Vicinamibacteria bacterium. Taxonomy (GTDB): domain Bacteria; phylum Acidobacteriota; class Vicinamibacteria; order Fen-336; family Fen-336; genus DATBSL01. The sequence continues at coordinate 216,291 of JAXLRD010000007.1, forward strand.
GGGCGCGGCTGCAGTCGGCGAAGGGCAAGGGGAAGGCCTTCCTCTACTACTTCGACCAGCACCCGCCGCGCGCGGCCGGCTCGCCGGAGGAGGACCACGGCTCGCCGCACGGCGTCGACGTCCCCTACGTGTTCGGGAACCTCGAGGAGATGAAGCCGCCCGCGACCGACTCCGATCGGCGGATCTCCGACGCGATGGCCGCCTGCTGGACGAACTTCGCGAAGCACGGCGATCCGAACGGACCCGGCCTGCCGGCGTGGCCGGCCTTCGGCGAGCGGCAGCCGACCGTGATGGTCTTTCGCGACGAGCCGAAGACGGGCCCGGTGCCGAGCGAGGCGTCGCTGCGCGTGCTCGACCAGTACTTCGCCTGGCGCCGGACGCCCGAGGGCCGCGGCGGCGCGCCCTTCGGCGTGAAGCCGTGAAGCGGCGCGCGGCCGTCGCGCTCTTCGCTGCGCTCGCGGGCGCGGCTCTCGCCACCGCCGAAGAGCCGGCCCCGCGGCCGTTCGTCAGCCCGATCTTCGGCGACCACATGGTCCTGCAGCGTGGGAAGCCCAATCCCGTCTGGGGCTGGTCGGAACCGGGCGACACGGTGCGGGTCGAGATCGGCGGCCGGACCGCCACCGCCACCGCCGGCGCGGACGGCCGCTGGCTCGCGCGCGTGACGCCGCCCCCGGCGGGCGGACCGTACGTGGTGCGCATCGCCGGCCGGCAGTCGGTCGAGCTGCAGGACGTGCTCGTCGGCGACGTGTGGCTCTGCGCGGGGCAGTCGAACATGCAGTTCGGCCTCGCGCAGGCGAACGGCGGGAAGGAAGCGATCGCGAGCGCGGATCCGGCGATCCGCTACTTCGTCGTCGGCCCGCGCGTCTCCTACACGCGCGCCGAGGTCCCCCGGGGCACGTGGAAGCTCGTCTCGCCGGCGACGAACGGCAGCCCCTTCGGGGGCGTGTCGGCCGTCGCCTTCTTCTTCGCGCGCAAGGTGCACGAGGTCGTCCGCGTGCCGATCGGCCTCGTGCAGGCCGCCGTCGGCGGCGTCCCCGGCGAGACGCTGGCCTCGCCCGAGTCGCTGCGGCCCCTGAAGGACTTCGACGCCGGCCTCGACGAGGTCGAGGCCCACGCGAAGGCCGGCGACCCGGAGCACGGGAACTACGTCACCCACTGGTACGACACGTACGACGTCGGCACGAGAAGCGGCGCGTCATGGGCCGACCCGGCGCTCGACGACTCGTCCTGGAAGAGCGTCAGGGTGCCGGGCGCGTTCGACGAGCTCGGCGTCGCGGGCGTCCCGAGCCTCGTCTGGCTGCGCAGGGTCGTCACGCTGCCGGATCCCTTGCCGACGGGCGCGGCGCGCGTCCTCCTCGGCTCGGTCGAGAAGATGGACACGACGTACGTCAACGGCAGGCAGGTCGGCGCGAGCTCGTGGGTCGAGAATCCGCGCGCCTACTTCGCCGGCGGCGCGCTGCGGCCCGGCCGCAACGTGATCGCGATCCGCCTGCTGCGCATCCGGCCGGACGGCGGCTTCCTGAACCCGGCCTCCGACCTGAAGCTGAAGCTCGGCGACGGCAGCGAGATCCCCCTCGCCGGCGAGTGGAAGGGCCGCGTGGCGGTGGACGGCCGCCCGCCGCAGCCGCTGCCCGTCGCGTACGAGAACCTGCCGAGCATGCCGGGCGTCCTCTACCGCGGGATGCTGGAGCCGGTGGTGCCGCTCGCCCTCACCGGTGCCCTCTGGTACCAGGGCGAGTCGAACACCGTGCGCGCGCACCAGTACCGGCGGCTGCTGCCGGCGCTCGTCACGGGGTGGCGCGCGGCCTTCGGCCAGGGCGACTTCCCCTTCTACGTGGTCGGCCTGCCGAGGTACAAGCACCACTCGGACACTCCGGTAACCGACGACTGGGCGGAGATGCGCGAGGCGCAGTCGGTCGCCGTGAAGTCGCTGCGCCGCGCCTGCCTCGCGGTCACGATCGACACCGGCGACCCCGACGACATCCACCCGAAGGAGAAGCTCGTCCCCGGGGAGCGGCTCGCCGCCTGCGCCCTGGCCGACGAGTACGACCGCAAGGTCGAGTGGTCCGGCCCGACGCTGGCGTCGGTGAAGCCGCGCGCGGGTGGCGCGCTCGAGCTCAGGTTCGCTCACGCGAAGGGCGGTCTAGTGGTCAGGGGTGACGCGCCCGGCGAGTTCGCCGTGGCCGGCGCCGACCGCGTCTTCCACTGGGCCGAGGCCCGCGTCGAAGGCGACCGCGTCGTCGTCCGCTCGCCGTCGGTGGCCGACCCGAAGGCCGTGCGCTACGCGTGGCAGGCGAACCCCGTCGCGACGCTCTTCAACCGCGAGGGCTTCCCCGCCGCCCCGTTCCGCAGCGACGACTGGCCGGGCGCGACGGACGCCGCCCGCTGACCGCCGCGGCGACCTCCGGAGGTGGCGCGCCGTAGCGAGAAGGGGACATCGCTGGACGGACCTCCACCCGCAAGTGCGTGTGGCCGCGCTGGATTTCGACGGGCACGCCTCTTGCGTTCGTCCCTCTCGACGGGGATGGAGGAGACGGCGATGAGAACCTTGTGGGCGACGACGGCAGCGGTAGTCGGGCTTTGCGTCGTTCCGGCCCTGACGGAGGCGAGGGACAGGGATCACGATCGCGGCAACGCCGAGAGGCGGCATCCGTCGCCGAGCCGGCGCGAGGACCGCGGGTCGCGCGGCGACGAGGGCCGGAGCCAGAGGACCGAGGCGCGGCGCGAGAACCGTGAGCGCCGCGACGACGGGCGCTCCAGCGGCTGGAACCGCGGCAGCGATCGCGGGCGTCGGGACGACCGGCGCTCCGAGGGCTGGGGCCGCACGGAAGACCGCGGCCGTCGCGACGGCCGGTCGGGCGGCTGGGGCCGGAGCGAGGGCCGCCGCTACGACGACCGCCGCTACGACTCGCGCGACCGGCGCTACGAGTCCCGCGGCCGCCGGCCCGAGGTCCGGTGGCGCAGCCCCTATCACGACAGCTACCGCTACCGGCCGCACGTTCGCGTGCGCCCGATGCGCTATCCCTCCAGCTGGCGCTACGGCTACTACCATCGCCACGGCTGGTACTACCCGCGCTACTACTTCGACTACGGGGTCTACAGCGACCACGCGTCGCTCCGCATCCTGGCCGAGCCGGTCGAGACCGAGGTCTACGTGGACGGCTACTACGCCGGCGTCGTCGACGAGTTCGACGGCATCTTCCAGCGGCTCCACGTCGCGCCGGGCCCGCACGAAATCACGCTGCGGCTCGACGGCTTCGAGACCTGGAGCGGCGAGATCTTCGCCGGTCCGGGCTCGACGGTGAACCTGCGCCACTACATGCGGCCGGGACCGAGCGGCGACGACGAGGGCGCCTACGAAGAAGCGCCCTACGGGTACGGCGAGCCCGAGCGGTAGGAGGACGGCCCCCGGGGCAACCGGGGGCCGCTCACCACAGCGGCCAGAGGCGCTCGGCCCTCTTCCGGACGTCCGCATAGGAGAGGTCCGAGCGCTTCGTTTCTCCGACCACGCTGAGGCCGAAGAGGAGGTGCGTGAGCCGGGCCCGCAGGCTCTGGAGCACGTTCTCCGCCAGGTGCCGCTCGGCCACCCACGCCGCCGCGTCGGCTTCCGGCTTCCACCTCGCGCTGAACGCGGCGGCCGCGTCCCGAAGCCCGCTCGGCGAGCCGCCCCTGTCGCCGATGCAGACGTCGAGAACCATCGCGGACTCGAGAGCGGCGTTCAGCCCCTGGCCGATCGGGGGGAACGGAGCGGCCGCGTCTCCGACGAGGACGGCCCTGCCGCCGTGGAGCTGCGAGCAGCGGAGCGACCGGCCGATGTGGTAGCACTTCCTCTGCGCGAAGGCGGCCACCGCCGCGTCGCTCGCGAGGTCGAGGACGCGCGAGCAGCGGATCCGGAAGTAGTCGCGCGCCTCGGACGGCGAGGAGAACTTCAGCTCGTCCTTCGTGCACACCGCGCAGAACCAACGGGAGGAAGCGGGTCCGTCGTCGCCCCGGATGGCGCCCGCGACCACGAACGGCCGCACCGAGAGCATGTGGAGGTAGAAGGGATCGAGGCTTCCGCCGACACGGTCGAGCTCGATCATCGTGCAGTACATCGGATAGGACTTCGCGGTGACCGAGAAGCCCGGCCACTGCTCCTCGAGGCTGCGGCGCACGACGGACCCGGCCCCGTCCGCGCCGACGACGAGGTCGAAGGCGCGCGTGGCCGGGGCGCCGTCGGCCTGGCCGGTGATCGTACCTGCGGCCACGTCGATCGCGGTGACGTCGTGCCGGTAGTGCAGCGTGATCCGGTCCGCGTGGCGCTCGGCGACGAGGGCGCCGAGGGCCCGGACGTAGTCCCCGCGCGAGCCGGTCCAGCCGGGCTCGGTCCATTCCTCCGAGAACCGCCCGAGGATCCGGATGCCCTTGAAGCGGTTCATCCGCTCGTCGAAGAGCCCGGTCGCGTCGATGTGGCGGAGGGCGCGGAGCCCGTGGCCGGAGGTGTCGATCGTGTAGGACCGGTCGGGGTGGAAGCGCGGCGCCGCATCGGGCGGAACGTCGCGCTCGAAGACGTGGCTCGACAGCCCGCGCCGCGCGAGCGCGATCGCCAGCACGAGGGCGGCGGGCCCGCCGCCCACGATCCCGATGGACGGCGCGCCGCCGTCTCCCTGCGCCTCCGTGTTCTCGGACATGACCGAGCCTCCTTCCCGACCAGGCGGGACAAGAAGAAAGTCTGGGAATGGGTGGGCCAAGAGTACCCGAGGCGGCGCCCGGGAAGCATGCGAGACTAGCCCCGGTGTCCAGGCTGTGTCCCCGCGCGGGGGTGCGCGTGCAGATCGTCTCGGCCGCAGCGATGTGGGCCATCGGCGCGTCGATCCTGATCGGCCGCGGCGTCGTCTACGCATCCGGCCACGGCCTGCCCGCATGGCTGCTCACGGCGGTTCTCGCTGCGGCCATCGCCATTCCGAAGTCGCGTTACCTGCTCGACCGCACGGCCGCGCGGGCCGTCGCCCGGATCCACGCACGCGGGCCGGGCTGCTGGCTCGGCTTCTTCTCCTGGCGCTCATGGCTGCTCGTCGCGACGATGATGGGCGCCGGCATGACTCTGCGGCGCCTCGTCGTCTCCCCCGGCGCCCTCGCGGCCGGGATCATGGGCGCCCTCTATCTCGGGATCGGCGGCGCCCTCGCGATCGCCGACCGGATCTTCTGGCTCGCCGCGCTCCAGCGGCACCTGCCGTACGACCTCGACACCGTCTCGTCGCCGAAGGACTCGTGAGCGAACGGCGGTAGCATTCGGGCGGAAAGGACGCTCCCCTTGCGCGGGACCTTGCGGGCCATTTCCGGCGCAGCCGCTCTCCTCGCGACGGCGCATGCCGCGGACGCTCAGACGACCGCCGAGGTGTTCGAGCAGTGTCTGAAGCCGACGCCCGCCGCGAGGCGGCTGCTCGCACGAGACATCCGGGCCTGGCGTCCGGGAAGACCGCTCCCTTCGGAGGCCTTCCGAGCCGTCCCCTCCTGCGGCTGCCTGCCTCGCGCGACGGACTCAGTGGTCCTCATGCAGGAGGTCACCAACTATCCCTTCCTGATCGCGCTGGCGACCGATCGCCGGGCGGAACAGGCCGTGGTCGGCCTGGCCATCGAGAGGGCCCTCGTGCTCGGCGGCCCGAGCCGCACGTTCGAGGACCTTCGCGCCCGTTACCGCGCGGACCCCTACCTCCTCGAACTGCCGGCTCACCGGTCGGTCCACTCGCGAATGCAGCGGCGAGCCGTCTGGGTGCGGGGCGTCGAGCTCGAGCCGGGCGCGTTTCGACGGGAAGGGTTCGGGGAGCAGCAGGCCGGCGTCGTCGCGATGGAGATGGCCCGGCTCGTTCGGCAGGGCCAGGTGTGGGAGACGGTCCTCGCCCGGTACACCGGGCGCTACGCGCGGGGCGGCTGCGGCTGCTCGGTGATCACCGACCTCGGCTCGCACGTGGTCTCGGAGCGTCGCGAGGGACGCGGCGGCGGCGTGGAGCTCGAGGTCCCCGCCTACCACCTGCCACGCCTGCTCGGCGCGCGCCCGGGCGACGCGCTCGTGCTCACGGTGCGGCCGACGGCGTGGGATTACACGCGACGCTCACTGGTCGTCTGGCAGGTGCTCGGCCGCTACGATCCGGAGCAGCCGCCGCGCCGCGCCGGCTTGACCGCGGTCGTGAACCGGCCGTAACGTGCCGGCGCCAGGAGGACAGGCCATGGCCGAATCGTCGTCCCGGAGAAGCTTCTTCAAGTCCGCGGCCGCGACGGCCGGAGCGTTCGCCCTGCCCGGCTTCGCGCGTCTCGCGCAGGCCACCGACGCCGTCGCGACGCGGTCGCGGCCGTCCGACCTCAAGATCACGCAGGTCAAGTGCGGGCTCCTCCGCGGCGGCGGGCGGATGTTCGTGAAGATCCACACGAACCAGGGGATCTGGGGCTGCGGCGAGGGCGTCGACGCGGTCGGGGGCAGCTACCCTCTCGTGCCGCGTCTCGGCCGGGCGCTCGTGGGCAAGGACCCGCTGAACGTCCACCGCCTCTACGAGGACCTGCGGCGAGGGGGCGTCTTCGGGGGGGCGCAGGCCGGCGCGTACGTCGCCGTCCTCTCGGCGATCGAGACGGCCCTGTGGGACCTCGCGGGCAAGGCGCTCGGCGTGCCGGTGTACCAGCTTCTCGGCGGGAAGTTCCGGGACCGCGTTCGCGTGTACTGCGACACGGCGCTCTACCAGCGCGACCTCCCGAAGCCGGAGGACTTCGCGCGGGCCGCCCGCGAGGCGGTCGACATGAAGTTCAACGCGGTGAAGTTCGACCTCGACCAGGCGGACGACCCGAAGAAGTACGACCGCTACAACTGGACGGCGAGCCCCGGCGAGCTGCAGCGCATGGTCGACCAGATCACGGCGGCGCGCGAGGCGGTCGGCCCGGACGTCGACATCTGCGTCGACATGCACGGGCGCTACGACGCGATCACCGGCGAGCAGGCCGCGAAGCGCCTCGAGCCGCTGCGCCTCATGTGGCTCGAGGAGCCGATCCCGGCGGAGAACGTCGAGGCGTACCGCCGCATCGCGGAGTCGACGACCACGCCGATCTGCGCCGGCGAGAACCACTACCTCGCCTACGGCTTCCGGCCGCTCCTCGAGCAGCGGGCGGTCGACATCGTCATGCCCGACCTGCAGAAGTGCGGCGGCCTCGGCGAGGGCCAGAGGATCGCCAACCTCGCGAACCTCTACTACGTGCCCTTCGCCCCCCACATGGTGGCCTCCTACCTCGGGGCGATGGCCTCGGCCCACGTCTGCGCGTCGGTGCCGAACTTCCTCATCCTCGAGTGGCAGGTCTACTTCCACCGCGAGGCGATGTGGAAGGAGATCGTGTCCTTCGACGGCCCGATGGTCCAGGACGGCTTCATCCCGCTCTCGGAGAAGCCGGGCATCGGGGTCGAGATCGACGAGGAAGGCCTGCGCAAGCACGCCCAGCCAGGCGTGCCGTTCTTCGAGTAGGACCCGCTCCGGCCGGCCCCGGGGGCCAGCGCTCCTGGCGAATGCCTGCTTGACATACCTTGAAGTACTATGTATTGTGGCTCTATGTACTGGAGCCGACCGCTCCCGAACGACCGGCGGGCCGGCAGATGAACGTCGGCAAGGACCTCGTCGCGGCGTCGGCCACCCCGCTCGTGCTCGGCATCCTCAGCGAGGGCGAGAGCTACGGCTACGCGATCATCAAGCGCGTCGCCGAGCTGTCGGGCGGCGAGCTCCAGTGGACGGACGGCATGCTCTACCCGGTGCTCCACCGTCTCGAGCGAAACGGGTTCGTCAAGGCCGTGTGGCGCCGCTCCGAGTCCGAGCGGGAGCGCAAGTACTACCGGCTGACGGACCGGGGCCGGGAGGAGCTGGCGAGCCAGCGGCGCCAGTGGCAGGTGGTGGACGCGACGCTGCGGCGGACCCTCTTCCGCTCGCTCCACCTCGCGTTGCAGGGAGGCTGAACCGTGTCGCAGGAAACCGAACGGTCGCAGACGCACGCTTCGCTGGAGGAGGGCATCGCCGAGTGGCGGTCCTTCGTGCGCCGGCGCCAGGCGATCGATCCCGCGGACGCGAACGAGCTCGAAGACCACCTGCGCAGCCAGGCGCGGGCGCTCGTCGAGGCGGGGCTCAGCGAGGACGAGGCGTTCCTGATCGCCGTGAAGCGCCTCGGCGACCTCGACACCCTCTCGCGCGAGTTCGCGCGGGAGCACTCGGAGCGGCTGTGGAAGCGGCTCGTCGTCGCGCCCGGCTCCGGCGAGGCGGGCCGAGGCGGCGGCCGCGACGTCCTCCTCGCGGTGGCGCTGGCCGTCGGCGCGGCCGCGGCGATCAAGGCGCCGGAGCTCTTCGGCCGCGGCCTGCACCCGGACCAGGAGCTGCCGGGCTTCTACTTCCGCAGCCTGAGCCTCTTCGCCCTGCCGTTCCTCGCGGCATTCTTCGCCTTCAAGCGGTCCCTCGCCCCCGCCGGCTGGGCCAGGCTCGCCGCGCTCTTCCTGGCCGGGGCCGCGGCCATCCACCTCATGCCGTTCTCGCCCGGCGGGCCGGCGAAGGCCTTCGGAGCGCCGGTGGCCCACACCGAGGTCCTCGCCGCGCTGCACCTGCCGATCGCGCTATGGCTCGCGGTGGGATTCGCCTATGCCGCCGGGCGCTGGCGGGACCACGACCAGCGGATGAACTTCGTGCGCTTCTCCGGCGAGTGGTTCATCTACTACGCCCTGATCGCCCTCGGCGGCGGCGTCCTCATGGGCCTGACCGCCTTCGTCTTCGGCTCCATCGGCGTGAAGCCGGACTGGCTCGTGTTCACGTGGATGCTGCCCTGCGGCGCCGTCGGCGCCGTGGTGATCGCGGGCTGGCTGGTCGAGGCGAAGCAGAGCGTCATCGAGAACATGGCTCCCGTCCTGACGCTCCTCTTCACGCCGCTCTTCACACTCCTGATGCTGGGCTTCCTCGGGACGATGGCGTGGACGGGCAGCGGCCTCGACGTGCGGCGCGAGCTCCTCATCGGCTTCGACCTGCTGCTCGTGCTGGTGGTGGGCCTCGTCGTCTACGCCGTCTCGGCCCGCGACCCGCAGAAGGGCCCGGGGCTCTTCGACTCTCTCCAGCTCGGCCTCGTGGTGGCCGCCCTGCTCGTCGACGCTCTCGCCCTGTGGGCGATCGCCGCCCGCATCTCCGAGTTCGGCATGAGCCCCAACAAGGTCGCGGCCCTCGGCGAGAACCTCATCCTGCTCGCGAACCTCGGCGGCTCGGCGGTGCTCTACGCCCGCTTCCTGGCCGGGCGGTCGGGCTTCGGCGCGCTCGAGCGCTGGCAGACCGCGTTCCTGCCCGTCTACGCCGCGTGGGCGTGGGTGGTGGTGCTTCTCTTCCCGCCGGCCTTCGGCTTCCGGTAGGGCCCCGGCGGTCAGGCCGTCGGATCGGCGGCGTCGCTCGCGTCGCCGCGGAGGCGGTTCTTTCCGCGCGAGCTCGTCTCCCAGGTGAGCGGCGGGGAGAGCACCTCGAGCTCGACCATGGACGTGACGAAGCTCCTCGGGCCCGCGTCGTCGAAGCAGACCGCGGTCCGCAGCTCGCTCGACGCGGTCGTGACCCCCATCCCGAAGACCGCGTGCCGGACGCGCTGGCCTTCGTGGAAGGCGGCCTCGACGACCGGCGCGGCCACCGGCGGGGCCCCGGGCGCCCGCGCGGCCCGGGGCGCGTAGTGCCGCTTCGGAGGTTCCTCGCGCGCCGGCTCCTCGACGGGCGGCCGGTTCGTCGCGCGGCGCCGCGGGGCCGGCGCGTGCTCGTCGCGATAGGCGACGAGATCGGCGTCCTCGATCACGAGCGGCGCGTCGAGGGAGGGCGTCGCGCCGGCGGCGAGGGCGCGGACGAGCTTCTGGTAGCAGAGGTCGGGGCCGTCCGACACGCGCAGCAGCCGGGCGTCGAAGGAGGCCCGCGCGACCCGCGCGCGGAGCTCGGACGCGCCTTCTGGCCCCATGAGTCGAAAGCGGTACTCGCGGAACTCCGGCACGTCGCGGAAGTCGAGGTACTCGACACGGATCGGGGGCATTTCTTGCGCTCGCGAGCACGGAGCTCGCGGAGGGGCCGGAATGACCCGCGCGGCTGAGTGGAGAGGCTTCAGTCTACCACGCCGCGGCTCACCCGGCCCGGAACAGGCTCTCGAGGACGCTCGACGTCCGGGCGAAGACCTCGTCGAACCCGCCCATGCCGTCGACCTTCACGACGCCGTGCAGCTGCATGTACTTCTCGATGACGGGCACGGTCTTCGTCTCGTGCTCGTGGAGCCGCTGGACGATCTTGGCCGTCGTGTTGTCGTAGGGCATGCACCGCTCGGTGCGGCTCCGCTCGTCGAGGCGCTTGATGAGCTCGAGCATCGGCACCTGGATCTCGATGCTGCGCGAGATCGACGAGCCGACCTTCCGCAGGAGCCCGTCGAGGATGTACGACTGCACGAGGGTGCGGGGGAATCCCTTGAAGATGAAGCCCTTCACCTCGCGCGAGCGCTCGAGCTTCTTCTCGATGAGCTGGACCACGATCTCGTCGGGCACGAGCTGGCCGCTCTCGTAGAGGGAGACGATCTTGCGCCCGAGGGCCGTCCCCGCCTTGATCTCCTGGTCGAGCATGGGGCCGGTGGCCACGTACTCGAGGCCGTACTTCTGGGCGAGGGCCTTGCTCTGCGAACCGCGGCCCGAGCCGGGATAGCCGAACACGACGACGTTCACGAGGTGCTTCGCGAGCTCGTCGCGGATGATCGCGCGGATGTCGGTCGCCACGTCCTCGATCGACTGGCTGCCGTTCACGCGCTGGTAGTTGCCCTTCTGCCGGTAGAAGTCGAGGACCGGCAGCGTCTTCTCGTTGTACTCGCGCAGGCGGTTGCGGATGACCGTCTCGTTGTCGTCGGAGCGGCCCGACGTGCGCCCGCGCTCGAGGAGGCGCTTCACCGACGTCTCCTCGTCGACCTCGAGGCTGATGAGGCAGCTCAGCGAGGTGTTGAGCTTCAGCATCAGCCCTTCGAGGATGTAGCACTGGATGTAGGTGCGCGGGAAGCCGTCGAAGAGGAACCCGTTCGCCTCGGGGTGCTCGGTGATCGTCTTCTCGATGATCTGGACGATGATCTCGTCGGACACGAGGCCGCCCGAGGCGATGATGCTCTTCGCCTCGAGGCCGAGCCTCGTCTCGGCCGCGAGCTCCTTGCGCAGCAGGTCGCCGGTCGAGATGTAGAAGAGGTTGAACTCCTCGACCAGGGACTCCGACTGGGTTCCCTTGCCGGCTCCCGGCGGCCCGAACAGCGCGACGTTCAGCATGATGCCGTCTCCTCGGATGTCGAGCGCGTCGCGCCAACGGGCCGTCCCGCGCGGCCCAACGATAGCGCGCGGGCGCGGACGGGCGCCTTAGTCCCTCGGTACTAGGGCGGCCGCGCGGGTCGGGCGGGCTACGGCTTCGCGGCGGGCGCGACCGCGGGAACGACCGTGACGATCACCCGCTCGTACCGGGACAGCGGCGGCGTGCCCTTGTCGGTCACGCGGAGGACGAAGTGGAGCTTCTCCGGCTTCGAGACGGGGGGCGCCACGACGCTCTTCTGGTAGAGGTTCTCGGGGCCCTCGAGCGCGAACGGCACGGACAGCCCGCCGGCCTCCGGGTACGCCATCCAGAGGTAGGCGAGGCTGTCGCCGTCCGGGTCCGCGCTGCCGCTCGCGTCGAGCAGGAAGCGCTCGCCGGCCTTCACCGTGAAGGCGCGCGGGTGCCCCAGGGCCGGCACCGGCGGGTGGTTCGCCTCGGCGGGCGATGCGACGCACCAGTCCATGCGCGCGGCGAAGTCGTTCTGGAAATCGTCGCGCCACCGCCAGAGCGTCACCTTGGCGTCGGAGAAGACGCGCTCCTGCCGCCGGACGGCGAGCCCGTACTCTCCCGGCCGGCGCGGGGAGAAGGTGTCGACCGCGTTCGTCCAGATGGCCCGCGGCTCGGGCTCGATCGGCACGCCGCCGGTGAAACCCTTCAGGTCGAGGTCCTCGTGCCGCGGCGTGTAGAGCGTGTAGCGTCCCCCCCCCGCCCCAGTCCGGGTGCTCGGGGTCGCCGAGGCCGTTCGGCACGAGGCCGAGCCACGAGGGCGTGTCGCCCTCCATGCCGTAGGCGACGTCCGGGTAGACCGCCCCGAGCGGCCCGTGCCCCTGCTGGACGTTGCGGGCGAGCCACGCGTTCCCGATCGTCGTGTTGTCGATCCCGTCGACGACGCTGTTGATGGCCGTCCACGTCCCGTGCCCGTAGCCGCCCGGGCTCACGACGTAGAAGAGCTTCGGGAACTGCGTGCGGATCCAGATCCCCGTGTCGTCCTGGTCGGAGATCGTGTAGACGCGCAGCCTGCCGACGAGGCGCTCGGCGTCAGCCGCGCTGCGCGACTTACGGATCCGGTAGAGGGCCTGGGCCAGCGCGCTCGGCCCGCCCCACACCGACACCCACAGCGGCCGCTCGTCCGGCCGTTCGAGGAGCTCGATGATCCGGTTCGACCCCGGCGAGTCCCTGCCCTCGCCCACGCCGGCCATCCCGTAGACCGGCAGGCCCTGCGTCACCCGGCCGAGCAGCGCCTGCGCCTCCGGAAACCCCGGCTCGTGCCGCAGCAGGCTGTCGCGAACCTTGCCGTAGGCCTCGATCACCTTCCGGATGGACTCGGGGGCGACGCGCGTCTTCTGGTGGACGGACGTCGTCGCGACGAGCGCCTCGATGTCGATCTGGTTCGAGTAGAGGAGGAGGCGCACGAACGACTGCGTGTCGTCGGGATCCGCCTCGATGTCTGACAGCACGGCCAGGCGGTGACGCGCAAGCGTCTGCGGGGACGACCAGCCGATGCGGGTGGCGAACTCCCTCTGGTACTCCGCGCGCCAGCGCCAGACGGACCGGGGGCCTTCCGGGGCGTCGAACCAGTGGTTGCGTGCGGGATCCAGCCGGACGAACCGGCCGCCCCACCCTCCCTGATCGGGCTTCTCGGGATCGTTCAGCCCGCGCAGGCCGCTCACCAGATGGAGGAACGAGGGCGAGTCCCCTTCCTGCACTCCCGGGGACTGCGGATCCCAGCCGCTGCGCGGATAGGCCGCGCCGAGCGGGCCGTGCCCCACGCGAACGTGCGCGTCGACCCAGGCCACGTCGGCGAGCCTCGGATCGGAGCCCGGCGAGCTCCAGAACATCCCCTCGTAGTTCTTCCGGGTCAGGATCACGAACAGGCCCGGGAACGAGTCGAGCATCCACTGCGCGGTGCGGTCCTGCCGCGCGATCAGGTAGAGGCGCAGCTTGCCCAGGAAGCGCGCGAGCTCTGCCGGGCTGCGCGTGGCCCGCACCGTCCAGATCGCCTGGGCCATCTCGCGCGAGCCGCCCCACGCGCAGAACCACACCGGTCGGAGGTCGGGCCGGTCGACGATGCGGATGATCGCGTCCGAGGCCTCGCTGTCCTTGCCCGCGCCGAGGATGCTCCCGAGCGTCGGGGTCTCGGTGCCGAAGTCGGGCGTGCCCCAGGCAGCGTCGCGGCCCTGCCAGGTCACGGCGCGCAGGCGGTCGGCATCGGGATAACGCGGATCGTGGCGCTGGAGGTTCCCGACGACCCGGCCGTAGACCTCCAGCAGGTCGAGGATGTCCTGCTTCCTCGCCACGTTGGCCAGCGTGCCCGCCGAGGCGACCAGCCCTTCGACGTCCATCTCGTTCGCGTAGAGGAGAAACCGAACCATCGACTGGACGTCGTCCGGATCGCTGATCTTGTCGGGGGGATCGCCCGCGCGGGCCCCCTTCCCCGGGATGACGTCGAGCGGCGGGAAGTCCGACGAGACGATGACCCGCGGCCGCGTCGGCAGCGCGGCGGCGCGGACCGGCGACGAGGTCCAGGCGCAGGCAAGGGCGAGGCCGCCCACGGCTGCGCACCTTGCGAGGCGCATGGATATCCCTCTCTCGGTGACGGCGACGCTACTTCGCCAGCAGTTCGAACACCCCGAACCGGTCCGCGTTCTCCGGCGTCACCAGCAGGCAGTCGACCGACTGCTTCTCCGGGCGACCGGTCGAGCCGGTGCGCAGATAGAGGTCGGCCTGCTCGACGGCGCGGCGCGCGATCTTCGCGGCGGGCTGCAGGACCGTCGCGCGGATCTCGCCGCGGCGGATCGCCGCGATCGCGTCCGGGCTCCCGTCGAAGCCCACGACGACCACCTTCGGCAGGCCCGCCGCGAGGAGCGCCGCAGACGCCCCGAGCGCCATCGTGTCGTTGCCGGCGAGGACGCCATCGATCTTCCGGTTGCCCTGCAGGATCGTCTCCATCTTCTGGAAGGCCTCGGTCTGGCTCCAGTTGGCGCTCGCCCGCGCGACGCTCACGAGGTCCGGGTACTTGCGCAGCACGTCCGCGTAGCCCTTCGAGCGGATGGCGGCGTTCGTATCGGACTCCCGGCCCACGAGCTCGACGTAGCTCCCGCGCTCGCCGAGGAGCCGCACGAACTCCTGCGCCCCGAGCGTCGCGCCCTGGTAGTTGTTCGAGACGATCTGGGCCGCCGCGACCCCCGTCGCGTTGAGCTCGCGGTCGATCAGGAACGCCGGGACGCCGGCGTCTCTTGCCTTGCGCACCGCGGCGACGCTCGCGTCGGCCCCCGCGTTGTCGAGGATGATCGCCGCGGCGCCCTTCGCGAGGGCGCTGTCGACGAGCTGGTCCTGGCGCGACGCGTCGTCGCCGTGGCTCAGCACGAGCGTCTCGTAGCCGAGGGCCCGCGCGGCCCCGTCGGCCGCCTCGGCCTCGGCCTTGAAGAACGGGTTGTCGTGGGGCGGCGTCACGATCGCGAGGAGCCGCCGGGCCGGGGCGGCCGGCCGGCAGCCGGCGATCCCGGCCAGGACGACGAGCGCCGCCGCCGTCCGCATGTCTCGTCTCATCGCTGCCTCCCGCTCGCCGCTGGCCGCGAGGCGATCTGGTCGACCACCACCGCCGCGACGATGACGACGCCCTTGATGACGATCTGCCAGAACTGCGAGACGCCGAGCAGCACGAGCCCGTCGTTCAGCACCCCGATGACGAACGCGCCGACGAGCGTGCCGCCGATGCTGCCCCGCCCGCCCGACAGCGACGTCCCGCCGAGGACGACGGCGGCGATCGCCGACAGCTCGAAGGTCTCGCCGGTCGCGGGGTGGGCAGCCTGGAGCTGCGAGGCGATGACGAGGCCGGTGAGGGCCGCGCAGAACCCGGAGATCACGTACACGGCCAGCCGGATCCGCGCGACGCGGATCCCGACGAGCTCGGCGGCCCGCTCGTTGTCGCCGACCGCGTACACGCGCCGGCCGAACGGCGTCCGCGCCGCGACGAAGGCCGCGGCGGCGCCGAGAACGGCCATCATCCAGATCGGCGCGGGGAGCCTCAGCAGCGTGCCCGTGCCGAGCAGGGTGAACCCGGTGTTGCCGAGGTCCTCGCGGCCGACGAGGTTCGGGAACGTGGCGCCGCCCGAGAGGAGGAGCGCGGCGCCCCGCGCCACGTAGAGCGTGCCGAGAGTGGCGACGAAAGGCGCGACCCGCGCCCGCACGACGAGCAGGCCGTTGAGGGCTCCCACGGCGACGCCCACCAGGAGGCCGATGACGACCACCGACGGGACCGAGAAGTAGACGACGACGTCGAGCGGCCGCAGCACGAGCCCGTCGTGGAGCAGCAGGCCCGCGGTCATCCCGGCGAGCCCCGCCACCGCGCCGACCGACAGGTCGATGCCCCCGGAGAGGACGACGAAGGTCATGCCGAGGGCGAGGATCGCGTTGAGGGCCACGTGCTTCGCGAGCATGACGAGGTTGCCCTGCGTGAGGAAGGCCGGCGTCAGGCACGAGAAGACGACGACGAGGAGCGCGAGCGCCACCACGGCGCGGAGGCGGACGAGGAGGCTCACGCGACGTCCCTTCCCGCCGGGCGGCCGTGCTCGAGCGCGGAGGCGGCGACGAGAGCGTCGTGGGTCGCCTCGCCCGCCGCGAAGCGGCCCGTCACCTTCCCGTTCGAGAGGACGAGGATCCGGTCGGCCACCCCGACGACCTCCTCGAGGTCGGACGACACGAAGACGACCCCCACTCCCTCGCGGGCGAGGCGGCGCACGAGCGATCGCAGCTCGTCCTTCGCGCCGACGTCGACGCCGCGCGTGGGCTCGTCGAGGAGGAGGACGCGCGGCCGCGTGAGGAGGGCCCGGGCGATCACCACCTTCTGCTGGTTCCCGCCCGAGAGGGCACCGATCGGAAGCTCGGGCCGCGCCGAGGCGATGCCGAGGTCGCCGGCCATCCGCGCCACCGTCTCGCTCTCGGCGGCCGGCGAGAGGGCGAGGCCGCGCACGTGGGCCCGCAGGCTCGCGAGGGTCATGTTTCGCGCGACCGAGAGGGACGGGAAGAGCCCCGCGCCCTGGCGGTCCTCGGGCACGAGGAAGACTCCCCGGCGCAGGCGGGCCGGCAGGTCGAGCCGCTCCACGCGCTCGCCGCGGAGGCGGATCGTCCCGCCGGTCGCGGGCCGCGCGCCGGCGAGGCACTCCAGGAGCTCCGTGCGCCCGGCGCCCATCAGGCCGTAGAGCCCGACGACCTCTCCGGCGGCGACGCCGAGCGAGACGTCGTCGAGGAGCGGCCGGCCGTCGCCACGGCGCAGCGAGAGGCCGTCGACCTCGAGCAGCATCTCGCCGGCGGGCGGCGGCGGGTGCGTCGCCGGCCCGCCCACGGGGCGGCCGATCATCTGCTCGACGATCCAGCTCACGCTAGCGTCCCCGGCCTCGGCCACGGCGGCGCGGCGGCCGTCGCGGAGCACCGTCCGCCCGGTCGCCGATCTCCATCAGCTCCTCGAGGCGGTGCGACACGTAGACGATGCCCGTCCCGCGTGCCCTCAGCTCGCGGATGAGACGGAAGAGGCCGCCACCTCGGCCGACGACAGCGCGGAGGTCGGCTCGTCCATGACGAGGACTCGGGCCTCGCGCACGAGGGCCCGCGCGATCTCGACGATCTGCTGCTGCCCGAGCGGCAGCGCGCCGCAACGCGCTTGCGGGTCGATCGGCTGCTCGAGCCGCGCGAGGACGGCCCGCGCCTCGCGCTCGGCGCGCGCGCGGTCGACGCAGCCGAGCCGCAGGGGCTCGCGCCCCGCGAAGACGTTCTCCGCGACCGTGAGGTCCGGGAGAGCGACAGCTCCTGGTGGATGATCGCGATGCCCGCGGTCGCCGCCGCGCGGGCGAGCCGAAGAGCACGGGGTGGCCGTCGAGAACGAGCCGCCCGCGGGTCGGGGCCTCGACGCCGGCCAGGATGCGCATGAGGGTCGACTTCCCGGCGCCGTTCTCGCCGATGAGAACGGCCACTCGCCCGCGCTCGACGTCGAAGTCGACGGCGTCGAGGGCCCTGGCCCGCCGTAGGCCTTCGAGACGGCTTCCGCCCGCAGGACGACCTCGGCGCTCACGGCCGGCCCTCCACGTCGAGGCGCACCGGCGTCACCGTGAGCGGGCGGCCGCCCTCGAGCGAGGCCATCCCCGCGAAGCGTAGCCGGCGGCCACGCAGGGCCTCGCGGTCGAGCCGCGCGAGCACGTCCCGCTCCACGCGCGCGTTGATCTCGTTGCCGACGTCGGCGTGCTGGATCTGGTTGACGAACCGGTCGAAGCCGAGCGCGGGCAGCGCGTCGCGGATGGCGGTCCCGCCGATGACCGGCCCGATCTGGACGACAACGAGGGTCCGCGGCGCGCCGTCCAGCTCCACGCTCGCCGTGCCGGTGCGCGAGCGGCTGTCGACGGACACGACGCGGCCGCTCCCTTGCACGGCGATCGGCGCCGGCGGGCTTCCGGCCGCGCGGGCGACGGACTCTCGCGCGACCTCGCCGGCGTCCCGCGCGCGATCGAGGGCGGGCAGCACCTCGGCGCGCCAGGCTGCGTCGACGAGCCGCGCCGCGTCGAACGGCGCGGCCGCAGCCAGGCCCGGCGACGACGCGGCCTCGTCGAGCCGCCGCACCGTCGCGACCCGGCACGCGCTCGCCACGAGGAGCACGAGCGTCAGCTTCGCACCGGCCGCGGCCGTCACTCTCATGGCTCTCCCCGGTGCAGCGTCTGGCCCGGCCCGCCGCCAGCCCTCGTACAACGCATCGACCCGATCGGGCGGCAGGGCCGGTGCGTAGCGTCGCACGCCGAGGTCGAGGCGCTCCACGTCGGCGAGCGAGCCGAGGACCCCGCGCCGAGCATCCCGGCGAGCGCCGCCCCGAGCGCCGACAGCTCGGGCACGGCCGACGCGCGGACGCCGACCCGCGCGACGTCGGCGATGAACTGCATCAGGAAGGCGTTCGTGACCATGCCTCCGTCGGCGCTCAGCTCGACGAGCGGGCGGCCCGCCGCGACCGCCATGGCGTCGAGCACGTCCCGGATCTGGTAGGCGATCGCCTCGAGCGCGGCCCGAGCCACGTGCGCGCGAGTGCTGTGGGGAGTCAGGCCGAGGATCGCCGCCCGCGCGTCCTGTCTCCAGTGCGGCGCCCCGAGGCCGACGAACGCCGGCACGAGGTAGACGCCGCCGTTGTCCGCGACGCTGGTCGCGAGCTGCTCGCTCTCCTCCGGCGAGCGGAGGAGGCCGAGCTGGTCCTTCAGCCACGCCACGGTGGACCCGGTGCAGTTGATGATCCCCTCGAAAGCGAAGGTCGGCCGCTCGTCGTGCACCCACGCGACCGTCGTCACGATGCCGGAGCGCGACGGCCGCGCGCCATCGCCCACGTTGAGGAGCACGGACGAGCCGGTCCCGAGGGTCACCTTGGCGCTGCCCGGCGCGAACGCCCGCTGCGCGAAGAGGGCGGCCTGCGAGTCGCCATCACGCCGCGGATCGGCAGCGGCGACGGAGCGCGCCCTCCGCACTCGTCGCGCCGAACTCGTCGGCGCTGGCGCGCACCTGCGGCAGCGCCGCGGCCGGGCACTCGAAGAGCGCGCAGAGCTCCTCGTCCCAGCACAGCCGCGAGATGTCGAACAGCAGCGTGCGGCTGGCGTTCGTGTGGTCGGTCGCGAACACGCGGCCCGCGGTGAGCCGGTAGACGAGGTAGGCGTCGATCGTGCCGATCGCGGCCGAGCCCGACCGGACCGCCTCCCGCAGGTGCGGCTCGTCCGCCAGCAGCCGGCGGATCTTCGGGGCCGGAAAGTAGCTGTCGAGCGCGAGGCCCGTCCGCTCCTTCACCCGCGTCGCGTGGCCGGCCGCGGTGAGATCGAGGCACACGGGGTCGCCGCGGCGGCACTGCCAGACGACGGCGTTGTGGAGCGGCTTCCCGGTCGCGCGGTCGAAGACGACGAAGGTCTCGCGCTGGTTCGTGAGACTAAGGCACGCCGCGCCGCGGACGGCCGCCGGCGCTCCGGCCGCGAGGTCGGCGAGGCATGCCCGCACGTTGCTGTAGATCTCTTCGGCGTCGTGCTCGACCCAGCCCGGCCGCGGATAGATCTGGCGATGCGGCCGGGCGGCGTGGCACGCGACGCGGCCGGCGTCGTCGAACAGGACGGCCTTCGTGCCCGACGTGCTCTGGTCGATCGCGACGACGTGGCTCACCGGGCCTCCGACGCCGCGCCCGTGCGGCCCGCCCGCAGCAGCACCCTCGCGGTCTGCGCGAGCGCCTCCGGCGTCATGCCGTAGTGGCCGAGGATCTCGGCCTGCGAGCCGGCGACGGTCTCTTCGTCGGGCAGGCCGACGATCCGCAGCGGGACGTCGAGGCCGGCCTGCGCGAGCACGGCCGCGCACGCCTCGCCGAGCCCGCCGCAGACGCTGTGCTCCTCCACTGTCACGATCGCCCCGGTCCGCGCCGCGGCACGCACCGCCTCCGCGTCGAACGGCCGCAGGGTGTGCAGGCTCAGCACGCGGCACTGCACGCCCTCGCGCGCGAGGGTCTCGGCCGCCGCGTAAGCGAGCCAGACCGTCTCGCCGACCGCGACGAAGGCGAGGTCGTCGCCTGCGCGCACCACGCGCGCGCGGCCGAGCTCGAACGCGGGGCCGGGCAGGTCGGGCACCGGCCTCTTGCCGATCCTCACGTAGACCGGGCCGAGAGAGGCGTGGGCTGCACCCGCGGCCGCGCGCGCCTCGTGGTTGTCCGCGGGCACGATCAGGGTGATGCCCGGGACCGCGCGCAGGACCGCGAGGTCGTGGGTCGAGTGGTGCGTCGAGCCGAGGGCACCGTAGCTGACGCCGGCGCTGATGCCTACGAGCCGGACGGGCTGCGCGGAGTAGGCCACGTCGTTCTTGATCTGCTCGAGCGAACGTGCGGTCAGGAAGCACGCGGGCGAGACGGCGAACGGCTTGCGGCCCGCGGCGGCGAGGCCGGCGGCGGCGCCCACCAGCATCTGCTCCGCGATCCCGACCTCGACGATCTGCCGCGGCAGGGCCTCCGCGAAGCTCGACATCTTCCCCGACCCCCGGGAGTCGCTCGTCACGACCACGACCGACGGGTCGGCGCGCGCGAGGTCGAGCACTGCCTCCGAGAAGACGTCCTGGTTCGGTCGCCCCATGGCCAGGCCCGGCGGCTCGGGCCCGGCGGCCCGCGGCGGGAGGGGCGTGACGAGAGGCGGCTCAGGGGCGGCCCCGAGCCGGCGTTCCTCGCCCTCGAGCTCGGCGATCGCGCGCGAGAGCTCGTCCGCCTTCGGCACGCGGTGGTGCCAGGGCACCGCGCCCTCGATGAAGCTGACGCCGCGGCCCTTCGCCGTGCGCGCGACGACCGCACTCGGGCGGCCGGGCGCGAAGGGGACGGAGCCCAGGACCTCCAGGAGGGCCGCCGGATCGTGGCCGTCCACCTCGCGCACGGCCCAGCCGAAGGCCCGCAGCTTCTCCTCGAGCGGCTCGAGGCCGCACACGTCCTCGGTGCGGCCGGAGATCTGTAGCCCGTTGCGGTCGACGATCGCCACGAGGCCGTCGAGGCCGTGGTGGGCCGCGGCAAGGGCCGCCTCCCAGTTGGAGCCCTCGGCCAGCTCGCCGTCGCCGAGGAGGACGAACGTCCGGAAGGAGCGCCCGCCGAGCCGCGCGCCGAGCGCGGTGCCGACCCCGAACGCGAGGCCGTGGCCGAGGGCGCCGGTGTTCTGCTCGACGCCGCGCACGTGCCGCGTGGGGTGGCCGACGTAGTGGGAGCGGTAGCGGCAGACCGTGGCGAGGTCGGCCGCGGGGAAGAAGCCGCGGTCGGCGAGGACCACGTACAGGCTCTCGACCGAGTGGCCCTTGCTCATCACGAAGCGGTCGCGATCGGGATCGTCAGCCGTCTCCGGCGAGACCCGGAGGATCCCGCCGTAGAGCACGGTGAGGACGTCGAGGCACGACAGGTCGCCGCCCGGGTGGCCGGCGCCGGCCGCCACGATCGTCTGCAGCACTCGCTTGCGGTTGCGCACCGCCTGGAGCCGGAGCGCGTCCGCGCCCGGCCGCGGCGGCGCGCCGATCGCCTCAGTCACGCGTGCCGCCGTGGAGGTGGCAGTCCCAGCCGAGGTAGCGGCCGAGGGCCTCGTCGACGGCCGAGGCCACGCCCGCGCCGTTGACGGCCGCGTGATGCTCGAAGCCTTCGCGACAGATGTGCCGCAGGAGCGACTGGAGCGCGGGCACCTCGACGACCGCGCGGCAGCCGAACGTGCCGAGCGGGTCGTCGGTGAAGCGGCCCTCGCCCACGTACGCGCGGATCTTCCCCGCGGTGTCGTCGGTGCCGATGCGGGCGAAGGTGCAGGGGCCGGCGGGCGTACGGCCGTTGATCGTGCCCCAGGTGCGCTCCTCGCCGAGCGTGGTGCCGAGGATCGGGGCCGTCCCGATCGTCGCCTTCGGCGCGTAGGTCACCGGCCAGTTGCCGCAGTGGAAGAGCACGCAGCGGTCGGGCTCGCCGCCGTAGTTGTTGTTCCAGTCGACGAGCGCGCTCGGCCGGCCCGAGGCGAGCTGCAGGGCGTACATGGACAACGCACCCGTGACGTCCGTCTCGCACGCGCTCGGCCGCAGCGACTCGCTGAGCATGCTCATGACGGTGCACGAGTTGATGCCGTAGTTCTCCTGGATCGAGTCCCAGCACTGGACCGCCGTCGCGTCGACCGCGTTCTCCTCGCACCAGCCTCGACGGCCACGGCGAGGCGCGCCGTGAGCTGGAGCTTCTGGTCCGGCAGGCGCGACGCGTCGGCGTAGCCGGTGATGGCCGCGGCCTTCGCCGCGATCCGCGGGTCGTTCGCCGGCAGCCGCTGGGCCTCGCCGATGACCGAGGAGAGGTCGGCGGTCACGACCGAAACCCCCGCACGCTCGAGGATCTTCTCGCTGAACCGGACGGTGTTGAACGCGGCCGGGCGCGCGCCGAGGGCGCCGAGCCGCGCGCGGCGCAGGCCGCGCACGACGCGGCACACGGCGGCGAACCACTCGAGGTCGGCCCGGAACTCCGGGGCGGCGAGGCCCACGGTGTGCCGGCGCGTGAGCGAGAAGGCGTAGCCGTACTGACGGAGGTTGTTGCAGACCGAGATCTTTCCGCAGAAGGCGTCGCGCCGACGGGCGGCGTCGAGGCGGTCGAGATCGTCCGGCTCCGCCTGCACGAGGATCGGGACCTGGAGCCCGCTCGCGCGCAGGCAGTCGACCACCGCCTTCTCGTCTCCGAAGTTCGGCAGCGCGACGAGGATGCCGTCGATGCGGGAGGCGCTCTCGCGGAACAGCGCCGCGCACTTGGCGGCGTCGGTCCTGGTCTCGACCCCGCCGAGCTTCGTCGTCTGCTCGTCCACCATGACGAGCGAAAGGCCGAGCTCGCCGAAGAGCTTCGTGATCGAGGCCCGCGCCCCGGCGATGAGGCTGTCGGGAAAGAAGTCCCGGTTGCCGACGATCACCCCGAGAGTCACCGGCCGCGTCGTCGCGAGCGTACCCGCCGCCGTCGCTTCAGTGTTCGCCTGCATTCCGGCCTCCGCCCCCGGGCGCGAGCCCCTCGCGCCGGGGAATCAAAGTCGTCCCGGGGGGCACCGTAGCCTCGCGAACCGACCGGGTCCACGCGGATTCGGCCAAGATCCCCCCGGATTCCGAGCAGGTGAGCTATCCTCGCGCGGTGCCGGGCGCGCATTTCGAGGAGACACGCGGCGACCTCGAGCCCTACGGGCTGACCTGCGAGGTGTGGGAGCCGCAGCCGATGCCGCGGGCCGACCGGCACAACGAGTTGGAGCTGAACCTGCTCGACTCCGGGTCCCTGACGTACCTGCTCGGCGGGCGCCGGGTCACGCTGCGCCCCCGCCGACTATCGGCGTTCTGGGCGGCGACGCCGCACCAGGTCCTGGGATCGCGCGGCGTGACCTTCTACTACGTGGTCACGATCCCGCTCGCCTGGGTTCTCGGCTGGGGGCTGCCGGAGCGCCTCGTGGAGGCCCTCCTCGGCGGCAGCGTGGTCGAGGACCCGGAGGGCTGCGGGGAGCGCGATCTGGCGCGGTTCGAGCAGTGGCATGAGGACCTGTCGAAGAGCCGCGAGCGCCGCGAGGAGGCGACGCTCCTCGAGCTCAAGGCGCGGCTGCTGCGGCTCGCCGACTCGACGCGCGGCGCGGGCGGGCCGGAAGGGTCGCGCCGGGCCCTGGCCTCGGCCGGGGGGGCGGCGCCCACGAGCGTCGAGCGGATGGCGACGTTCATCGCGCGCCACTACCGCGAGCCGATCGGAGCCGAGGACGTGGCGCGCGAGGTCGACCTGCATCCCGACTACGGGTCCACTCTCTTCCGAAAGGCGTTCGGAGTCACGCCGGTCCGCTTCATCCTCCAGCACCGCGTCTCGCACGCCCAGCGGATGCTCGTCACGACCGACGCCAAGATCCTCGAGGTGGCCATGGACTCGGGCTTCGGCTCGCTGAGTCGCTTCAACGCCGCCTTCCGCCAGCTCTGCGGCTGCGCGCCGCGCGAGTACCGCGCGCTCCACCGCCTATGAGCGGAGCGGCGGCGGAAGAGGCCGTCTCTGGAAACGATGCGCGGTCTGCCGAATCCGGGGAGAAACGCCGGCCCGAACCGGGGAGGATGCGTCCCGTGGAACTGATCATGCGCAAGAAGGCTCTTCTCTCGATCGCCGCCGTCCTGATCCTCCTGGGCCGGCCGGCGGTCGCGGCCGACCGGCCGCGAGTACTCGTGCTCACGGACATCGAGAACGAGCCGGACGACGCGGAGTCCCTCGTCCGCTTCCTCGTCTACTCGAACCAGTTCGATGTCGAGGGGCTCGTCGCGACGACGTCCGTCCACCAACGCAGCCGTGTCGCGCCCGACCGCATCCGGCAGATCGTCACGGCGTACGGCCGGGTGCGCGACAACCTCGAGAAGCACGAGCCCGGCTTCCCGGCCGCGGAGTTCCTGCTGGCGCGCGTTCGCGATGGGCTTCCGGCCTACGGCCTGGACGGCGTCGGCGAGGGCAAGGACTCGCCCGGCTCCGAGCTGCTCGTCCGGGCCGTGGACCGCGACGATCCGCGCCCGCTCTGGGTGCCGGTCTGGGGCGGACCCAGCGTGCTGGCCCAGGCGCTGTGGAGGGTCCGCCGGACGCGCTCCGCCGCGGACCTCGCGCGGTTCGTGTCGCGCCTGCGCGTTTACACGATCTCCGACCAGGACGACAGCGGACCGTGGATCCGGCAGGAGTTCCCCGGGCTGTTCTACGTCACGAGCCCCGGCTCGCACGCAGGCGGGGCCTATCACCACGCGACGTGGAGCGGCATCAGCGGCGACCACTTCCACGGCCGCTTCGCCGGGGCGGACTCCTCGCTGGTGACGAACGAGTGGCTGGACGAGAACGTCCGGCGCAAGGGACCGCTCGGCGCCGAGTACCCGCGCTGGGAGTACCTGATGGAGGGCGACACCCCATCGTTCCTGAACCTCGTGGACAACGGCCTCAGCGCACCGGAGCATCCCGACTGGGGTGGCTGGGGCGGCCGCTACGAGCTCTACACGCCGCCGCAAAGGCGGTGGCACCTCGCGCCGGAGACACGCCCCATCTGGACGGATGCCGAGGACGAGGTGCTCGGCGTCGACGGCCGCTGGCACACCGACAACCACGCCACCGTCTGGCGCTGGCGCTCGGCCGTCCAGAACGACTTCGCGGCGAGGATGGACTGGACGATCAAAGCCCCGGCCGACGCCAACCACCCGCCGTCCGTTCGGCTCGGCCACGCCGCGGAGCTTCGCGCGCGTCCTGGCGAGCGCGTCGAGCTGAGCGCCGAGGGATCGAGCGACCCGGACGGCGACGCCCTGTCCTACGAGTGGTTCTACTACGGCGAAGCGGGGAGCCTGACCACGTCGAGCGGCCACAGCGGCCAGCCCGTCGCCATTCGCGGGCTCGACCAGCCCAGAGCGTCGTTCGTGGTGCCGGCGACCCGTGTGATGCCGCCGGGCACGGGCACGATGCACGTCATCCTCGCGGTCACCGACCACGGCACTCCGCGCCTGACCCGCTATCGGCGGGTGATCGTGAACGTCGCGCCCTAGCTCACTCCTCGCGCCGCCGCGCCCGTCAGCGGAAGAGGAGCGGCGCGAACTCGTTCAGGTACTCGCGCCAGTTCGTCCAGGTGTGAGCGCCCTCGGACTCGTGGTACGCGACGTCGAAGCCGTGCTTCTTCAGCATCGCGACGGTGGCCCGCGAGGTCTCGATCAGGAAGTCGTCCTTGCCGGTCGCGAACCACACGAGCCTCAGGCCCTTCTTCAGGGCCGGGTCGTCGAGGGCCTTCGCGTGCTGCTCCTCGAAGCTCGGGCCCGGGGGCATCGGCATCGGGCCGCGGCCGGTGATGCCGAAGATGCCCGAGCTGAAGACGCCGAGGTAGGCGTACTTGTCGAGGTGCGGGATGCCGATGGCGAGGGTCTGCGCGCCGCCCATCGAGAGGCCCGCGATCGCGCGGCTGCCGCGGTCCGTGCGGACGCGGTACGTCTTCTCGACGTACGGCACCACGTCGGCCTCGAAGTCGGCCTGGAACTCGTCGACCGGCGGGCGCGGCGCGCCGGGCGTGAAGTTGAGGGGCCCGGTGTGGCCGGCGGGCATCACGACGACCATGGGCTTCGCCTTCCCCGCCGCGAGCAGGTTGTCGAGGACGAAGCCGGCGCGGCCGACCGTCCACCACGAGTCGTCGCAGTCCATCGCGCCGTGCAGCAGGTAGAAGACCGGGTAGCGCTCGGCGCTCGTCTCGTAGCCGGGCGGGGTGTAGACGTGCATGCGCCGGAAGCGCTTCAGCGCCGTGGAGTAGTACGTGACGGCGGCGACGGCGCCGTGGGGCACCGCCTTCGTGTCCATGAACTCGGCGCCGGGCACGTGGACGAGGCTCCAGGTGTTCTCGTTCGACTCGCTCGTCCTCGGGTTGCGGGGGTCGACGACCGAGACGCCGTCGACGTTGAAGTTGTAGCGCCAGGAACCCGGCGCGAGCGCGACCGTCACCTCCCAGACGCCCTCCGCGCCCTGGGTCAGCGCGCGGCCGGCGGGAGGCTGCATCGGGACGGCCGGGCCGTCGGACGGGATGTCGCCCATGAGGCGGACGGACTGGGCCTTCGCCGCGAGGATGCGGAACGTCACGCGCCCGTCGGCGGCGACCTCGGGTGAGGTGACGCGCGGGCCCTGCGCCATCGGGAAGCGCGGGGCGGGCGCCGGAGCGTCCTTCTTCTCCGCGGTCGCGGGCGCCTGCGCCTGCGCACCCGGCGGCGCCCACGCGAGGCTGACGGCGGTGAGACCGAAGACGGCCCACTGTCTGACGCTCATGGCGAGATCCTCCGTGATGGGCCTTCAGCGGGCGCGCATCGGCCGAGGCTACCACGGCGACCGACGCGGCCGCCGCGAGCGGACGTACCATGAGCCGCGCCCAAGGCGCCCACAGGAGGCCCATCATGAAGACGACTCGCTCACTCCGCGACGCCTGGACCGCGGTGGCGCTCGCGCTGCTCGTGCCGGCCGCATGGGCGCAGGCGCCGACGCCCGAGCAGTCGAAGGCGATGGAAGCCGAGCGAGCGCGGCAGGCGGCGCTCCCGGACACGCCGGGCACGGGCGCCTTCCCGGCGACGAAGGAAGAAGTGCCCTCGCTGCCCGATCACGTCGTGTACCGGCCCGCCGACCTCGGCGCGCTCGGCGCGAAGAAGCTCGGCCTCTACCTCTTCGGCAACGGGGGATGCTCGAACGACGGCGCCAGCTCGCGGCTGCACATGCTCGAGATCGCGTCCCACGGCTACCTCGCGATCGCCCTCGGCCGCATCCGCACGGGCCCGGGGGCCACCATGCCGCCCGACCCGCCGCGGCCAGCCGCGGCGCCCGGCGCGCCGCGCGTGCTGCCGCCGCCCGCGACCGACGCGAAGGGCCTCGTCGCCGCGCTCGACTGGGCGATCGCTCAGAACGCCGATCCCGCGAGCCCGTACCACAGCCGCATCGACACGGCGGCGGTCGCCGTGTCCGGGTACAGCTGCGGCGGGCTGCAGGCGCTGCAGGTCGCCGCCGACCCGCGGATCCGGACGCTCGTGATCATGAACAGCGGGCTCTTCAACGAGGGCAGCCCGATCCCGAGCATGAACGTCCCGAAGTCGCTCCTCGCGACGGTCCACGGGCCGACGCTCTACGTCCTCGGCGGGGAGACGGACATCGCCTACAGGAACGGCATGGACGACTTCTCGCGTCTCGATCACGTCCCGGCGTTCGTCGGCAACGTGGTCGGCGCCGGGCACGGCGGGACCTACTGGCAGCCGAACGGGGGCCGGGCGGCGGCGGCGGTGGTCGCCTGGCTCGACTGGCAGCTCCGCGGCGACCTGGCCGCGGCGAAGGCGTTCGTCGGGCCGGAGTGCGGCCTGTGCGTGGACCCTGCGTGGAAGGTCGAGAAGAAGAAGATCGACTGAGACGAGCCTCACTCGATCCCGCTGAAGAGGCCCTCCGCGACCCACGAGCGGAACCAGCGGAAGACGCGGTCCTCGCGCCGGGACGCCCGGAGGCGGAGCGCGCTGGCGGCGACGGCTTCGCCGAGCGGCCGACCGGCGACGAGCCCTGAGAGAAGAGCGTGCTCCTCGGCGCCGAGCTCCTGGTACCGCACGGCGAAGTCCTGGCGGTAGACCGCGAGGTGCGTCCGGCGGCGGCGCGGGCGCGGCGCCGGCCGTCCGTCGCGGGCCGCGCGCAGGTGCCCCGCGACGGCGTGCGACAGGGACAGCAGCCGGAGCGCGCGGATCGGCCGCAGGCGCAGGCCCGGAAGGGCCGCATCCGGAACGCGGCGCAGGGCGGGCGCGTCGAGCGTGGGCGAGGACTCCTCGTCGAAGGCCTGGGTGACCGCGAGCTCGGCGCGCGCGAGGTCGTGGAGGAAGGCCGCGTGCTCCCTTTCCGCGTCCTCGAGGAGGAAGTCCGGCAGATGGTCGCCGAGGCGGTTGAGGGTGTAGCTCTGCGACGGGTGGCGACGCACGTAGTCGCGCACGAGGTCGGCGAACGCGTCCTCGCCGAGGAAACTCCGCACGGCCGGGTAGTCGCTCTCCATCGCCTCGACCATCCGGGCGAGGTACATGTCGTGATACACGCCCACGCGCTCCGCGGCGGCCAGCGAACGGGAAGGACGCACCATCGCCTCGAGGGCCGACGGGGCGACCTCGGCGAACGCCTCGGGCGCGGCGAGAGCGTCCTCGACCCCTCCGGGATGAACGATCACCGCCTGGAGCCACCGCTGGGCGCTGGCGAGCGCGGCCGGCTCAGGCCGCACGGCCCGCCTCCCGCTCGCGCCAGGCGCGCGCCTTCTCGACCTCGGCGTGGACGACCTCGAAGGCGGGGATCGCGGCGTCCCATTCGACGAGCGTCGCCCGCGGCCCGGTCCGGCGGATCGCGTGGCCGTAGAGCTCCCAGACCTCCGGGACGACGTGGTCCGAGTGCGTGTCGAGGATGTGGGTGCCCTTGTGCGTGTGCCCGGCGAGGTGGAACTGGCACACCCGGTCGGCGGGGAGGGCGTCGAGGTACGCCCGCGCGTCGAAGCCGTGGTTGAACGCGGAGACGTGGACGTTGTTGACGTCGAGGAGGAGACCGCAGTCGGCCTCCTCGGCCAGCCGCGCGACGAACTCCGCCTCGCTCATCGCGCTCGCGGCGAACTCCAGGTAGGTCGAGGGGTTCTCGAGAACGAGGGGGCGCTCGAGGAAGTCCTGGACACTTTTCACCCGCGCGACGGTGTGGCGCAGCGACTCCTCCGTGTACGGCAGCGGCAGCAGGTCGTGCGTGTTGCGGCCCTGGACGCCGGTCCAGCAGACGTGGTCGGACACCCAGGCGGCCCGCGTGCGGCGCGCGAGCCTCGCGACCTTGCGCAGGTAGCCGAAGTCGAGCGGGTCGGTGGAGCCGATCGACAGCGAGACGCCGTGGAGCACGATCGGGTAGCGCTCCGCGACCTGGTCGAGGATGAACGCGGGGCGGCCGCCGGTGTCGAGGAAGTTCTCGGTGATCGCCTCGAAGAAGCCGACGGCGGGGCGCTCGCCGAGGACGTGGGCGAAGTGGGCGGTGCGCAAGCCCACGCCGAGGCCGAGGTCCGGAAGGTCGAAGCGGTTTCGTGACATGCGCTCTCCGTGAGGGAGGGCCGGAGGGCCGCGGTCCGCCGCGGCGCCTCCGGCCGGGTCGATCGCGTCAGGCCGCCTTGCGGGGCACCTCGCAGCCGCCCTTGCCCTTGCACGAGTTCTTCCCCGCGCAGCCGTTGTCGCCCGTCTTGCAGCCGCCGAGCCCCTTGCAGGAGTTGTGGCCCTTGCACGCGTGCTTCGCCTCGGCCGAGGCGCAGCCGCCCTTTCCCTTGCACGAGTTCTTCCCCGCGCAGCCGTTGTCGCCGCTCTTGCAGTTCCCCTTGCCCTTGCAGGAGTTCATGCCCCGACAGGCGTGGCGGTCGCTCGCCTGGGCGTCGGAGGCGGCCGAGGTCTTCTTCGCTCCGCAGCCGCTCTTGCCGCTGCAGCCGTTCTGGGCGGTGGGCGGCGCGGCCGGCGCGCCGCTCGCCACGCCGCCGACACCCGCGATCATCCCCGCGACGGCCGCGTTCACCAGCGTCATCTTCACCTTGCGATTCACTCTCGTTCCCCTTTCGGTCCGGCCGAGGGCCGGCTCCTTCTCGATCCGACGAGGCTCGCGCCTCGGGTTCGGCCCGGGTCCAATGCGTCTGGCCTTGGTTGCCTTCTTCTTTGCCGCGACCGCGCGGCCGGTATCAGCGGGTCGCGCCGGGCCGGCGGCCGCCGTCGAAGAACGGCCGCAGGACGCGGTCGAGGCTGACGCTCCCCGGCCCCAGGAGGACCAGCCAGAGGAGGAAGAGCAGGAAGACGAAGGACGTCACGTCGGTGGGCGACGACTCGCTCGCCCGCGACCACGACTCGAGGAACGTCTGGCGGTCGGCCGTCAGGAGGGCGACGACCATGGTGCTCGAGAGAAGCCCCGCGAGGACCCGCGTGAGCAGGCCCGCGACGAGGGCGCCGCCGCCCACCACCTCGAGGCTCGCGACGAAGGCGGCGTTCGCGGCCGGCATCGGGATGCCGAGGTCCGCGAAGAAGGCGATGGTGCTGTCCATGTGGGCCCACTTGCCGAGACCCGTCTGGACGAACGCGAGGCCGATCACGACCCGGGTGAGAAGGGGCGCGGCGAACGCCAGCCGCTCGAGCCCCTCCCGGCCCTTTCCGACGACGCGGCCGATCGCCGCGGGAACGCGCATGCTCATCCTCCAGGGGCGCGAGAGCGCGCCCGTCTCGTGGTTTCCCCGTTCTTTGCCGGAGAGGCGGGCGGCGTAACCGCGGACGAGCGTCGCGGGCGGCGGGGCCGGGGTAGGATGGCGGGCGAATCCTTCAATGGCGCGTGATGAAACTTCGACGCCGTCCGAGGCAAAGGAGGAGCAGAGGAGGTCCGTGCCCGAGGCGCACGAGGGTGCGCTCTGCGCGCTCATGATGGCGTATCAGTCCGGTGAGGCTTCCGCCTTCGAGGCGCTCTACGCGCAGCTCGCGCCGGCGATCGGCGGCTACCTGCGCTCGCTGTGCCGCGACCCGGCCCGCGCCGAGGACCTGCTGCAGGAGACCTTCCTGCAGGTGCACCGATCGCGCCACACCTACCTGCCGGCGCGGCCCGTCAAGCCCTGGGTGTACGCCATCGCGCGGAACGTGTTCCTGATGAGCCGGCGGGCGGCGGGCCGGCGCGAGCGCCGCGAGACCGTGGTCGGCGAGTCGTTCCCGGACGTGCCGGTGCCGGCCGAGGCGGAGGGCCTCGCCGATCGCGACGCGGTGCGCGGGGCCCTCGCGCGCCTGCCCGACGACCGCCGCGAGCCGCTTCTGCTGCACCACGTCTGGGGCTTGTCGTTCCGGGAGATCGGCGCCGTCCTCGGCGTGAGCGAGGCGGCGGCCAAGCTCCGGGCCCATCGCGGCGTGCGCCGGCTGCGAGAGATCCTCGCGGGAGGGGACGAATGAGCGGCCCGCGCCCGCCCGAGCGCCTGCTGCGCGAGGTGACGAGCGACCTGCGGCCCGTGCGCCCGCTGCCGCCGCCGGCGTGGCGGGCGGCCAACGTGGCCCTCTGGGGCGCCGCGCTCTTCCTCTGCCTTCCGCTTCTGCACCCCCTGCGCGAGGACGCCGCTCTCCTCGGCCCGTGGCTCCTCTGGGGCGTGGCCGCCGTGGAGGCGCTCGCCGGCCTGCTTCTCGCGCACCTCGCCCTGCGCGAGGCCGTGCCCGGCAGTGGCGTCGGCGCCGCGCGTGTCGGCCTCGCCCTCGCCCTGGGCGCGGCCACGCAGGTCGCGGCCGCCCTCTGGACCTGGACGAGCGCGACGATCCCGGCGACGCTCGACGTCTCCCGCCATCGCGGCCTCATGTGCTTCTCGGCGCAGGAGGCGCTCGGCCTTCCCGGGCTGGCTCTCGCTCTGTGGCTCGTGCGTCGCGCGCTGCCGGTCCGGCCCCGCTGGTCGGGCGCCCTCGCCGGACTCAGCGCCGGTCTCCTCGCCGACGGCGTCTGGCACCTGATCTGTCCCCGCTCGGACCTGTCGCACGTCCTCGTCTGGCACGGCGGCGCGACTCTCCTCACGACGGCGGCGGGCTGGCTGCTCGGGGCTCTCGACGAGCGGCGAGCGGCGATCCGCTTCGAGGAGCGCCGCCGCGGCGACTGACGGCCCCTTCCCCCCGGGAGGGTCCCCATGACCGGCAGATGGCCACGTCCGCGCGCGGCCGACGCTTGACCTGTATATGCTCTATGGGATATATACCTGCCATGGAATCCTCCTTCGCGATCCTGGCGGAGCCGAACCGCCGGGCCATCCTCGGCCTCCTCGCCTCCTCGGAGCGGTCGGTCGGCGAGATGGAGCGGCGGCTCCGCATGCCGCAGCCTTCGGTGTCCAAGCACCTGCGGGTGCTCCGCGAGGCCGGCTTCGTGGAGGCGCGCGTGGAGGCCCAGAGGCGCGTCTATCGGATCCGGCCCGAACCGCTCATGGAGGTCGACGCCTGGCTCGCCCCCTTCCGCCGCTTCTGGGCCGCCCGGGTCGACGCGCTCGAGCGTCACCTCGACCGGATGGAGAAGGCCGAGAGGAAGGGAAGGGGCCGATGAGCGAGAGGGAGAGGTACGCGCCCGGCCCCGCGACCGGCGCGCGCGTGGAGAAGGACGGCGAGGCCTGGACGCTCGTCCTGGTGCGGGAGCTGAGCCACCCGCCGGCGAGGGTGTGGCGGGCCCTGACCGATCCGGCGCACCTCGCGCAGTGGGCGCCCTTCGACGCCGGCCGGGGGCTCGACGCCGTCGGACCGGTCACGCTCACGACGGTCGGCGCGCCGTCGCCGCAGGTCTCCGAGGCCCGCGTCACGCGCGCCGACGCACCGCGGGTGCTCGAGTACACGTGGGGCGGCCGGAGCCTCCGCTGGGAGCTCGAGCCGACGAGCGGCGGGACGCGCCTCACGCTGTGGCACGACATCGACCGCGGCTTCATCGCCTGGGGCGCGGCGGGGTGGCACGTCTGCTTCGACGTGCTCGACCACCTCCTCGCGGGCGAGCCGATCGGCCGGATCGTCGGCGCCGACGCGCTGAAGTTCGACGGCTGGCAGCGGCTGGTGGGCGACTATGCGACGCAGTTCGGCGTCCTGGCCCCCGGCGGCAAGACCGGACACTGAAGAGCGAGGAGGGTCGATGGAACCGAGCCCGCATCCGCACCCGGCATGGCCCACCGCCACGCCGGCCGCCACCCGGGCCGCGGCGGTGGCCTACTGGCTCGCCACCGCGGCCTTCTGCCTCCAGATGGGCTTCACCGCCTACGCGCAGCTGCGGCTGCCTCAGGTGGCGCAGGCGTTCACCCACCTCGGCTTCCCGACTACTTCCGCGTGGAGCTGTCGTGGGCCAAGATCGCCGGGGTGGTCGTGCTGCTCGCGCCGCTGCCCGCCCGCCTCAAGGTGGGCCTACGCCGGGTTCGCGATCGACCTCGGCTCGGCGCTCGTCGCACACCTCGCGGTGGGCGACCCGCCGGCGGCGTGTGGGGATGGGCGGCCGGCACCCTCGTTCTCCTGGGCGCTCTCGTACGTCTTCTGGCGGAGGCAAAGCCGATGATGAAGAAGAGCACCGACGCGACGAAGCCGGCCTCGGCACTCATCGACGCGGATCGCGGAAATCTCGACTGGCGGGGGAAGACGCTGGCGCGGGCGCGCCTCGATCGTCCGCTCGGCCGATCCCGGGATCGTCGAGGAGTGGAAGTGGGCGACGCCCGTCTGGTCCTGCGGCGGGATCGTGTGCACGGAAGGCTACAAGAAGGTGGTGAAGCTCGCTTCGCGAAGGAGCGCGTCGCTCCCCGACCCGGCGCGCCTCTTCAACTCGAGCCTCGAGGGGCATGCGCCAGGCCATCGACATTCCCGAGGGCGCGAAGATCGACCCGCGAAGGCGCTCACGGCGCTCGTCCGCGCGGCGGTCCTTCTCAACCTCGGCCGCGAGGCGTCGGGAAAAAGACGGCCCCGCGGACGGCAAGCTCCTGGCCGGCGGCAACCGCGGGTCGCCAAGGGCGACGGTGACGCGCATGGTGCGGGCCTACATCGACGCGATGCCGGGCTGGAAGAGCGACCTGGGCCGGCGCGCCGACGCGATTACTCACGCGCAGCGTCCCGAAGGTGCGCAAGGCCGTCAAGTGGAACTCGCCCTTCTACGGCGTCGAAGGCCGGGGCTGGTTCCTGTCCTTCCACGTCTACGCGCGCTACGTGAAGGTCGCCTTCTTCAAGGGCGCGTCGCTGCGGCCGCTCCCGCCCGAAGAAGTCCAGCAAGAGCCCCGACGTGCGCTACCTCGACATCCGCGAAGGCGACTCTCTCGACGAAGCTCTTCGCGAAGTGGGTGAAAGCAGGCGGCCGCCCTGCCCGGCTGGCTCGCCTAGCGGCTGACGCCGCGCTCGGCGAGCAGCGGGCGCGTGTTCCGGTCGGGCGAAAGCTCTCCTCCGCTCCCGCTCGGACCGGGTGCCGCCCCGTATGCGCGGCCGACTCTCTCAGGAGCAAGCGGATGCCCGCGCCGCCGCCACGGAATCTAAACGACTTGAAGCGAGCGATCGGACAGCGTGTCCGTCGCGCGGCCGAGTTCAGGTCGGAAGAGCGGCGGACAAGCGCGCCATGGCTGATCACGCGCACTGCCGCGTGCATCCCGCCGCGCCGACGGGATCACGGAAGTCGCGCCGCGCGGCGATGGGTCGGGCTGGCGGCGGTTTGGCGCGATTGGTGAGCAGGCCTCACCAGGCCGTCCCGTTCTTCCCGTCTACTCGCCGCGTGCAGGGGCGCTATCGTCGCGGGGATGAAGGCTCTCGTCGCACTCACCGCTGTCTGTCGCGGCCGCGGCCGGGAGCCATCGCCACCAGCCCAGCCCACGGCCGGCCCGATCCGCCCGCCGGCCGAGCGCTCCATCGAGGACCTCAACCTCGTCGGAGGGTCGGCGACGATGCCGCGGTTCGCCGACACCGTTTTCGGCACCCGCTCGGGCTTCCGGCGCGCTCTCTACGAGAAGGGCGTCGTCTTCCGGGTGAACGTCCTCCCGCGCGTCTCGGTGAACGCCCTCGACGGCCCGGTGCCGCCGAGCCGGCGCGGAGTCTACATCGGCCAGCGGCCCACCTGGATCACCGGCATCAGCGATCCTCACGGCTGACCACCCGGCAGCTCGGCCTCCACGACGCCCAGCTCCACCTGGGCGGCGCCTGGCGATGGTTGAACTGGGACGCCGGACCGGGCCGAAGACGCTCGCGCTCTCCACCCTCTACCTCTACAAGGGCTGGCGCGCCCAGCGGGTCGAGATCAAGGCCGGCTACATCACGAACGACACGGAGTTCGTGGGCATCCAGGTCGGCGGGTCTCTCGCGACCGGCGCGCAGGAGCGTGTACGCTGTGCTGCCGTTCAGGTGGGGATGTCGTACCGCGCTTCCCGCTCACGGCTCCCTCGCTCAGCCTGCGCGTCCGCGGCCGCGCGGCGCTACGTCAAGATCGGCGCGCAGCTGGCCTCGACCGCGGCCGAGGGCATCGCCACCGCGGCCCGCAACCCAGGCGGGTTCCAGTTCGCCCCCGCCGGCGACGGGCTGCTGCTCATCAACGAGCTCGGCTACCAGCGGGCGGCGAGCGCGACCACGCGCCAGACCTGGGTGCGACCGGCTACCTGCGCAACGGCACGCTCTACACGAACCGTGCGACAGGACGGCCAGGAGCTGAGCGCTTCTACGGCACGTGCTCGCCGACTACCGAAGTTGCAGCCGACCAGCGCGCCGGGAGTCGGCCGGCCTGTACCTCGGGGGGGACCGCGATGATGGCGCCTTCCGGGCTCAACGCCTACGACCGCTACTACGAGGCGCGCCTCTACCAGCGCGCGCCGTTGCTGGCGCGGCGGACGACCAGGTCTCGCTCGTGGCCGCCTACCGCGGCCCTGGCCACGCATCACGGCGAGGCTGGCCGCCGAGGAGACCTGGAGCATCTGGAGGAAACCGTCTTCGGTCGCCGCGAGCTACTCCGCGTCGCTCCGGGCAACTACCTGACCCTGGCCGGAACCTACGCCCGCGGGGCCGCAGTCGCGTCCTCGGGTCCCCGACACGCTCACCCTCACCGCCACCTGGGGGCTGTACTTCTAGCGGACGCCCCGCGCGCCAGCCTGCGGCCGACGAGAAGAGACGAGCACGACGCGCCCCACCAGAGGAGGGTGGCCGCCAGCAGGCCGATCGTCAGGTGCGCCAGCGCGTGGGCCCACTGGCTCTGGACGCCGAGGCCGCTGAACTCGAGGGCGCCGTAGATGTTCGGAAGGCCCGCGATCGTCAGGAAGGATCCCGACACCGCGATGGCGTGGAAGACGAGCGCCTGTCGGAGCGAAGGGCAGCAGGGCGCGATAGCCCCTTCCCCACGCCCGCCCCAGGCGACCGCGCCGTACCGCGGCCGCGGCCAGCACCCGACAGCGTTCATCGAGCCAGCGGACGACGCCGTCGGCACGCCGGACAGAGACGGCCAGCCGCGCCAGGCCGATCGCGGCGAGCACCGCGAAGGCCGCCACCCTCTGGAAGAGAACGGCCTGCGACTTCGGCTGAGTCCCGACCATCGAAGAAGCCTCAGCCTCAGCGGGCCCGCGCGTAACGACCACCTGCGCGCCCGGTGCTCGCCCTGAGCAGGTCGAGGTCAGCTCGGCAGAGCCCTCCCGTCCGCCGGGAAGATCGACCCCGCGCCGAGCACGATCGGCTCGATCCGGCAGGCGGGAAGCCGTCGACGAGGTCGGCCGCGAGGAGGGACCGCCTCGTCGGGCTGCCGTAGACGTAGACGTAGCCTCCCCGGCCGCGCCCGCAGCGCTGAGCGGTCTTCAGGAAGTCGGCGCCGCGGATGATCTCCGTCGGCTTCCACGTCCTCGTTGCAAGGAGGTGTCCGGCACCCGTACTTCCTGCGTGCGGTTGATCAGTCGGAGGAAGTCGTCGCCCGAGCGCTCGGCCGAGGGCGGCGGCGGAGACCTGGCCGGTGGCAGCCCTGCAGGAGGCGCTGCTCTGAGCGAAGCTCGGTGTACGTGCCGCCCATGCGCAGGGGTCGAAGTACTTCATCGACCAGCCGCCGTGAGCAGAGCCGCCGTCGGTGTCCTCGGTCGCCCCGCCCGGGGCCTGGACGACGCCGTCGAGGCTGATAGACGACGAGTCTTCGCGGCTCTTCCTGACCTCCGGCTCCGATGGTCTGTACTGGTTAGTACAGACATGATCGCCGAGGCGCCGGGTCGAAGTCAAGCTCTGCGTCGGAAGCTCTTGCCGGGCGCGCCTCGAAGCTGTACCATTCCGTGCATTCACGTGGCCAGGTGCCGCCGCCTCGGCGCCGCGCGCCCGCAGTCCGAGGCCGCCCTCGACCTCTTCCCTCTACGGCGTCCACGGGACAGGCGTCGACCAGGTCCTAGAGCGCTCCGGCACCGGCAAGGGCCAGTTCTCCCATTACTTCGGCACGAAGACCGGTCTCGTGCACGCCGTCCTCGAGTTCCTCGTCGAGGTCCTTCCGCGGCGGCCAGGCGCCGACCGGCTATCCGTCCGCACGTGGGAGGGGCTCGACGGCTGGTTTGAGAGCCTACCTCGCCTTCCAGCGCGCCACGGCCTTCGAGCGCTCCTGCCCCATCAAGGGACGATCGGCAACGACGTCCTCGACGACCAGCCGCTCTGCGCCGGACGTGAGGCTCTTCTTCGAGTGGGCACGAGCCTCCTCGGCCGCTTCTTCGCCGAGCGCCGCGTCGCCGTAGCGGCTCGACTCGCAGGCCGATCCCGACGCCCTCGCCGACCTGTGCATCGCCGTCATGCAGGGCGGCATGCTGATCACGAAGATCACCCGCTCGCCGGAGGCCGCCGAGCACGCGGCGGGACAGGCGCTGGCGTGGATCGCCTTCCTTCGCCGGCCAGCGCCCGTGCGGCCGAGACCGAGGGCTCGGCGGGCGCGGCTGCGGTAGCGACTCCGCCGGTTGACTCGCCGCGTGTCCTGCGGTCTCATCGTTGCGTGCGCGGCTCACTGCTCCGGATGACGATCGTCGTCCTGATCGCCCTGCTGGCGTGGCCAGGCGCGGTGACCGGGGACGCCGCCGCGCACGGCGGAGCAGCTGTGCCCGCCGGTGACGAGCGCCCGATCGGACATACCGGGGGCGACGGGATGGCGACCGCCCCCGCGCGAGCGACGGTCGCCGAGGTGTCCGCGGTGCCCGCCCCGGCGGTGCCGCTCGCGGCGCTGATCCACGGCAGCCCGATCGCGGTCGGCCAGTTCTTCTGCCAGACGGCGCGCCCCCGCCCGTCTCGCTCGCCCGTCTCGGCGAGGCCCGCTCCGGCCGTCCTGCGCCTCTAGGCCGCTCTCTTCCACTTCATCACACGTGTCGGACGTCGATGAGTGGGCAGGGCCTCGCCCTGCCGGGAGAGAGCGAAATGAAGAGCTTGAAATGGCGTGCCGTGCTGTACTCCGCCTTCCTGATCGGATGCGTCTGGGCGATCTGGCCTCCGTTCGGATCCAACGGGAAGGCGGGAAAGCTGCGGCTCGGGCTCGACCTGCGCGGAGGGACTCACCTCGTCCTACAGGTGCTGCCGGAGCAGTCACCCGACGGCCAGCCGCGCCGCGTGTCGCCGCAGACCCTCGACGAGGTGGTCCGCACCCTGGACCGTCGCGTGAACCAGCTCGGCGTGGCCGACAGCGTCGTGACGAGCTATGGCCACACGGGCGACCGCGTGCTCGTCCAACTGCCAGGCCTCGACGATGCCGAGCACGCGAAGCGCCTGATCGTCAGCGTTGCCCAGCTCTCGCTCCACCTCGTCGAGCGCGCGGCGCCCACCCGCGAGGCCCTGCTCGGCTCGCCGCTCGACGGTGCTCCGCCGTCTCTCATGGTGTTGCAGGGCCGCGGCAATGCGGCCGACACGCCGGTCTTCTACCTGGTGCGGCGGGAGGCCGTGGTGACCGGCCGCGACCTCAAGGGCGCCTATCCCGGCCGCGGCGACCTCGGTCAGCCCGTCGTGCACTTCTCGCTGAAGCCTCCCGGCGCCGAGGCCCTCCAGCGCGCGACCGCGCGCAACGTGGGCCGGCAGCTCGCCATCGTGCTCGACGAGCGTGTCGTCTCCGCCCCGAGGATCGACGGCGTCGTGGGAGCGGAAGGCCAGATCCGCGGCAGCTTCACTCCGGCGGAGGCGGAGGACATGGCCGCCCTCCTCCGCGCGGGGGCGCTCCCGGCAAAGCTGCGCTACGTCGAGGAGCTCACGGTCGGCGCCTCGCTCGGCCGCGACTCGATCCGCGCCGGGCTCGTCGCGAGCGGCGTGGCGCTGTGCCTCATCGCCGCCTTCATGGTCGCGTACTACCGGCTTGCCGGCGTGAACGCCGTCGTGGCGCTCGTGGTCAACCTTCTCGTCCTGCTCACGGCGATGGCCCTGCTCCGGGCGCCGCTCACTCTCCCGGGCATCGCCGGCATCATCCTGACGCTGGGGCTCGGAGTCGACACGAACGTCCTCGTGTTCGAACGCATCCGCGAGGAGCTGCGCTCCGGCGAGACGCCGTTCGGTGCGATCCACGCCGGCTTCGCGCGCGTGTGGGTCACGATTCTCGACACACACGCGACGGCGCTCATCGCCTCAGCCGTCCTGTTCCAGTTCGGCACCGGCCCGATCAAGGGCTTCGCCGTCACGCTGGCCATCGGCCTCGTCGCGAACGTCTTCGCGTCCTACTTCGTCAGCAAGGCGCTCTTCGAGTGGACCCTGGCCCGCCGCCCGGCGACGGCGCCGAGCATCTGAAGATGCGCGCCTGGGCGCCTTTCCCCTACTTGCCCGCGACGGGCTTGTTCACGTCGCGGACGGCCTCTTCCATGAGCGTCGCGACGCCCCGGGGATCCTCCTGCTGCGCGACGTGGCCGCCCGGGAAGGTCCGGATCGTCCAGCCGCGGGCCACCGCGCGCTGCCAGCTCTTGTCCGTCTTCGCCCGCTCCTCGGCCGATTTGTCCTTCGGCACGAACGCGACGTAGGTCACCGGCAGCTTGAGGGCGGCCGGGTTCCTGTAGGACACCGGCTGGCTGAAGCACTTGATCGACTGCTTCACGTTGTGCGGCGGCGGCGTGTCGGCCTTCACCCAGGGCACCTGCATGAAGCCGTCGGCGAACCGCTTGGGGTCGGGCGGGCCGGTCTGGCCGAAGAGGTCCCAGAGCGACATGCCGTCCTCGGGCACCGCCGCGTCGAGGAACACGACGTGGCGGATGCGGTCCGGCACGCGGTCCATCACGCCGGTGATCACCATGCCGCCGTAGCTGTGGCCGGTGAGCACGACGTCGTGGAGGTCCTCGAACAGGATGAGGTTGACCACGTCGTCGATGTGCGTCCGGAGGTCGATGTCGGGGCTGTTGAGGTGCATCCGCTCGCCGAGACCCGTGAGCGTGGCGCGGTAGACGGTGTGGCCGTCGTCGGACAGGAACTTCCCCGTCCGCTTCCACTCCCACCCGCCCGCGGTGGCGCCGTGGACGACCACGTACGTGTACTTCTCGGCGGGCTCGGCCGCGCGCGCGTTCGGCGTGCCCGAGAGGCCGGCCAGGCCGGCCAGGACGAACGGCGTGATGCGCTTCATCATGGGTCTCCTCGTCTCCTCGCTCCGGAGCGGCGCCTGCCCTTCTCGCGGAGCGGCTAGCCCAGCAGGATCTTCCGCGCCTCGCTCTCCGGGTCGTCGACCATGCGGCAGTCGTCGTCGAAGACCATCGTCGGGCAGCGGGTCGGCTCGAACGGCGCCCACGGCAGGCCGGGCTGGCTGGGATTTCCGGTGCGGGCGAAGCTCGCCCACGCCGTCGCCATCTTCTTCGCCAGCGCCTGCGCGCGCGGGCCGTTGCCGGTGCCCTGAGCGC
Source organism: Vicinamibacteria bacterium (assembly GCA_046331285.1). Taxonomy (GTDB): domain Bacteria; phylum Acidobacteriota; class Vicinamibacteria; order Fen-336; family Fen-336; genus DATBSL01. The sequence goes on from JAXLRD010000007.1 coordinate 256,939, forward strand.
AGCGGGCGGTGTTGTCGAAGCAGAACGCGAGCTCGGCCGTGTGCCAGGCGCCCGCGTCCTCGAGCATCGGCGACGGCCACGTGAAGTACCACGTGTAGACCGGCGCGGCCCTCTGCTCGTGCTTCATCGTGGCCATGCGCGTGACGTTGTTGCGCATGCCGAGGCCGTTCAGCCCGCCGCCGCTGCACATGTACGACAGCGTGCGGATGCTCTTCTCCGGGTGGGCCTTCCTGAGGGCGGCGGCCAGCGCCTGCGCCTTGGCCTCGCCGTAGTTCTTCGTGAGCGTCGCCAGCCACTCGGCCTCGGTGGGCCGGGAGCGCATCGAGTTCCCTTCCTCGCTCACCGAGCCCATCAGCATCGGCACGCTCTTCGAGATCTCCGGGGCGCCGTCGAAGAAGGACCGCATCGTGATCGTGCGGCCGTCGACGCTCGGCCCCGAGCCGACGCGCCGGATGGCGAAGGGCCCGGCGGTGCCGGGAGGCGGGTTCATCTTCGCCGCGACGGCCATGCCGGCCTCGTTGAGCCGCGCCCACTCCATCTTCTGGAGGGCGGCCATGTCCGTGACGCCGAGCTGGGCGATCACCCGCCTGGCGAACTCGCTCGACTCCTCGGCCGTCGGGAGGTTCCCGCCGCCGCCCGACTGCGCGGACGCGCGGTGGATGAGCCCCTCCGCCGACGGCATGCCGAGGAGCGTCGTCACCTTCGAGCCGCCGCCCGACTGGCCGTAGATCATCACGCGGCCCGGGTCGCCGCCGAAGCCCGCGATGTTGTCCCTCACCCACCGCAGCGCCGCCACGAGGTCGGTCATCCCGACGTTCATGGAGTCGGCGTACGCCGGCCCGCCGATCGACGACACGTTGAAGAAGCCGAGGATGTTGAGGCGGTGGTTGACGGTCACGCACACGACGTCGTGGTGCCGCGCCATCTGCGCCCCGTCCTGCGAGGCGAGCTCGTAGGCCGAGCCGAAGAAGTAGCCGCCGCCGTGCAGGTAGACCATCACCGGACGCTTGCCGGCGAGGCTCGGCGTCCAGACGTTGACCTTCAGCATGTCCTCGCTCTGCCAGCCGTCCGTCCACTGCTGGAGGAAGGTCTGCTCGCTCGACCAGTCGTGGAGGCGCTGCGGGCAGTTGGCGCCGTAGGTCAGGGCGGGCAGCTCGCCGTCCCACGCCGCCGGCGGCTTCGCCGGCAGCCAGCGGTTCTCGCCGCCGGTGGTCGCGCCGTACGGCACGCCCTTGAAGGTGAGGACGCCGTCGTCGACGTACCCGCGCACCGTCCCGTACTGCGTCTTCGCCACCGCCGTGCGCGGCGTGGAGCAGCTCCCGGGCCCCGAGTCGCGGCGCGCCGCGAGGTGCGTGCTCTCCGCGGCCCGGGCGGGCGCGCCCATCGCGGCCGCCGCGCCGGCGGAGGCCGACAGGAGGAGCAGGTCACGGCGACCGAGCGTCCGACGGTTCCTCGCGTTCGAGTCAGTCACGGTGTCTCCCTTCGCCATGGCGGTTGCACCTCGCGGCCGAGCGCGTGGCCGGCGTCGCGGCCTCAGAAGCCGTATCGATCCTGCAGGACGAGCTTGTCGCCCGAGTCGTCGACGTTCCAGATCTCGGGCTTCCGCGGGCCGCTGCCCTCGGAGTGATGGATGATGAAGAGCAGCTTCCCCTCGAACGTGCGGAAGAGCATGCCGTGGCCGGAGTTGTCGCCCTTCAGGGCCTCCTTCTCCTGCACCCACGGGCCCTTGATGCTGCCCGAAGCGGAATAGGCGACGCCCTGCGCGTAGCGGTGCTCGCCCCAGCTCGACCAGAGCATCCCGAGCCGGCCCGTCTTCGTGCGGAAGAGCTGCGGCCCGTCGGTCACCCAGCCCGGCATCTTGAGGCCGAACGTGGCCTCGCCGATGCTGTTCATCTCCTTCGACCACGCCGCCTCGCTCGCGCGGAAGATCGTGGTCGGCTCCGCGGTGCGGCGCGTGAGGTCCTTCGAGAGCGGCATGTACGCCATCGTTCCGTCGATGATCTGCGTCCACTCGTGGACGAACACCATGTAGGTGATGCCGTCTTCCTGGTACAGGGTGCCGTCGATGATGTCCCAGTCGCCGGGGCCGAGGCAGAACTCGAAGTCCGGCACGAGCGGCTTGAACGGGCCCTCGGGCGAGTCCGCGACGAGGAGCTGCGTCTGGTTCGTGGGCACGTTGTACCGACGCGGGACGTTCTCGATCAGGTGGCCGTGGTCGTTCCAGGTGCCCGCGAGGTAGTACTTCCCGCCGATCGCGTGGATCTCGGCCGCGGCGACGAAGTGCCCGTCCATCCACGTCCCCTTCAGATCGATCACCGAGTAGGGCCCCGTCCACATCTTCAGGTCGGGGCTCTTGTAGAGTCGCCCGCCGCTGCCGATGAGGTAGTACGTGTGCGTCTTCTCGTCGGGGTAGACGAACGGGTCGCTCATGGAGAGCTCGGCGAGCGGCACCGTCCCGAACTTCGGCGTGGGCCAGCGAGGTGGCCCCGGCGGCCGCGCCCCCCCGGTCCCGGGGCGGACGATGGGCCCGCCGAAGTTCTTCTGGCCCGGGTCGGCGGGCGGCGCCTGCTCGCCGGGAGTGGCGGGCGTCTTCACGCGCGCGTGGTCCTGCGCGGCGGCGCGGGGCGCGAAGCCGGCGAGGAGGAGCGCGGCGAGTCCTGCCGCCAGGAGGGTCGACGAGAGCTTCACGGTTCTTCCTCCGCTCACTTGAAGAGGCGCGGCGCGAAATCGTTCAGCGAGCGGCGCCACGTCAGCCACTCGTGCGCGGTCCCCGGGGAGTCGAACGACACGTACCGGATCCCGCCCTTGTCGAGAGATTCCCTGAACGCCTTGATGCTGCCGGGGAACGGGTTCGGCTCCGCGGTGCCGAGGCCGATCCAGACCAGGTGCACGCGCCGGTTGAAGGAGTCGGCGTCGGCGAAGACGCCGCCGAACGCCGTCTTCGGATCGAAAGGCTGCGTGCTGAGGCCGATGCCGGTGCCGCTGAACATCCCGAGCCACGAGAACGTGTCGAGGTTCCCGAGGGCGATCTGGCACGCCTGGTTGCCGCCCATCGAGAGTCCCGCGATGGCGCGGTGGTCGCGGTCGGCGATCGTGCGGAACGTCTTGTCGACGAACGGCACGAGGTCCTTGATCACGACCTCGCCGAACGCGTTCATCCCGCCCGGCCGCCCGCCGACGCGGATCGCGCCGTTCACGACCACGGGCGGAGCCGCCGACGGCGGCGCCTGGCCCGCGCGCCCGGCGTAGCCCTTCTCCATCACGATGATCATCGGAACGGCCTTCTTCTCGGCGATCAGGTTGTCGAGGATGAAGTGCGCGTGCCCCTGCTCGGTCCACCCGGTCTCGTCCTCGCCTGAGCCGTGCTGGAGGTACAACACCGGGTAGCGAGCGGACGGGCTCGCATCGTAGTCCGGGGGCGTGTAGACGAGGCAGCGGCGCCAGTCGCCGGTCACGGTCGAGCGGTACCAGAGCGTCCGCACCTGCCCGTGAGGGACGTCCTTCGGCAGGTAGTAGTCGACGCCCTTCTCCGGGACCTCGATGCCGCTGAAGTCGCGGCCCACGCCGAAGTACGCGTGGCTCGAGGGGTCGTTCATCGACTGACCGTCCACCACGAGCTGGTAGTAGTGGAAGCCGGGCACGAGCGGAGGCGTCGTCACGGTCCAGACACCGCTCTCGTCCTTCACCATGTCGTACTTCGTGGCCATGATGTCGGCCTGCACGCGCTCGGCCTGCGGCGCTTTCAGCTGGAAGACGACACGCGAGTCGTCGGTCACGCGCGGGTACTCGGCGCCGAGCACGTTGGTGCGGGCCGGCCGCGAGTCGGCCCGCGGCGCCGCAGCCGCCGGCTGCGTCTCGCCGCGCCACAGCCCCGGCAGGAACCGCTCGTGGACGAGGTGGCGCCACGTCGCCCAGTCGTGCCCGCCGTGGCCGCCCACGTAGTACTCGTGCCGGACCGCGTGCTTCGAGAGCGCCTCGTGGAGGGCCACGCAGCGCTGGCCCATTCGCCCCTTCGCCTCTTCCGTGCCCTGGCCCACGAAGAGATACCGCACCTTGTCGTTCACGTCGGGATCGTTCAGGAAGGCGGCGATGGACGTCTCGCTGTCCACGTCGCCCGCGCTGAGGACGCCGAACGAGGCGAAGAGGTCGAGGCTCTTGAAGCCCACGAACATCGTGTGCCGGCCGCCCATCGAGAGACCGGAGAGCGCCCGCCCCGCGGGATCGGTGCGCACGCTGTACTGCTTCTCGACGAGCGGCACCACGTGCTGGCGCAGCTCCCGCTCGAAGGCGTCGAACGTCAGCTCGACGTGCTTCGGATGATTGCGGTGGACGACCTGGTTGTTGGGGATGGCGACGACCATCGGGACCGCCTTCCCCTCCGCCAGCAGGTTGTCCAGGATGAAGTTCACGCGCCCGTCGTAGATCCAGTTGTGCGGCAGGTCGCCGCTCCCGCCGACCAGGTACAGCACCGGGTACGTCCTGGCCCGGTCGTAGCCGGGAGGCGTGTAGACGTAGATCTCACGCTCGCCGTTCGTCACCCCCGAGTGATAGACGTGGCGGGTGACCGCGCCGTGCGGCACGTCGCGCGCGTCGTAGTAGGCGGGCGAGCCGCCGTGCACCACGAGCTGGCTGTAAGGCGGCATCGCGGTGAACCCGGCGACCGTGTTGTTGGGATCGGCCACCTGCACGCCGTCCACGACCAGGTGGTAGATGTACATGTCCGGCGCGAGCGGCCCGACCGCGAGCGTCCACACGCCGTCGGCGCCCTTCTGGAAGGGCACGGGCTTCGGCTGGCCGAGCGCGGTCAGGATGGCGACCCCGCGAGCTCGACCCGCTGCGCCTCGGGCGCCTTCAGGCGGAACGTGACCGTGCGGTCGTCGCGCACGTCCGGCGAGTGGAGCGGCGCGCTGAACGCAACGAGGTTCTGTGAGTTCTTCTGCGGGTCGTAGTCGAGGTTGACGTTGGCCTGCTGCGCGAGGGCCGAGCCGCACAGGAGGACGGCCGACAGGGTGATGAGGATCGTTCGCATGGCCAGCCTCCGAGCGGCCCTCAGGCCGCCCGATTCTGTGGCGGAAGAGCGCTCGCGGTCACGAGCCCCAGCGGCGATGCCGGCGTAGGAGCGGAGTCCCACTGCCGAGCCCGTCGCCGCGCCAACGGCGCGGCAGTATGATGCGGCCCACCGGAGCGGGATGGTGGATTCCAGCCTGGCGGGCCGCACTCTCTCGCCGACCGAGCTTCGCGTCGCGTTGCTCGCCGACGCCGCCGCGGCAGCGACAAGCGTTGCCGCGCTGGTCCAGGCCGTGACGCACGCCCCGCAGGCTCCTCGGCGACCGCCCACCCGTCGGGGCCTCGGCGGCGACTCTGGCCCTGTGCCTCGCGACCGCCGCCCTCGTCGCGGGCGGCCGGCACGCAGCGGTCCGCATCGCCGGCGCCCTGGCCGCGGGCGCGATCGGCGTCACGGCCGCCGTCCTCTCCGCGCGCGAACCCCGTGGCCGTCGCCTCCCGCGTGGGTGAGCGGCGCGCCGGCGGACGAGTCGCGCCTCGGCGCGTCCGCGGCGATCGCCCTCGTGGTTCTCGCGACGAGCCTCCTCGCCCTCGCGCTTCCTCGGCCTGCGTCGTCCCCTGCGCGGTGGATCGGCGGAGCGCCGGCGCTCGCCGTCGCCCTGGCCTGCGGCGCCCTCGCGGCTGGCGGAGCACAACTTCAGCTCTTCTTGTTGACGTCGGTCCGGCCGATGCCTCCCTGGACCGCGGCCAGCCTGGCCCTGGCGGGCTTCGCGGTCGCGCTCGCCAACGGGCTTGGAAGCGCGGTGGCGCGCGGTCTCTTCGGCCACGAAATCGGACACGCCGTTGCGCCGGAGCGCCTCCGCCTCCGGCGACAGCTGGAGTGGAGTCTTGCCGCCCTGGGAGCGACTCTGGCCGCCGTGGGCTCCGACTACCTCCGTGACCACGTGGACCGCCGCCGCATGGATGCCGGCGCGCGGCTGATGGTCGTCGCCGAGCTGAAGAGCCGGCAGGCGGCCGAGTGGCGCCGCGAACGGATCGCGGGCGCGCGCTCCCTGAGCGCCCTTCCCGCGCTCGTGGCCGCCGCCGGTTCGCCGGGCGCAGCGGCCGACCGGGAAGCCGCCGCCCGAACGCTCGCGGCCCTGAAGGCCGACCTGGGCTACGAATCCATCGCCCTTCTCGACGAGCAGGCGAACCCCGTGGTCGGCGGGAGGCCCGATACCGAAGGCCTCGCGCTCGCGCGACGCGCGATCCGGGAGCGGGAGATCGTCGTCTCCGATCTCTCGGCGGACAGACCGGAGGCGGGACACCTCGACATCGCCGCGCCGCTGACCGGCGACGACGGCCGGGTCGTCGGCGCGACCTGGCTTCGCCTGAACGCCCGCGAGCATCTCTTCCCGCTCCTCGCCGGCTGGCCGGCGCCGAGCGACAGCGCGGACACGGCGATCGTCCGGCGGGACGGCGGCGAGGTGGTCGTGCTGAGCCCCCTCCGCCACCGCCCGAGGTTGCCGCCGCTGCGGCTTCCGGCCGACCAGCCCGGCATCCCGATCGTCGAGGCCGTGAAGGCCGCCGGCGGCGGCTCGAGAGAGGGGCTCGACGAGCGGGGCATCGCCGTCCTCGCCGCGGGCCGCGCGGTTCCCGGCACGAGCTGGGTCGTCGTCACCCAGGTGGGCGCCGTCGAGGCCTTCCGGCCCCTGGTCCGAGACGTGCGCCAGCTGTCCCTGGGCCTCGCGGCCGCGGCCCTGCTGGGCACTCTGGTCGTGGTCTTGCTCTGGAGACGACAGCAGCACGTGCTCGACGAGCGGCTCGCCCTCGTCATGCGGCACGCGAACGACGCGATCCTGCTGCTCGACGAGTCGCTGCGCGTCGTCGAGGCGAACGACCGCGCGGCGACCATGTTCGGCTACAGCAGAGAGGAGCTCCGCCGGCTGACCCTCGCCGATCTGCAGGCGGCGGGCGGTCCGGTCGACCCGCCGGCGAAGATCGACGAGGCGTCGGCGACGGAGGGGGCCCTGTACGAGGCCTTGAACCGACGGCGCGACGGCGCGACGTTTCCGGTCGAGGTCAGCACCCGATCGGTCCGGGTGGCCGGCAAGACCCTCCGTCTCTCGATCGTCCGCGACATCTCGGAGAGAAAGGCGCAGGCGGCGCAGCTCGAACGCATGAACCGGATGTACCGCGCGCTGAGCCACGTGAACGAGGCCCTCGTGCGCGCCGAAGATGCGGAGACGCTGGAGGCCGACGTCTGCCGGATCCTCGTCGAGGACGGAGGCTTCCGGCTGGCGTGGATCGGCGAACCTGGGCCGGATGCGTGGCTCGCGGTCCGCGGCAGGTACGGCGTAGAGCGGTACCTCGAGGAGGTCCGGGTCAGCGTCGACGAAGCCCGGCCGGAGGGCCTCGGACCAGCCGGCTGCGCCTACCGAGAGGGTGAGCCCAACGTCCGGAACCGAGTGGGCACGGACCCGGCGATGGCCCCGTGGAGGGAACGGGCCGCCGCGCACGGACTGCGGGCGGTCGCGGCGTTCCCGCTGCGGATGCGGGGTCCGGTGCGTGGCGTCCTCACGGTGTACTCGGACCAGGAGGACTTCTTCCAGGATGCCGAGGTCACCCTGCTCGAGGAGACGGCCCAGGACCTCTCCTTCGCCCTCGACGTCCTGGCGAGAGACGTGGAACGCCGCGCCGCCGAGGCCGCCCTGCGCGAGAGCCAGGAACGCTATCGCCTCCTCGCCGACAGCAGAGAGGCCGAGCGCAACGCGCTGGCCGAGCACGTCGCCGAGCGCACCGTCGAGCTGCGCGGCCTGAACGAGGCCCTCTCGAGGGCGAACCGGATGAAGGACGAGTTCCTCGCCTCGATGTCGCACGAGCTGCGCACGCCGCTGAACGCGATCCTGGGCCTGGCCGAAGCCCTCCAGGAGAACGTCTACGGCCCGCTGCGGCCGCCCCAGAGCGAGGCGCTACGCACGGTGGAGGAGAGCGGACGACACCTCCTGGAGCTGATCAACGACATCCTCGACCTCTCGAAGATCGAGGCGGGCAAGGTCACGCTCGAGACGTCCGATGTCGCGCTCGCTCCCGCCTGCGAGGCCGCGCTCCGATTCGTGCGCGGAACCGCTCAGCGGAAGGGCATCCACCTCGAGTCGACGCTCGAGCCCGAGGACCTCACGGCGCACGTCGACGGGCGCCGGTTCCGCCAGATCGTCGTGAACCTGCTCTCGAACTCGGTCAAGTTCACCCCGGAAGGCGGTCACGTCGGGCTCCACGTCAGCCGAGACGGCGAGTCCTGGGTGAAGGTCGAGGTCCGGGACACGGGCATCGGCATATCGAAAGAGGACCTGCCGCGCCTCTTCCAGCCGTTTACTCAGCTCGACAGCAGCCTCTCCCGACAGCACGAGGGCACCGGGCTCGGCCTCGCCCTCGTCCAGCGGCTGACCGAGCTGCACGGCGGCCGCGTGACCCTCGAGAGCGAGCCGGGCCGGGGCACGCGCGTGGCCGTCAGCGTCCCGACGCACCCCTCCGGCGGGATGTCGCCCGCCGCCGAACCGCCGCGTGTCCCGCCGATCCGCGGGGTGGCGAGCGCTGCGGCGACGACGGGCGAGGCGGCCGCGGGCCGACGCGACGACCGGCGCGGAGAGGCCGGGAGCGAGCGGCCCCTCGTGCTCCTCGCCGAGGACAACGAGGCGAACGTCCGCATGGTCCGCGACTATCTCGAAGAGCTCGGGTATCGCGTCGAGGTGGCGGGCGACGGCGAGGAGGCGGTCGCGAAAGCGGCCGATCTGCGGCCGGCGCTCGTGCTCATGGACGTACAGATGCCGCGTCTCGACGGGCTCGCCGCCACCCGGCTTCTCCGCGCCTCGCCGGCCACCGCCGGCCTCCCCGTGGTGGCGCTGACGGCGCTCGCGATGCCGGGAGACAAGGAACGCTGCCTCGAGGCGGGCGCGAACGCGTACCTGCCGAAACCGGTGCGCCTTTCCGAGCTCCGCGAGCTCGTCCACTCGTTTGTCGGCCGCGCGGGCTGAGGCCACGCCGGCGGCCGCCCGCTCCCGCCCGGGGCTGGGGCAGGCGTGCCCCGGCCAGCTCCCCGCGCTATATACTCGCCCCCACCGGACCCTCCAGCGAATGACTGCTTCCCTGCGCCGTGTCGTCCGTGGGCTGCTCCACCGCAGCGGCCTTCGCCGCGCCCCGAGGCCGGAGACGTTCGAGGTCGCGTTCGCCGCGATCGTCGGGGACGACGTCCACAACGACGTCGCGAAGCTGAAGCTCGACATCCTGAACCGGTACGGCCGCAACCCGGGGATCGAGGCGACCCCGCACGTCACCCTGAAGCTCGGCTTTCCCGTGGCGATCGACGCGATCCGGATCTTCGAGGAGTACTTCGATCGCCTCCTCGAAGAGGTGGCGCCCTTCCCGGTCCGGGTGAAGGGCGTCGGCTTCTTCGACGAGGGAATCGTCTTCCTCGACGTCGAGCCGAGCCCGCCGCTCGACCGCCTGCGGCGCCGCATCGTGGCCGACCTCTCGGCGCGGCACGGGATCCCGCCGCACCGGCTCGAGGGAGACGCGTACCACTTCCACGTCACGGCGGGCTACGTCGAGCCGCGCGACCTTCCCGACGCGCGGCGGGCGTTTCAGGGGAAGGTGGGCGAGTCCACCTTCACGCTCGAGACCCTCGCGATGCTGTGCCACACGGGGAGCGAGTGGGTCACCTACAAGCGTGGCCGCCTCCGCGGGCCCGCCGCGGGAGAGGCCCCTTGAAGAGAAGCGACGACGCGGCGGTCCTCGAGGGCCTGGCGTTCCGGCGGCAGTTCTTCCTCGGCCCCGAGCACCTGGACCGATTCCCCACCTGGAAGCGCCTGCGGATCGACGAGGCCCACTGCCTCACGGTCCACCCCGACCTCGAGGTCTGCCAGGCGTCGGGCCCGACCGAGTCGCTGACGCTGCTCGGCTACGCCCTGGATCCGAACGAGCCAGGCGCCGGCAACCAGGAGATCCTGAACCGCCTCCTCGGCCGGCCGGACCGCGACCGTCCCGTCCGGGAGAAGACGGCGGAGCTCGGCGGCCGGTTCGTCCTCATCGTGAAGGAGGCCGGCCGGATCACGGTCCTCCCCGACGCGGCCGCCCTGCGCAGCGTGTTCTACGCTCGCGGAGGCCCGTCCGGCGCGACCGTCTGCGCGTCCCAACCGCGCCTCATCGCCGAGGTCCTCGGCCTGGCGCCCGACGAGCGGGCCCTCGAGTTCATCGCCTCGCGGGGCCACGACGACACCGAGGTGTACTGGTTCCCCGGCGACACGTCGCTCTATCACGGCGTGAGGGCCCTCCTCCCGAACCACTCCCTCGACCTCGACGCGGCGACGACGCACCGGTTCTGGCCCGACGAGGACATCCCGAGCCTCCCGCGCGAGGAGGCGGTCGCGGAGAGCCTGCGGCTGATGAAGGGGCTGACGCGCGCGGCCGAGCTGCGCTACCCGCTGGCCCTCTCGATGACCGCCGGCTGGGACAGCCGGCTCATGCTCGCGCTGTCCCGCGACTTCGCGCCGCAGCTCTACTTCTTCACCCTCGCCTACTCCGACGACCGGACCGGCCGCGACATCGCGGTCCCCGCGCGGCTGCTCCGCAGGCTGGGCCTGCCGCACCACGTCCTCGACTACCCCGACCGGGTGAGCGAGCCGTTCCGCGAGCTCCACCAGCGCAGCACCACCGCGCCGAGCCCGGCGTGGTGCGCCGACGTCCAGGCCCTGTTCGACGAGTACCCGCCCGACCGCGTCTGCCTGACGGGCGACGTCGCCGAGGTGGTGAAGGACCACCTCGCCGAGCGGGCCCCGAGCCGCGACGCGCTCGGCGCGGCCGACCTCGTGGCCATCTGCCGGATCGGGACGCACCCCTTCCTCGCCGAGGCGTTCGCCGCCTGGCTGGAAGGCGCGCGGCCCCGCAACGTGCGGCTCCTGGACCTCTTCTGCTGGGAGCAGATCGTCGGCCGGAAGCAGCAGCAGATCCGCAGCGAGTCGGACGTCGCTCACGAGTCCTTCACCCCGTTCAACTGCCGCCGGCTCCTCGTGACCATGCTCGCCGCGACCGAAGCGGAGCGCCGCCCTCCCGGGTTCCCGCTCCTGCGGAGCGTCATCGAGCGCCTCTGGCCCGAGGTGCTGACCGAGCCGATCAACCCGAAGGAGAAGGTGCCGCTGCGGCGGGTCGTCCGGAAGGCCCTCCGCAAGCTGCGCGTCGACGCCCTCGTTCCCGAGTCGGCGAAGGCGCTCGCGAAGCGCCTGCTGCGATGAGCGCGCCCTCGTCGCCGCCGCGGAGCCTCCCTTCTTCCCGGGCGCGGTCCGAGGACACCCGCAGCGAGGAGAGACCTTGATTCGCACGATCCGGCGGATCGCCTATGCGACCGCGACGCAGCACCTGTCGCGCCTGTCCGTCGTCGAGGGCCGCCTGAAGGGAACCGACGTCCCCTTCCGGTGCCTCTTCGTCAGCACCTCGGACTTCACCGAGAGCCTCAAGAAGCGCCTCTACGAGGAGCCGCCCGCCGTCGTCGCGTCCTCCCGCATCTGGCTGCGCCAGGCGCGGAAGCGGATCGAGGAGCGCCTCGGCTCGGTCGATCTCTGCGTCGCGGTGCTGCCGAAGGGGCTCCAGCCGGCCTTCGAGGGCTTCTACGACTTCCGCACCACCGAGGTCGTCCGCCAGGTGATCGACACGTCCGGCACGTGGGACGAGATCCGCGGCCGCTTCTCCAACAACAAGCGGCGGATCGCGAACAAGTTCGCCGACCGGTACGGCCTCGCCTACCGGATCTCCAACGACCTCGCGGACTTCGACCTCTTCTACCACCGCATGTTCGTCCCCCACATCCGCAAGCGATTCGGGGACCTCGCCGACATCGAGTCGTACGAGGACATGAAGGAGCACTTCCACCGGGGCCACCTCGTCTTCATCACGAAGGGCGACACGTCGGTGGCCGGCGCCCTCTCGCTCATGGAGAACGGGGCGATCGTGTTCCGGCGCACCGGGGTCCTCGACGGCGACGAGTCCCACGTCGAGGGCGGCGCCCAGACCGCGCTCTACTACTTCCAGCTCAAGTACGCGAGCGACCACCACCTCAAGGCGGTCGACACGATGCTGAGCGACCCGTTCCTGAACGACGGCGTCTATCAGCACAAGAGGGAGTGGGGGGCCCGCGTGCTGCCCGACGCCGAGGCCACCCGCTGGGTCTACTTCGTCCAGGCGCGGCCGTCGGAGAAGATGGCGCGGGCGTTCGAGCGGATCCCGCTCGTCTACTACTCGGAGAACGGCCTCGGCGGCCTGATCGGCGTGCCCGAGGCCGCCGACGCGTCCGATCCGGCGGTCGGGAAGACGGTCTACAGGTACAAGTCCGACGGCATCCAGGACTTCACCGTCATGACGCCGACGGGGACGTTCCGGGCCCAGTAGAACCGGCGGTCGCTCGCCCCCCACCCCGAGGAGCCGCATGCCGCTCGCCGCCGGAACGAAGCTCGGACCCTACGCGATCCTGGCCCCGCTCGGGGCCGGCGGCATGGGCGAGGTCTACAAGGCGCAGGACACTCGCCTCTCGCGGCTCGTGGCGGTGAAGGTGCTGCCCGAGCACCTCCGCGCGAACGCCGATGCCCTCGCGCGCTTCGCGCGCGAGGCGATGTCGGTCGCCGCGCTCAACCACCCGAACATCGTCGGCATCCACGAGCTCGCGACGCACGAGGAGAACCCGTACGCCGTGATGGAGCTCCTCGAGGGCGAGTCGCTCCGGGCGCGGCTCGACGACGGCCCGCTCTCCGTCGCGCGAGCCACGGAGCTCGCGATCCAGATGGCGGAGGGCCTCGCGGCCGCGCACGAGAAGGGCGTCGTCCACCGGGACCTCAAGCCCGAGAACCTGTGGATCACGAAGGACGGCCGGCTGAAGATCCTCGACTTCGGCCTCGCGAAGCAGCTCTCCGTGCCGGAGCCGGGGTCGGGGTCGATGGAGCCGACCGCGGCCGTCCCCGCCGACGGGCGAACCGAGCGGGGCATGATCCTCGGCACGCTCGGCTACATGAGCCCCGAGCAGGTCCGCGGGGAGCCCGTGGACGCCCGCTCCGATCTCTTCAGCTTCGGCGCGGTGCTCTTCGAGATGCTGACCGGGAAGCGCGCGTTCGCGCGCTCGTCCGCCTCCGACACGATGGCGGCCGTCCTGCGCGACGACCCGCCCGACGTCGAGGGCGCGAGCCGCCCGGTGCCGCCGGCGCTCCTCCGCATCGTGCGCCACTGCCTCGAGAAGTCGCCCGAGCAGCGCTTCCACTCCGCGCACGACGTGGCGTTCGCCCTGCAGAGCCTCTCGACGACGGAAGCGGCCGCGCCCCTCACCGCGCCCTTCGAACGGCGGAACCGGCGCGCGACGCTGGCGTGGGCCGCGCTCGGCGCGGCGCTCGTCGCCGCCGCCGGTGCCGCGGGCTGGGCTTTCCGCGGCGGCGCCGCGCCGCCTCCGACCTTCCGTCTCCTCACGCACGAGCGCGGCACGGTCACCGGCGCGCGCTTCGTGCCGAACACGACGGAGGTCGTCTACAGCGCGCAGTGGGCGGGCGCGGCGGCGCAGTGGTACGCGAGGCGGCTCGACCAGCCGGGCACGCGCCCGATCGCGGGCAGCGAGGGGATCCTCCTCGCGGTGACACAGGCCGGAGAAGGCGTCGGCCTCGCGCGGACATACCTCTCGCACGCCGTCCAGGTCGGCGCGCTCTACAGCCTGCCGCTCGCGGGCGGCGCGAAGCGCGAGTGGGTGTCGTCGCGCGTATGGGGAGCGGGGCCCGGCCCGAGCGCGGGCGAGCTCGCGGCGGCGGTCGGGGACTTCGGCGGCGAGATCCGCCTCGAGTGGCCGCTCGGCCACGTCGTGGCGAAGTCGCTCGAGGTCGTCCGCAGCCCGCTCGTGCGCGGCGATCGCCTCGCGTACGTGCGGGAGCGCGGCAACATCATCGAGGAGGTGAGCCTCGAGCTCGCCGAGCGCAGCGGCGCCGCGCGCACGCTCGCGGCCCTCACGGGGTTCACCGGCATGGCCTGGGGGCCCGGAGGCCGCGAGCTGTGGGTCTCCGCCTACGAGGACGGCGCGAGCGTGTTCGTCGCGGTGGACCTGTCGGGCCGGACGCGCGTCCTCCTCCGGCACGCCGGGCGCCTCGAGATCCAGGACGTCGACGAACGGGGGCGCGCCCTGGTGGCCCTGCACTCGTACCAGCGTCAGACCTTCGGGCGGGCGCGAGGCGAGTCGAAGGACCGCGACCTCGGATGGCTCGACGCTCAGGCCACGACGTCGCTGACGCTCGACGGCCGCACGGCGCTCCTCGCTCCGGTGGCCGACTGGAGCCGCGTCGACGGCAACCTCTACGTCCGTCCGCTCGCCGGCGGCCCCGCGCAGGCGATCGGCCTCGGCCAGCGGCAGTCGACGATCTCGCAGGACGGCAGGTGGGTCGCGACCTGCACGCTCGAGCCCGAGATGTCGCTCGAGCTCATCCCCACGGGCCCGGGCGCGACGCGCCGGATCCCGCTCCCCGACTTCGCCGGCAGCGACCTTCGCCCGGACGTGCTGCCCGACGGCAAGTCGGCGATCCTGTGGGGAAGGCGCCGCGGCGAGCCCTTCGCCTTCTGGGGGATCGACCTCGAGACGGGCGCGCTGCGGAAGCTGAGCCCCTCCGGCACGTCTCCCTATGCGTACCAGACGCTCCTCTCCCCCGACGGGCAGAGGATCGCGTACGTCGACACGAGCCACCCCACCCGCGAGGGCGCGAACACGATCGGCGTGTCGAGGACCGACGGCAGCGAGGCGCGCGCGACGGTGACGCTGGACCCCGGCGAGGCGATCTCGGGCTGGGGCCCCGACTCCGCGAGCCTCCTCGTCTGGAACCGCAACGCGGTGCCGGCCGAGGTCGACCGCGTCGACCTCGCGAGCGGCCGGCGGACCCGCGTCCTCACCGTGTCGCCTCCGGACCCCGTCGGGGTCCAGGGCATCCAGATCCTCCTCGCGACGCCCGACGCCGAGGCCTACGCCTACAACGTCACGCGCAAGCTGTCGGAGCTGTACCTCGTCGAGGGGCTGAAGTAGCGGCCCGAGGCAGACGCAGACAGAACGCCGCGCCCTCCGGCCGCCCGCGAACCACACTGAGCTCGCCGCCGAGCGCCCTCGCCAGCCGGCGCGACAGCGCGAGTCCCAGGCCGACGCCGGGAGCCGACTGCGCCGCGTCGCGAGCGGACTTGTGGAACGGGCGGAAGAGACGGCGCAGGGTTAGAGGAGTGCAACAGATGCGACGGCTTTCGCTTGACGGATGCAAGGGTCCCATATATAACCAGATGGTTATGGAACGCGCCCGCGCCATGCCCGCCGACGCGCTCAGCCGCACGCTGGCCGCCCTCGCCGACCCGACCCGCCGGTCGATCCTGGAGCAGCTCAGCCTCGGCCCGGCCTCGGTCACGGAGCTGGCCCGGCCCTGAAGCCCGACCGCCGGCCATTCCGGGAAGAGCGACAGCCAGAACAGGAGGTGCAGGCTGGCCCATGTGACCGGGCCGTCCACCCGCCGCGCCGCGTGCAGCAGGTGGTGGTGGTTGTTCCAGTAGATGCCGACGTAGAGGAAGCTCAGCACGTAGCCCAGGAAGACGGGCGCGAGCGGGCGCAGCGACCTTAGCTCCTCGCCGTCCGGCACCCGCAGCTCCAGCACCATGATCGTGATGATGATCGCGATGACACCGTCACTGAACGCCCTCGAGCCGTCCCTTGGTCATGACTCCCCCCGCGCCCGTGGAGGCGAGCATGATCCTCCGATCGTCCCTCGGCCTGTCAAGGCGAGGATGCAGAGCGCGGAGCCGCTGCGCCGGCCGGCCGCGCTACCCTCGAGGGCTCGGTCAACAAGACCGGCATCTCGCTCGTCGTGCTGATCGCGACCGCCGCCCTCCAGTGGAACGGCGTCTTCGGCGAGGCGATGCCCGCAGCGATGCTGGGCGGGCTCGTCGGCGGCTTCGTGGTCGCTCTCGTGACGGTCTTCAAGAAGGAGTGGTCACCGGTCACGACGCCGCTCTACGCGGCCCTCGAGGGGCTCGCCCTCGGCGGGATCTCCCTGGTGTTCGAGGCGCGCTATCCGGGGATCGTGATCAACGCGGTCGGCCTGACGTTCGGCACCCTCGCGGCGCTGCTCCTCGCCTACCGCTCCGGCCTCGTCCGCGCGACCGAGAACTTCAAGCTCGGGATCTTAGCCGCGACCGGCGGCATCGCGATCCTCTATCTCGTCTCGATGGTGATGGGCTTCTTCGGCAGGTCGATCCCGTTCATCCACGGAAGCGGGCCGATCGGCATCGGCTTCAGCGTCGTGGTGGTCGCGATCGCCGCCCTCAACCTGGTGCTCGACTTCGACTTCATCGAGCGCGGGGCCGAGTCCGGCGCGCCGAAGTACATGGAGTGGTACGCGGCGTTCGGCCTGCTGGTGACGCTCGTGTGGCTCTACCTCGAGATCCTCCGGCTGCTCGCGAAGCTGCAGGGCCGCCGCCGCTAGGCGGAGCGGGCCTCACCCCGCGTAGATCCGGGCCACGACCTTCGCGACCTCGAGCCCCGCCTCGCCGGTGACCGCGGGCTCGCAGCCGTCGCGGACCGCGGCCAGGAAGTCCTCGACGAGCGGCTGGTGCAGGTTCGGGTGCGGCGGATGCGCCTCCTCCCGCGTGCCGCCGGGAGCGACGACGCGGAGCCCGCCCAGGTTGAGCACGCTCACGTGGGCTGAACCCCGCGTGCCGAAGATCCCGAAGGTGTCGCGCGGTTCGGCGGCGGCGTGGGACACCTCGAGGACGGCGGTCGCGCCGCTCCGGAAGCGGAGGTGCGCCGTGCAGCTGTCCTCCACCTCGCGCTCGCGGTAGCGGACGTGGGCGGGAAAGCCGTGGACCTCGGCGACGGGCCCGAGCAGGTCGAGCAGCACCTCGATCCGGTGACAACCGAAGTCGGCCATGGGGCCGCCGCCCGATTCGCTGCGGCGCAGCAGCCACGCGCGGGGGTGGTCGGGCCCGGGATCGAAGGGCTCGAAGGACTGGGCGTAGGCGTGCACCGGCTCGCCGATCTCGCCCGACGCCAGGAGCTCGCGGAGGCGCGCCACCACGGGGTAGTGGTGCCGGTAGTACGCGACGCCGAGGCGCACTCCGTTGGCCCGCGCCGCCGCGATGATCCGCTCGCAGCCGTCGGTGTCGAGCGCCATCGGCTTCTCGCACAGCACGTGCTTGCCGGCCTCGGCCGCGGCGATCGCCTGCTCGGCGTGGAGGCGCACCGGCGTCGCGAGATAGACGGCGTCGACCTCGGGATCCCGCAGCACCTCGCGCCAGTCCGCGTGCCAGCGCCGCGCGCCGTGCCGGGCCGCGAACTCCGCCGCCTTGTCGGCCCGGGCGCGCGCGACCGTGACGAGCGCGCTGCCGGCGCAGTCGCGCAGCGCCGCCGCCACGCGCTTCGCCGCGATGTCGCCGCACCCGACGAGACCCCAACCGATGGTCTTCATGGGTCCCATGGACGTGCGTGAGTCTACAGGCTCAGCGCGGCCCTGCGAACGAGGCTCTTGACTCTTGTTCATACGAGCATAAGTATCTTGGTATGAATGGCACGCGGCGCGTCACGGCGAACCTGCCCGTCGACCTGCTGGACCAGGCGACCCGGGCGTCCGGGAAGGGCATCACCGAGACGCTCGTCGCCGGCCTCACTCTCGTGAAGCGAAGCGCCGCGGCGCGAAAGGCGCGGGCGCTGCGAGGCCGGATCCGCCTGGACGTCGACCTCGAGGTGTCGCGTGAGCGCGCTCGTCGTTGACACGTCGAGCTGGATCGCCTGGCTCGCGGGCGGCGGCTCGCCGCTCGTCGACGAGGCGCTCGACGAGGGCCGCCTCCACCTTCCCGTGGTCGTGGCGGCCGAGCTCCTGAGCGGGCGTCTCGACGCCTCGGACCGCGCCGAGCTCGAGGACATGCTGTCGGACCTGCCGGCGGTCGGCACGGACGTCGAGCACTGGCTGCACGTCGGGAGGCTGCGGGCCGAGCTTCGCGCGAGAGGCCTCTCGGTCTCGACGCCCGACGCCCACGTGGCGCAGTGCGCTCTCGACACGGGCGGCGTCCTGCTCACCGAGGACCGCGTGTTCGAGAAGATCGCGAAGCACGTCCCGCTGAAGCTGGCCTAGGGCGCTGCCGCTGCCGGCGCCGCCTCGCGATTGAGGGCGTCGACGATCTGCTGAAGCCGGGCGAACGGCACCCGAAGCCGCAGCATCTCGGCAGGGACGCCGACCCTCACGACGACGATCGGGCTGTCCTTCCGGTCGCCTCCGACCCACGGATTGCCCCCGGCGCTGCAGAGCGGCATCGTCACCGGCAGGAGGGCGATGTTCCGAAGGACCTTGCCGAAGCGGGTCCGCTTCTCCGAGCCCACCCAGGCGGAGGCCGAGACGAGACTCCGGTTGAAGACCTCCCGACCCTGCGGGTCCTCGAAGCGGAGCGACCCGTTCTCGACCACCACGGAACCGTCGCGGGACCCGTAGCCCTTGGCGCCGCCGAGGTACTTGATCCCCTCGAACCGCTCGGCACGCACGGCGCCCGACGCCATCAGGAGCGTCCCCACCGCCGCCACCACCGTCGCCGTGCTCCGCTTCATGTCTGGCCTCCGTCGTGCGAGGAAGACGCTTCGGCCGCCCGGCGTTACCGCCTCGGGCACCGATCCGCGAGGCGATAGCCGAGAATAGGGAGAAGCCTCGGGCACAAGACAGAGGAAGAGGAGGTCAGGCGATGTCGCTGCGACCGGTCAGGGCCATCGTCGAGTCCAGGCCCACGATGGAGGGAGCGGGAGTGCGCCTGCGGCGCGGCTTCGGGTTCGGGGACACGAAGGAGTTCGACCCTTTCCTCCTGTTCGACGACTTTCGTGGCGACAGCCCGGCAGACTACCTGGCCGGCTTCCCGTGGCACCCGCACCGCGGGATCGAGACGATCACCTACGTGCTCGCGGGCACCGTCACGCACGGCGACAGTCTCGGCAACAAGGGGTCGCTCGGCGCGGGCGACGTGCAGTGGATGACGGCGGGCAGCGGGATCATGCACCAGGAGATGCCGCAGGGAGACCCGGGCGGGCGCATGCACGGTTTCCAGCTCTGGGCGAACCTTCCCGCGTCGCTCAAGATGACGCGGCCGCGCTACCAGGACGTCAAGGCCGAGCACATCCCGGAGGTCGTCGAGGACGACGGCACCCGGGCGCGGGTGATCGTCGGCGAGTTCTGGGGGAAGCGCGGGCCGGTCGAGGGCGTGGCTGCGGACCCGCGCTACGTCGACGTGTCGGTCCCGCCGGGAGTGCGCCGCCGCATCCCCGTCGAGCGCGACCGCAAGGTGTTCGCTTACGTGTTCGCGGGCTCCGGGAGCTTCCGCGACGCCTCCGAGCCGCGCAGCGTGCTCACCGAGCCCGCGCCGGGGAGAGGCCCGGCCGTCTACGATCGCGCCGGCAACCGCTCGCTCGTGCTGTTCGATCGCGGCGACGAGATCACGGTGCAGGCCGGCGACGAGGGCGTCCGCTTCCCTCTCGTCTCGGGAAAGCCTCTCGAGGAGCCGGTCGCGTGGTACGGGCCGATCGTGATGAACACCCAGGAGCAGCTCGAAGAGGCGATCACCGAGCTGCGCCAGGGGACCTTCATCAAGTGACGAGGGCCCGCCGCTGGCGACGCGGCGGGGCCCCGCTCGGCCTACCTACTTCGCCGGCGTCATCCCCGGCGGCGGCGGCGCGTACGCCATGTGGCCGGCGACCAGGAACGTGCCCGCCTTCTTCACGAGGGTGTTCAGATACGAGCCGTGAACGGGAACGGGCTTGCCGTCCGGCCCCTTCACCCCGACGACGTCGTAGGTGCCCTCGTTGATGAGCGTGTCGGGACCGAGCGGCTGCGACTTGCCGACGTGCACGACGAGCGTCGTGCCCTTCCAGGGGCCGGCGAAGCTCTTCGCGAGCGAGGCCTGGACGGCCGCCCGACCCTCCTGAACGCCCGCGCTGCCCACCGAGATCGTGTTCTCGGTGTAGTGCGCGGCGACAGCGGCCGCGTCGCCCTTCGCCCACGCCGCCTCGTACGAACGCGCGAGCTTGTCGAGGGCCGGGTCCGAGGCCTGGGCCGAGGCGCCGGCCGCGAAGGCGAGACACGAAACCGCGCACAGAACTCCCGTGAGTCTCTTCATTCCGCTCTCCTTTGCCCGGCCTGGCGACGGCCATCCGGGTTTGGCTGGGATTTGGCTGCGGAACCCTAGCACGCGGCCACGTGGGCCGACAAAGGAAATCTCATTGATTCGACGTGGCCCCGAGCGGCTTCGAGAGCCGCTCGAAGAAGTCCGCGCGCATCGCCGCCGCGTCGATCGACGTGTAGACCGAGACCATGCGCTCCGTGTTCTCGGGCGGAGTGCGCACCGACGCCTCGCGCGCCATCTCGGGGTGGATCACGGCCTCGACGAGCGCCAGGTCCCAGAGGACGCGCGAGCGCCGGCTGGCGTCGGCGTGCTGGCGCCAGCGCGCGATCAGGAAGTCGTGCAGCTCCGAGCGGCCGCCGAGCCGCCGGGCGACCTCGGCGAAGTCGAAGCTGAGGGAGGCCGAGGTGTTGTGGGGCATGACGTGCAGCTCGAGCCCCTCGGTGTCGAGCAGGACCGAGATCGCCCGCGGGTCGTTGATGCAGTTGAAGTCGAGCTTCGTCCAGATGCCTCGCGCGGGGTCGTAGCCGGTGCCGAGGAGGAAGACGCGGATCCGCGGCGCGATGTCGGGCGCGACGCGGAGCGCCGAGGCCACGTTCGTCGAGGCGCCGAGGACGATGACGCCGAGCTTCTCGCCGGCCGGCGTGCGCCTCGCCTGGGCGATCAGGAAGTCCGCGGCGGCCGAGCGCTGGGCCAGCTCCTCGCCCCAGTCGAAGAGCCGCGCGTGGGCGCCCCGCGGGTGCGGCAGGCTCATCCGGTCGAGGTGGCCGAGCAGCACCTCGTTCAGGCGCTGACTGTCCTCGAGCGTGTCGGCCGTGGCCCAGTGGCTCGCCTGCCACTGCGCCGAGGAGAGCCCGACCACCTCGATGCGCGGCTCCAGCAGCGCGCGCACGATCGCGTAGGGATCGTCGACCTCGTTCGCGGTGTCCGCGTCGATGACGAAGCGCGGGCGCGCGTCGGCGGCGAGCGCGGCGGACACGCCGAGAGAGAGCGCGACGGTCGACAGCACGTGCAAGAGCCTGGGCACGGGAGCCTCCTCGAGCGCGATGGTACGCTCCCCGGGACGACGGCACGAAGGAGCGGGGACGATGCTTCGATCCACCAGGGTGCTGGCCGCGGCGTTGTTGATCGCGGATCCGGCGCTCGCCCAGCAGAACCGCGTCGACGCGGTCACGCCGATGGCCCCGGAGCTCGCGGCGTACGGCCCGCTCGCGGTCGGGGTGCGCACGGTCACGGCCACCGACATGAACCGCGTGAACGTCCTCGAGACGAAGGAGGGCGGCCCCGTCGCCCGCTACGACCGCACGCTGACGATCGAGGTGTGGTACCCCGCCGCCCTGGCCGCCGGACAGACGCCGGACGGCGTGTACCACACCGTCGCGCGCGACCCCGCGCGGCCCACCGACCTGCACGGCCGCGCGGTGCGCGACGCGGCGCCGAAGGCCGCCGCCGTAGGCGGGTACCCGCTCGTCGTCGTGTCTCACGGCTTCCCCGGCAACCGGTTCCTGCTGAGCCACCTCTGCGAGAACCTCGCGTCGAAGGGCTTCGTCGTCGCGGCGCCGGACCACCCGGACAGCACGTACGCCGACCAGAAGGCGTTCGCGAGCACCCTCTACAACCGGCCGCTCGACCAGCTCTTCGTGCTCGACACGATCGACCGGCTCTCGCGCGCCGGCTCCGGCTCGTTCCTGTCCGGGCTCGTCGACGCGTCGCGGACCGGCCTCGTCGGCTACTCGATGGGCGGCTACGGCGTCGTCTCGAGCCTCGGCGCGGGCTTCTCGGACGCGGCGGTCGCGGCCCGCGTCGCGCCGCCCAACCGCCTCCTCTACGAACGCGCGACGGCGAACCCCGCGTTCGCGAAGCGGGCCGACCCGCGCATCAAGGCCGCCGTCGCGATCGCGCCGTACGGCGGAGCGGTCGGAGCCTGGGACGCCGAGGGCCTGCGCGCGATCACGACGCCGGTGCTGTTCGTCGCCGGCAGCGCCGACGACATCGTCGGATACGAGAAAGGCGTCCGCGCGCTGTTCGCGGGCGCGACGAGGTCGGACCGCTACCTGCTCACGTTCCTCGAGGGATCGCACAACGTCGCGGCGCCGATCCCCGCACCGGCCGAGGCGTGGGCGTACTCGGACGCGCTCGGCATGTTCCCCTTCATGCACTACGCGGACGGCGTATGGGACAGCGTCCGGTCGAACAACGTCCTCCAGCACTTCGCGACCGCGTTCCTGTCGATCCACCTGAAGGGCGAGACGGACAAGCAGGCGTACCTCGAGGTGGCCACTCCGCGCGGCGCCGACGGCGTCTACTCCGCGGAACGCGACGGGAAGCCGAAGCCCGACCACACCTACTGGAAGGGCTTCAGGCAGCGGACCGCGACGGGCCTGGTGCTGGAGCACCTGCCGCCGGAGAAGTAGCTACTCCGTCCGCAGCGCCTCGACCGGGTCGATCGACGCCGCGCGCCGGGCCGGCAGGTAGCTCGCGACGAGCGCCGATCCCCCGAGCACGATCGCGACCACGACCAGGGTCGGCAGGTCCCACGAGCGGACGCCGAAGAGGAGGCCCTGCATCGCGGACGCCGCGGCCACCGAGAGAACGAGCCCGGCCGCGGTGCCGAGCGCGATCAGGCCTCCCGCTTCGCCCAGGACGAGCTCGTAAACCGATCGCCGCTGCGCGCCGAGGGCGATGCGGACGCCGATCTCGCGCGTCCTCTGGCCGACCGAGTAGGCGATGACGCCGTAGAGCCCGATCACCCCGAGCAGCAGCGCCAGGACCGCGAAGCCGCCCACGAGCCACGCCGACGAGCGGTGCAGGTAGGCCGACGGCGAGAGGTCGACGCGCTCGCGCATCGTCTGGGTCGCGACGACCGCGATCTCGGGGTCGATGCCGCGGACGGTGGCCGACATGGCGCGGAGGAGTCCCGCGTCGGCCTGGGCGGCCCGGACCACCACGCCCAGGTAGTTGCCCGTGCTCTGGTAGAGCGGGAGGTAGAGAGCGGGCGGGACGGCGGCGTCGAGCGGACCCTCCCGCACGTCGTCGACGACGCCCACGATCTCCATGGGCACCGGCGGGTCGGAGAGGAAAGAGAGCTGCTTGCCGAGCGGATCCTCTCCCGGGAAGTAGCGGCGCGCCAGCGCGCGGTTGACGATCGCCACGCGAGGCTTCGTCAGGTCGTCCGACTCCGTGAAGGCGCGGCCGGCGAGGAGCGGCGCGCCGAGCGTCTCGAAGTAGGCCGGGCTGACGTCGCGCTCCGGCGTCTCGTCGTGCTCGCCGTGCCACGGACGGCCCAGCACCCGGAACCACGTCGTGTTGCCATTGCTACCGAGCGGCAGGCCGTTGGCGACGAAGCCGACCGACTGCACGCCGGGCAGGGCGCGGAGGCGGCGGTCGAGGTCCCGGACCAGCGCGATCGCCGCCGCGTCCTTGCCGTAGACGGACGCGGGCGCGGCGATCTGCATCGTCACGAGACCGTCGGGCCGCAGGCCGAGATCCACCTGCAGGAGGCGGTAGAGGCTCTTGCCGAGGAGGCCCGCGCCGACCAGAAGGACCATCGCCATGGCCAGCTCCAGCACGACGAGGCGCGCGCCGAGGCGGCGCCAGATCGTCCCCGCCGAGCCGCGGCTGCCCTCGGCGAGGGCCTCGCGGATGGCGGGCGACGCGAGGCGCAGGGCGGGCGTGACCGAGAAGAGGGCCGCCGCCGCCACGGCCACGACTGCGGCGAACGCCAGCACGCGCGGATTCAGGCCGAGGTCCTGCAGGAACGGCATCGCCCCGAGCAGGTTCGCGGGGATGAGCCCGATGAGCAGACGCATGGCCCACTGCGCGGCCACGAGGCCGAGGGCGCAGCCGGCCAGCGACAGGACCAGCCCCTCGGTCACGAACTGCGCGACGAGCCGGACGGACGAGGCTCCCATCGCGCTGCGCACGGCCACCTCGCGCCGGCGGCCCTCCGAGCGCACGAGGACGAGCCCCATCACGTTCACGCTCGCGATGACGAGGAGGACCGCGGCGCCGCCGAGGAGCGTGAGCAGCGTCGGCCGGATGTTGCCGACCACGACCTCGGCGAGCGGGAGGACCGCCGCGCCCTGGCCGCGGTTGGAATCGGGATACTGGGCCTCGAGGCGACGGGCAATGGACTTCATCTCGGCCTCGGCCGAGGCCACCGACACGCCGTCCTTCAGGCGGCCCACCCCGTAGAGGGAGTGGCAGCTCCGCCGCAGGTCGCACTCGCTCTCGGGATGCAGGGTCGTCCAGAACTCGGCGGGCTCGGCCGGCGCGAAGTGGAAGTCGCGGGGCAGGACGCCGATGACCACGGTGGGGTCGCCGCTCAGGGTCAGGGTCCGGCCGAGGACGTCGGGGCTCCCGCCGAAGCGCGCCTGCCACGCCCCGTAGCTGAGCAGGACCGTGCGCGGCGCCCCCGGCAGGTCCTCGCCGTCGCGGAAGTCGCGCCCGAGAACGGGCCGGACCCCGAGAGTACGGAAGAAGTCGTCGCTCACCCGAGCGCCCGTCACCGGCTGAACGCCCGAACCGGTGCTGAGCCGGAAGCCGGATCCCCCGTAGGCGCTCAGGGACGCCAGGGTGGAGCTCATCCGCTTCCAGTCGAGATAGTCGGGATACGACAGGTTGTCTTGCGGAAAGGCCTCCACTGCCTCGAAGACGCCGACGAGCCGGGCCGGGTCGCGATAGGGCAGCGGCTTCACGAGGGCCGCGTCCACGAACGCGAAGATCGCGACGGCCGCGCCCGTGCCGAGCGCGAGGGTGAGGACCGCGGTGGCGGTGAAGCCCGCGCGCTGACCGAGCTGCCGCAGCGCGTAGCGCGCGTCCCGCACGAGGTGGTCGACGACGGGGAAGGTGCTCCTGTCGCGCCACGCTTCCTTGGTGGACTCGACCCCACCGAGCCTCAGGAGCGCGTCGCGACGGGCCTCCTCCGGCGTCATGCCGGCGCGAACGTTGTCGTCGACGTGCATCTGCAGGTGGCTCTCGATCTCCTCGGCGAGCTCCCGTTCGCGCCGATCACGGCCGAAGAGGCCGGCCAGCCGCCGCAGGAACGCGCGCAGCGCCCTCACGCCGGGTCCTCCGAGGGGGCGAGGAAGCGGGCCAGGATCTCGGTCGTCTTCTCCCAGTCGCGGGTCTCGCGGGCGAGCTGCTTCCGGCCCGCGCGGGTGAGCGTGTAGAACTTCGCCTTCCGGTTGTTCTCGGACTGGCCCCACTCGGAGGCGATCGCCCCCTCCTGCTCGAGCTTCAGCAGCGCCGGGTAGAGCGTGCCGTAGTTCAGCACGAGGCGGTTTCCGCTCGTCTGCTCGATCCGCCGGGCGATGCCGTAACCGTGGATCGGCCCGAGCGCCTCGATGGTCTTCAGCACCATGAGCGCCAGCGTCCCCTGCCAGACGTCGGTCTTCTCGCCCACCCCGCCTCCTATGGCCTTGCCAGAGGAAGAGTGGCACGGGCTCTATGGGAAAGCAATAGGTATTGTCGCGTGCGATCCTGTGCCCATGACGCTGACCCACCTCGAGTGCACGGCCTGCGCCCGCCGCTTCGACGCGGGAACGATCGTCCACCTCTGCGAGTGCGGCGGGCCGGTCTTCGCCCGCTACGACCTCGCCCGCGCCGCACGGACGCTCACCCGGGCCGCGCTGAAGGAGCGGGACGACGCGACCGTGTGGCGCTACGCCGAGGTGCTGCCCGTCGACGACGCGGCGCAGCGGGTCTCCCTCGGCGAGGGGCGCACGCCCCTCCTCGCGGCCCCCCGCCTCGGGGCGAGCTGCGGCCTCGGGCGGCTCTACGTCAAGGACGAGAGCGGCAACCCGACCGGCTCCTTCAAGGCCCGCGGCATGGCCGTCGCGGTCGCGATGGCGAAGCGGCTCGGCGCGCAGGACGTCTGCGCCCCGTCGGCCGGCAACGCCGGCAGCGCGCTGGCCGCCTACGCCGCGCGGGCCGGCCTGCGCGCGCACGTCTTCCTGCCCCGCGACGTCCCCCGCATCTTCATCACCGAGGCGGAGTCCTTCGGGGCGGAGGTGCGCACCGTGGACGGGCTCATCACCGACGCGGGACGCCACTGCGCCGAGGCGGCGAAGCAGAACGGCTGGTACGACTGCGCCACGCTGAAGGAGCCCTATCGCGTCGAGGGCAAGAAGACGATGGGCTACGAGCTCGCGGAGCAGCTCGGGTGGCGCCTGCCCGACGCGATCGTCTACCCGACCGGCGGCGGCACGGGCCTCATCGGCATGTGGAAGGCCTTCGACGAGATGGAGGCCCTCGGCCTCGTCGACGGCCGGCGCCCCCGCATGATCACCGTCCAGGCGGAGGGCTGCGCGCCGATCGTCAGGGCCTTCGCCACGGGCGGCACGTCCGCGCCGTTCTGGGACGGCGCGGCGACGCTGGCCCACGGCCTGCGCATCCCCCGGGCCGTCGGCGACGCCCTCATGCTGCGGGCGCTGCGCGAGAGCCGCGGCGCGGCGGTGGCCGTGTCGGACGCCGAGATGGTGGCGGGGGTCCGCCGGGCCGCGGCTGCGGAGGGGATCTTCATGGCGCCCGAGGGCGGGGCCTGCGTCGCCGCGCTGCCCCGGCTCCTCGCCGACGGCGTGATCGGTCCGGACGACACGACCGTCGTCTTCGACACCGGCACCGGCCTGAAGTACGTCGAGTCCATGGCCCCGCACTGGGGCGACACGCCGGCGGGCGCGTAGCCGGGCGGCCGTGGGGAGTCTCTCGGCGGGATAGACTCGCCCGCGAGGAGCGGGCGAACGATGACGGCGAGGGCAGTTCCTATGAGGGTGGCGCTGGCACTGGTCGCGGCGATCGGAGCGGTGGCCGCGGCGGCAGCCCGGCCGGCGACGGCCGAGGAAGGCGAGCGCCGCGCCGTCCTCGTCAGCGTCACGGACGAGCGCGGCTCTCCCGTGACGGGCCTGACCGCCACGAGCTTCTTCGCCGAATCTCACGGCAGACCGATCACGATCGTCTCGGCGACGCCCGACCGTGCGTCGCGCCGCGTCGGCGTCCTCGTCGACACGAGCGGAAGCCAGGCCATCTCGTCCCCGTGGAAGGCGGTCGAGGAACTGGTGGAGGCGCTCGTGCCGGCCAACCGGGTCGCGCTCCTGACGCTCGACATCACGCTCCGCGTGCACTCCGAGCTGACGAGCGACGCGGCCGAGCTTCGGGACGCCATTCGCGGGGCCAGGACCCTGAGGGCCGAGGGCCCTTCGGCGCTCTACGCCGGCGCGCGCCTCGCGAGCCGCGGCTTCGGCGAGCCGGCTCTTGGCGACACCCTCTGCTTCTTCACGGACGGCGAAGACACCGCGAGCACGAGCGATCTTCGCGAGATGGTGACCGCGATAGCACGGCGAGGCGTGCGCGTCTTCGTCGTGCGCACGGCCGAGGGTCGTCCGCGATTCGCGAGAGACGGAATCCGTGACGAGTCCACTCGCTGGATCGCGGCCATGACGAAGGCCACCGGCGGAGGGGATCTCTCGCTCGACCAGGTGCTGAAGGACGGAGGCGTTCACGCCCTCGCCACGCGGATCGAGGAGGGATACCGTCTCGATCTTCTGATTCCGAAGTCCGTCGGCGACTCGGCGGACTGGAGGCTCCAGGTCGTCGGCCAGGACGGCAAGAAGCTGCCCAAGGTCCGCGTGACGTATCCGGAGATCCTGCCGGCTCCCGCTTCGCGGTAGCGCTCAGCGTTCGGGGAGCCACACGTTGGCGCGGACCTCTAGAAGCAGCGGCACAGGCGCGCTTCGATCCTCCTGAGCGCGGCGGCGCGGTCCGGGTCCGTTTCCCGCGAGAGAGCCGCGCGGATCTGAGCGTCGAGCGGCCCCTCCTCGCCGTCGGATCCCGCGAGGTCCTCGATCGCGTCCGGGTGCTTCAGCGCCAGGTCGACGAGCGGGTCGACGATCGACTCGCCCGCGACGGCGAGCGCCTCGAGATCGTACGAGCGAGGAGCCTGGCCGACCTCGATCGCCCGGTCGAAGTCCGCGCGCATGCGGCGGCGCCCGTCCATCGACGGCCACTCGGCCAGGAACAGCCGCACGGCCCGACGGGTGCCTTCGTTGGGGTAGTCGAGGAGCCCGATCAGCGCCTGCTCGGCCTCGGCGCCGAGAGGGCGGAAGGAGTCGACGTCGAGGTCCACGCTGGAGTAGTAGCCGAGCTTCTTCAGGCCATCCTCGATCAGCACCGCGAGTGCCGCCGGATCACCAGCGCGGCCGAGCGCCTGCGCGGCCGCGAGGCGCTCGTCGGGGCTTCTCAGAAGCGGGACGAGGCGCGCGCGAAGCTCTTCGTCCGGGGCGATCCGGGACACGAGCCTCAGCGCCTGCCAGCGCGCGTCGCGGCTCAGGCCTGGATCCGCGAGGAGAGCGGTGATCCGCGGGCCATCGGCGCTCGTGACGAGCGGCGCGAGGCATCCGAGGAGGATCGCCCGGGCTTCAGACTGTTTCGGCGACTGACCCGCCGGCGGGTCGCCCGCTTCGGCCAGGAGAGCGAGGAGCGTGTCCTTGACGGCGCCCCGCACCTCGGCGTCCTGGGGATGCTTCTGGACGACGGCCTCGACGAACGAGTGGTACGAGTACTGGGTCACGAGGGGCCTCTGCCACCCGGGGTCTCCGAGGAGCCGGAGGAGCTCCGCACGCGGTACGCTCTCCGGACGGAGCCTCGAGAGCACGGTCGCGCGCCTGGACACCGGCAGCCCGGGATCGGCGATGAGCATACGGGTCGCCACGCGGACCGCCTCCTGCGGGATCTCGGCGAAGTCGGCGAGCACGTCGTCGTACTCCGACGCGGGGTGCGCTCGCGCGAGGGCGAGCAGCGCCGGGACGTGAGACGCGACGGCCTCCGGCATCGCCCGCGCGAGCCCCGCGAAGGCCCGCAGCACCGT
Organism: Vicinamibacteria bacterium; assembly: GCA_046331285.1. Lineage (GTDB taxonomy): Bacteria > Acidobacteriota > Vicinamibacteria > Fen-336 > Fen-336 > DATBSL01. The sequence goes on from JAXLRD010000007.1 coordinate 285,974, forward strand.
GCGCGCGAGGGAGGCATCCCTGGCGGCGGCGCCGATGGCCTGGGCTTCGTGCCCGGCGACACCGAAAGCCGTCAGGGCGATGGCTGCCGTCTCGCTCACGAGCGGGTCTTTGTCACTCGACCAGCTGCCGGTACGGGCCACCACTTCCGCTGCGACCGACCGGGGCTTGCCATCCAGCTCGTGCGTCGACTCGAGAGACGCTTCGAGGATCAGGTCCCGGAAGAGGATGCGCTGAGGATCGCGAGGATTCCTCAGGATGGCCTCGAGGGCGCCGATCGACTCCGCATAGCCGCGCGTCAGGTCCCACTTCGCGTCGAAGGCGGCATCGGCCTTGGATCCCTGCGCCCTGCGGAGCTGCCCGATGCGCGCGGCCACCATCTCCGGCGTCAGCCCGACGTTGCCGAGCGCGTCCGCGGCCTCCTCGTCGCCGGCCAGGGCCAGGCGATTCAGCAGCTCTCGCACGCCCGCGGGCGGAGCGCTCTTCCACGCGAGGTGCAGCGCCAGCGCTCGTCGAACGGCCTCATCCCGGCTCTCGAGGAACAGGCGGGCGGCCGCATCCGGATGTGCGTCCCAGAGACCCTCTGCGGCGTTCTTCAGGGCCGGAGAGCCGTCGCTCTTCGCCACGGCCGCCGTCACCTCGGCAACGGCTCCCGCGCCCTTCGCCAGAAGCCATCGACTCGCGTGGCGCGTCGTGTCCCAGTCGCCGTACACCAGGGCATTCACCAGCTCGGCGAGCGTCGAGTCCGGCCCCGCGCGGCGGGCCTCTTCGATGTGCCGGCGACGACCCTCCCAGGTGTCGCCGGACTTGGGAGGCACCGCCACCCAGCTGAGCAGCCGCTCGCCCGTGGGTGCGTAACGCGCGACCTCCTCTGACAGGTCGACCACGAACACGTCCCCGGCCGGCGCGACGGCCGCGTGCTGGAGGTAGCCGATCCCCTCCTTGATCCTCAGCGGCTCTCCGCCCGCCGGATCCAGCCGAAGCACGCTGCCCGAGTTTCCGGCCGCCGAGCTCACCTCCCACGACGAGTGCGTCACGTAGGGGACACCGTCGCGGTCGAGGATGACGTCCTTGATGTAGGACACCGACGTGACCGGGTCAGGCAGGACGTCCCAGGACCGGACCGCGTCACCGCTCGGGTGGTAGCGGGTTACTCGGCCCCGCTCGGCCGCGGTCGTCAGGACGAAGAGGTCGCCTGAATCGTCGACCGCCCACGCCACCGCGGAGGCCGCACCCAGATCGAGGACCCTCACGGCCTTGTCGATCGGGATCGCGGCATGCGGCGTCGTCCGGCCGGTCGCGGCGTCCAGGCGCACGACGCCGAGCCGCTTCGTCGTCGAGCTCACCTGGCCGGCGTAGACCGCTCCGCGGGGCGTGACGTGGAAGCTCCAGTCACCCTTCAGCGCTCGGCTGACGGCGACCGCTCCCGAGTCATCGAGCGCCACCAGCGTCGTGGCCTCGACGCCGCCGTCGGCATTCTCCCTGGCATACGACACCCAGAGCCGGCCGTCGTCGGTGAGAGTGAGAAGGCGCGCCTCGTCGAGCCTGACCCCGGCCGGCGTGACTTCACGCCTGAAGTTCCCTTCGTGGTCGAAGAAGAGAATCTTCTTTCCGACACGGACAACGACGTCATTCGACCCTGCGGCCAGACCGTGAACACTCGGCCCGACAAGGGAGGCGCCACACGGTCGCGGCAGAGAGAGGAGGCCTAGCGCCGCGAGGACGCTCAAGAGGGTCGCAAGGGCCCGACTCCGCGATCGCACAGGTCGCCTCCTCGGCTGCAGCATCGCCTCTCCGGCTCGTCGTGGCATTAGACACCGGAAGCCGCGACGGAGATGAACGGCTCGCGGACATGCCCTCACACTGCTCGCTTCAGCCGTGTTTCGGTTGGTGCGTTTGGCGACACCGGATCCCTCCCTCGGCATCCGGTGTCCAAGGTCACGGGCTCCCTGCCGGGGGTCTCGGAGGAAGCGCGGCTCATGGGCGACGAGCGTGGCTCGACGACGGCCGGGCGAACTCTCCGGGGATGGTCGCGCTGGTGGGCGTCGTGGTGGCCGTTCGCCCTCGCCTGGCCGGCGGCGATGGTGCTATTCGTGGGCGCGTCCCTGCTCGGCCTGAGGCTCCGAAGTCCACTGCCCGTCGTGGCCCTCTTCCCGCACGCGGCGGCCGTCGCCACTGCGGGGATGGACGTCAAGGAGTTCGTGCTCGCTCTCCTCCTGGGGCAGTGGCCGGCGTACGCGCTGGTCGCGCGACTTGCGGCTCGGAGGCAGCGGCAGGGAGCGGGCTCGATCGGCATCGCGGCCGTGCACCTGGTCTCGGCCCTGCTGGGCAGCCCGCCCTCCTGGGGCCCCTCTCTGGCGCGCTACGAGCGGGAGCTCGCGGACTCAGCCGGCCCTGGCGCGCAGGCGTGCGGCGTCATCTCGTTTGACGAGGAGCGCGCGGGGGCCTACCGGTGCGCACACGCCGCTCTCGCCGAGCGGCGGCCCTTCTGGGTCGCCTTTCAGGTGATGGGCATCGATTCCACGATCTACGAAGGCCTCGTGTCTCGTCCGCCAGAGGAGGCTACTCGCGTCGTCTGGGATAGCGACATCTATGGAGGCTTCAACCTGGTGCCGATCCGTCGCGTCTCGAAGAGCGCCTGCGAAGCGCCGAGCCTCGGATCGGCCGAGAACCCGAGGATCGACTGCCGCGAGCATCGCTAGCGAGGCGCAACTCCCGACGTGCCGGCAAGGAACTCTCCGACCACGGCCTTCCACTCGTCCGGCCGGTTTCGCAGGCACGAGTCGTGTCCCACGCCGGCGAAGTAGTGGAGCGTCTTCGGCCCCTGCAGAGCGTCGAAGATGGCTCGCGCCTCGTCGACCCGGACCCACTCGTCCTTGTCGCCGTTCATCAGCAGGGTCGGCACGCGAACTCGCGACGCCAGGTCCACCGGCCGGAAGCCCAGGGCGTCGAAGCCCTCTTGCGCGCCTCCCCAGAAGACGAGCAGGTCGGCCAACGGAAATGAGGGCACTCCGCGGTTGGCGAAGCGGTGCCGGACCGTGCCGATGAGGCTGTCGAAGGGACACTCGAGGACGAGCGCCGCCGGCCGCAGGCCGTCGTCGGCCACGGCCTTCAGCACCGCGGCGGCTCCCATCGAGGCGCCGAAGAGCACCACCGGGCCCGGCGCCGGCAACCCCCGGGCGTATTCGAACGCCCGCGTGACGTCGAGGGCCTCGTAGTAGCCGATCGTGGTTTCGCTGCCTCCCGATCCGCCCGAGCCGTAGAAGTCGACGAGCAGCGCGTTCCAGCCCATCCGGTGGAACGCCTTCGCCTCCCGAAGCTGCGAGTCCTTGCTAGCGGCATGGCCGTGGAAGAGGACGACCGTGCCGCGCGCCTCGCGGCAGGGAACGAGCCACGCTTCGAGCGGCACCCCTCGCCCGCCTGCGAAGACGTGGCGCTCGTAGACCAAGCCGACGTCGGCCGGCGTCCTCTGGTTCTCCGGCCGAGGAATCCGGACGCCGTCGATCAGGACGCGCAGCGACTCCGCGACGGAGAGTTGGCCGACCTTCGTGCGCGGCCCCGGCGCCGCGAAGTGAGTGAACGCCCGCGCCTGCCGGTAGGCGACGGCGTTCAGGCCCACGAGCCCGAGACAGAGCGTCGCGCCCGCCACCTTCGCCACCCGCGCTCGTCGCATGCGTAGAACAGCCTACGGCCGGGGCCTGAATCGCTGTTAGCGACGCAGCTGAACGGTCCGGCACAGGGTCGTGGCGCGCCTGGAGGGATCGGGGTCGGTTCCGGCAAGCCGCCCGCCGCAGGCTGCGCCTGTGCGATTCCGATCGCGAGTGGCCTCAGACGTGCGTTCCGGGCGAAGCGAACAATGCAACCGGCCGCGGGTGGTCACCGCGGAGTTGCGGTAGAAGCTGTCGAAGGGGCGCGCCTCTCAGGCCGCGCCCAAGCGAGGAGGGCCCATGAACGGTCCAACGTTGAGAGCCTTCGGCCTCGGTGTCGTACTCGCGGTCGCGAGCCCGGCGGCGGCGCAGAAGCCCGCGGTATCGCCGGACGAGGCTCGCGCGATCGCGGTCGACGCGTACCTCTACTTCTATCCGCTCCTGTCGATGGACCTCACGCGCCTGCAGATGTCGAACATCGAGGCCGGGAAGGAGCCCGGCCGCGGCCCGATGAACGCCTTTCACCACTTCCCGGCGTTCCCCCCGGCGGACATGAGGGTGGTCGTCCGGCCCAACTTCGACACGCTGTACTCGATCGCCTGGCTCGACGTCACGCGGGAGCCGGTCGTCCTGTCGGCGCCGGACACGGGCGACCGTTACTACCTCCTCCCGATGCTCGACATGTGGAGCGACGTGTTCGACGCGCCGGGCTGGCGCACCACCGGCACGACGGCCGCGAGCTTCCTCGTCACCCCGGCCGGATGGCAGGGAGCGGTGCCCGCCGGCATGAGTCGCATCGTCGCTCCCACGCCTTACGTCTGGATCATCGGCCGCACGAAGACGGACGGCCCCGCCGACTACGACGCCGTCCACAAGATCCAGGCCGGCTACGAGGTCGTGCCGCTCTCGCAGTGGGGCAAGCCCGCGAAGGCCGCGACCGTCGCCATCGACCCGGCCGTCGACATGAAGACGCCGCCCAAGATCCAGGTCGACACCATGCCGGCGGACAAGTACTTCGCCTACGCGGCGGAGCTGCTGAAGGTGAACCCGCCCCACGCGACGGACGGGCCCATCCTCGCCCGCATGCGGCGCATCGGCATCGAGGCCGGCCGGAGCTTCTCGTGGGCGACGCTCGACCCCGCGGTGCAGAAGGCGATCGCGGCCGCGCCGAAGACGGCGCTGAAGCTCATGCAGGCCAAGGTGGCGACGCTGGCGCGGGTCGTGAACGGCTGGTCGATGAACACCGACACCATGGGCGTCTACGGCAACTACTACCTGAAGCGCGCGATCATCGCCCAGGTCGGCCTCGGCGCGAACCTGCCCGAGGACGCGATCTACCCCCTGAACCTGGTCGACGACGGCGGCAAGACCCTCGACGGCGCGAGCCGCTACACGATCCACTTCGAGAAGTCGCAGCTGCCGCCGGTCCGCGCCTTCTGGTCGGTCACGCTCTACGACGGCGAGGGCTTCCAGGTGCCGAACGCCCTCGACCGCTTCGCGGTCAGCAGCTGGATGCCGTTCGTCTACAACGACGACGGCTCGCTCGACCTCTACTTCCAGAACGAGAGCCCGGGCAGGGACCTCGAGGCCAACTGGCTGCCGGCGCCCAAGGGCCCGTTCAACCTGACCCTGCGCCTCTACTCGCCGATGGCGGAGGTCCTCACGGGCAAGTGGAACCCGCCGGTCGTGACGAAGGAGACCGCGACGACCGTCACCGCGCAGTGATGGCATCCTGTCTCGCCCCCGTTCGGGGGCGAGACAGGAGAACGCGCTCGACGAGCGCGCGGCCTAGGGCCGGCGGAGCAGGGGCGAGAGGTCGAGGACGACCTCTCCGGTGAAGCGGTCCTCGAACGGACCGGGAATGGCCGGCGCGGCCTCGGCGACTGGGCCGAAGTAGTCGACGTCGGGCGCGACGACGCGCGGCACGGCGGGCAGCGGCCCATCGGTCGAGAAGGCCAGCCGAGCCGCGCCGGCGTCGTAGCGGCTCTTCACCGCGGTCCCGCGGCCATGGAGGTCGTACCCCTTCGCCCTCCACGCCGCGAGGTCGAACGCCGGATCTCCGAAGACGTTGTAGTCGGACGTGTTCCCCTGGTCCTCGAAGGAGACGGGGACCGGCGCGAGGATGACGTTGCCGTGGACGCGATTGCCGCGCGCCGTCATCGCCCGGCCGTCCAGCGTCCGATCGGTGAGGACCGCCGCGCGGACGCCGACGCTGGCCGTGGGCCCGATGAGGTTGTGGGCGACCACGAGGTTGTCGGTGTCGCCCGCGGAGATCGCGGTGCCCCGCACGTCCCACAGCACGTTGTGGTCGACCCAGTTCGTCTGCCTCGAGGCCTCGACGAAGATCGAGCCGTTGCAGCACGGGTGGGTGGCCACGATCAGGTTCCGCGTGACGCGGCTGTTCCTGTTGTCCCAGTCCAGCCACACGCCGCCGCCGCCCGTGATGCGCTCGATCCGGTTGCGCTGGACGAGGGTCCCCTCGTTCAGCAGCAGCTTGATCCCGCCCGTCTCCCACAGCCGCTCGGCGTCCCACCAGCCGCTGTCGTGAACCCAGTTCTCCTCGACGAGGGCGCGGCGCACCGCCAGGCCCTGGATCCCGCCGCGGCCGCATCCGTAGAGGTGGTTCCGGCGGACGATGTTGCGCCCGGGGCTGCGGCTCGCCCGCTCGTCATCGACGCGAGACCGGTCCTCGTCGGCCGTCTCCAGGCTTCGCGTGCCGATCTCGATCCCGACGGAGTTCACGTCGGAGACGGTGTTCTCCTCGATCAGCCAGTGATGCCCGCCGCGCGTGAACACGGCGCCGACGCCGGTGCGCGGATAGCCGTTGCCGGCGTGGAGGAAGTGAAAGCCGGCGACGCGGATGTAGCCCAGGTCGGTCGACGCCGGCGCGAACAGGTGCGGCTGGACCGTCACCTCCATCACCGCGTCGTTGGGATCGGCGTCGTCGAACGGGTGCACGTGGACCGCCGTCCCGGACGGCTCCACCCAGAAGGAGCCCGGGACCCACATGAGATCGACGTAGGCGGCGAGCTGTTGCAGGCGGCGGCCGTCCTGGAAGACGATCCCGCGCCGCATGGAGAACGGCGGTCGGTTCGCCCACGCCGTGGCCCAGGGCATGATCGCGACGTCGGCGGCGCTGGCGTTCTCCAGCGCGAAGGGGTTCTCGCCGGGGAAGAGCGACGCCGGCAGCGGCGCCATCCACAGCTTCTCCGAGAACGCGTCGGGATTCTTCGAGCGCGTCCAGCGGCCCTCGAGAACGCGTGATCCCTTGATCAGCACGCGCGCGCCCGGCGCCGCTTCGTAGCCGATCATCGCCTCCGGCCCCGTGCCTCCTCGCCGCGGCACGACCTCCTCGCGGTAGACACCCGACTTCACGATCACGCGCTCGCCCGGCATCAGCACCTCGGCGGCGCGGCCGATGGTGCGGAACGGCTTCTGCGCGGTCCCCGGGTTCTCGTCGGACGCCTCCGGGTGCATCTGGTCGACGACGTAGGTCCTCGTCCATGCCGTCCGGCACTCCCACGCCACGAACTCGGTGCCGTCGGGCAGGAAGACGCGCGGCGACAGCGACACGTCTCCGGCGGACGCGACGGCGATCGAGCCCATCAGGATCGTGATGACGAGGCCGAGTCGCAGGGCTCGGTGCATGGCAGTCCTCCTTCGGCCTGGCCCGTTCATCCCCGCTTGCGCCAGGGCAGGAAGGCCAGGATCCGCTCCTTCCGGGCGCGAACGCCCTCGGCCGTGCGCTCGACG
>JAXLRD010000008.1:0-229051 GCA_046331285.1 Vicinamibacteria bacterium
CCGCGCACGAAGCCCGTGGCGAGCACCGCCTCGCCCCACGGCCCGTCAGCCCGGCGCGCCTCGGCCGCGAGGTCCTCGGTCCAGATCGTCCCGCGGGCGTTCGCCAGCTCTCGCGCGACCGAGTACTGCGCGAGCGGCGCCGGCCGCCGGCAGGCCTCGGCCAATCGAGCCGCCTCCGGCGAGCCGTCGCACCACTCGCCGGCGGACACGAATCCCTGACGGTCGGCCTCCAGCACGTGGACGTATCCCACCTCGAACCCGAGCCCCTCGCCGAGGGCGCGGAGCGCGGCCGGGGCGGCGTCCTCCACCCGGGCCGCGACCGCGACGGCGCGGCGCACGTCGGACTCGACGCGGCGGAGCGACTCGCGGCGGCGGGCCGCGCGCTCGGCCCGCTTGCTTTCGGTGATGTCCGTCCAGACCGCCGACATGAACGCCCGGTCGTGCAGGGCGAGCTGGCGGGCCCGCACGTGGACGTCGCGGAGCGAGCCGTCCTTGTGGCGGTGGCGCGTCTCGAAGGACGCCTGGCCGTGCTCGCGGATGGCCCGGATGTTCCGCTCGATCTGCTCGGGGGAGTGCTCGGCCTGGACGTCGCCGATGCCCATCCCCGCGAACTCCTCGCGGGTGTAGCCGAGCGAGCGGTGGGCCGTCTCGTTGAACTCGACGAACCGGCCGGTCGCGGGGTCGACGAGCGTGACCGCGTCGAGCGACTGGGCGGCGATCGTCGAGAAGATCTCCTCGCGCGCGTGGAGCGCGGCCTCGGCGTCCTTGCGGGCCGTCACGTCGAGCCAGCAGCCGACGATTTCCGCCGGGCGCTCCTCCGTGGCCGGGACGAGCCTCAGCTCGTCCTGCATCCAGCGGTACGTCCCGTCGCGGTGGCGGAAGCGGTACTCGCGGATGACCGACCGCCCGGCCGTGAGGGAGGCGCCGGCCGCGAAGGCGTTCTCCCGGTCGTCGGCGTGCAGATTCTCGACCCAGAACTCGGGCCGTTCGACGAACTGCCGGGGCTCGTGGCCGAGGATCGCGGTGACGTTCTCGCTGACGAAGGTCGTGGCGTAGTCGTCCGCGCGGCAGGTGTAGATGATGGCCGGGGTCGCGGAGACGAGGTAGCGCAGGCGCTCCTCGCTCTCCCGCCGCGCGGCCTCGGCCGCGCGGCGCTCCTCGTCCCGCGCGAGGACGTCGAGGGCGAACGAGAGGTCGCTCGCCGTCTCCTCGAGGAGCGAGACCTCCGCCGCCCGGAAGAAGTCCTCCTGCTCCGCGTACACCGTGAGGGCCCCGATCACCCGGTCGCGCATCCGCAGAGGGAAGGCGGCCGAGGATCGCAGGCCGCTCGCCGCGGCTCGCTCGTGCCACGGCGCCATCGCGTCGGAGGCGAGGAGCCGGTTGTTGATCTGGGTCCGGCCCTCGCGCACGGCCGTGCCGGTGGGGCCGCGGCCCTCCGGCCGCGTGGCGTCGACGCACACCCGTATGCCGTCCAGGTACTCGGTCGCGCCGGCCGCTCCGCTGGCCGCGACCCATCCGTCCTCTCCCGGCTCGCCGATCCACGCCAGACGGAAGCCGGCCGTCTCCACCACGATGCGGCAGACGTCGGCCTTCAGCTCCTCCGCGTTCCCGGAGCGAACGAGCGCCTCGTTGACCCGGCTGAGGGCGAGGTACATCCGGTTCATCCGCTCGAGCTGCGCCGCCTGGGCCTTCCGCTCCGAGACGTCGCGGATGATCGAGAGGCGGAGGAGCCTTCCGTCCACCTCCACCGTCCGGGAGCTGACCTCCACCGGGAACGTCGAGCCGTCGCGCCGACGGTGCACGGACTCGAACACGACACCCTCGGCGTTCGCGCTCTGCGCGACCTCTCCCGCCATCCGCGGGAGGGTCTCGGGCGCCCGCAGGTCCGCGACCGTCAGGCGGAGGAGCTCCTTCGGGTCGTACCCGTACATCGCCGCCGCTCGGCCGTTCGCCTCGATGATCCGCAGCGACTCGTCGAGCAGCAGGATGCCGTCGTTCGCGTGGCGCATGACGAGGGCGAGCCGCTCGTCGGCCGCGCGCCGCGCGGTCTCGGCCGCCGTGTGCTCGGCCACGAGCGCCTGCTGGCGCTGGCGCCACAGGAGCGCCGCCGCCAGCGCGCCGACCGCCAGGAAGAGCGCGAAGCCGACGACGATGCGCAGCACCTCGTCGCGCAGTGGCGCGTACGCCTCGTCGAGGTCCTGCTTGACGACGACGAGCCAGGGCGTGCCGGGCACCGGCCTCGCCGCGGCCAGCGTCGCGACGCCGCGGTAGTCGGCGACCACGCGCGGGCCGCCGAGCAGCGACAGGCCCGCCTCGTCGCGCAGCGTGACCGAGGGCCAGCCCGCCCCGGGGGCGGCCGTCGTCGCATCGCCGCGGCGCGGGCTCAGGGCGACGAGCCTCCCGCCATCGCGCTGGGCGAGCAGGATCTCGCCCGTTCCGGTCGGGCTCGGCCACGCCGTGATCGCCGGAAACAGGTGCGTCGCGGGGTGGACGTGGAGCCACACCGCGGCCCCGGAGGGCGTTCCGTCGAGCCGCAGCACGGGCGCCGCCAGCTCGAGGCAGACGGCGCCGTCGCGGTCGCGGTGGATCTCGCCGACGGCCACGTCTCCCGTGCGGCGCGCCGTCCCGAGGAGGGCCGCCGTGTCCGGGTCGTCGTCGAGCGGGGGGCCGGCGGTCAGCCGCTCGTCCCCGTCGACGAGGACGATCGACTCGTAGCCGTACGCCGCGCGAAAGCTCTCGAGATACGACGCCACCGCCTGGCGCCAGGCGTCGCCGGTGGCGCTCGCGGCGTGCAGGACCGGGGCGTGGCGCAGGGCGCGCGCGTCCCCGAACCGCTCGCGCCGCCACTCCTCCGCCTGCCGCACCTTCAGCGAGGCCATACCCTGCAGCGTCGAGCCGATCTCGTCCCGCGTCCTGCGGACGTGCGCGCGCAGGTACGCCGGACCTCCGAGGGCGACCAGGACGCTGAAGAAGGCGAGGCTCGCGGCGAGGACCCGGCGCCGTCGCTCTTCGCCCGGCGGCAGCACGGCGTGCCGGTCCCGTCGCCCGAAGACGAGCCGCTCGAGCCCGCTCCCCAGGTCGGCCGCGATCGCGACGGCGAGCGCGAGGAGAGCCAGGGCCGCCGCGGACCACGACGACATGGGCCAGGGGATGGAGGCGAGTCCCATCGGCACGCTGATGGCGTAGCTCGCCGCGGTGGCGCCGCACGCGAGGGCCACCGCGACTGCGATGGCGAGCGCGAGCCGGCGCCGCCGCGGCGTGGACTCGCCGGCGAGGGCCGCCATCGCGAGCGCGAGCAGCACGATCGCGGCCGCCGTCGCGGGTGACATCCTCACGGGTGCGAGGCCCTGGACCTGGGCCGCGTCGGCCGTCTGCCGGAGCGCGGCCTCGCTCGGAATCATCCGCCTCTCGAGGCTGCGCGCGCCGAGAACGGTCGCCGCCAGAGCCGCCGCCGCGACGAGCCCCAGGGCGAGCCGCCGCGCGGCGCGGGACGAGCGACTGGACACGAAGACCAGGATTCCGAGAGCGAGAGGGAGGAGCACGGCCGCGGTGCTCCTCGCCATCGGGAAGGTGCTGTCGGCCAGCGGGTTCCCGCGCGGCAGGCGGTCGACGAGGAGCCAGAGCCCGGCGATCGAGGCCGAGGCCACCGTCAGGACATTGGCGGACAGCCTCTCCGAGAGGGACAGGCGCGGCGGGTGACTCGAATGTTCTGCCGGGCCTCGCACGAAGCCGGCCTCCTAGCTGTGCGCTCGAAATGATAGCGCCGGCACCATCGCGGTTTCTAACCGCCGGCATGAGCAGGGGTAATAATTCGAGGCCGGTCCGGCCTCGAAGTGAACGCTTGTGGCCCACTCCGTGTCCGGCGCTATAGTGATCGGACGGGCGATCGGAGGCCTCCTTGCCGAGCCGTCGTCTCCTCACCCTCGTCGTCGCCCCGGTCGCGGCCGCATGCCTCTCGGCGGCGGCCGCGGGCTGCGGCGGTGCCGCCGCCGCGCCGACGCGGCGCGAAGCGCGGGTCGAGGCGCGCGCGGTCGAGGACGTGTTCCTTCTCAGCGGCGAGCTGCGCTCGGTGCGCTCGGTCTCCCTCATCGCTCCCCGCGGCGAGGGCGAGCTGCAGATCCGGTGGATGGCCGAGGACGGGACCGAGATCCCGGCCGGCGGACGCGTGGCCGAGCTCGACGCCTCGCGGCTCATCCAGACGATCGAGGAGCGCAGGCTCCGCCTCCGGCAGGCCGAGAACGACCGCGAGAGCCGCGAGCGGCAGGCCACGGCGGAAGCCGAGCGGAAGCGCGTGGCGGTCGAGAAGGCCGAAGTCGAGGCGGAGAAGGCCCGCATCGACGCCGTCGTGCCGAAGGACCTTCGGCCGGCGGTCGAGTGGGCGCGCTTCCAGGCGACGTGGCACGAGCGGACCGCCGCGCTCGAGAAGGCGCGCCTCGACCGCGAGGCGTACGGTGTCTCCGCGCGGGCCGACGTCGCCACCGCCCGCTCCGTCGAGGAGAAGGCGCGACGCGAGGTCGAGGCGGCCGAGAAGTCGCTCGGGAGCATGTCCCTCCTCGCGCCCCGCGCGGGCATCTTCCTCGTCGGCAACTTCTGGCAGTGGGGGCCCGAGGGACCGCGCAAGCTCCAGCCGGGCGACACCGTGTGGCCGGGCTACCCCATCGGATCGATGCCCGATCCGTCGGCGATGGAGGTGCAGGCGGCCCTCGCCCACGCCGATCACGGCCGGATCGCGCCGACGATGAAGGTCCGCTGCATCCTCGACACCTACCCCGACCGCGTGTTCGAGGGGCAGGTCGAGGAGATCGGCTCGGTGGCGGTCGACGGTGGCCGCGGCTGGTTCGCGTCGACGACGAAGCCCGGGTTCGCGGTGCGCGTGTCGCTCGCGAAGACCGACCCGCTCATGCGCCCCGGCCTCTCCGTCCGCGTCGAGGTGGTGCGGGCCTCCTGGCCGCGCGCGCTCGCCGTCCCGCGAGGGGCGGTGCGCTTCGAGAAGGACGGCCCCGTCGTGCGCCGCGCCTCGGGAGCCGCGGCGAAGGTCCGTCTCGCGGCCTGCACGCCCGTCGACTGCGTCGTGGAGTCGGGCCTCGCGGAGGGAGACCGTGTCCTTCCCTTCTAGCGCGCGGGCGGCCCTCCGCCGGGTTCCGCGCGCCGTCTGGCTGGCCGCGCTCGTCGCGGCGGCGGCGCTCGTCTTCCTCGCCGGGCGGCCGCCGAGCCGCGACGCCGGGCCGCCCTTCGAGGTGAAGAAGGCCGACCTCGTCCTCTCGGCCGAGCTCGAGGGAGAGCTCGCCGCCGTCCGCTCCACCGAGATCGGCGTCCCCCCGGTGGCCGAGGTCGACTTCAAGATCGCCTTCCTCGCCCCGGAGGGCAGCGCGGTGAAGAAGGGCGAGAGCATCCTGCGCCTCGACACCGAGGCGGTGGAGCGGCAGCTCGCGGAGAAGCGGGCCGAGCTCGCCGAGGCGGAGAAGAAGCTCGAGCAGAAGCAGATCGACCTCCGCATGAAGCTGCTGGAGGTCGACCAGCAGGCGGCGCAGGCCAAGGCGGACCTCGGCCGGGCCGCGCTCAAGGCGGACGTGCCGCCGGAGGTCCAGCAGAGGATCGAGCTCGAGAAGGCGCGCCTCGACAAGAAGGGGCGCGAGCGTGACCTGCAGAACCTCGAGGCGGAGCGCCGGGTGCAGGAGGCCCTCACCGGGGGGGAGCTGCGCTCGCTCGCCCAGCAGCGCGACCGCGCGCGGGGGCGGGTCGAGGCGCTCGAGGCGACGATCGAGCGGATGAACATCCGCGCTCCGCAGGACGGCATCGTCGTCTACCGCACGAACTGGCGCGACGAGAAGAAGAAGGTGGGCGACTCGGTGTGGTTCGGCGAGGTCGTCCTCTCGATCCCGGACCTCACCGAGATGAAGGGCGACGGCTTCGTGGACGAGGCCGACGGGGGCCCGGTGCACGAGGGACAGCCGATCACTCTCCGCCTCGAGGCCCGCCCGGACTTCGACCTCAAGGGGAAGGTCGCGCGGATCGGGCGGACCGTGCGCCAGCAGTCCTGGCGCACGCCCGTCAAGGGCTTCCGCGTCGAGCTCGCCCTCGAGAAGACCGAGCCGACCTTCATGCGGCCGGCCATGCGTTTCCGCGGGGAGATCGAGACCGGTCGCGTGCCCGGGGTCCTCCTGGTCCCGCGCGACGCGGTGTTCCTGCGCGACGACGGCCCGGTGGTGTGGGTGCGGCGGACCCTCGGCTGGCGGGAGGCGCCGGTGCGGCTGGGCCGCCGCAACCGCACGCAGGTGGAGGTCGTCGCCGGCCTCGCCGAGGGAGACCGGCTGAGCCCGGTCGACCTCGCGGCCGCGCCGGACGAGGACGCGGCCGGCCCGACCGGGGCCTCCCGATGAGGCTCTCCGGCGGGCCGCGCCTCCGACGGGCGCTCGCCGTGTCGGCCGTCGCCCTCGTCGTCCTCGCTCTGGCGGGGGCCCGGTTCGTCCGCTCGCTCGAGGGCGACGCCGTGGCCACGTTCGAGGTGCGGCCGGGCCGCTTCGTCCGCGAGGTCGAGGCCCGCGGATCGCTGAAGGCGGTGAAGGCGACGCCCGTCGTCGTCCCGCCCGAATCCGGCCGGCAGCAGAAGATCGCCTGGCTCGCGAGAGACGGCGCGGCCCTCCGGGCGGGGGACGTGATCGTCGAGTTCGACCCCTACGACGCCGAGCGCGAGGCGGCCGACGGACAGGCCGACCTCACCGCGGCCCGGGCGAAGATCGACAAGGCGAAGGCCGAGGGCGTCAAGAACGAGAAGTCCCTCGGCCTCGACCGGGACGTCGCGCGGCAGGAGCTCGACCGGGCCGAGACCTTCAAGCTGACCGACGAGGGCCTCTACTCGCGCCACCAGATCATCGAGTCGCAGCTCGACCGGGACCTCTTCGCGTCCCGCGCCGACGTCGCCGGCCGGAAGCTCGAGGCGAGCGGGAAGCTGTCCTCGGCCGACCGGGCCCTCGGCGAGATCGAGGCGGGCAAGGCGCGCCTGAAGGTCGAGATCGCGGAGAAGGGGCTGCGTTCGCTGAAGATCGCCGCCCCGCACGACGGCCTCCTCGTCCTCGAGCGGAACTGGCGGGGCGAGACCGCGTTCGTGGGCGACTCGGCGTGGCCGGGGCAGAAGCTCGCCCAGCTTCCCGACCTCTCGCAGCTCGAGGCGACCGTCTTCGTCCTCGAGGCCGACGGCGCCGGCCTCAAGCCTGGCCTCTCGGCCCGCCTCGCGATCGAGGGGCGGCCGGGCGAGGAGCACGAGGCCACGGTCACGAAGGTCGAGCCGCTCGCCAAGACCCGCGAGCAGTCTCCGGTCAAGTACTTCGAGGCGACGCTGTCGCTCGCGAAGACCGACCCGTCCTTCATGAAGCCGGGCCAGAAGGTCCGCGCCGTCGTCCGGCTCGAGGAGGCCGACGCCGTCCTCGCGATCCCCCGCGGCGCCGTCTTCGAGAAGGACGGCAAGCGGGTCGTCTACCGCCGCCGCGGCGCGGGGTTCGAGCCGGTCGAGGTCGCGATCGGGCGGCAGAGCATCTCGCGCCTGGTGGTGGACCGCGGCATCGCCGCCGGCGACGTCGTCGCCCTGCGGGACCCCACCGCCCGCCCGCCGCTCGCCGCCGACTCGGCGCCGGGCCCGGAGGCGCGGCGGTGATCGATCCGCGCGAGGCGCTGACGTCGGGGCTCGAGAGCCTGCGCCACCACGCGCTGCGCTCGTTCCTCGCGATGCTCGGCATCATCTTCGGAGTCGGCGCGGTCATCGCCATGCTCTCGATCGGGGCGGGGGCCGAGCGCCAGGCGCTCGACATCATCGACGCGATGGGTCTGCGCAACGTGGTGGTGAAGGACAAGCGGTTCGACCGCGACAACGAGCTCCAGGAGATCCGCCGCAAGTCGGCCGGCCTGTCCGCGCGCGACGCGCAGGCGATCCGGGAAGCCGTCCCCGGGGTCGAGCGGGTCGTCGAGAAGATCGAGGTGGAGGCCTGGAAGGTCCTGTCGACGACCGGCCGCGCGAAGCCGCGGGTCGTGGGCGTCTCGTCCGACTACCCGACCCTCGTGAAGCTGGAGCTGCGCGAGGGCCGCTTCTTCGACCGCTACGACGAGGACACCCACGCCGCGGTCTGCGTGATCGGCGAGAAGGTGCGCCGCGACCTCTACGGCTTCGAGCCCGCGATCGGCCGGCCCCTGAAGGTCAACGACCAGTGGCTCACCGTGATCGGCGTGCTCGCCGGCGGCGGGCCCAAGCGCGAGATCCAGGGCGTCGCCCTCGAGGGCACGGCGAACGACGTCTACCTCCCGGTGACCGCCGCCGAGCGCCGCTTCGGCCGCGCCCCCCTCAAGTCCCCGCTCGACGAGGTCGTCGTCTCCATGGCCCCGGGCACGCCGGTCCAGGAGTCGGCCGCGGTGGTGAGCACGCTCCTCGACCGCCTCCACGGCGGCGCGGCCGACTTCACCCTCACCGTGCCCGAGGCCCTCCTGGAGCAGAGCCGCCGGACGCAGCGGCTCTTCGACGTCGTGATGGGCGCCATCGCCGGCATCTCGCTCCTCGTCGGCGGCATCGGGATCATGAACATCATGCTCGCCACCGTCCTCGAGCGGACCCGGGAGATCGGGGTCCGCCGCGCGATGGGCGCGCGACAGGTCGACATCCGGAACCAGTTCGTGATGGAGGCGTTCGCCATCACGGTCACCGGCGGCCTCCTCGGGATCGCCATGGGCCTCGCGATCGCGAAGGGCGTCGCCGCCTACGCGGGGTGGAAGACGATCGTGACCTTCTGGTCGATCGCCCTGTCGGTGGGCGTCTCCGTCGCGGTCGGACTGGTGTTCGGGATCTACCCCGCGATGCGGGCGGCCCGCCTCGATCCGGTCGAGGCCCTCCGCTACGAGTAGAATCCCTCCCTTCGGAGGGTCCATGGCCTCGAACGGTCCCGCGGAAGCCCCCGCGCGCCCCGGCCTCGCACGCGTCCTCGGCCTGTGGTCGCTCGTCGTCTACGGCATCGTCCTCATCCAGCCGACGGCGCCCATGTCCCCCTTCGGCGTGGTGAGCGCGAAGGCGGAAGGCCACGTCGTCACGACGATCCTCGTCGGCATGGTGGCGATGCTCTTCACCGCCATCAGCTACGGGCGCATGGCCGCCGTCTACCCGAGCGCGGGCTCCGCCTACGCCTACGTCGGGCACACCCTCCACCCCGCCCTCGGCTACGCCACGGGCTGGAGCATGCTGTTCGACTACGTGATGAACCCGATCATCTGCGTCATCTGGTGCTCGAAGGCGGCGCAGAACTTCCTGCCTCTTCCGTTCTGGGCGTGGGCCGTCTTCTTCGTCGCCCTCTTCACCGTCCTGAACCTGCAGGGAGTGAAGACCTCCGCCCGCACGAACGCGGCGATCGCCCTCGGCCTGTGCGTCGTGGTCGTCCTGTACCTCGCGTACGCGCTGCGCTACCTGGCCGGCATGACCCTCGACGGCGCGGCCCTCGCCCGGCCCTTCTACGACCCGGCCACCTTCTCCTGGGGCAAGGTCTCGACCGGCACGAGCCTCGCCGTCCTCACCTACATCGGCTTCGACGGCATCTCGACCCTCTCGGAGGAGGCGAAGAACCCGCGGCGCAACATCCTGCTCGCGACGGTGATCGTCTGCCTCTTCACCGGCATCGTCGGCAGCGTCCTCGTCTACACCGCCCAGCTCATCTGGCCGGACTTCACGAGCTACCCCGACGTCGACACCGCGTTCGTGCACGTCGCGAGCCGCGCCGGCGGCCCGGTGCTGTTCGCGATCCTGAACGGCTCGCTCCTCGTCGCCAACATGGGCTCCGGGATGGGCGCCCACCTCGGCGCGAGCCGCCTCCTCTACGGCATGGGCCGCGACGACGCCATCCCGCGCCGCTTCTTCGGCGTCGTGAACCCCCGCACCCACGTCCCGGCCAACAACGTCCTCCTGGTGGCGGCGCTCACGCTCGCCGGCGCCTTCGTCGTGAGCTACGGCCTCGGGGCGGAGCTGCTGAACTTCGGCGCGTTCATCGCCTTCATGGGCGTCAACCTCTCCGCCCTCGTCCACTACTGGTGGCGCGGCGAGCGCCGCCGGCTCGTCGACCTCCTCCCGCCCCTCCTCGGCTTCCTGATCTGCGCCTACCTGTGGTGGAGCCTCAGCGTCCCCGCCCGCATCGCCGGCTTCGCGTGGCTCTTCACGGGGATCGCCTACGGGGCGTGGAAGACGAAGGGCTTCAAGAAGGCGATCGAGTTCCGCGAAGCCGCGGACTAGACCTCCGCGGGTTCGTCCCGTCTCGGCGCGCAACATGATTGGTTTGGCTGTTTCGTGCGAATCTGGGGGCGAGGTGGCCCCGGATGATGTTCACGTCGCGTAAGACACGCATGGTCTCGCCTCAAGAGGCGCTGCCCGGGCGGACGGAGCGGGTGCGCGTGCCCCGCGTCCATTTCGTGAACGGCGCGCCGCTCGAGCCGCCGTTCCCCGAAGGCGCAGCGCTCGCGCTGTTCGGCATGGGCTGCTTCTGGGGCGCCGAGCGCAAGCTCTGGCAGACTCCGGGCGTCTTTTCGACGTCCGTCGGCTACGCGGGAGGCTTCACGCCGAACCCCACGTACGAGGAAGTCTGCTCGGGCCTCACCGGGCATACGGAGGTTGTGCGGGTCGTCTTCTTTCCCGCGCAGCTCCGCTACGAGGACCTCCTCCGGGTGTTCTGGGAAGGCCACGACCCCACGCAGGGGATGAGGCAGGGGAACGACGTGGGCACGCAGTACCGCTCGGCGATCTACACGTACGGAGCCGACCAGCCGCGCTGCGCCGAGGCCTCGCGCGACGCGTACCAGAAGGCGCTCGACGCCGCCGGCCTCGACACGATCACGACGGAGATCCGCGAGGCGCCGGAGTTCTACTACGCCGAGGAATATCACCAGCAGTACCTCGGCAAGAACCCGAACGGCTACTGCGGGCTCGGCGGCACCGGCGTCGCGTGCCCCGTCGGCCTCGGGCCGAAGGCCTGAGAGCGCAGCGGCGCCGCTCTCCTTTCTTCTTGAACCGAGCGCGGCCGCTCGGCTACCTTGACGCCGCGACGCGTCCGGACGGGTCACCGGGCGGCGGGAGGGCGGCCTTGAGAGTCCTCGTCATCGACGTCGGCGGCAACAACGTCAAGCTGCTCGTCACTGGCCAGCGCGAGCCGCGGAAGGTGCCGTCGGGACCGACGCTGACGGCCGCGCGCATGGCCGCGCTCGTGCGCCGGGCCGTCGTCGACTGGCCGCACGACGCCGTGTCGATCGGCTTCCCCGGGCCCGTCTGGCACGGGCGGCCCGCGAAGGAGCCGGTGAACCTCGGACGCGGCTGGGTGCGCTTCGACTACGCGAAGGCGTTCGGGCGGCCCGTGCGCATCGTGAACGACGCCGTGATGCAGGCCCTCGGCAGCTACCGGGGCGGGAGGATGCTCTTCCTCGGCCTCGGCACGGGCCTCGGCGCCGCGCTCGTCGTCGAGGGCCACCTGCAGCCGCTCGAGATCGCTCACCTGCCGTACCGCAGCGGCAAGACGTACGAGGAGCTCCTCGGCAAGCGTGCCCAGGACCGGATGGGGAAGAAGCGGTGGCGCCGGATGGTCACCGAGATCGTCCCGCGGCTTTACGACGCTTTCCAGGTCGACGAGGTCGTGATCGGCGGGGGCAACGCGAAGCAGATCAAGGACCTGCCGCGCGGGGCCCGTCTCGGCGACAACGCGAACGCCTTCGCCGGCGGCTTCCGCCTGTGGGAGGCCGCCACCGAGCGGCGCCGGCGCGCGGCGCTCGCGGTTCCCGCGCAGCCGGCCCGCCCCTCGCGGGCGAAGGCGGCCGTCCGGCCGCGCCGTCGCGCCGGGCGGGCGCGAGCCGCGGCGTAGGCCGGGCCCGCGCCGGCGTCAGGCCCCCGCCGCCTCTCCCCGGCCGCCCGGGAAGAGGCCGCGCAGCCGCGACCACCACGGGCTGCGGGCCCAGTCGTCGAAGATGCTGTAGGCCACGGGCGTCCCGACGAGCGTCAGCAGGAGGGCCAGCGACTGGCCCCCGATGATGACGCTGCCGATGGCGCGGTTGGTGCCGGCGCCGGCGCCACTCGAGACGACGAGCGGGACCATGCCCGCCACGAACGCCAGCGTCGTCATCAGGATCGGCCGCAGCCGGTCCCGGTTCGCGAGGCGGATCGCGGCCGAACGCTCCATCCCCGTCGCGCGCAGGCCGTTCATGTGGTCGATCTGCAGGATGCCGTTCTTCTTCACGATGCCGAAGAGCACCAGGATGCCGAGGGAGGAGTAGATGTTGATCGACTGGTTGAGGACCACGATCGACAGCAGCGCGAACGGCACGGTGAGCGGCAGGGCGATGAGGATCGTGACCGGGTGGATCCAGCTCTCGAACTGCGCGGCGAGGATCAGGTACATGAAGATGATCGACGCGAGGAACGCGATCAGGAAGTTCTTCGCGGCGCGGCCCTGCTCGCGCGAGCGGCCGGTGAAGCCGTGCACGTACTGCGGGGGCATCTTCAGCTCGTCGGCGGCCTGCTGCAGCCCGTCCATGATCGTCTGCGCCGAGCGGCCGGGGAGGACGTTCGCGTAGAGGAGCACCTGGCGCTGGCGCCCGAGGCGGTTCACGAGCGACGGGCCCGTGCCGCGCTCGAAGGTCACCAGCTCCTGCAGGCGCACCGGCCCGCGGGGCGAGGGCACCTGCGCGAGCGCGATGCCCTCCGCGTTCCTCCGGTAGTCCGCCTCGGACCGCACGTGGACCTCGTACTGCTGTCCGCCCTCGTAGTAGTCGGTGACCTTCAGGCCGCCGACGAGCACGTTGAGGGTCGAGGCCACGTCCTGCACCCGCACGCCGAGGTCGCCCGCCTTCGCGCGGTCGATGTGGACCCCGAGCTCGGGCTTGCCGACCACGAGGTTCGAGTCCGCGTCGGCGACGCCGGGAAGCGTCCGCAGCTTCGCCATGAGCGCGTCGTGGTACTTCGCGAGCTGGTCGAGGTCGGGCCCGCCCACGTAGAACTGGATCTCCGCGTTGTTGCCGGTGCCGCTGAAGGCCGCCACCGGCTGGACCTGGACGCGCAGGTCGAGGGCCGCGTACTGCGGCAGGATCCGCGTGCGGATCTCGCCCATCACCGCGAACTGGTCGGCCTTCCTCTCCTTCACCGGGACGAGCTTCACGTAGACCGAGCCGAGGTTCATCGTGTTCTGGGGGTCGGCGCCGATCGTCACGAGCGTGTACTTGACCCCGGGGATCTCGCGGACGCGCTTCGCGATCGACTCCAGGATGGTGCTCGTCGACTCGAGGCTCGAGCCCTCGGGCGCGCGCACGATCACCTCGAACTGCGACTCGTCGTCGAGGGGGAGGAAGTTCTTGTTGGCCATCGCCCCGAGGGGGGCCGTCGCGAGCACGGTCGCGACCATGGCCGCGACCACGACCCAGCGGTGCCGCATCGACCAGTCGAGGAGGCCCAGGTAGCGGCTCTCGATCCAGGCGTAGACGCCGTGCTCGCGCGAGCTCCTCTCCGTCTCGATCTCCTTCGCGTGGAGCCACCGGGCCGAGAGCATCGGCGTCAGGGTGAAGGCCACGAGGAGCGACACGCCGATCGCGAAGGCCATCGTGATGCCGAACGAGTTCATGAAGCGGCCGACGATGCCGCCCATGAGGGCGACCGGCAGGAACACCGCCACGAGCGACAGCGAGGTCGCGAGGACGGCGAGGCCGATCTCGCGCGTGCCCTCGACCGCGGCCTGCATCGGCGGCAGGTCCTTCTCCTCCATGAAGCGGAAGATGTTCTCGAGCACGATGACGGCGTCGTCGATGACGATGCCGACCACGAGGGTCAGCGCGAGGAGCGTGATGACGTTGAGGGTGAAGCCGGCCCACTGCATGGCCGCGAACGTCGCGATGAGCGAGGCGGGGATGGCGATCGCGGAGATGAGGGTCGGCCGGAAGCGCCGGAGGAAGAACCACACGACCGCCGCCGCGAAGAGGGCGCCGAGCACGAGGTGCTCCTTCACCGCGTCGACCGCGGTGACGACGTACTCCGACTGGTCGCGCACCACGTCGATGCGGTAGCCCTTCGGGAACTGGGGCGCGAGGCGTTCGAGCCGCTCCTTCAGGCGGTCGACCACCTCGATCGTGTTGGTTCCGGACTGCTTGAGGATCTGGAGCACGACGGCCGACTCGCCGTTCACGCTCGCCTGCGTCCGCGCGTCCTCGGTCGAGTCCTCGACCCGGGCCACGTCGCTCACCCGCACCGGCACGCCCCGGCGGCTGGTGATCACGATGTCGCCGAACGACGACGACGACCGGACGCGGCCGTAGGTCCGCAGGGTGAGGTCGCGCAGCCCCTGCTCGACGCGGCCGCCGGGGAGCTGCACGTTCTGGCTCGCGAGGGCCCCCGCGAGCTCGGCCGCGGTGAGCCCCAGCGACTGCAGCCGAGCCGGGTCGGCGATCACGTTGACCTGGCGCTTTCGCCCGCCGATGAGCTGGATCTGGCCGACGCCGAGCACCGACTCGAGCTGGCGGCGCAGCGTCTTGTCGGCGAACTCCGTCACGTCGCGGATGGGCGCCTTCGCCGACACCGCGAGCGAGAGGACGGGCGAGGCGTCCGGGTCGAGCTTCTGGATGACCGGCGCCTCGGCGTCGCGCGGGAGCTGGCGGAGCACGCTGTTCACGCGGTCGCGCACCTCCTGGGCCGCGACGTCCGCGTTCTTCTCGAGCTCGAACTGCACGATGACCTGCGAGACGCCCTCGGACGAGATCGAGACGAGCTGGTCGATGCCGCTGATGGTGTTGACCGCCTCCTCGACCTTGTCCGTCACCTCGGTCTCGATCTCCTCGGGCGCGGCGCCCGTGAGCACGGTGGTGACGGTCACGAAGGGGAAGTCGATTTTCGGGAAGCGGTCGACGCCCAGCCGCTCGTACGCGAAGAGGCCCACGACGACGAGCGAGAGGATGAGCACCCAGGTGAAGACCGGGCGCCGGACGCAGATCTCGGCGAGCCTCTGCACGGGCTACTTCTCCCCGCCGCCCGTCTCGACGCGGGCGAACTGGCCCGGCCGCAGGCGGCGGTCGCGGTTCGCGAACTCGGCCTCGACGAGGAAGCTGCGCGTCTGCGGGTCGACCGAGCCGCCGACGAGGCTCACCGTGCCGGCGAACGTCTCGCCGGGGAACGCCTCGACCGTGGCGCGCACCGGGGTCCCGGGGCGCACCGCGCCGAGGTACCGCTCCGGGACGCGGACGCGGAGCTTCAGCGGCGCCGTCTGCTCGACCACGAAGGCGACCGTGCCCTCGGTGAGCCGCTCGCCGACGTCCGTGCGCCGCTCGGCGACGACGCCGTCGACGGGGGAGACGAGGGTCGCGTCCGCGAGCCGCTGGCGCGCGAGGTCGAGCGCGGCCCGCGCCGCCTGGCGCGCGGCGTCGGCCTGGTCGGCCCCGGCCTGGGAGCGGTCGAACGTCGCCTGCGCGACGGAGCCCTTCTGGGCGAGGCCCTTCTTGCGCTCGAGGTCGCGGCCGGCTTCGGTCGCGGCCGCCTCGGCCCGGCGCAGCTCGGCCTCGGCCCGCGCCACGTCGAGCTTCAGGTACTCGGTCTCGAGCTGCAGCAGCGGCTGGCCGCGGCGCACGGCCTGGCCCTCGTCGGCGAACACCTCGCCCACGCGGCCGCCCGTCCGGGGGACGAGGTCGGAGCGCACGTGGGCCACGAACTCGCCGGTCAGCGCGAGGCGGGCCTCTCCGCCGGACGCCGCGGCCGCCTCGGCGGGAGCGGGCTGCGCCACGGCGGCGACCTCGCGCACGTCCGCCGGCAGCGGAGGAGGAGTCGCGCCCTTGCCCGCGGCGGCGGGAGCCTCGGGGCGCGAGCACGCGGCGAGCGACGCGGCGGCGAGGAGGGCGAGGGCGGCGCGGCGGGGGTGAGACGTCACGGCTGGGCCTCCTTCAGGACGGCGGACTTGAGGTCGCCCGCGGCGAACTGCACGCCGAGGTCGGCGACGAGCTTGGCGATCCGGCTCACCACGACGGCGCGCCGGGCGTCGGCGAGGTTCGCCTCCGACGACTGGATGTCGAGGGACGTCGCCTCCTGGCTGCGGTAGAGGTCCGCGACCTGCGCGTACTCGGCCTCCGCCGCCTGCTGCTGGTCGAGCGAGAGCGCGAGCGTCGTCTCGGCGGTGTGCAGGTCGAGGAGGGCCCGCCGCACGTCCTCCCGCGCGGTGCGCAGCGCCTCCTCGTAGGCGAGGCGGGCCTGCGTCGCGCGGCCGCTCGCCGCGGCCACGCGGGCGCCGACCTCGCCCGACTGCCACAGCGGCACGTTGAAGCGCACCGCGGCGTAGCCGTACTTGTCGGACGGGAACGCGGTCTTCTGCACGACGTACCCGGCGTCGGCGGTGATCGTGGGCAGGTAGGCGCCCTTCTGCTTCGCGATCTCGAGCTCGGCCACCCGCAGCGCGCTGCGGGCCTGGGCCACGTCGCCGCGCGTCTCCTGCGCGCGCTGGACGAGGAGCGCCTCGTCCGCGTGGTCGGGCAGCGCGGGGGCGGGCTCGGCGACGGTGAAGTCGCCGTCCAGGTCGAGGTCGATCCGCAGCTGGCCGGCCGCGCTGTCCCTTTCGCGGCGGGCGAGGGCGACCTGCCGCTCGGCCGACTTCACCGCGGACTCGGCCCGCAGCACGTCGACCCGCGTCGTCTCGCCGGCCTCGAAGAAGTCCTTCGCCTCCTTCAGCCGCTGGCGGGCGAGGGCGAGCGTCTGCTCCGCCACCGCCGCGAGCGCCTCGCCGCCGACCACCGCGAGGTAGTCGGCCGCCGTCCGCAGGAGGACGCGGTCCTCGCCGATCCGCACGCCCTGCTCCGCCGCGCGGACGCTCTCCCGCGCCTGCTGGTAGGCCCGCTGCTCGCGCAGGCCCGCGAAGATCGGCTGGCTGAGGGTGAAGCGCAGGCTCCAGTCGTTCCGCGGCAGGATCACGCGCGAGAACTCCTCGTTGCCGAAGGCCACTTCGCGGTCGTTGCGGGTGTAGCCGCCGCTCGCGTTGAGCCGCGGCAGCACCGCCGAGAGGGCGCCCCGCCGCTGGGCGTCGGCCACCGAGACCTCGGCCCGCGCGCGGCCGAGCCCGAGGTTGGCCTGGAGGGCCCGCCGCAGCGCGTCCTCGAACGTGAGGACGACCCTGTCCCCCTTCGCCGCGATCCCGACGGCGGGCGGCGCCGCCGTCGTCTTCGGCTCGTCCGCCGCCACGCCGGCCGCGACGAGGCCCAGGGCCAGGAGGAGCGCCGGGACCCTCACGCGCGCTTCCCCTGGTACATCCCGTCCACCAGCAGGTCCACGATCCACTCCAGGTCCTCCGCGCCCTTCTTCCCCCGCTCCTCGAGCTGTCGCTTGACGATCGCGCTCATCCCCTCGGCCGCGAACACGGCGACGCGCCCGGGGTCGAGCGTTCTCCGTGCCTCTCCCCGCCGCACCGCGTCGGCGAGGAACGCCTTCAGGAGCTCCACGAACCGAGCGTGCTGCGGCCGGCGGAAGCGACGCTCACAGGCCGAGCCGGCCGGCGCCCGCAGCTCGGCGTAGACCCGCAGGAACTCGCGGTGCGCCTCGAAGAAGGCGGACTGCGTGCGCACGAGGGCGAGGAGCCCCTCGCGCAGCGGGCGGCCCGGCCGCAGCTCCTCCCGCACGAGGCCGACGAGCTCGTCGAGGACACTGCCGACCGCCTGCTCCAGCAGGTCGTCGCGGTCCTCGAAGTAGAGGTAGAGGGTGCCCTTCGCGACCTCCGCCTCGTCGGCGATCGACTGCATCGACGCGCCCTCGAGGCCGCGGCGGCCGACCACGCGGCGGGCGGCCCGGAGGATCGACTCCCGGCGGAACTCCTCGACGACCGCCTGCTTCGTCTCGACCATCTCCCCTTCCCCGCGGCCGGCCCCGCCTGACCCGCTGGTTCAGTCGACTGACCGAGCGGTCATCCTAGCACGGACGGCAGCCGTGCTAGGCTGTCCGGCGGACGGCGAAGCATGTTCCTCCCCGTCGGCGACGCCCCGAACCCGAAAGGCACGCCGTTCGTCACGTGGGCCCTCATCGCCCTCAACGTGGCCGCCTTCCTGCTGCTGAACGTGCCTCTCGGGGCGCGCCGGGCCGACGTCGCGAGCCCCGCCTTCCGGGAGTACGTCGAGGTGATGGCGCGCGAGCTCGAGGGCCGCGTCGACGTCCGCCAGCTCGCGGCGCAGACGAGCGCCTACGACCTCTTCACCTTCGAGCACGGCTTCCGCCCGGCCGCGCCGCAGGCGGTCGACCTGCTGAGCTGCATGTTCCTCCACGGCGGCTTCATGCACCTGTTCGGGAACATGCTCTTCCTCTGGATCTACGGCGACAACGTCGAGCGCCGCCTCGGCGCCGTCGCGTACCTCTTCGCGTACCTCGCGACGGGCGTCGCCGCGACGCTCTCCCACGCGCTCGTCTTCCGCGACTCCGGCGTGCCGCTCGTCGGCGCCTCGGGCGCCATCTCCGGTGTCCTCGGCTTCTACTTCGTGTTCTTCCCGCGCAACGTGGTGCGCATGCTGGCCTTCCTGCCGCCCTTCCTGTTGCAGGTCTTCGAGATCCCCGCGCGGCTCGTGCTCGGGTTCTACCTGCTCGTCGACAACCTGCTGCCCTTCCTCGTGGCCGGCGAGGGCGGGGTGGCTCACGGCGCCCACATCGGGGGTTTCCTGGCCGGGGCGGCGGTCGCCTTCGCGATGGAGCGGGTCGGCGGGTCGAGGATGCCGTCGGACCTCGAGCCCGAGGCGCGGCCGAGCGGAGCGGGCGACGTCCACGTCGCCCTCGCCGACGGGCGGCACGCGGACGCCGCCCGCGCCTACTTCGCGCTCGACCGCGAGGAAGCGCGCGGGGCGTTGTCGCCCGACGACGCGGTGGCCCTCGGGCAGTGGCTCCGCGACCACGGCCACGCCGACGCGGCCCTCACCCTCCTGCGGCGCGTCATCCGGGATCGCCCGCAGGCCGCCGGCATCGCCGAGGCGCACGCCCTCGCCGGCAGCCTGCTGCTGCGGGAGATGGGCGAGCCGACGAGCGCCTACCAGTACCTCCTCGCCGCCCTCGAGCTCGCGCCGCGGCCGGCGACCGCCGCCTTCGCGCGCCAGGAGCTCGCCGCGATCGAGGCGCTGCAGAAGCGCCGCGTCGGCACGCGTCGCGGCTCGCCGCCGTGGTCGTGAGGCCCGCCGCGGTGAGCGACGTCGACTTCATGCGCCTCGCCCTCGAGGAGGCGGAGCGCGGCCGCGCCGCCGGCGAGGTGCCGGTCGGGGCCGTCGTGGTGCTCGAGGGGGCGGTCGTCGGCCGCGGCTACAACCAGCCGATCGAGGCCCGCGACCCGACGGCCCACGCCGAGGTCGTGGCCCTTCGAGCGGCCGGCCTCGCCGTCGGCAACTACCGCCTGACCGGGGCCGCGCTCTACTCCACCGTGGAGCCCTGCCTCATGTGTGTCGGCGCGATCGTGCACGCCCGCGTGGGTCGAATCGTGTACGGCGTCCGCGACCTGAAGGGCGGGGCCGTGCGCTCGCTCCTCGACGTCTCGACCCTGGCCCTCAACCACAGATTCGAGGTGGACGAAGGCGTCCTGGCGGACGACTGCCGGGAGATCCTCCAGGCCTTCTTCCGCGAGCGTCGCGGCTAGGCTACAATCAACGACTGTCTCAACCACGGCCGACGCGCGGAGAGGTGCGAGAGTGGTTGAATCGGGCGGTCTCGAAAACCGTTGTGCCCTACCGGGTACCGTGGGTTCGAATCCCACCCTCTCCGCCAGCTTCGGCCCCGGTCCGATTCCCCGGACACGGGCAGCCGCCGGGCCGTAGCCGAGCGTGCTCAGCCGCTCCCCCCAAGCCGTGCCGGGCAGAGGGGAGGCGAATGGCTCGCCACCGGTCACTGCGCCGGCGCCGGCCGCCTCGCCACCAGGCCGTTGCCGAGCGCGATGGCGACGGCCAGGGCGCCGAAGACCACGAACGCCGGCAGCAGCCCTCCCGCCAGCTGCCGGACGACGGCGACGAAGACCGGGGACACGAACTGGCCGAGGAAGAAGGCGCTGCACCACCAGCCCATGCCGCGGCCGCGGAAGCGCTCGGGAAGCTCGCGCAGGCTCCAGCCGACCAGCACCGGGATCACCATGCCGGCCGCGAGCTGCTGCACGAAGGCGAACGCGATCGTCGGTCCGAGGCCCAGGTTCAGGCCGATGCCGATCATCCCGGTGCCGAGCAGGAGGAACAGCACCGTGAACTGCCGCGCGTTGCCGCGGCCGGAGAGGGACTTGTAGAGGATCGACCCGAGCGGCACGCCGACGCTGGCGAGGGCCGTCCACGTGCCGAGGTCGCTCCCCTTCTTCACGCCCATCTCGTCGAGCGCCAGCGAGAACTGCAGCGTGTAGACGAAGTAGATCGCCGACAGCACGAAGGTGGTGACGGCGATGCGCAGCATCAGCCCGGTCGGGAAGCCCGTCGTCGCGGCCGCATCCGGCCCGCCCGGCTCCCCGCGCCGCGGCGCGCCGAGCTCGGGCTCGAAGACCGTGAAGAAGGCGAACGCCGCCATCAGCAGGGCCACGCCGTAGATCAGGAAGGGCAGGTTCCACGCGATCATCGACAGCCGCCCGCTGCCCGTGACCAGGAAGAGGCCGGCGATCGGGCCGGCCAGGCTCTGCCACATGAGCCACTTCGCGCGCTGCTCTCTCTCGAAGTAGTCGCCGAGGAGGGCGTTGCCCACGGTCAGGATGAAGGCTTCGCCGACGCCCAGCAGCAGCCGGCCGGCGAACAGCGCCGCGAAGCTGCTCAGGAAGAAGGGCATCACGCCGCCCAGGCCGTAGAGCGTGGAGAAGACCAGCAGCAGCCGTCGCCGCCCGATGCGGTCGGTCAGGATGCCGGCGAAGGGCGAGAAGAGAGCCACGCACAGGCCCGGCGCGGAGAGCACCAGGGGCGCGAGCGTCTGGATGCCCTTCACGTGCTGGAAGTTCCTCACCAGGGCCGGGACGATCGGCATCAGCGTGACGATGGCCATCATCGGCAGCAGGCCGATGATCACGATCACCAGTCCCTGGGCGGCGCCGGCGCGGCGCGGGGTGTCCATGTCGTCCCTCGTCTCCGGGCGGAGCCGCTTCCCGGTCAGGCGCGCAACTCGGGGGATCGGCCGAACTCGGCGGCGATGTGCTCGCACGCCCGGACCGTCAGCGCCATCGTCGTCAGCGTCGGCCCGCAGGTGCCGTTCGTGACGAAGCAGCTGCCGTCCGTCACGAACACGTTCGGCGCGTCCCAGACCTGGTTCACCGCGTTGAGGACCGAGGTCCCGGGGTCGTCGCCCATGCGGGCGCCGCCGCACTCGTGGATGGCCGCGCCCACGGCGACGCTGCGCCGGTAGTTCATGCGGAACAGCATCCGCTCGAGCCACGGCGTGCCCGGCATGAAGGGGTTGTCGGGATCGATGCCCAGCAGGCTGATCGTGAAGTCGACCCGCAGCCCGGCCTCGCGGATGAATTCCTTCTGGGTCTTCACCTGCGCCCGGAGGAGCCTGTGCTCGTTCTCCCGCACGCGGACCCGGATCGAGGGGATCGGCATGCCGTTCCGGTCCTTGCGCCGGGAAAGCACGACCCGGTTCTCGGGGTTCGGCAGCATCTCGCCGTGGCCGGTGATGCCGAAGACCGACTCCATGTGCGGCGGCACCATCGGTCGCCCGATGATGCCCTGCAGGTTGAAGCCGCCGGCGAAGTCCGCGCGCCCGCCGGGCCCGAGGCCCTGGGCCCGCGGGACGTAGATGCCCCCGTGGTTGTCGAGCGGCGTCGTGCCGTCGACCAGCTCGCCCCCGTGGTGCCCGGGCACCTGCCCGAAGCTCAGCGAGAGCAGCTGGTCCATGAAGAAGCGGCCCAGCAGGCCCGACGAGTTGCCGAGGCCCTGCGGGTGCCTGCCGCCGGCCGAGTTCAGCATCAGCCGCACGCTCTCGACCGGCGAAGCGCACAGCACGACGACGTCGGCTCCCGCCGCCTTTCGCGCGGCGTCAGGAAGGCGCGCCGGTGAGTCGGGTCGTAGGGTGATCGCCGAGGATCCCTTGCCGGTGACC
Source organism: Vicinamibacteria bacterium (assembly GCA_046331285.1). GTDB lineage: Bacteria > Acidobacteriota > Vicinamibacteria > Fen-336 > Fen-336 > DATBSL01. The sequence goes on from JAXLRD010000008.1 coordinate 22,037, forward strand.
GGGTCGGTGTCGACCCGGACCACCGGCGACCGGGAGTGGAGAGGGTCAGCAAGCCGCCGGCCGGTGGCCGCGGCGGCGGCCAGCGGCGAGGTGGTGCGGTTGCGCTCGCCGTCGACCGGAGTGGCGTCCTTGACGACGTAGCGCCACGCCATCACCTTGCACTCCGGCCACCGGGCCTCGACCTTCGCCTTGAAGTCCCGCTCCAGTCGGCTCAGGCCGGCCGGGCGCACGTAGTGCCCGCTCGGGCAGTAGGGGATGTCGTCGTCGTTGCCGACGACGCCGAGGAAGTGCTCGACCTTCTCGTAGTAGGGCGCGACGTCGTCGTAGGAGATCGGCCAGTCGAAGCCCGTGCCTTCGTGGCTGCGGAACTTGAAGGTGTAGTCGGAGAAGCGCAGGGCCACCCGGCCCCAGGAGATGAAACGGCCGCCGACCTGCTTGCCCCGCAGCCAGAGGTAATAGTCCTCGGGCGACTCGTAGGGATCCTCCCAGTCGTTCACGAACAGGAAGCGCTTCTCGGGCGTGTAGAACGAGGTGCGCGCCTGCTTGTGCTGTCCCGTGAGCCCGGCCTTGATGCGCGACAGCGAGCCGATGCCCTCGAAGTTCGCGAGCGCGGCCTTCTCGAACAGCGCCTCGGCGTGGGGCCCGCCCGCTTCCAGCACCAGGACGTTCAGGCCCCGCTCGGTCAGCACCTTCGCGGCGAAGCCGCCGGTGGCGCCGGAGCCGACGACGATGGCGTCGAAGTGTTCTTGGGTCATGGGTGCCCTCGGTGGAGTCAGAGATCCAGCGTGCGTCGGGTGAGCGCCAGTGATTCGTCGATCGGCCGCGAAGGCACGTACTCCAGGCCCACGGGCCCGGGGTAGCCGCGCCGGCGGAGCAGCGGCACGAGCGTCGGCCAGGGCAGGGAGCCGGTGCCGGGCTCGTGCCGGCCCTCGACGTCGGCCACCTGGAGATGGCCCACGAGCTCGACGCGGTCGGCGAACGCATCCTCGAAGCTCCGGCCGTCCACGCCGTTGTGGTACAGGTCGGCCAGCACCTTGAGCGCCGGGTGGCCGACTTCCTCCACCACGTCCAGGCCCTGTCGGACGTTGCGCACCGCCATCGGGTTGCCCTGGACGACCATGTGCACCGGCTCGAGCAGGATCGTCGCGCCGCCGTCCGCGGCGATGCGGCAGGCCTCGCGCAGCGCCTTCACCGCGTGGGCGCGACACTCCGCGTCGCTCTGTCCCGGCAGGCGGAATCCCGAGGCCAGGATCATGTGCGCGCCCCGCAGGCGGCGCGCGACCGGCACGGCGTCGCGCACGGCGCGCAGCACGGCGGCGTGCTCGGTCGGATCCACCAGGCTGGCGCGCGGGTCCACTCCGAAGCTGAAGACCTGGACGCCGGTCTCGGCCACCACGTCGACGACGGCCTCGAGCGGCTTGTCGCGCCACAGGTGGATGTCGACCGCGTCGAAGCCGTGGGCCCGCGCCGCGCGGAAGCGCTCGACGAAGTCCGGGTGCTCCGCCTTGTAGAGCATCTCGATGCACGGAACGAGGCGCATCGTCGGGCCCTCAGGCGAGACCGAAGACTTCGCGGGTCCTCTGCAGCGACGCGAGGGTGCTGCCGCTCGGGCGGTACTCCAGGCCGATGTCGCCGGTGTAGCCGGCCGCCTTCAGGTCCGCCAGCCAGGCCTTCCAGTCGATGGTGCCGGTGCCCGGCTCGTGGCGGCCGTTGGTGTCGGCGACCTGCACGTACCCGATCAGGTGGCTGCGCTTCAGCAGCTCGCGCCAGTCCTCGCCCATCACGGCGGAGTGGTACACGTCGTAAAGCAGGCGTACCGCCGGGCTGTTCACCGCCTCGACGATGTCCAGGCCCTCCATCGCCGTGTTCATGAACATGATCGGGTGGTCGATGCGGTTGTTCAGCGGCTCGAGGAGGATCGTCAGGCCCGCCGCTTCGGCGAGCGGGGCGGCCTTCCCGAGCAGGTACACCATCGCGTCGTGCTGCTCGGCGTCGGAGACGCCCTTCAGTGCCGGTCCGCCGGCCAGCACGATTCCCCGCGCACCCAGGCGACGGCACATCGCGATCGTGCCGCGCACGGCGTCCATGAAGAAGGCCTCGCGGCTGCGGTCGACACAGCCGCAGCGCGGGCCGATGACCAGGCTCTGCAGCCGCACGCCGGTCTCCTTCAGTGCCCGCTCGACGGCGTCGATGTCCACCTCGTCCCAGAGGTGGAACTCCACCCGGTCCAGGCCGGCGGCGGCCGCCGCGCGGATGCGCGCGGGCACGTCGCCCGCCTCGTTGAACATGTACCGGTCCTCGATGACGGCTGAGAGTTTCACGCGGCAGCTCCCGTGTGGCGGGCGATGATGCGGCGCGCGAGCGCCTGGTGGCGGGCCACCATGTCGAACGCATCGACCCCGCGCATGTACAGGTGGCCTTCCCACTCGCTCGACATGAAGCCGGTGAAGCCTCCATCGTGGAAGACCGGAAGGATCTCGTCGTAGGCGATGCTGGTCTCGTTGCCCTGCTCGTCGAAGTCGTAGAACTTGCCGTGCACGTGGATGACCTGCGGGAGGATCGACTTCCACATGCCGGCCTCGCCGGGGCTCAGGATGTTGAACATCACCGACAGCGCGCTCACCTCGGCCGGGTCGGCCTTCAGCGGCTCGACGCGCCGCGCGAACTCCTGGCGCTTCCAGCCGGCGTCCCTCGGCAGGTGCCACACCTCGAGCGCCAGCTGGATGAGGGGCTCGGGCAGCTCCTGCCGGCGCAGGTTGGCGATGTAGGTGGCCGGCAGGCCGAAGGCGCAGCAGCCGAAGTCGGGCACGAAGCCGAGCAGCGGCGAGTTGGCCCGGGCGTAGGCCTCGCGATAGGCCATCACCGGCGGCGACTCCGGGTTGAGCGGCGCGTGGACCTCCGGGCCCATCTTGATGCCGTGCTTCTCGGCCAGCGGCAGCAGCTTCAGCAGCACTTCCACCGGCGCCGCGAACTGGCAGCGCACCACCGGGAAGCCGAGCTTCGCGGCCGCCTCGATCTGCGGCACGTGGTAGGCCACGGCCTCGTCCACGCTCATCATCGTGCCGCGACGGATGGCCATGTCGGCGTTGATCGACAGGCAGCTCGGCGTGAGGCCGTGCTGCGCCACCAGCTCCCTGAACCGCGCGGCGAAGGCGTCGCTCACCTTCGGGAAGCCGCGGATGCTGGAGAAGCCGATGATCTCGAGGCCGGGCCCGAGCCCGCGTCGCGCGACCTCGGCGACGAGCTCCTCGAAGCCGTAGCGGCGCTCGTGCCATTCGTTGGTGAAGCTGTACAGCGTGGAGCCGAGCCGGAAGCCCCGGGCGGCGTTCGCGGTGTCCGGCATGGGCGGTGTCTCCCTCAGGCGGCCTGCAGCCGGGCGCTTCCGCGCGTGACCCAGGTGAGCATGGGGATGTACGGGGGAAACAGGTGCAGCGTCAGCGTCACCTCGTGCGAGCCGGCGCCGAGCGGCGCGTCGAGCGGCACGACGAGCTTCACCGAGTCCTGGACGAACCACCAGGCGTTCACCTGCTCGGGCAGCTCGGCCAGCGTGTAGCGGCGGCCCTCGTGCTCGACGGCGGCGCCGTCCAGCGAGACCGGACGGCCGTCCACCAGCAGCTCGCCGGGCATGACCACCGAGAGCGGCAGCGAGCGGTACCAGGGCAGCCGGACGTCCAGCTCCAGGCCCCGCGGCGTGACGCGCGAGTCCTCCGGCGTGACCAGGGCGTCGCTGAAGTTGTTCTTGAAGAAGCGGGCCATCGCGCTCCTCAGGCGGTCAGGGACAGCGTCTTGGCGTCGCGGGTGACCGGAACGAAGGGCAGGTAGGAGATGCGCAGCCGCTCGGCGAGCTCGACCCTGTGCTCGCCCGGCGTCAGGCCGCCCGGGCGGGCGACGACGATGCGCGCCTTCTCGCCGAAGTTCCACCTGTCGTCGTAGCAGGTCTCCATCTCGGCCAGCGTCCAGCGGCGGCCGCGCAGCTCCAGGCGGATGGCCTCGCGCGGCACCGGCTCGCCGTCGACCGTGACGGCGACGTCCTCGACCATCGAGAGGCCCAGGCCGCGGTAGTAGGGCAGCCGCGCCAGGAGCGCGAAGCCGGTGACCTCTCCGCCCTCGACGACGTTCTCGAAGCCGTCGCTGCACAGCATGTGCTTGTCCAGCATGGTGCCCGCTCCTTCAGGCCCGCAGCGCGGCGGGAATCGGCTCGTCGAGCAGGCGGCACAGCATGCGGTGCTGGCGCCTGACCTGCTCGACCGACCGGACGGGGCCGACGTCCTCCACCCAGCGGTTGCCCTCGTACTCCGAGCAGATGTGGCCCTCGTAGCCGCCCTGCCGGAGCACGGCCACGATCTCGTCGTAGGGGATGGAGTACTCCCGGTCGTCCTCGGTCATCTCGTAGAACTTGGCGTGGATGTTGTGGATGCGCGGCATGAACTCGAGCATCCGCCGGGGCTCGAAGGCCGCGTTGTGGCGCAGCGTCTCGGCCATGGCCACGGCCGGGCCGGTGCCACCCATCTGCTGAACGTCCAGCAGCACGTACTCGCTCAGCGTGCGGTCCTCGTACGCCTTCTCGACGTAGTCGGCGATGTGCTGCGGCACGCCGTTGCGGACGAAGCGGTCCTTCCACACCCGCGGGAAGCGGTGCAGGAACATGCCCATGTCCGGCAGGAAGCCCAGGGCCCGGGAGCCCGATCTCTCGTAGGCCTCGGCGTGGCGGATGATCCAGGGGTGGTCGAAGTGCAGCGGCGCATGCACTTCCAGCAGGATCGTGATGTTGCGGTCTTCCGCGTAGCCGGCGCAGGCCACGAGCACCTCGGGCTGCACCGACACCAGCGAGCGGACGAAGGGCGCGCCGAGGCGGGCGCCGAAGTCGATGTCGCGCTTGACGCTCGCCACCTGCTCGTCGAAGGGCATGACGCGGCCCTTGTAGCGCTTGTAGTCGAGCATGAAGTCGTGGCACACCGGGTGGGTGCCATAGCGCTCCATCAGCGCGTGCCAGTGGGCGATCTCGGCCTCCGGCATGCCGCACTCGGGCCAGCCGGTGAAGGTCTGCTCGCCCACCACCTCGATGCCGGTGGCGCCGATCTCGGCGCAGGTGCGGATGCAGTCTTCTAACGTCATGCGGCGCTGGAAGGTGTCGTCCTGGAAGCTGTAGAGGCTGACGCCACGCCGGATCTGGTGGGACATGGGCGACTCCGGGAGCTGTTCGCGGGGCGGAGGTTACCACGGCCGGAACACCACGGATTCATCCGTATCCGGGCCGGACACACTCCCCCTTTCGCGACCTCGCGGGCGGCGCATGATCGACGGCGGGAAGAGGGGCCGATCGGGCCTCAGGCGCCCCGGTCGGTCCCTTCCGCCCGCGCGGCCTCGCGTCGCAGCGTCAGGATGAGGAGCCCCGCGGCGGCGAGCGACGCGGCGAGGTACAGCATCGCCCCGGCGAACGAGCCCGTCTGCTGCTTCACCCAGCCGGTGACGTACGGGCCCACGAAGCCGCCCAGGTTGCCGATCGAGTTGATGAAGCCGATGGCCCCCGCGGCCGCGGCGCCCGACAGGAACGTCGTCGGGTACGACCACCACACGGCCATCGGCGCGTACGTGCCGATCGCGGCGAGCACGAGGCATGCGTAGTACGGCCACGGCGCGTCGACGAAAGCCCCGGCGCCGAGGCCCAGCGCGGCGAGGAGCATGTGGAGGGCGCCGTGCCACCGCTTCTCGTTCCGCCGCGTCGACGAGTGGCCGGTGTAGACGGACGCCACGAGGGAGACGAGCATCGCCGCGGCGAAGAGCTGGCCGATCCGCGCGTTCGGCCAGCCCGAGACTTCCTTCAGGACCGTGGGCATCCAGTAGTTGAAGCCCCAGAAACCGGTGATCCACAGGAAATACGTGAGGCACAGCTTCAGCACCTCGGGGTCCCGCAGCGCCTCTCCCACGCCGTAGCGGCGCACGGCGCTCTTCGCCGCGACCTCGCGCTCGTGCTCGGCGGCGAGGAACTCCCGCTCCGGCGGCGTCAGCCACCGCGCGTCCCGCGGCCAGTCCGCCATCCAGAAGGGAAGCACGAGGCCGAAGACGACCGCCGGCACGGCCTCGAGCAGGAAGAGCGCCTGCCACCCGCGGAGGCCGAGGAGCGGGACGCCGACGAGCCACCCGGCGAGCGGCGCGCCGATGATTCCGGCCGTCTGCAATGAAGTGAGCAGCACCGCGATCGCCCGCGGCCGCTCCCGCGCCGGGAAGAAGCGCGGGATGCAGGAGGCGTAGATCACCGGGTAGAGGCTCGCCTCGGCGACCCCGAGCAGGAAGCGGATCACGTAGAACTGCCAGGCCGTCCGCATGAACGCCATGAGGCCGGACACGATGCCCCACGTGATCATGATCCGCGCGAGCCACAGGCGCGGGCTGTAGCGCTCGGCCACGAGGGCGCCGGGGATCTCGAAGAGGAAGTAGCCGGCGAAGAAGATCCCGGCCCCGAGGCCGAAGACGCGCGGGTCGAAGCCGAGGTCGGCGTTCATCGTCAGGGCGGCGTAGCCGATGTTGACGCGGTCGACGTAGGCGATGATCGAGACGAGAAAGAGCGGGAGGACGACGTTCAGGTACGCCTTCCTCCGCGCGGAAGCCTCGACGGCCGCGTTCGTGGTGGGCATCGCGCTCTCGCCGCCGCGGCCGGCGTCCGCCTCAGCGGCTCTTCGCCGCGGCGTACTCGAGGCCGGCGCCGAAGGCGAAGAGCGGGTCCTTCGAGTCGGCCGCCACGTCTTCCTTCTGCGCCCGCACCGCCTCCATCGACGACGGCAGCTCGAACGGCAGCCTCCCGGCGGGCGCGAACCGGCCGGTGAGCACGTCGAGGAGGGCCGCGTCGCTCGCGCCGAACGTCGCGAGGAGGGCGGCCGACTCGCGCGCGATCTCGGGGATCACGTACGGCCGGTCGAGGTGGATCGCGACGATGGTCGGCCGCTGCCGCATGAGCGGTGCCCGCAGGCGCGCCGAGCTGCTCGGCCGACCGTGAGGTCGATCGGCTGGCCGCCGGCGTTCTGCAGCAGAGCGCCCGCGCCGGCCCGCCGCAGCTCCGCGCCGAAGCCCTCGGGCATCGCCCCGCCCGGCCCGCGGCCGGCCGCCGCCGGGCCCGCGCCGACCGTCAGCCGCACGATGCAGACGTCGGCCGCCTCGGGGCGGCTCGTCGAGACATAGCCGTACTGCGCTGCGACCGCCGGGTCGATCCCCTCGACGTAGAAGCGGCCGCCGGGCCGGAGCGGCAGGACCGCTTTGTCGTTCTTCAGCAGCACGATCGACCGCCGCTGCGCGAGGTCGGCCTTCGCCTGCGACTCCGCGGAGCGCACCACGCGCGCGGCCTCCTCCGGGTTCGCGTACGGGTTCTCGAAGAGGCCGAGGGCGAAGCGCACGCGCAGGATGCGGCGGGCCGACTCGTCGACGCGCGACTCGGGCAGCGAGCCGGCCTTCACGAGCGCCACGATCACCGCGGGGTCGCCGTCGCTGCCGATGAGGTCGGTGCCCGCGTCGAGCGCCTTCTTGTACCGCTCCTCGAGGCTCAGCTTCTCGACGCCCCACACCATCGACGTCATGATCCCCGAGTCCGAGTTGACGATCCCCGCGAAGCCGAGCTTCCCGCGCAGCAGGTCGGTGACGATCTCCCGGTTGAAGGCCATCCCGACCGCCTCCGTCGTGCGGTCCTTCGGGATCGAGTAGTAGGGCATCACGCAGGCGACACCCTCCTCGACCGCCGCCCGGAAGGGCTCGACGTGGTCGTCGAAGCGGCCGCCCGGGTAGACGGCGAAGCGGCCGACCGCGAAGTGCGAGTCGAGTCCCTCGCGGGCCGGCCCGCCCCCGGGGAAGTGCTTCACCGTGAGGGCGACGCTCTTCGGCCCGAGCGCCCTCCCCTGGAAGCCGCGCACGAGCGCGCGCGTGAGCTCGGCGGTGAGCTTCGCGTCCTCGCCGAGCGTGCCGTCGATCCGCGCCCAGCGCGGCTCGGTCGCGAGGTCGACCTGCGGGTGGTAGGCGCCGCGGATGCCCACGGCCACGTACTCGCGGGCGGCGATGCGCGCGAACTCCTCGACGAGAGCCGGGTCGCGCGTGGCGGCGAGCCCGAGCGAGCCCGGCCACTGCGACATCGAGCCGGCCGTCTCGTTCACGCCGAACTGCGCGACGCCCGAGAGGTGGTGGCGCGGGTTCGTCACGAAGAAGGCCGGCACGCCGAGGCGCGATCCCTCGGCCACCGCCTGCACCGCGTTCAGCCATGTCGCCATCGTCTTCGGGTCGGCGTTCGCCCGGTTGATGAACTGACGCATGTGCCGGCGGAGGATCGCTTCCGACGTTCCCGGCGCGTAGAGGACGGGCGGCCCGCCGGTGAACGGGTTCGGCCGGTAGATCGCCTGCTCGTTGAGCGTGCCGCCGGGGCCCATCTCGAGCGTCGGGCCGACCATGAGCCCGGCCTTCTCCTCGAGCGTCATCCGACCGACGAGGTCGGCCACGCGCTCGCCGACCGGCCGCCGCCAGTCCTCGTACGGGTCGAGCTGGCCGTTCTTGTCGAGATCCTTGAAGAGAAGGCCGTCGACCTGCAGCAGAGGGGCGACCCGCGTTCCCATCTCGGGCTGCGGGACGCCTCCCGTCGCGAGCGCGCCGCCGCCGAGGAGAAGGGCCGCCGCGGTGAGCCCGCGGGAGAGACGCGAGAGAGAAGAGCGCATCGACGACCTCCGGGTAGTGGAACGACGACACCCGGCGCAGTATCGGCTCGGGCCAGGCCCTTCTCAAGCGGCCGGACGGAGCCGGCTACGGCCGGCGCACCACCTGGCCGTCCTTCATCACGAAGGCCACCTTCGCGATCGCGCCGACGTCCTTCGCGGGATCGCCCGGCACCGCGACGAGGTCGGCGAGGAGTCCCGCCTTCACCTGGCCCACGCGGTCGCCGAGGCCGATCGCGCGCGCGCTGACGGCCGTCGCGGCGAGGAGCGCCTGCGGCGGCGTCATCCCCGCGCGCACGAGCCACTCGACCTCGCGGTGGTTGTCGCCGTGGGTGAAGACGCCCACGTCGCTGCCGCAGCCGACGGCCACCCCGGCCCTCCGCGCGAGCCGCACCGCGTTCACCGCCGTCTTCATGTCCTCGGTCCACGGCTCGCTGCCGCGCCGATAGCCCTGGAAGTACTCCGAGTACGCCTCCTGCGCCGCGAGGGTGGGGAAGAAGGCGACGCCCTTCTCGGCCATCAGCCGGAACACCTCCTCGGTGCCCCCGTAGCCGTGCTCGATCGTCTGCACGCCGGCGAGCGCCGCGCGGCGCATCCCCTCCGCGCTCGACGCGTGGGCCGCGACGGGCCGGCCGGCCGCGTGCGCCTCGTCGACGAGGGCCTTCAGCTCCTCGATCGAGAAGGTCGGGGCCTCCGACAGGTCGGGGCCGCGCCGGTAGTCGGCGTACACCTTCACCACGTCGGCCCCGTGGCCGACCTGCTCGCGCACCGCGCGCACGATCTCGGCGACGCCCGTCGCCTCCTGCGCGCCCTTCGGCGGCACGAACTCGGGGGCGAAGCCGAGCGGCCCCGGCCCGTAGCTCGCGGTCGCGACGATCGCCCGTGTCGCGACGAGGAGGCGCGGGCCGGGGATGCGTCCCTCTTCGATCGCGCGCTTCACCGAGAGGTCGGCGAACCCGGCGCCCTCGGTCCCGAGGTCGCGCAGCGTCGTGAAGCCCGCCTGCAGCGTGCGCGCGCAGTGGAGGGTCGCGGCGATCGTGCGGTAGGCGAGCGGCTCCTTCAGCACCTGGTCGTTCCACGGCGTCTCGTCGTACGGGTGCAGGAACACGTGCGAGTGCGCGTCGATGAGACCCGGCAGGAGCGTCATACCGGGCAGGTCGATCGAGCGCGTCCCGGCCGGCGCCTCCACCTCGGCGGCCGGGCCCGCGGCCGCGATGCGCGACCCGGTCACGAGCACGGCCCAGCCCTCGTGCGCCTCCTCGCTCGTCGCGTCGAACACGCGGGCCGGCCGCAGCAGCACCGACTCCGCCTTCGCGGGCCCGGCGGCCCTGCGCGCGGCCACGGCCTGCGCGACCGCGGGACTCGCTCCCGCCGTCGCGACCGCCACGACGGCCCAGGCGAACGCCCGTGTCCTCGCCCGCGTTCCCATCCCGGCCTCCTCGATGCGACGGAGTATGCGGTCCCGCCGACCGTGGCGCCAGGAGCCGGCGTTCACCCTTCCCGCCTCGCCCGGCCCCGGCGTGGAAGGCGAGCCCCGCTCGTTGTATCCTGACGGACGCCCGCCAGGGCCGCGCCACCCGCGGAGAGATGCGAGAGTGGTTGAATCGGCGTGACTGGAAATCACGTGTAGGGGTAACCCCTCTACCGAGGGTTCGAATCCCTCTCTCTCCGCCAGCCTCCTCTCACCTCCCGCCCAGCTCCCCGACCAGCCGCCGCCAGTCGCCCTCCGGCAGGGGCTCGACCGGCGGCATCGTGGTGCCGGGCCGCGCCGAGCGCGGGTTCCCCGTCCACTCGACGAGGAGCGCCGGCGTCCAGGCGCGCCCGCCAGGCGCCGTCTTCGGGTAGTACGCGGTGAACAGTCCCGACAGGTTCGGGCCCGCGTCGCCCGTGCCGAGCGGGCCCGACGGGGTGAGGACGCGGTGGCAGCGGCCGCAGGCGCGCTCGAAGACGCTCGTCTCGAGGCTCGACCCGGCTCTCGCGAAGTGGATCCGGTAGCGGTCGTCGCGCCGGCTGCGGTCTCCGTGGCGGAGTAGCGCGGCGACGAGGGCCTCGGCCTGCCGCGCGTCGAGGCCGAAGCGCGGCATGTTCTCGACCGGCGCCGTGATCGACGCGACGAGCGCCGCCTGCTCCCTCTGCCACACGATGCCGTCGAGGTCGGTGGCGAGGCGATTCCCCTCGCCGCCGATCGTGTGGCAGCGGCGGCACGCGAGAGCGTCGACGAGCCGCTCGCCCTCGGCGACCGCCGGCGAGCCGGGCGCGCGGTGCTCGGCGGCTCGTCCCGTGAGGAGGTGCGCGTGGGCCAGCACCTTCCGCGCCGCGCGCGGCTCGCCGCGATGGCAGTCGACGCACGAGCCGCCGCCCTCGAAGTGGCTCGCGTGGCAGGCGAGGCAGCCCTCGCCTCGGCCCGCGCGAGGCTCGCGCAGACAGCCGGCGAGGGCGGAGGCGAGGAGCGCGGCTAGAACGGCGAGACGAGGCGCCAATCCGGCCCCCGCAGGAAGAGGCCCACGGCGGTGAGACCGAGCACGAGGGCGGCCGCCAGGACGACCGCGACGGCCAGCCAGCGGTGCTCGCGGGGAAGCCAGCGCGCGTGCGCGAGCCGCGGCAGCGGCAGCCACGGCAGCGCCACGAGCAGCGCGGCGAGCACGACCGCGATCGACACGAAGGCCGTGCCGTGGCTCACGAGCTCCTGGATCCAGAGCAGGAACCAGGCCGACTTCGCCGGGTTCGGGGCCTGCGACGGGTCGGCCGGCGGCTCGAGCGGCGCCGGCACGAGCCACGCGAGCACGGCCAGCGCGAGGACACCGAGGGCGAGGGCCCGGCCGACCGGCCGGAAGAAGTGCGGCGAGCTCGGGACGTAGCGGCTCACAGGTAGGGGAGCAGGCCTCTCTGCCTGCGGATGACGAAGAAGTGGAGCATCGACAGTCCCAGCACCGCCAGCGGCAGGACCACCACGTGGAGTGCGTAGAAGCGCAGCAGGGTGAGGGCGCCGCCGATCTCGTCGGGCACCAGCACCGCCCGCACCGCGTCCCCGAAGGGCAGGGCCCGCGCGAGCTCCATGCCGGTGGTGGTGGCCCAGAACGCGAGCTGGTCCATCGGCAGGAGGTATCCCGTGTAGGCGGCGAAGACCGAGAGGCCGAGGAGGAGGCAGCCGACGATCCAGTTCATGCGCTTCGGGTGGAGGAACGCGCCGGTCAGCACGACCCGCAGCACGTGGAGGGCGAGGAGGAGGAGGAGGGCGTGCGAGGCGAGGCGGTGCAGGCTTCGAAGGTAGGCGCCTCCCCACACGCGGCTCTCGAGGAACTGCACCGAGGCGTGGGCGCGCTCGGGCGAGGGCGTGTAGTAGAAGAGCAGCAGGACGCCCGTCGCGAGGAGCGCCAGGAACGAGGTGAAGGCGAGCCCGCCCAGGCAGAACGTGTAGGTGAAGCGCAGGTCGCGCTCGCGGACGAGGCGCGGGAAGAGATGCTTGACGAGCTCCTTCAGCATCGCGCCGCCCGCTCCTCACGCACGGGACACCTTCAGCGTTCCGCCCCGCGCCTCGACGGCGAGACGGGCGAGCGGCCGGGTCGCGGGGCCGCGAACGACGGCGCCGTCCGGCGCGAAGCGGCTGCCGTGGCAGGGGCAGGCGAAGCCCTCCGGCGTGCCCTTCACCGTGCAGCCGAGGTGCGTGCACGTGAGGTCGAACGCGGTGACCGCGTCGCCCCGCCGCACGATCGCGCAGCGGCGCGACGGCAGGACGAGGGCGCCCTCGGCCGGCACGTCGGCGAGCGGCACCTCGAAGGCGTCGCGTCCCGCCCGGTCCCCGCCGGCCCGTGGCGTGAGGAAGCGCCACGCGAACGTCCCGCCGAGGGCGGACGCGATCAGCGCGCCGATCGTCCGTCGGCGCGATCGAGGAGCTTCTGCCATTGCCTCACGTATTGCCGGGCGAACTCCGGCGTCCTGCGGTTCATGCGCTCGTGCGCCTCGCGGGTGAGGAACGACCCGTTCACGACCGTCTGGCCGGCCTGGCTCCAGAAGGACCGCAGCGCGAGGCCGTCCTTCTCGAGCAGGTAGTGTCTCTCTTCGTCCCCCTCGAGAAGATACCGCCGCGGGTTCTCGTGGCAGCCGCTGCAGGCGACCGTCCCCCGGCGCACCGTGTGCGGGAAGAAGGCCCGCCACTCGGCGGCCAGGAGCCGGTTCTCGATGCCGCGCGAGGCGTCGGAGGCGAACAGGACGAACTGCGGCCGGATCGGCGCGACGCGGCCCGCGGCGTCGCGGCCGAGCGGCGGCGCGTCCTGCCGCTTGAGGATCGCGCTCTTGCGCCAGTCGCCCCAGGCGGGCAGCGCCGCGTCGAAGACCTCCTGGTCGTCGCCGGGCGCGTTCCTCACGAGGAAGGTGCCGTACTCCTGGGCGGCCCAGGCCGAGTGGCAGGCCTCGCACCGCATGCGGTCGAGGTGGGCGGCGATCGCGTGCTCGGGCACGTCGCGGGAGGGAGACGGGTGGCACTCGGCGCACGTGCGCGAGGCTGTCTTCCCCGAGGCCATCGCCGCCATCGAGTGGCAGTCGGCGCAGGTCATCCCCCGCTCGGCGTGCACGTCCGGGAGCATCGTCAGGTAGCGCTCGCCGTTCGCCTCGGGCCCGCGCTGGTAGCGCGCGTGGTCCTCGCGCGGCGCGCGGCCGAGGTACTCCCAGCCGACGAAATAGCCGCGGTGGCAGCGCAGGCACGCCTCGGTCGGCGGCCGGCGCCACTCGGCCGCGTGCGGCGCGCCGCCGTGGCAGTCGGCGCAGCCGGACACGTGGCAGCCCGTGCAGGACTGCGCGAAGAACCGCTCCCCGTCGCGGCCCATCGCGCGGCGGCAGAAGGCCCGCTCGCCCGCGTGCGTCGACATCGCCGTCGCGAGCATCGGCGCGGCGGCCGGATGGCAGGCCAGGCACGCGCGCGCCTCGGGCGTCGCCGGGGCCGGCGTCGCGGCGGCGGCCGCCACGGCCGTGCCTGAGGCGGAGGCTCCGCCCCGCGCCGGGCCGCCGGGTGCCGGGGTTCTCGCCCCGACCGCCGCGCTAGCGGCCGCGAGCGAGCAGGCGGCGGTGAAGAGCGTCTTCCAGCGCATCGTAGTCGAGCCTCGAGCGGTAGATCCGGTCCTTCGCGGTCTCGTGGCAGACGAGGCAGAGGTTCACGGCGAGGGCCCGGCGGACCTCGCCGTGGTCGAGCGGCCGCGCCCCCGGGCGGGTGATCGCGGCGTGGGCGACGACGCGCCCGCCGTCCATCGCGACGAAGCCGTCGAGCGGCTTCTTCGGGTTCTTCTCGCACAGCAGCGTCGGGCGGATCGCGTTCGCCTCGACCGTGTGCTGGCCGAAGCCGAGGAAGGACGGATCCCCGTGGCACTCCGTGCAGCCGATCGCCTTCTTCCCGGTGTTGTGGCCGAAGAACGGGGCGAAGCGCAGCTGCGGTCTGCCGCGGTAGAGGGCGACGGCCTCGTCCCTCGAGCGGCGGCCGTCCTTCTCGACCACGGTCACGAACGTCTGGCAGCCGGGCGTCACCGGCGAGATGCGGCCTCGGCCGTTCAGGGCGAGCGGGAACGGGTAGAGCCGCCGCACGTCCTCCGTCTCGCTGAACTCGCCCTCGGTCTCGCGTCCCTGCACGAAGTCCCACCCGGCGTAGCGGCGGTCGTACGCGGTGTGGCAGCCGTAGCACTGGACGACCGTGCGCGAGTGGCAGGCCGAGCAGTCGAGGCGCTCGTGGCCGGCCACGCGGTGCTCCGGCGTGCCGGTGACGACCGCGCAGCGCAGCTTCTTCCCGGTGCGCTTCGTGGCGAGGACGATCGCGTCGCCCTCCGCGAAGACGTTCGAGTACGGCCGCCCCTTCGACGTGAGGACGACCCGGTCGCCGGGCCGGACCGCAACCGCGTACTGCCGCGACTCGCGCACGGGCGCCTCGTGCTCGCGGCCGACCGTCGCGAGGGCCGGCGGCCGCTCGCCGTCGCCGTGGCAGTCCTCGCAGCGGATCTCGAGCTGCGCCCGCATGTCGGCCGCGGCGTAGCCCTCGCCCATGAGCTCGCGCGAGGTGTGGCAGTCGATGCACTCCATCCCGGCCGTGAAGTGCACGTCGGCCGCGACGTGGGTGAAGCTCCTCTCGTCGCTCGCGCGCACCGGCCCCGGGCCGCCCGCCCGCGTCGGGACGAGCGCGTTGTTGCCGTCCATGAGGCCCTGGTAGCTGAGCGCGTGGCGGCCGCTGCGCTGGTGGCACGCGAGGCAGGCCTCCATGCGCGGCAGGCCGTCCATCGCGTGCGTCGCGCCGTGCGGGGTCTTCCCCTTCATCGTCGGGTCGCCGCCGCGGTAGGCCGTGCCCGCGCCGTAGGGGAAGTGGCACGCCGCGCACCCCGCGGGGTGGCCGTTCGACTCGAGCGAGTCGTTCTGGCGCGCGACGTGGCAGCGCGAGCAGAACTTCCGGTAGAGCTCGCCCGAGAGGTTGTCGAGGCGCGCGACCGCCTGGTGCGTGAGCGGCCGGCCGGCTTCGTCGTGCAGGCTCGCCTCGCGCGCCGCGTAGACCGAGCCGGGGGTCTCGCCCTCCCACGTCGCCTGGATCTGCCCGATCATCCCGGCGTTCGTGAACATCTGGCTCGTGCGCACGCGCTCGACCTGGTGCGCGTGGCACCCGCCGCAGCCCTTCTCCCAGCGGGCCGGGTAGGACGGGTTCGCGAGGCCCCAGATCCCGGCGTGAGCCGTGCCCTTCGCCACGGCCGTCGGATCGCCGCCGTGGCAGGAGACGCAGCCCTCGTGCGATGCGGACGCGCGCTCGATGCCCGCGTGGCAGTCGAGGCAGCGCTCGCCGGTCGCGCCGCGGGCGCAACCCGCCGCCGCCGCGGCGGCCAGCGCGGCCGCGAGCCACAGCCTCCGAAGCCGGCCGGAGGGCCTCATGACCCCTGGCGCAGCAGGAGCGGTGCCACACCGGAGGCTCGGCCCTTCAGCGACTTACGGTCGGCCTCGGGGCAACGGCTGCGGCGGCCCCGCGAGCGGCGAAAGCTTTGCGCGGTTTGGCCTGTTCGGGTCGTGTCCCGCCCGGCGTCGACTTCGCGCCGTCAGTGCGCCGACTTCGCTCCCCGGACTCGGCTCACGACCGCGAAAACCCCGACGATCAGGCCGCCGGCCACGACGCCGATCGTCGCGTTGGCGAGAGTGGGGCCGAGAGCGCCGACGACACCGCCGTGGTGTGCGAGCTCCTCGATCCAGTGGTGCGCGGGCGGGATCCCGTGGGCGAGGATGCCGCCGCCGACGAGGAACATCGCCGCCGTGCCGGCCACGGAGAGAAAGCCCATCAGCCGCGGGGCGGCGGCGAGGATCCCCGCCCCGAGGGCCCGGCCCACACGTCCGCCGCCACGGGTCAGCCACAGGCCCGCGTCGTCGAGCTTGACGATGGCCGCGACGAAGCCGTAGACGCCGACGGTCATCAGGAGGGAGATGCCGGCGAGCACGCCCACGCGCGTCGCGAACGGCGCGCCGGCCACCGTGCCGAGCGCGATGACGATGATCTCGGCCGAGAGGACGAAGTCGGTGCGGACCGCGCCCTTGATCTTGTCGCGCTCGAGGGCGGCGAGGTCTCTCGCCGGGTCGAGGAGGGCCGCCGCGATCTCGGCGCGCCGGGCGTCGTCCTCGTTCTTCCCGTGCAGCAGCTTGTGCGCGACCTTGTGGAAGCCCTCGTAGCAGAGGAACGCCCCTCCGACCATCAGGAGCGGCATCACGGCCCAGGGCGCCACGGCGCTCACGAGAAGGGCGAGGGGCACCAGGATCGCCTTGTTGACGAGCGAGCCCTTGAAGACGCCCCACACGACCGGCAGCTCCCGTTCCGCCCGGACGCCGCTCACCTGCTCGGCGTTCAGGGCGAGGTCGTCGCCGAGGACGCCGGCCGTCTTCTGCGACGCGACCTTGGTGAGGGCCGCGACGTCGTCGGCCACGGCGGCTCCCTTGTGGGCGGCGACCTTCGTCAGGACCGCGACGTCGTCGAGGAGGGTGGCGATGTCGTCGAGAAGGGCGATGAGGCCGGGCGCGGGCAAGTGGTCCTCCGGGGAAAGACGGAAGGTTAGCAGCCGGCCGCGCCATCCGTCCATCCCGGCCCGCTCCGCGGTGCCGGTCGCCCCTGTGCTTGACAAAATCTAAAGTTAGACTTATTCTAAGGAGGATGAAGGACGAGGACATCCTGCGCCGCCTGCGGGACCACGGGATCCAGCCGACCGCCCAGCGGCTCGCGGTGGCCCGGCTCGTCCTCGACGACGGCTCGCACCCGACCGCCGACGAGGTCTGGGCGCGGGCCAGGAGGCGGAGCCCGACCCTGTCGCGGGCGACCGTCTACAACACGCTGAACCTCTTCGTCGAGCGCGCGCTCCTCGCGACCCAGGTCGTGCGCGAGGGCGCCCTCGTCTTCGACCCGAACGTCGCGCCGCACCACCACTTCGTGGACGACGCGACCGGCGAGGTCCACGACGTGCCGTGGGACGCCCTGCGGGTGAGCGGGGAAGAGCGGCTGCGGGGGTTCGAGGTGCGCGGCTACCAGGTGGTCCTGCGGGGCCGGAAGCGGCCCCGCCCGGGGGCTTCGAAGTCCGAGTGAGGAGGAGAGAGATGGAAGTCAACATCGGGATCGACGCGGGCAAGCGCCAGGCGATCGCGGGAGGGCTCTCGCGCCTCCTGGCCGACACCTACACGCTGTACCTCAAGACCCACAACTTCCACTGGAACGTCACGGGGCCGATGTTCAACACGCTGCACCTGATGTTCGAGACGCAGTACAACGAGCTGGCCCTCGCGGTCGACCTGATCGCCGAGCGGATCCGCGCCCTCGGCTTCCCCGCGCCCGGCAGCTACCGCGAGTTCGGGAAGCTGACGTCGATCGCCGAGAGCCAGGGCGCGCCGGACGCGAGCGCCATGATCCGCGAGCTCGTCGAGGGCCAGGAGGCGGTGGTGCGCACGGCCCGCAGCGTCTTCCCCGACGCCGACGCCGCGCACGACGAGCCGACGGCCGACCTCCTGACCCAGCGCATGCAGGTCCACGAGAAGAACGCGTGGATGCTGCGGAGCCTGCTCGAGAAGTAGGCGCCGGGCGCGCGTGCGCCGCTGCGTTGACCGGCGCACGCGCGCAAGCGTAGGCTGAAAGCGTCCCCGCCCGCCGCGGCTCGCACGAGACCGCGGCCGCGAGCGTCCGAGGACATCGCCGCGAAGGGCGCCGCCCGTCGCGCGGCTCCCTTCGCGTCGGCCGTCGTCGAAGGGAGGGACGCGATGAAGTCCGCGCTGACGATCCTCGCCTCGGTGGTCCTGGCGCTCCTCGCGACCTGGTACGCCATCGCCGCCCGCGTGAAGCTGCTCCAGCGGCCGCCCGAGCAGGCGACCATCCTCGTCGTCGCCGGCCCTGGCGGCGGCTGCGTGCCGCGCGTCGCGCGGCCGGTCATCCCGGCCCACGTCGAGGACGTCGTCGAGTGGCGCTCGGTCGAGCTTCCGGGATGCGAGGGCCAGGGCGCCTTCGACCTGGAGGTGGCCCCCGAGTTCGCCCGCATGTTCCGCCCCGCGATCCACGCGGGAAAGAACGGGATCGAGTCGACCGTGAAGATCGGCGCCGAGGCCACCGAGGGCGTCAGCGTGAGCTACACGGTCGTCCTCGCGAACGGCCAGCGCCAGTCGGCGCTCATCCGCTTCTTCTGAGCGCGCATCGCATTGGAGCTCCCCGAGGGGCTGCTTCACTCCCAGGCGGACCGGGGCACGAGCGATGCGCGGACCGCGGTGAGGTTCCAGGTGAAGCCCGGCATCCCCTTCTCGTAGCGGTGGAGGACCTCCTTCCGCCACGCGCCCTCGCTCCAGGAGTAGCGGCGAACCTCGTTCTGCTCGTCGCTGGCCACGTAGAGCTCGTCGCGCCGATCCTCGTCGAGGTCGACGAGCAGCGCGGCGTGCTCGAACCCGGACGAGTCGGCCGCGATCCTCTCCTTCGCCCACGGCTCCCCCGGACGCAGGAGCCACAACCCGGCCTTCGCCGCCGCGGCCACGATCTCCCGGCGGCCGTCGCCGTCCACGTCGCCCGGCGTGAGGCAACGGCACATCTGATCGGGCAGAACGGCGATCGTCTCTGCGGGCGCCGGGACCGGCCCGCTGCGGTAGCGCCTCACCTCCACGAACCCACCGCTCACCGCCTCGACGGAGGCGTAGAGCTCGTCGTGGCCGTCGCCGTCGAGGTCCGTCACCAGGATCTCCTTGGCGTGACGCTCCCCGAGGTCGGCGAAGATGGTCCGTCCCTCGCCCCGCGCGGGCACGTACCGAACGATGCTCCCGGGCTGCGGCGTGCCGTCGAGGACGTTGGGGCGGCTGGGTGTCGCGTACACCTCGAGGACGCCGTCCCCGTCGAGATCGCCCACCTCGACCTCGTGCACGAACGTGTCGGCCCGGCGATCGATCTCCTTCGCCGAGAAAGAGCCGCCCGCGCCGTCCGGCCGGACGAGGGCGACGACGCCCTGATCGTGGGTCGCGACCACCACCGTCGGAACGCCGTCCCCGAGCAGGTCGCCGATCTCGCCGTCCCGAAGCCGCGAGAAGCGGCCGCCGAAGTCGGCCTTCCACAACAACTGCGGGTCCTTTCCCGGGCGCCACAGCTTCAGCTCGGCGGCGCTGCCGCCCAGGGTGAGGAGGCCGCACTCCTCGGGGCGGGGGCAGTACTCGAGCACCTTGTGGAAGACGTTGCTGTCGGGGTCGGTGAGCACACCGTGGCGCCAGGTCGTCCCACCGGGCGCGAGGACGCCCGCGGTGGCCGCTCCCGGGACCTGTCGCCCGGCGCCGTCCTTCGAGAAGACCGCGAGGGCGAGGGCGAGGACACGGCCGCGGGACGGCGCCCGACGGCAAGCCGCGACCGACGCCGGCACGACGCACGCCAGCGCGGCGACGAGAAACGCGCCGACAGCTCTGCGCATGATCACCTCCAGAGGCTCGGGCATCGGGAACCCGGGCTCGACGCCCGCGCGCCAACCCGGAGGAAGCCCTGTACCCGAGGCCGGCCTGCTCCCCATCGGGCGCCCCGGCGGCGCCCGCGCGACCGAGGCCTCTAGGATGCGGAGGGCGGCGCGCGGGGCCCGGCCGAGGCCGACGGGTTCCCGGTGAGAGCGGGGACGACGACTCGTGCGGCGAGAAGCGCCGGGCGCCGGTGCGGGCCGACGACGACCGGTTCGTCGGGAACGGAGGCTCGCGTTACGGAGCCGAGCACACACGCCGAGCACGCCGCGTGCGTCCGGTGAGGAGATCCCGGCTCGTCCGCGGCTGCCAAACCGAGAGGAACGTTCCCCGTGGGGTGGCAGGTGTGGAAGTAAGGCGTGGCACCGGCGGACAGGAGGAGCGCCACCATCGCGAGGACCGCCGTCGGCCGCGCCGGACGCCCGGGGCTCATTTCTCGTCCCGCCCGCCCGGAGGACGCGGCAACTTCCCGCCCGGGCCGGGCCCGTCAGTCGGCCCGGCGTCGACCCGGCGGAAGGCGCCCGAGCCGCACGAGGGACAGCCCCCCGGACGGCCGGTGCCGAAGGGGAGCGTCCAGCGGTGGCGGCAGGCCTCGCAGCGGAACTGTCTCTGGCCGGCGAAAGCCACCGGCCCTCCCGCGATCCGCAGGGCACGCCCCTCGACGAGCGCCTCGGCGACCTTCCGGCGGGACGCCTCGACGATGCGGGCGAAGGTAGGCCGCGAGACGCCCATCCGCGCGGCGGCGTCGTCCTGATAGAGCCCCTCGAGGTCGGCGAGACGGAGGGCCTCGAGCTCGTCGACGCTCAGCGCCACCTCGCCGAGCCGCGACACCGGAACGCCGGCCGGCTTGAAGTACGAGCAGCGCGGAGGCGCGGCCACACGGCGCGGGCAGCGAGGGCGGGGCACGTCAGCCTCCGAGGACGAGCTTCAGGGCGGCCAGCAGGCCCGCTCCGGCCGCGAAGGCGGCGAAGTGCAGTACGCCCACCCAGGGGTCGCGGTGGCGGTTCACCTCGGGGACGAGGTCGGAAGCCCCGATGTAGAGGAAGTTGCCGGCGGTAAAACCCAGAAGCCACGAGGTGTCGAAGCGGGCCGACGCCGTCCAGGCGAGGACGCCGCCCACGAGAAAGGTGGCGGAGGACAGCAGATTGAACGCCAGCGCGCGCCCCTTCGACCAGCCCCCGTGGATGAGCACGCCGAAATCGCCGAGCTCCTGCGGCACCTCGTGCGCCGCGGCGGCGAGCCAGATCGTGATGCCGACGCGGACGTCCGCGACGAATGCGGCGCCCACCGCGAGTCCGCCCAGCAGGTTGTGCAGCCCGTCCCCGACGAGGATCAGGTAGCCGAGGGCCGGCCGGCAGTCGGCCGTCTCGCGATGGCAGTGATGCCAGTGCAGGAACTGCTCGATGGCCAGGAAGAGGGCGAAGCCGGCGAGGACCGCGAGGTAGGGGGTCGTTCCGCGGTGCCTCGCGCCCGCCTCGGGGATCATGTGGAGGAGCGCGCCGCCGAGCAGCGACCCCGCGGCGAAGGCCACCAGCGGACGGACGATGCGGCGCTGGGTCTCGACGCGCAGGAGGAGCGTCACCGCGCCCACGAGCGAGATGACGCTCATCGCCACCCCGCCAGCCACGATCCAGGCGAGCGTGCTCATCGGTCCTCTCCTCCGGTTCCGACTGGACGAGCCGGCCGGCCCCTTCTATAATGAACATATGCTCAGAATAGTCAAGCCCCGCCGGGAAGCGATCCGCGCCCGCGAGGCCCATCGGAGGAGGACGAGACCATGAGGATCTGCATCCCGACGGACGACGAACGGGGACTCGCCGGCGCGGTGGCCGGGCACTTCGGCCGCGCTCCCTTTCTGACGCTCGTGGACGTCGACAGCGGCGAGGTGGCCGTGGTCGCGAACCGTCCCCACGGCGAGGGCCACTGCAATCCGGTGGCCGCCATCGCCGGCCACGGCGTCGGCGCGGTGCTGTGCGCGGGAGCGGGCCGGCGGGCGGTCGCCGCGCTCGAGCACGCGGGCATCCGCGTGCTCGTCACCGGCGCGTCGCGCGTCGAGGAGGCGGTCGGCGAGCTGCGCCGCGGCGCTGCGCGCTCCCTGTCGGTGGACGAGGCGTGCGGCGGACACCACGGCGAACACGACGGCGGCTGTCGCCACTGAGGGGGCCCCACGCACGAAGGCCGGCGGAAACGTTCCCGCCGGCCTTCGTCCTCCGCGCAGGGAGGGACGCCGCTACTTGCCCGGGGTGATCCTGACCGTCCGCTTCTCCTCCCGCCAGACGAACGCGTCGTCGTCCGGCGTGCCGTAGGGCATGTAGGTGAGCTTGACCTCGAGGTTCAGGGTGTCGCTCGGGAACGTGCGCACCGTGTCGCCGTCGGCGTTCTCCTTGTCCTCGTAGGGGAAGAAGACCTCGAAGGTCGAGAGGACCGGTCGCAGGGGTGGCAGGCTCGAGTCCTGCACGAGGCCGGACTTCTCGTACGGGCCGCGGCCCATCCGGTTGCCCCGGCCGAGCTGCTGCGGGATCGGCATGAAGAGCCGCTCCTGGCTGGCGACTTCCTTCCCGTCCTTGTCCGTCGCGCGTACCGACAGAACCAGTCGGTTGGGGGTCGGTCAACCGTCGGGGATGCCGTGGCCTGTGTTGTTGCGCAGCTCGACGCGGACGGTCGCCTTCGGGCGCAGATCGCGGTTGTCACGCCAGAGGATCGCCTGCGCCTCGACGTGCATGTCGACGGCCCTCTTCGCCATCGCCTCCGAGCGGTAGCTCTGCATGTCGTGCCCGAGGCCGGACTCCCTCATGTGGCACTCCTGGCAGGTCTTGTCGCCGCCCTCGGGAATGTAGGCGAAGAGGTAGCTGCCGTAGCCGGTCGCGCACTGGGTGGGGTTCGGCAGCTCGAAGTTCGGGCCCTGGCCGTGGCACTGTCCGCAGAAGATCGATTCGGAGAGGGAAAGGCCTTTCGCCATCTTCGGGAACTTCGGGTCGGCGTGCTCGCCGTCCTGGCTGCCGTAGACGGCGTCCTTCTTCGGGAAGCCGTCCGTCCACTTGTGGATGACCGCGTTGCGGTTGTGGCAGACGAGGCAGTTGATGTTGACCGAGGTGAGGGTCTTCTTCGCCTTCTCGATCCGGGCCGTGTCGTCCTCTTCGGTCGCGGCCTGCCACTCCTGGATGGTGGAGACGATCTCCTGGGCAACCGCGTCGGTGGCGTCGGCGAGCTGCGGCAGGTGGCACTTCGCGCAGCCCATCAGGTGCTCGACCTTCACGTCCTTCGGGCTCTTCACCCCGGACGCCGGCCAGTCCATGAGGCCGTTCCTGATCGCGGTCATGAAGGTCGCCGCGGTACGGCCGGTGCCGAA
The DNA here is from genome assembly GCA_046331285.1 of Vicinamibacteria bacterium. Classification (GTDB taxonomy): domain Bacteria; phylum Acidobacteriota; class Vicinamibacteria; order Fen-336; family Fen-336; genus DATBSL01. The sequence continues at coordinate 45,020 of JAXLRD010000008.1, forward strand.
GATCGAACGCGAGTGGACCGAGCGGGCCCACTGGTCGTGGGCCTCCTGGTGGCACTCGACGCACGAGGACGAGTCGTAGCGCGCCGCGAGCTCGGCGAGCGTCGTCGCCTTGCCCGCCGCGGCGGGAGCACGGGACTTCGCGGGGGCGGCCCCGGCCGTGGCCGCCGCGACGGCGGCGGACAGCGCGACCGCGGCGACCGCCGCCGAGCGAATGCGGGAGAGAGCCATCGGCGTCCTGCCCTAGCAGCCCTCGAGGGTCGCGGGGCCCTTCTCGAGCTCCACCTCGTCGCCCGCCTTGAGCGTGTCGGCCTTCTTGCTGTTCAGCGTCAGCTTGCCCTCGGCGACCTCCGTGATGCGGCCGACTCCGCCCTTCCACTTCACGGGCGCGCCCTTCTTCATCCAGTCCGCCTTCTCGCCGACGAGCTCGATCGTCACCTTCTTGCCCTCGACGCCGGCGACCTTGGCCTTCACCGGGGCCGCCACGGCGACGACAGCGGCGAGAACGACCGCGGCGAACGCGGCGAGTGTCCTCTTGAGCATGAGCGCTTCTCCTCTCGAAAACGATCCGATCGCCCGCCGGCGGGAGGCCGGCGAAGGTCCGCGGGAGGGGCAGGAATGGGTGGCTGCCCCTCCCGGCCGGTGGCGATCAGAAGATGAACTGCATCTGCAGGACGAACTGGTTGAAGTCCTTCGTGGTGCGGCTCGTTCCCTGAAGGTTCGTGAACGTGCCCTCCCTGTCGAAGTCCGTCTTGCTGAACTCGGCGGTGAGCTTGAGGTTCTGGCCCCAGACGTAGTAGTTCGCGCCGACCCCGACCCAGTCGACGATCTGGTCGTAGGCGTTGCCGAGGCAGGCGAAGCGCCACTTCTCGTAGCGGCCGAAGAGCTGCAGCGGCGCGCCCGGCAGCAGGTAGCCGGCCTTCGCGTACCAGCCGTTCTTCTCGCCGTTGAGGCCGGTGGCGCCGCTGTCGGGGTTGGCGCCCTCGTACGCTCCGTCGAGGTCGATCTTCTCCCACGCCGCGGCCGCGGTGACCGTGCCCGCCTTCGACAGCGGGTACTCGAAGAAGGCGTCGGCCGTGAACGCCCGGTAGTCGTGGCGGCCGAGCTGCGTGTCGACGTCGGTGTAGGCGACCTTCGACTCGTACTGGTAAGCGCCGCCGACCGTGAGGACCTTCTTCTTTCCGAGGTAGGTGCCCTTGTAGCCGTACGCGCTCTCGGGCTCGAGGAGCGTCACGTGGGCGCGGGCGCTGAACCGCGGGTTCGACGCGGGAGCGGCGGCGCCGGAGGCGGCCTGGCGGCCCTCCATGGCGTCCACGCGGTACTGGACCTTGTCCTTCAGGAGGTTGCCCCAGACCGCGACGCCGTCGTCGCGGGTGCCGACGTACGAGGCCCGGAGGAAGAGAGAGCGGTCGAGGGTGAGCGGGTCCTCGCACGACTCGAGGTTCTCGCGCGAGAAGTTGTACTTGAAGCGGCCGACGTTCACCTTCAGCGCGTCGGAGAAGCTGAAGCGGACGGCGGCGTCGAGGAGCTGGAAGCTCGTGTCGAAGCCCGCGCCGGAGAAGTCGATCGCGGCGAGGTTCGGGTCGGCGAACTCTCCCTGCACGTACAGGCTGACCTTGTCGCTCCACGCCCCCATGAGAGCGAGGCGGTTGCGGCGGAAGCCGAAGTTGGTGGTGGCGTCACCTCCGTCCGGGCCCGAGCCGATGTCGCGGTAGGCCCCGCGGAACTGAGCCTTGTACTGGAGCTGGAGCTGGCCCTGGTCCTCCTCGCCGAAGGAGATCCGGGCCGCGGCATCGCCCCAGGGGGGCGAGGTCATCTTCTGCTCGTCCTGGGCGAGGGCGGGCGCGGCGAGGACGCAGACCGCGAAGCCGACGAGGAGGAGGTTGGGGAGCCTTGGTGTCTTCATTGCCATTTCTCCTTCGCCTCAGCAGCCGCCGCCCGTGGTACCGCCGCCGCCGCCGCCACCGCCACCGGAACCGCCGGAGGTGTTGGCCATGTACGCCTTGTCCGCGGCCTCGATCTGGTTCGCCTCGGCCTGCGACGGGGCGTAGGCGAAGTTGCCGGGAACGAAGGCGTTCTCGCCGGCCACGGCCGCGGGCAGCGTGCCGACGGAGCGCGAGCCCGAGTCGAAGGCCCAGGTGCCGGCCTGGGCGTCACTCGCCCCGGCCGCCTTGATCCGCGCGACGCTGTAGGTGTTCCACTGGCTGGACGAGCCGTCGTACATGGTCATGCTGCCCTCGGGGACCGCGAGGACCGCGTCGAAGAGCACGAAGGTCGGCGAGGCGCTCGTCGAAGTGCCGCACATCACCAGCATCTTCTTCGAGGGGTTCAGGAACGTCTGGGTCGCTCCGTCGAGCACCGGCGAGGAGGACATTCGCGCGATGAGAGTCTGCTGGTCCGGGTAGAGGCGGTTGCGCGTCGCTTCCCCGTTGACGCGGTCGGTCACGAACTGGAAGCCTCCGTTGCCCCGGTAGGTGTTCGCGACGTAAGGCGAGGTCGCGAACCCGCGGACGTCGAGCATCTGCCACGTGGAGAGCAGCGACTTGTCGCGGTTGAGGCCGTCGACGAACACGATCATCTCGCCGACGGACATCCGGAAGTCGTGGTGCAGGGTCTTGTTCGCTGTGATCGACCAGGTCGAGGCCGTGGGGACGTATCTCGCGTCGGAGAGCGGCTGGCCCGCGACGTCCCACGCGTCGTCCCCTCCGTTCAGGATCTTCACCCGCTCGCGGCTGAAGCCCCAGTAGCGGAACGTCCAGTACGCGACCGACAGCTGGTAGGTGTCGTTGTCCGTCGAGCCGCGGGGGATCGTGAGGACGACCGTGGTCGCCCCGTCGATGCCCAGCTTCTGCACGAGGGCGTCCATGCGCGGGCCGCTCAGCATCATCGAGCCGGCGGGCCCGAGGCCCTCCTCGCGGGTCATCGTCAGCTCGTTCGGGTAGTCGAGGAGGACGGCCTCCGCGATGTGCTTCTTCGTCGTCGAGGTGAAGGTCGCCGACGTGGCCACCGACACGATCACCACCCGGTCGGCGGTGCCGAACGGCGCGTTCACCTTGCCCTCGTCCACCCACTTCGCGAGGGTCGCCGCGTCGATGATCGCGCCCGGCGTGCTCGTGGTGGTGATGGGGCTCGAATAGCTCGTCGTCCCGGCACTGCCTCCGCAGCCCCAGGCTCCGAGGGCGGCGGCGGCCAGCGCCGCCAGGCCCAGGGCCCGTCTCCGTCTCGTCTCGCTCGAGGATGTGTGCGCCATGCGCGCCTCCAGGCGGCGTCTCCAGGGCCTTCGATCGACGTCCCCTGCCGGGGCGGCCGCGGGCCCGCGGGTCCCGGTCCCGTCGCGCGGCGCGCGAGGTCCGGGCTCACCGTCTCAACGGTGTGCCAGATTATTGATACAGCCGGACGGGAGCAATGGGACGGATGATGCAGGGCTCCCATCCGGCCTGAAACGATCTGGTGAGGGAAAAGCCGACGGTGCCGGGTTCAGCGCCGGCGCGGCGGCCGGTCGTGCCCCCGAATGGCCCGCCCTTTCGGGCCCGGCGAGTAGAAGACGACCAGGAGGCGAGCCTCGCGCCGGCCGGGATTGCGGGCCCGGTGGGGTCGCCGGGAGTCCAGGACGACGGAATCGCCCGGACCGACCGAGTGCGCTCGCCCGCGACCTCGTAGATGCAGCGACCGGACAGGCCGAACACCAGCTCCTGGCCCGCATGGACCATCGGATCCGGTCCCGTGCTCGCGCCGGCCGCGAGGGTCAGCACGAGGCCGTGCAGACGCTGCCCCGGCAGGCCGGCGGCGACGCCGCCGATCGCGCCGTGCGCCGCGCGCGGCCGCGGGACGGCTCTTCGCCGCGAGCCCGCGCGCTCCCCCGGCCGGGCCCGCCGCCGGCCCGAGCAGAGACGGAAGGGCCACGCCGAGGGTGGTCGCGAGGGCGTGCAGCGTCGCGAGGCTCGGCGACCCCCGGCCCACTTCGATCTGGTGGACCGTCGTCGTGGAGAGCCCGCTGCGGCCGGCGAGCGCCCGCAGCGAGAGGCCCGCGCGGCGCCGCTCCTCGCGAAGCCGCCGGCCGAGCGTGCGCGCGACCTCGTCGCTCATCGCGCCGACTCTAGCAGGTCCGCCCGAGGGGCGGCAGCCGGGCCGTGTCATCATCCCCCCGTGCGCCGTGTCGTCCTCACCGTCGCCGTGACGAGCGCTCTCGTCGCCGCCGCTCTCGTCGGTCTCGTGTGGCTCGACTATCGGGCGACGAGGTCGGAGCTCCTGGGCCTCCTGCGCGAGCAGGCCCTCGCGGTCCGAGAGACCGTGAAGGCCGCGGCGCAGTCGAACCGCGCGGCGGCCGCCCTGTCCGCGGCCCAGCTCGGCCAGAGGTTGCTCGAGTCGGCCCGGACGCTGGCGTCGCTCGATCGCGGGGGAAAGCTCGACGCGGCGGCGATCGCCGAGGTGCGCCGCCGCGACCCTCTGCTGCGCGTCGGCGTCTTCGCGGCCGACGGGCGGCGCGAGGACGCTCACGGCTCGGCCCCGAGCGAGGGCGTGGGCGACGGCGAGAGCGGCGACGAGTCCGGCCGCGGGCGCGGGAACGGCTACGGCCGCGGGCTGCGCGGCGGCGGACAGATCGTCCGCCAGATCCTCGAGGGCGGCCGGGACGAGGCGGTGAGTGACGTGCACGCGCCGCGCTGGGGCGGTCACGAGCGGCTCGCCGCCGGCGTCCGCCGCGCGGGCGGCGGCGCGATCGTCGTGACCGTGGACGCCGCGGCGATCGCGCGCCTGGAGCAGCCGGCCTCGCTCGAGGCCCTCCTCGCGGAGGTGACCGCCGGCAGCGGTGCCATCGCCTACACCGTGCTCGACCACGGCGACGGGAGGCTCGCCTTCGGCGACCCTCCTCCCGCCGCCGCGGCGCCGCCCGCTCCCGGCGAGCGCCTCGTCGAGGTCGGCGGCCGTCCCGTCCTCGAGCTGTCGAGCGACGTCGTCGCGGGCAGCGAGCCCGCGCGGCTGAGCCTCGGCATGCGTCTCGACGGCGTGCGCGCGGTCGAGCGCCGCATGCTCGGCCGGCTCGTGGCCTCGCTCCTCGCGGCAGCGGCCGTCGCCGTCCTCGCCCTCTCTCTGGCCGGCCTCGGCCGGCGCTACGGCGCCCTCAGCCGCCGGCACGCCCTCGCCGAGGAGGCGCTCCGCCGCCGGGACCGGCTCGCCGCGATGGGCGAGCTGGCCTCCACCGTGGCCCACGAGGTCCGTAACCCCCTGAACGCGGTCGGGATGACGGCGCAGAGGCTGCGGCGGGAGTTCCTGGGCGCCGCCCCCGCGGACTCCGCCGACCGCGCGGAGCTCGAGGAGCTCCTCGGTGTCATGACGGCCGAGACTCAGCGCATCGACCGGATCGTCCAGCAGTTCCTCGACTACGCGCGGCCGCCGCGCCTCGCGCCCGAGCCGTGCGACCTCGGCGCCCTCGTGAGCGGGCTCGTCGAGCGGACGCGGCCGCTCGCCGAGGCGCGGGGGGTGGCACTCGCGGCCGAGGTCGCGCGGGCGGGCCGCGCCGTGGTCGATCCCGCCCAGCTCCGCCAGGCCCTCGACAACCTCGTGCGCAACGCGATCGACGCGACGCCGGCCGGGGGGCGCGTCGACGTCTCGGTCCGCGCGGCCGGGGCCGGCTGCGTGATCCAGGTGCGCGACACGGGCCGCGGCATCGAGCCCGACCACCTGCCGAAGGTCTTCGACCTCTACTTCACGACGAAGCCCGACGGCACGGGCGTGGGCCTCGCCGTGACCCAGCAGATCGTCTCGGCCCACGGGGGCACGATCGAGGTGGACTCGCGGCCGGGCGCGGGCGCCGCCTTCACCCTGCGGCTCCCCGGCGCGAGCGAGGAGCGCCGTGGCTGACCGGCTCATCCTGGTGGTCGACGACGAGGAGGCCCAGCGGCGCGTGCTCGCGGGATTCCTCCGGAGGCGGGGCTACGACGTGGAGGCGGCGGGCGACGCCGAGGAGGCCCTGCGGGTCGTCTCCTCCCGGACCGTCGACCTCGTGCTCACCGACCTGCGGATGCCCGGGCGCACGGGGGCCGAGCTCCTCGAGGCGGTCCGCGCCGCGAACCCCGAGATCCCCGTGGTCGTGATGACGGCCTACGGGACCGTGGCGAGCGCGGTCGAGGCGATGAAGCGCGGCGCGACCGACTACCTCTCGAAGCCCGTCGACCTCGACGAGCTCGAGGTCCTCGTCGCGCGCGCGCTCGAGCGGCGCGCCCTCGTGTCCGAGAACCGCGCGCTGCGCGAGCAGCTCGAGTCCCGCTACCGGCTCGAGGGGCTCGAGACCGCGAACGCCGCGATGCAGGAGGCGATCAGCGTCGCGGCGCGGGCCGCCGGCAGCCGGGCGAGCATCCTCCTGCGGGGCGAGAGCGGCACCGGCAAGGAGCTGATGGCCCGGGCGATCCACTTCGCGAGCCCGCGGAGGAAGGCGCCCCTCGTGCCGGTGAACGTGGCCGCGCTGCCCGAGACCCTCCTCGAGTCGGAGCTCTTCGGCCACGAGCGCGGAGCGTTCACCGGCGCCGACCGGGAGCGCCGCGGCCGGTTCGAGCTGGCCGACGGCGGGACGCTCTTCCTCGACGAGATCGGCGACCTCTCGCGCGGGACGCAGGTGAAGCTCCTCCGCGTGCTGCAGGAGCAGGCGTTCGAGCGCCTCGGCGGGACGCGCACGATCAAGGTCGACGTGCGCGTCATCGCGGCCACGCACCGCGACCTCCCGGCGATGGCGCGCGCGGGCGAGTTCCGCGAGGACCTCCTCTTCCGCCTCGACGTCGTCTCGATCACCCTCCCGCCGCTGCGGGGACGACGCGAGGACATCCCTCTCCTCGTCGACCACTTCCTCCGCCGTTTCGCGGACGAGGGGAAGGCGCGCAGCGTCTCGCGGGAGGCGATGGACCTCCTCCTGAAGCACGACTACCCCGGGAACGTGCGCGAGCTCGAGAACCTCGTCCACCGCGCGGTGGTCCTCGCCCGGGGCGACGTCATCACGACGTCCGACCTGCCGCTCCACCTCGGCGCGCTGCGCGGCGAGAAGGAACGAGGCGACGACGAAGGCGGCTCGTTCACCGATCGGGTCGAGGCTTTCGAGAAGAGGCTCATCCTCGAGGCCCTCGACCGCGCCGGCGGCGTGCAGACCCGTGCGGCGGCGTCGCTCGGCATGAGCGAGCGCCACCTTCGCTACAAGCTCAAGAAGTACGGCCTCTGAGCCCTTCCGCGGGCCCGGGTTCGACGGCCCAGTCGGCCGGCTCGACCAGTTGGTCGACTTCGGGCGGGTCCGTCGGCGGCCGCGCGCGAGGCCGGCGTCCGGCCTAACCCTCGCGAGACGAGAGCGTTGGGCGTGCTCGAGCCGCTCGACCGCGCCCGTGGCCCGGCGCTTGCCCCTCCTGCGGTCACGCGGCATGGACCGCGGACCGAACCCAGGAGGTTCACGATGCACCGGCTCATCATCCTGACGGCAGCCCTGGCCCTGGCGCTCACGGCCCCGCCCTCGAACGCGCAGACCCCGACCCCCGCGCCGGCGAAGCCGGCGAACGCCGGTCCCAGCTTCGTCGACGCGGACGGCGACGGGATCTGCGACCGCTGCGCCCAGGGCGGCCAGCGGCAGGGGAGGGGCGGCGGCCAGCGGCGGGGACCTGGCAACGGCGCCGGCCAGCCGGGCGTCGGGCCGCAGGGCGGCTCCGGCTACGGCCCGGGCGCCGGCGGCGGAAACTGCGACGGCACGGGCCCGAAGGGCCACGGCCGGCGCGGCGGGCGGCGGTAGGCGGTCGCCTGCGTGCGGCGGTGCTCCCCGCCACGGGGGAGCACCGCCTCCCGGCTGCAGGGATTGGATTCTAGGGCCGACGTCAAGGTCGCGACGTGCGACGCGTCACCCGCCCGCGCCGCGCGGCCGGGAGCACGCGCCTGGCGCAGAGCGCGCGCGGCGGCGGAAGAGTAGGATCCGGGGACGCGAGGGGGTGCGCCATGTCGGGATCGAGGACCACGGCGGGAGCCGGCGAGGGGGCCGCCGCCACGACCGGAGAAGACCGCGCTCCGCTCACCCGCTTCGCGTGGCTCTCGATCGCCGCCGCCCTCGTCACCATGGGGCTGAAAGTCGTCGCCTATCTCCTCACCGGCTCCGTCGGGCTCCTGTCGGACGCGATCGAGTCCATCGTCAACCTCGTCGGGGGCGTCATGGCCCTCGCGATGCTCACCGTCGCGGCGCGGCCCGCCGACGAGGACCACGCCTTCGGCCACGCCAAAGCCGAGTACTTCTCGAGCGGCGTCGAGGGCAGCCTGATCCTCGTCGCCGCCGCCGGCATCGCCGTGGCCGCCGTCCGGCGCCTCCTCGACCCGCGCCCGCTCGAGCAGGCCGGCATCGGCCTCGCGGTGTCGACCGCGGCCTCGCTCGTGAACCTCGGCGTCGCCCTCGTCATTCTGAAGGCCGCCCGGCGCTGGCGCTCGATCACCCTCGAGGCGAACGCCCACCACCTCCTCACCGACGTGTGGACCTCGGCCGGCGTCCTCCTCGGCGTCGGCCTCGTCGTCGCGACCGGATGGCTCGTCCTCGATCCCCTCGTCGCCCTCCTCGTCGCGGCGAACATCGTCTGGACCGGTGTCTCGATCGTCCGCCGGTCGGTGAGCGGCCTCATGGACACCGCCCTCCCCCCGGAAGAGCTCGCCCGCGTGCGGGCCGTGCTCGCGCGCCACGAGGAGATCGGCGTCCGCTTCCACGCGGTGCGCTCGCGGCAGGCCGGCGCCCGCAGCTTCGTCTCGATGCACGTCCTCGTGCCCGGCGAGTGGAGCGTGCAGAAGGGGCACGACCTGCTCGAGCGCCTCGAGGCCGAGCTGCGCGCGACGCTGGCCGACGCCACGTTCTTCACGCACCTCGAGCCGCTCGAGGACCCGGCCTCGTTCGCCGACGAGGGTCTCGAGCGGACGGGGCCGTGAGGCCCGGCCGCGCCCGCTAGCCCGCGGGGGCGGGAGCCGCAGCGGCGGCGCTGGCTCCCGCCGCCGGCAACGTCAGGCGGAAGACACTGCCGACGCCGGGCGTGCTCTCGACGGCGACGGAGCCGCCGTGCAGCGCGGCGAGGCGCTGGGTGAGCGCGAGGCCGAGGCCCGTTCCCTCGTACGCGCGGTTCAGGCCGGAGTCGAGCTGCGTCAGCGGCTCGAAGAGGCGCTCGAGCTTCTCCGGGGCGATGCCGATCCCGGAGTCCTCCACCTCGAAGCGCAGCACGCCGCGCGCCGCGTCCGCGGCGACGCCGAGGCGCACGCGCCCGCCGGCCGCGGTGAACTTGACGGCGTTGCCGAGCAGGTGGACGAGCATCTGCTTCAGCCTTCTCGGATCGCCCCGCACGGTCGACTCCGGGTCGAACCCGTCGAGCGCGAGGTCGATCCCCTTCGCCCGCGCGGCCGCCCGCACCGCGGCGAGGCTCCCCTCGCACAGGTCGGCCACCGACACGGCGTCCACGTGAAGCGGCAGCCGTCCGGCCTCGATGCGGGTGTAGTCGAGCAGGTCGTTCAGCATCGAGAGGAGGTGCCGGCCGCTCGACTCGACGGTCGCGAGCGCGTCCTTCTGCGCCGGCGCGAGGGGCCCGAGCGACTCGTCGAGGAGGCTCCCCGCCAGGCTCAGCGCCGCGTGCAGCGGCGTCCGCAGCTCGTGGCTCATGCGCGAGAAGAACGCGTCCTTCATCCGCGCCGCCGACAGGAGCTGCTCGTTGGCCGCGGCCAGCTCGTCGCGGTTGGCCCGCAGCTGCTCCTCCGACCGCTTGCGCTCGGTGATCACGTCGAAGATGGCGACGAAGTGGTCGCGCGACGGGCAGTAGGCCGAGACCGCGAGCCACTCGTCGAACGCCGGCAGGAACGCCTCGAAGTGGTCCGGCACTCCCCACCGCGCGACCCGGGCCAGGCGCCCGAGGGTCTCGCCGCTCGGGTCGGCGAGCCCGGGAAGGACCCGCCGCAGCGACCGGCCGGCGACGTCCTGCACCCGGAGGAGCTTCTCGAACGCGGGGTTGACCTCGAGGAGCACCGCGTCCTTCGGGGCCCCGTCGTCGAACAGCACCCGGCAGTGGGCGTAGCCGGCGCTCATGTTCATGAAGAGGGAGCGGAAGCGGCTGTCGCTCTCGCTCTGCGCCCGCTCCGCCACCTTCTGCTCGGTCACGTTGATCGCCACGCCGACGAGCCGCTCCGGCTTGCCGTCGGCGCCGGCGAGGACGCGGCCGCGCAGCCGGAGCCAGCGGATCTCGCCCCCGACGCCGATCACCCGCACCTCCGTCGCGATCCGCCCCCGCCGCTCGATCGTCGACCGGCGCCTCTCCTGGAAGGCGGCGCGGTCGTCGGGGTGGAGCACGCGCAGGAAGCTCTCGAGAGTCGGAGGGTCCTTCGCCGGGTCGAGGCCGAGAAGGCGGTAGTACTCCGGCGACCAGCTGCCCTCGCCCGTCCGCAGGTCGCGGCTGAACGCGCCGGCCTCGGCCGCTTCCTGCGCCAGGGCCAGGTAGCTCGCCTCGCCGCGCAGCACCTCGTCCGCGCGGTCGATCCGCCGCTGGTGGCTCGCCACGCGGTCGACGAGGACCGCCACGAAGCCGAACACGAGCGCGCGGATGCCGGCGTTCAGCCAGATCTCGTCGCGCGGCTGCGGCGACTCCCAGGCGTAGAGCGCGAGGGCCGTGCGCACGCCGGTGAGAATGAAGGCCAGAGCCAGCCCCGGACCCGCGCCGGCGTGCCACGCGGCGAAGGCGATCGGCAGCAGGTAGAGGAGGGGGAACTGGACGTTGGGCCCGCCCTGGTAGTCGACGAACGCGAGCGGCACGGACGCGGCGAGCGCCACAGGCCGGCGCGAGCCAGCGGCGGGTGGCGAGCGAGGAGGCGAAGAGCGCCCACATGTGAAGGAGCCCGTCGGCCATTCTAGGCCAGACGGCCCGGCGGGGGCGCCTCCCGCCCGATCGGAGCGGGACGGCGCCCGGAGCCGCCGGGGCGCCTGGCGAATCCGCCCCGGGCTACTTCGTCTTCCAGCTGATGTTGCCCTCTCCGTCCGTCACCGAGACGACGATGGCCGCGGTCTGGCCCGCGGCCGTCTTCGCCTCGCACTCGAACGTGTCGCCGGCCTTGGCCGGCTTCCAGCGCCCGCCGCAGCTCGCGGTCGCCTCCACCTGCGCCTGCTCCCTGAGCCCGGTGACGATCGAGGCCTCGACCTTCTGCAGGTCGAGCAGGCCCTCGGTCTTCGTCACCTTCCACGACACGTTGCTCTTGGCGTCGTCCTGCGTGACCGTCACCGTCAGCCGGCCGCCGCCCTTCGGTGTCGCGACGCACTCGAAGACGTCTCCCGCCTTGACCGGTCGCGGGGGCGGGCAGGCCACGGCCTCGATGGGCAGGCTCAGCTGAGCGGCGACGCCGTCGGCGATCGCCTTCTTGACGGCGTCCATGTCGAGGCTCGGCGCGCTGCACGCGGCGAGGGCGGCCCGGCCGCGCAGGCCGCGGCGGCGAGGAGGCGCGGAGCGCAGAGGGACGGTCGGCGGGTCGTGAGTGGCACGGGGTTCCTCCTGGAGTCTCGTGAAGGGGCGAGAGCGGCGGGATTCTACCCGCGTGTGCGGCCGTCACCTAGGTCAGACTCCGACGCCGCTCGCGCGGCCCCGAAAAAGACGAAAGGCGGCGGGCCGCAGCCCGCCGCCTTCCGCGGCGTCACGCCGGCGCTACGCGCGCCGGCGGGAGCGCGCTAGAACTCGAGACGGAGCCCGATCTGGACCATGCGCGGCCCCGGCGTGTTCGTCGAGCCGGTGGCCGTGCCGTTCGACGGGCTGTCGGCCGAGCCCGGCGTGAACTTCAGGAAGTTCGGGTCCGTGAAGGTCGTGACCGGGGCGCCCCAGTTGACGTGGTTGAACACGTTCGCCGCGTCGATGCGGATCTCCGGGCGGACGCGGCCGATCTGGAACGACTTGAACAGGGACAGGTCGACGTTCCAGACGTTCGGTCGACGGAACTGGTTGCGCTTCGACGTGCCGAAGCCGTTGTAGTCGAGGCCGGTCGGCTGCGAGAACAGCGACGGGTCGTAGTACGTCTCGGTGCTCGAGCCGACGGCACCGACCGGGCTCGGCGTGTCGCCGCTGAAGTTGATCAGGACCGAGCCGCAGCCCTGGCAGTTGAGGGCGTTGTTCGTGCCGCTGATCGAGTACGGCGTCCCCGAGTACCAGGCGGCGATGCCGCTGAACTGCCAGCCGCCGAGGATCGCCTTCGCGGCACCCTTGTCCGAGCCCTTGAAGAACGGCAGCTCGTAGAGGAAGCCCAGCTGGGCGATGTGCGTGCGGTCGAAGCCGGCGAGCGCGAGGTTGTCGGCGTACTTGATCGGGGTGTTCCACGTGAGCCCGACCCAGCCGTCCTCGTCCGCCATGTCCTTCGCCTCGGAGAGCGTGTAGGCGCCCTTCAGCATCAGGCCGTTGCGGAACGGGCGGTTGAGGGCGAGCTGCAGGCCCTTGTACCGCGACTTGAGGCGCGAGCCCCACGAGTTGACGGTGGTCGTGCCGGCGATCGCGAAGTACTGCCGTGCCGCGTTGCCGCCGCCGGGAACGCCGTAGTTGATGTTGAGGTCGGCGTAGCCGCCGTCCGTCTTCGTGCCGACGTAGGCGATCTCGGCCGAGATGTTGCCGGGCAGCCGCTGCTCGAACGCGACGTTCCACTGCTGGATGATGCCGCGGTCGACGTTGTTCTGCTCCGGGGTGCGGGTGAAGACGCCGACCGGCAGCTGCACGCGGCCGCTGCTGAGGTCGGGGAGCGTGAAGCTCGGGATGCCCTGCGCGAGGGTGGTCGACCAGCCGTAGGTCTCACCCGTCTTGTTGAGGAAGACGTCGTAGGGGTAGGCGCCCCGCATCGGGCGCGACCACGGCAGCGGGTTCACCGTGCGGCCGTAGCCGGCGCGGATGACCGAGTTCTCGCTCAGGCGGTACATCGCGCCGAGGCGCGGCGCGAAGTAGAGCTTCTGCATGTCGATGCCCACGTCCTTCGGCACGTTGCCGCGGCCGCCCATGAGGAGGGTCCAGGTGCTGAGGTCGAGCCGCTCGATGCCGCTGTCTGCGCGGGTCATGAGCGGGTAGTACTCGGCGCGGACGCCGAGGCTCAGGGTCAGCTTCTGCGTCACGCTCCAGCGGTCGCGGACGTAGAACGCGAACTGGTTCTCGCGCCCGGTCATCTGGAGCTCCTGGAAGTCCTTCGAGTAGTAGTTCGGCAGGCCGAGGAGGAACGCGCCGAAGCTGTTCCAGCCGGGCGAGGTGTAGCCGACGGCGCCGGTCGTGTTGTTGCTGAAGCTGAAGCCGCCCTTCAGGCCGTAGTCGCCGAACTCGGCCTGGTAGTGGTTCAGCTCGAGGCGGACGAAGTCGAAGCCGACGCGCACCTCGTGCTTCGGGAAGACCTTGGTGATGGCCGAGCTGAACGTCCAGTTCTTCTCCGTGCGGAACAGCGGCATCCAGCTCGGGGTCCCGCCGATCGAGTAGGTGCTCGAGAAAGTCGGAAGGCCCGTGTAGCGCTCGGTGCTGCCGTTGACGCCGGGGATGCCCAGCTCGGTGCTGAAGTTCGTCCCGTAGTCGGGGCCCGTGACCGTCTGGTTCATCTGGTAGAGCCCGAAGTTGCCGTCGAGGACGAGCGTCGGGCTGAGCGTCCAGGTGTGGCCGACGCCGCCCACGTAGGTGTGGGTCGTGCCGAGCGACGGGTTGTCGAACCCGAGGATGAAGTTGTCGCCCGTGCCCTCGTTGCGGAGCATGCCGAACTTCGCCCAGATCGAGTGCGACTGGCTGCGCTGGTAGGTGAGCTTGACGTCGTAGTTGTCGCGGTGCTGGTACTGCGTGCGGCTGATGACGTAGTCGTCCGCGATCTTGTTGGAGTTGAGGTCCTGCGCCGAGTTCGGCAGCGGGAAGTAGTTGAGGACCTTCGCCGCCTGCGGGCTGATGAGGCTCGACGGGATCGCGAAGTTCGCGAACTGGTCACGGCCGGTGCCGTTCGCCGCACCCGTGAACGGGTTGTAGAGCCGGAAGGTCGGGTAGGCCGCCGCGACCTCGGAGAAGTCGCCGGCCCGCATCTTCGCGGTCGGAACGCCGAAGGTCTGGTTGAACTTGTTGTCGCGCGAGTAGCGCTCCCACGACCCGAAGAAGAACATCTTGTTCTTCACGATCGGGCCGCCGAGGGTGGCGCCGTAGATGTTCTTCTTGAGGTCGGGCTTGGGGAGGCCGAACGCGTTGTTGAAGAACGTGTTCGCGTTGAGGCTCTCCGTGTTCCCGAACCAGAAGGCGGAGCCGTGCAGCTCGTTCGTGCCCGACTTCGTCACGAGGGTCACCGCCGCGCCGCCGGCCATGCCCTGGTCGGCGTCGAAGTTGTTCGTCGCGACGTTGACGGTCTCGATCGCCTCCGACGAGGTCACGTAGCCGACGTGGTGCGGCAGCCAGACGTTCACCGACACCGCGCCGTCGATGCGGGTCGCGTTGCTGTTCGGCTGGGTGCCGTTCACCCACGTCCGCAGCGACCGGCCCGGCGTGTCGATCTCGGCGTTCTGGAACTGAGCCGGCGTCGCGCCGGGGACGAGGTCGATGAGCTTCTGGTAGTTGCGGAACTGGTTCAGCGGGAGGTTCACGATCTCCTTCGAGGAGATCTCGGTGTGGAGGTCGGCCTTCTCCGTCTGGAGGAGCGTGCTCTCCGAGACGACGTTCAGCGTCTCGGTGAGGGCGCCCACCTCGAGCTTCATGTCGAGCCGGATCGGGTTGCCGGCCGAGACGCGGACGCCCGTCTGGTTCAGCGTCCGGAAGCCGGTGAGGGCCGCGCTCACGTCGTACACGCCGGGAGGCATGTTGCGGAACGTGTAGGAACCCTCGGCGTTGGTGATCGAGTCGAGCTTGAGGCCCGTGCCGGTGTTTGTCGCGGTCACCGTGACGCCGGGGACGGCGGCGCCCTGGGCATCGCTGATGTTGCCGACGACCGAGCCGTACAGCGACTGGGCCGAGGCCGGCAGCGGCGCGAAGAGGACGGCCGCGACCGCTGCGAGCACTGCGAACCGCAGCGCAAAGCGGGTGAGGTGAGCCATGCTTTCGTTTTTCTCCTTGGTCGAAGGCGGGGTGCGCCGGCCGGCGGTCGGAACACGGCCGAACTTACGGATGACACCGAGCCTTTGCATCCTTTGACTGCAACCGGCGTGCCCCTCGAAGTAGCCCATCCCCTCTTTGCAACCTCCGACTGGTCAGAGGGTTGAATGGTCTGACAACCTCTCGAAACGACCCGATCGCTCCAAGCTTCCGGATCCCTACAAAAATCCGGACAATTGCATACGGCGACCGACAGGAGGCGCAGGAAAAAGAAAGGGCGGCCGGGCTCGCGCCCGACCGCCCTCCCCGTCCGCCGGTCCGTCGGCGGGTCAGATTCTCGTCAGAACTGGTACCTCACGCCGAGCTGAACCCGCCGCGGCCCCGTCAGGTCGGAGCCCGGGTAGGCCGAGCTCGGCGTGAACTTCATGAAGTTCGGCGAGTAGAAGTCGGTGTTCGGCGCGCCCCAGTTCGTGTGGTTGAAGACGTTCGAGGCCTCGACCCGCACCTCGGCCATCGTCTTCCCGATCGGGAACTGGCGGAAGAGCGAGAGGTCGAGATTCCACACGCCCGGACGGCGGAACTTGTTGCGGCCGCTGTTGCCGAAGCCGGCCACCGTGGCGCCCGTCGGCTGCGAGAACAGCGACGGGTCGTACCACGCCTCGGTGTCGGAGCCGGCGCTGCCGCTCGGGCTGTAGTCGCCGCTGTAGTTGATCATCACCGGCCCGGCGCCCGGCGCGTTCAGCTGCCCGTTCGAGCCGCCGATCGAGAACGGGGTCCCCGAGTACGCGGAGGCGATGCCGTTCAGCTGCCAGCCGTGCAGGATGGCCGCCGCCGCGCCCTTCTTGTTCTTCAGGAAGGGCAGCTCGTACAGGAAGCCGAGCTGGAAGACGTGCGTGCGGTCGAAGCCGGCGAGGGCGAAGTTCTGGTCGTACATGCCGGGGTAGTTCCAGGTGACCGACGTCCAGCCGTCGTCGTCCGTCTCGTTCTTCGCCTGGGAGAGCGTGTAGGCGCCCTTCAGCATGAGCCCGTTGCGGAACGGGCGGTTGAGCGCGACCTGCAGCGACTTGTAGCGGCTCTTCGTGCGGGCGGCCCAGTCGTTGATGCTGTTCGTGCCGGCCGAGGCGTAGTACTTGCGGCCGGCCTGGCCGGTGCCGGGGTCGGCGTAGTTCACGTTGAGGTCGGCGTAGCCGCCGTCCGTGCGCGAGCCGACGTAGGCGACCTCGAGCGAGACGTCCCACGGCAGGCGCTGCTCGAACGCCAGGTTCCACTGCTGGATCGTGGCGCGGTCGACGTCCGTCGGGTTCGGCGACCGCATGAAGATGCCCTCGGGCAGCGGGATGTGGCCGGAGCTGATGTCCGGAACCTCGATGGGCGGGATGCCCTGGCCGAGCGTGCCGACCCACTGGTAGGTGTCCGAGGAGTTCGCGTACGAGATGTCGAGCGGGTAGGAGCCGCGCATCGGGCGCGACCACGGCAGCGCGTTGAACGTGCGGCCGTAGCCGGCGCGGACGACGCTGTTGTCGGTGAGGCGGTACATCAGGCCGAGGCGCGGCGCGAAGTACCACTTCTTGAGCTGGATGCCCACGTCCTCGGGCACGCCGCCCTTGCCGCCGATGAGGACGGTGTAGGTGTCGTAGTCGAGCCGCTCGAGGCCGCGGTCGGCGCGCTTCATGAGCGGGTAGTACTCGAGGCGGGCGCCGAGCGACAGCGTCAGCTTCTTCGTGACGTTCCAGCGGTCGCGGATGAAGAGGGCCGACTGCCACTCGCGGCCCGTCATCTCCTCGGCCTGGACGTCCTTCGCGACGTAGTCGGGCAGCCCGAGCAGGAACGACGCGAAGCTGTTCCACTGGAGCGGCTCGTAGCCGTCGGCCGCCGTCTCGTAGCCCGAGAAGCCGAAGGCGCCGCGCGGGCCCTCGCCGAACTCCGGCTGCCAGTGGTTGAGCTCGTGGCGGACGATGTCGATGCCGCCGCGGATCTCGTGCTTCGGGAACACCTTCGTGAGCGCGGACGTGAAGGTGTAGCTGCGCTCCTTGCGGAAGAGCGGCACCCAGCCGTTCGGCTGGCCGATCTGGTAGCCGTTGTAGAAGAGCGGCATGCCGCTCTGGCGGATGTCGCTCCCGTTCGTGCCGGGGATGCCCCAGTCGTCGAGGCCGATGTTCGTCCCGTAGTCCGGCCCCGTGACGGTCTGGTTCTGCTGGTTGATCCCGAAGCTGCCGTCGAGGACGACGGTCGGGCTGAGGGTCCAGGTGTGGCCGACCGTGCCGACGTAGACCTTCGTGTCGCCGAGCCCGCCGCCGTCGTAGCCGAGCATGAACAGGTTGCTGACCTTCGCCCGCAGCATCGAGAACTTGGCCCAGACGTTGTGCGACGTGCTCCGCTGCCAGGTGAGCTTCACGTCGTAGTTGTTCCGGCCGAACGTGGGCTCGCGCTGGATGACGTAGTCGTCGGCGAGGCCGTTCGAGTCGAGGTCCTGGGTGGTGTTCGGCATCGGGTACGCGTTCAGGACCTTGAGCGCGACCGGGCTGAGGAGGGCCGTCGGGATGCGGTTGCCCGCGAAGGGCAGGCGCCCGGTGCCGTCCGCGCCGCCGGTCAGCGGGTTGTAGAGCTGGAAGTCGGGATAGGCCGCGGCGACCTCCGAGAAGTCGCCCGCGCGCATCTTCGCGGTCGGGACGGTGTAGACGTCCTGGTAGCCGCGGGTGTCGTCGTACCGCTCGAACGAGCCGAAGAAGAAGAGCTTGTTCTTCTGGATCGGGCCGCCGAGGGTGCCGCCGTAGATGTTGCGCGAGAGCGGGGCGCGCTTCAGGCCGAAGGCGTTGTTGTAGTAGCCGTTCGCGTTGAGCTCGTCCTGGTTGCGGAAGAAGTACGCCGAGCCGTGGAACTCGTTCGTGCCCGACTTCGTGACGACGGTGACGGCCATGCCGGCGGCCATGCCCTGGTCGGCGTCGAAGTTGTTCGTCGAGATGTTGACGGACTCGATCGTCTCCGCCGGGTTCACGTAGCCGACGTGGTGCGGCAGCCAGATGTTCACGGACACGGCGCCGTCGATGCGGAACGCGTTGTTGTTCCGCTGCGTGCCGTTCACGTTCGTGGTGAGCGCGCGGCCGGGCGTGTCGATCTCGGCGTTCTGGGTCTGCGCCGGCGTCGCGCCGGGCACGAGGTTGATGAGGGCCTGGTAGTTGCGGAACTGGTTGAGCGGCAGGTTCACGAGCTCCTTCGACTGGAGCTCGGTGTGGATGTCGGCCTTCTCGGTCTGCAGGAGCGTCGTCTCGCTGACGACGTTCACCGCCTCGGTGAGGGCCCCGACCTCCAGCTTGAGCTCGATGCGGACGGGGTTGCCGGCGCTCACCGGCACGCCCGTCTGGCGCAGCTCGCGGAAGCCCTGCATGTTGACCGACAGGTCGTAGGTGCCCGGCGGCAGGTTGCGGAAGGTGTAGCCGCCCTCGCTGCTCGAGACGGTGTCGATCTTGAGGTTCGTGCCGGTGTTCGTGGCGGTCACGGTCGCGCCGGGGACGGCCGCGCCGGAGCTGTCCACCACGGTGCCGACGATCGACCCGTAGAGGGTCTGCGCCGGCGCGAGGGGCGCGAAGAGGACGACGGCGGCCGCCGCCAGCGCTGCGATGCGCAGGGCGACACGCGCGGGCTGTGTCATGTTCCGTTCTTCTCCTTGTGGCCGTTTGTCGCCGGGCGCGGCGCCGATGCCTCGGCGGGCGCCCGTCCGAACCTGCAGCTCAGGCTGCGGGTTTCCTTTCCTTGCGTGCAACCGCCGTGCCCTCTCGGCTGGGTCCATATGGCGCTGCCATGTACCTTTGTCATCAGATGCTTATGGCGCATGTAAAAAACAGGTAAGGTCCTCCGGTCCAACTCGCCGGAGCGATGCAGGAATCCGGATACCGAGGGCGGTACGAAGGCCGCGGCGGGCGGGGGGCGCGGGACTAGAGCTTGCGGAGGACCTGCACGTAGCCGCCGAAGCGGACGGAGCGACGCTCCGCGCCGAAGAGCGCGCGCAGCTCCGACTCGAGCCACGCGTCGATCTCCTCCGCGCGGCGCGCGCCGTACTCCACGACCGCGACGATCGACGACTCGGTCATGAGGAAGCTCGCGTACTCGCGCGCGGTGAAGCGCCACTCGGCGTCGAAGTCCTCGCGCTCGGGCGCCGTGAAGCCGTGCGCCTCCGCCTCGGCCGCCGTGACGAAGGGGTCCTGCGAGGGAGGAACGGGGAAGCGGCCGACGAACTCCCGCCGATGCCACTCCTCGAGGCCCGCGACGTCGTCCGACGCGCCCCGGTCGCCGAAGTCGAGGGGCACGAGCGCGCCGCCGCGGCGCAGCACGCGGGCCGCCTCGGGAAGGAACCGGCCGCGGTCGACCCAGTCGATCGAGCCGCAGGCGACGACGAGGTCGAACGAGCCGTTCGCGAAGGGCAACGTCTCGGCCACGGAGGCGGCGTATCGCGCGCCGTCGGCCCGGCGCGCGCGGCGCACCATCGCCACCGACCCGTCGATGCCCACCACCCGGCGCGCGAGCGCGAGAAGCGCCACCGAAGACAGGCCCGTCCCGCAGCCGACGTCGAGAGCGCGCGCGGCCGGGCCGTTTCCGCCGACGAGACGCGCGACCCGCGCGAACACCTCCGGGTGGAGATACGGCCGGGCGGTCGCGTAGCCGTCCGCCACTCGCTCGTGATCGAATAACGCGTGCGTCGTCTCGGGCCGCTCGTCCCTCTCGGTCGTCACGACGCCGATTCTCCTCCCCACCGCGCGTCCGCTCCAAGGCGGGCCGCTCTCCTCGCCGCCCTCGCTCTGGCGCCGGTCTTCCTTCCGCCGGCCTCGGCCTCCCTCCCGCTGCGCGCGGCGCGCGCGTCCGGGCCGATCGAGGTCGACGGCGTCCTCGCCGAGCCCGCGTGGGCCGAAGCGGCGCCCTTCCGCGACTTCCTGCAGCGGGATCCCGACCAGGGGCGGCCGGCGACCGAGGCGACCGAGGTGCGCTTCCTCGTCGACGACCGCGCGCTCTACGTGGGCGCGCGCCTCGACGACCGCGACGCGTCGCGCATCGCCCGCCAGCTCTCCCGGCGCGACGCGGCCGCCGAGGCCGACACCTTCACGGTCTACCTCGATCCCGAGCGGGACGGCCGGACCGGCGTCGTGCTGCAGGTGAGCGCGGCCGGCGTCCAGCGCGACGCCGCGATCTACGACGACAACTTCGAGGACGACACGTGGGACGCGGTGTGGGAGTCCGCCGTGCGGGTCGACGCCTCCGGCTGGACGGTCGAGATGCGCGTCCCGCTCTCCCAGCTGCGCTTCCCGACGACGCCCGGGCACCAGTGGGGCGTCAACGTGCGCCGCGTCGTCCACCGCAAGGCCGAGAGCGCGTGGCTCGTGCTCGTGCCGAAGAACGAGAGCGGCCTCGCCTCGCGCATGGCCCCGCTCGACGGCCTCGACGCGGTCGCGCCGGGCCGGCACCTCGACCTCCTGCCCTACGTGTCGGGCCGGATGGAGTACGTGGAGCCCGCCTCGCCCGACGATCCGTGGAACGACGGCTCGCGGCCCTTCGGCGGCGCCGGGCTCGATTTCCGCTACGGCCTCGGCACCGGCATGTCCCTCGTCGGCGCCGTCAACCCCGACTTCGGGCAGGTCGAGGTCGACCCCGCGGTCGTGAACCTCACCGCCTTCGAGACGTTCTTCGAGGAGAAGCGGCCCTTCTTCACCGAGGGCAGCCAGGTCTTCCTCCGCTTCGGCCGCAGCGGGGCGGCGGACTACACGACCTACTTCTACCCGGAGCCTCTCCTCTTCTACTCGCGGCGGATCGGGCGCGCCCCCCAGCTCACCGCCCGCGGCGACTTCGTGGACGCGCCGCAGGCGACCACGATCCTCGGCGCGGCGAAGCTCGTCGGCCGCACGAAGAGCGGCTGGAGCCTCGGCGTCCTCGAGTCGCTCACGGGGCGCGAGAGCGCACGGGTCGCCACCGCGGGGCTGACGCGCGACGTCGAGACCGAGCCGCTCACGAACTACTTCGTGGCTCGCGCGCAGCGCGCCCTCGGCGGGCGCGGGGCGATCGGCTTCGTCGGCACGTCGGTCCTGCGCGACGCGCGCACGGCGGCCGTCGAGGCCTTCCTGCCGCAGCGCGCGTTCGTGGGCGGCTTCGACGGCCACGTCTTCCTCGACGGCCGGCGGGACTGGGTCGTCTCGGGCGGCCTCTCCGCGAGCACCGTCTCCGGCTCGAGCGCGTCCATCCTGCGCCTCCAGCGCGCGGCGCAGCGCTACTACCAGCGGCCCGACGCGCCGCACGTGAGCGTCGACCCGGCCGCCACCTCGCTCTCCGGCTGGAGCGGCCGTCTCGGCCTCAACCGCAACCGCGGCAACGTCACCTTCAACGCCGGCCTGTGGAACATCAGCCCCGGCTTCGAGCCGAACGACCTCGGCTACGCGACGCAGACCGACCGGGGCGGAGCCCACGCCCAGGTGCTCTTCCGCCGGCTCGTGCCCGACCGCTGGACGCGCAGCCGCAAGCTGGCGATCGCCAAGTGGTGGACCTTCAACGACGGCCGCGAGTGCCAGGGCGACGGCGTCCAGCTGACCGCGAGCGCGCAGGCGAGGAGCTATTGGCAGCTCGACCTGACCCTCGGCAAGTCGTGGAACACCTGGGACGACAAGCTCACGCGCGGCGGGCCGACGACCGTCCGGCCCGGCATCGAGAACATGACCGCGCTCCTGACGAGCGACGTTCGCCGGCGCGTGTGGTTCACGGCGCAGGCGGCGCTGTCGAACCGCGAGTTCGGCTCGCGCTCGCGCACGTACGCCGCCACCGTGAACGTGCGGCCCTTCTCCGCCCTGACCCTCACCGCCCAGCCCACCTTCCTCCGCGCCCACACCGTCGCGCAGTACCTCTCGACCGTCTCCGACCCGACGGCCACGGCCACCTACGGCGCGCGCTACGTCTTCGGCACCCTCGACCAGGACGAGCTGTCGGTGCCGCTGCGCGTCAGCTACGTCCTCTCGCCCCGCCTGTCGCTGCAGGTCTACGCCCAGGCCCTCCACTCGAAGGGCGACTACCCGCTCGTCCGCCAGCTCGCCGCGCCGCGCACCTACGACTTCCCGGTCTTCGGCCAGGACGCCGGCACGATCGACGCGCAGCCCGACGGCTCGTACGTGCTCGACGCCGACGGCGCCGGGCCCTCGGCGCCCTTCCGCCTCGCGCGCCCCGACTTCGACCTGCGCTCCCTGCGGGTGAACGCCGTGCTGCGCTGGGAGTTCCGCCCGGGCTCCTCGCTCTACGCCGTGTGGACGCAGCGGCGGCAGGGGCAGGCGTCGCTCACGAACCTCCACGCCGACGACGTCGTCATGCTGAAGCTCGCGTGGTGGATCGGCCGCTGAAGGGTGCTAGGCTAGAGCCGAGGGGCCGGTCGCACGTGGGCCCCGGCCCTGCGCAACGCGAGCCGTCGAACCCCGCCAGGCCCGGAAGGGAGCAACGGTTAGGCGATCCTCGCGTGTGCCGCAGGCCCGCCGGGGTTCACGTGGGGCCGGCCCTCGAACCTTCACTCCCTTGAGCTACAAGGTCCTCGCCCTCAAGTACCGCCCCACCTCCTTCGACGAGGTCGTCGGGCAGGCGACCGTCACCCGGACGCTGCGCAACGCCATCGACCGGGGGAAGATCGGCCACGCCTTCCTCCTCTCCGGGGCCCGCGGCGTCGGCAAGACGACGACCGCGCGCATCCTCGCGAAGGCCCTCAACTGCGCGAAGTCCGAGGGCCCGACCGGGAGCCCGTGCTCGACCCGCACCGACGAGGACCGCGCGCGCGCCTGCTCGTCGTGCCGCGAGATCTCCGACGGGAAGAGCCTCGACGTCCAGGAGATCGACGGGGCCTCGAACAACTCCGTCGAGCAGATCCGCGAGCTGCGGGAGAGCGCGCGCTACAACCCGGCCCGCGACCGCTTCAAGGTGTGGATCATCGACGAGGTCCACATGCTCTCGACGGGCGCCTTCAACGCCCTCCTGAAGACGCTCGAGGAGCCGCCGCCGCGGGTGAAGTTCATCTTCGCCACGACCGAGTACCACAAGATCCCGGAGACGATCCTCTCGCGCTGCCAGCAGTACGACTTCCGCATGATCCCCGCCCGCGAGCTCGGCGGGCACCTGCGGGGGATCGCCGACGCGGAGGGGATCGCGATCTCCGACGCCTCGCTCGGCCTCATCGCCCGCGCGGCCGAGGGCAGCGTGCGCGACGGGCTGTCCCTCTTCGACCAGGTCCTCGCCTTCACCGGCAACGAGGTGAAGGACGACGAGGTCTCGGGCCTCCTCGGCCTCGTCGACCGGGAGCTCCTCCACCGCGCCTCGAAGGCGATCGTCGAGGGCGACAGCCTCGGGATGCTCGAGCTCGTCGAGAGCCTCGCCGACTACGGGGCCGACTACCGCAACTTCGTCCGGGAGCTGCTCATCCACCTGCGCGAGATCCTGCTCGTGAAGCTCGCGCCCTCCGACAGCGCCCTTCTCCACTCGGTGCTGCCGGAAGAGCGGGACCGGCTCGCCGCGCGGGCCGCGGCCCTCTCGGAAGAGGACCTGCTGCGCGGGCTCGACCTCCTGACGCGCGCGGAGTCGGACCTGCGCCACGCGACCGACCCCCGCATCGCTCTCGACCTCGCCCTCCTGAAGCTGGTGCAGCTGCGGCGGCTCGTGCCCTTCGCCGAGCTCGTCGCCCGCGTCGAGCGCCTCGTCGCCGGCGCCCCGGCCCTGCCGGCGCCGCCGCGGCCGGCCCTCGCCGAGCCGCGCCCCGCGAGCCGGCCCCTGCCGCCCGCCGCGGCGCCGGTCGCCCGGCCGGCCCTTCCGGCGCCGGCTCCCCGGCCCGAGCCGGCGGCGCCGCGCGCCGCCGTCGCGCCGCCGCCGGCCGCCGTGGCCTCGGCTCCGACCCCGGCTTCGGCCCCGGCTCCCGCTCCCGCCCCCGCGGGCGGCTCGGCCGAGAGCCTGCTCGCGGCGATGCTCTCTCTGTGCGCGGCGCGCCCGACTCTCGCGGCCCCGCTGCGCCACGCGCGCGCCGAGCTCGACGGGCAGACCCTCGTCCTCGAGATGGCGGCCGACTTCGTGCCCCTCGTGAACCTGCACGCCGAGGAGTACCGCGACCTCCTCCGTCGCGCCGCCGGCGGGCCGCTCGGCTTCCGCGCGGTGGCCGGCGCCGGCGCGGGCGCGGACGACGAGGCCGCGGCGCCCACCGAGGCGGAGTCCCGCCGCCAGCAGCTGCGCGAGGAGGCGGAGCGCGAGCCCGCGGTGCAGGAGGCGCTCGACCTCTTCGACGGTCGCGTCGTGGACGTGAGAGAGGCCAAGGCCTCCAGGGAGGAACCGTGAACCCGTTCGGCGATCCCCGCAAGCTGATGAAGCAGCTGCAGCAGGCCCAGGAGAAGATCCAGGCCGAGATCGCGGCCCTCGTCGTCGAGACGACCGCGGGCGGCGGCGTCGTGAAGGTCGAGATGGACGGGCAGAAGCAGCTGCGCCGCCTGACGATCGACCCCGAGGTGGTGAGCCGCGACGACGTCGACATGCTCCAGGACCTCGTCCTCGCCGCGGTCAACGAGGCCGGGCGGAAGGTCGACGAGGCCATCCAGGAGAAGGTCGGCGGACTCACCGGCGGGATGAAGCTGCCGGGCTTCTGAGGCCCGGGCCTCCCGACAGGCCCGCCCGATGGACTACCCGGCTCCCGTCTCGCGCCTGATCGACGAGCTGCGGCGCCTGCCCGGCATCGGACCGAAGTCCGCCCAGCGCATCGCCTTCCACCTCCTGCGCTCGCCCCGCGAGGACTCGCTGCGCCTCTCCGAGGCGGTCTCGGGCCTCCTCGAAGGCATCCGCACCTGCTCGGCCTGCAACGCCTTCACGGACCGCGAGGTGTGCGCCACCTGCTCGGACCCGCAGCGGAGCGAGCGGACGATCTGCGTCGTCGAGGAGCCGCACGACCTCGTCGCGATCGAGAAGACCCGCGACTTCCGGGGCCGCTACCACGTGCTGCACGGCGCCCTCTCGCCCCTCTCCGGCGTCGGGCCGGACGAGCTGCGCGTCGAGGGGCTCCTCGCCCGCGTCCGCACCGCCGACGTCGAGGAGGTCATCCTCGCCACGAGCCCCACGGTCGAGGGCGAGGCGACCGCGGTCTACCTGGCCCGTCTCCTCAAGCCGCTCGGGGTCCGGGTCACCCGGATCGCCATGGGCGTCCCGGTCGGCTCCGACCTCGAGTGGGCCGACGAGGTGACCATGGCCAAGGCCCTGGAGGGCCGCCGGGAGTACTGACCCGGCCGTCGGCCGCCTCCCGCCCCGCCCGGGTCGTTTGCCCGAAGTTGACCGCGCGGGTATGCTTCAGCGTTCTCTCGGGGTTCGTCCGTCCTCGGCGGCGGCCTGTTCCAGGCCGTGCCCCCGGAGAGGAGGACTAGGACATGGCGGCGCCCGACATCGTGATGTACGAGGAGGAGTTCAACCAGATCAAGCAGGTGATCTCCAAGCTCCGGGTCGACGCGAACGCCAAGGTCGTCTTCCTCGTCGACAAGAACGGCCAGCAGATCGCCGCCCAGGGCGAGATCGAGAACCTCGACACGACGTCGCTCGCCTCGCTCACCGCCGGCAACGTGGCCGCCACCGACGGGCTCGCGCGCCTCATCGGGGAGAAGGAGTTCTCGATCCTCTTCCACGAGGGCGAGCGGGACAACATCCACATCTCGATCGTCGCGGGACGGGTGATCCTGGTCGTGATCTTCGACGAGCGCAGCTCGCTCGGCCTCGTGCGCCTCCGCGTCAAGAAGGCGTCGGTCGAGCTCAACGACGTCTTCGCCCGGATCATGGCGAAGGTCGAGCGCGAGCGGGCGGCGGCGGGCGCGGCGTTCGAGAGCCCCTTCGCCGAGATCACGGACGACGACATCGACAGCCTCTTCAGCGAGTAGCGCGCCCGAGCGATGACGTTCATCAACTACGCCTCGCGCGAGATCAACTGCAAGATCGTCTACTACGGCCCCGGGCTGTGCGGTAAGACGACCAACCTGCAGTGGATCTACGACAAGACGAACCCGAACGCGAAGGGCAAGCTCATCTCCCTCGCGACGGAGACGGACCGCACGCTCTTCTTCGACTTCCTCCCCCTCGAGCTCGGCACGGTCCGCGGCTTCAAGACCCGCTTCCACCTGTACACGGTCCCCGGCCAGGTCTTCTACGACGCGAGCCGCAAGCTGATCCTGAAGGGCGTCGACGGCGTCATCTTCGTGGCCGACAGCCAGGTCGAGCGGATGGACGCGAACGTCGAGGCGATCGACAACCTCCAGGTCAACCTGAAGGCCCAGGGCTACGACCTCGCCACGATCCCCTACGTCCTGCAGCTCAACAAGCGGGACCTGCCGAACGTCGCCCCCGTCGACGAGATGGTGACGCTCCTGCGCAAGAAGAGCGAGCCGGTCTTCGAGGCGGTGGCCGCGAAGGGCACCGGCGTCTTCGAGACGCTGAAGGGCGTCGCGAAGCTCGTCCTCCAGGAGCTGACGAAGACCGGCTAGCCGGATGCCCGAGGCGAGCGCCCCGAGCGCTCTTCCCGCGCCCGCCCCTCCCACGATCGGCCGCGCCGCGCGCCTGCTCGCGGCCCAGGCGTTCGACCGCGCCGCCGGGGCGCCTCTCGTCGCCGGCAACGCGGTCCGCCTCCTGCGCGACGCCGCCGAGAACTACCCGGCCTGGCTCGACGCGATCCACGGCGCGCGCCGCCACGTCCACGTCGAGGCGTACATCCTCGCGGACGACGCGACGGGCCGGGCGTTCGCCGACGCCCTCGTCGAGCGCGCTCGCGCGGGGGTGAAGGTCCGCGTCGTCCAGGACTGGCTGGGCGGCGTCGGGAAGGCGGGCCGCCGGTTCTGGCGCCGGCTCCGCGAGGCCGGCGTCGAGGTCCGCACCTTCAACCCGCCGAGCTTCCTCGCCCCCTTCGACGTCGTGCGCCGGAACCACCGCAAGTCGATCGTGGTGGACCACGAGGTCGCCTTCGTCACGGGCCTGTGCCTCGCCGACGCCTGGGCCGGCGACCCGGCGCGCGGGGTCGAGCCGTGGCGCGACACCGGCATCGAGCTGCGGGGGCCGGCGGTGCTCGACGTGGCGAAGGCCTTCGCCGACACCTGGGCCGAGACCGGCGCGCCGCTGCCGGACGAGGACGCTCCCCGCGCGTCCTCGCCGCGGGCCGGCGACGTCGCCCTGCGCGTCGTGGCCGGCACGACCCTCGCCGCCGCGACCTACCGCCTCGACACGCTCGTCGCCGCCCTCGCCGTGCGCCGCCTGTGGCTCGCCGACGCCTACTTCGCGGGCAACGCGCCGTACGTGCAGGCGCTGCGCGCGGCGGCCCAGGACGGCGTCGACGTGCGACTTCTCGTGCCCGGCGCCGGCACCGACAATCCCCTCGTCCAGCGCATCTCCCGCGCCGGCTACCGCGCGCTGCTCGAGGCGGGGGTGCGGGTCTTCGAGTGGAACGGGCCCATGATGCACGCGAAGACCGCCGTCGCGGACGGCCACTGGGCCCGAATCGGCTCGACGAACCTGAACCTCGCGAGCTGGATGGGCAACTGGGAGCTCGACGTGGTCGTCGAGGACGACGTCTTCGGCGTCGCGATGGAGTGGATGTACGAGCAGGACCTCGCGAGCTCGACCGAGATCGTGCTCGGCAGCCGGGTCCTCGGGCCCGGCGTGACCGTGAAGCCGCTCGTCCGGTCGCCGCACCGCCGTCGCCGGGCCACGGCCCGCGCCCGGCGGGCGGCGGCCGGCGCGGTGCGCCTCGGCTACACGATCGGCGCCGCCGTCGCGGGGCGCCGCACGCTCGGCTCGGCCGAGGCCTCCCTCGCCGGCCGCGGCGGGATCCTCCTCCTCGTCCTCGCCGCGGTCACCCTCGTCTGGCCGCTCGTCACCGCCGTGCCCGCCGCCGTCCTCGCCGCGTGGCTGGGTCTCGCTCTCCTCGTGAGGGCGTGGCGGCTCCGCCAGCGCTGAGCGGTTCCCCTCGGCTCCGCGCCCGGCCCCGGGGGTCAGGCCACGGTGACCCGGAACGCCTCCGCATCCCACTCGACCGGGCGCCGCTCGTCGTAGCTCCGGTTGCACAGCAGCGACGGCGCCGCGGCCCGCAGGCCGAAGAGCGCGTCCTCGACGACCGGCTTGCGCGACCGGACCGCGGCGAAGAAGTTCCGGAAGTGGTCGAGCCGGTCGTCGTAGCCGTCGGGCGCGCGGTGGACGGCGCGCGTGGCGTCGGACAAGCGCACCTCCTTCGCGGGCTCGGCGTCCCAGTCGCGCGCGAGCGGCGGCCGCCGGGCGACCGACACCGAGCCGCCGCCGAGCTCCATGAGCCCCTCGGTGCCGACGAAGCGGAAGCCGGACTCGCCCCACTCGTTCGTCACCCCGCCGTCGACGAAGTTGACCTTCAGCGTCAGGTTGAACGCCGGCGCCCCTCCCGCCGCCGGGTAGTCGAAGACGGAGACCTGCACGTCGGGGATCTCGCGGCCGTCCGTCCAGTAGCGCAGCCCGCCCGAGCAGAAGACGCGCGAGGGCCCGTGCGAGCCGGTGACGAAGTGCAGGCCCGAGAAGAGGTGCACGAAGAGGTCGCCCGTCATGCCGGTGCCGTAGTCCTTGTAGAGCCGCCACCGGAAGACGCGCGCCGCCTCGAACGGCCGCTTCGGCGCGCGGCCGAGGAAGCGGTCCCAGTCGATCGTCTCGGTCGAGGCGTCCTTCGGGATCGGCCAGTGGAGGGCGCCCATCACCGAGTTGCGGTTCGTCCAGCCCTCGATGAGGCTCACCGTGCCGATGGCGCCCGAGCGGAGGAGCTCGCGCGCCTTCTCGTACACGATCGAGCTCACGCACTGGCTGCCGACCTGGAGGATGCGGCCCGTCTTCTTCTGCGTCTCGAGCATGCGCACGCCCTCCTCGACGGCGTGCATCATCGGCTTCTCGCAGTAGACGTCCTTTCCGGCCTCCATCGCGTCGATCGCGATCCTCGAGTGCCAGTGGTCGGGCGTCGCCACGATGACGGCGTCGACGTCCTTCCGCGCGAGGACCTCGCGGTAGTCGCGCGTCGTCTGGAGGTCCTTGCCGAACTTCGCGCGGCACTCGGCGAAGCGGCCGTCGTAGACGTCGGCCACCGCCACGAGCTCGACCCCCGGCACCTTGAGGGCCGTCGCGGTGTCGCCCTGGCCCATGCTGCCGCCGCCGAGGAGCGCGAGGCGGATGCGGTCGTTCGGCGAGACGGGCTTCTCGTCCTCCTGCGCCGCGAGCACGTCGACCGAACGGGCGAGCACGGTCGTGGCGCCGGCGGTCGCGCCGGCGAGCCGGAGGAACTGGCGGCGGGTGGCGTCGAGGGGCGCGGGCATCGGGACCTCCTGCGGGAGGCGTCAGGCTATGCGGCCGAAGGCTCGAGCGTCAACGCTCGCTCGCGCCCTCGCCGTTTGACGGAAGCCCGGCCGGGATCCTAGAATCCCGTTTTGCCGTCGGTGCCGCTCCGTTCCTCAGTAGCTCAGCGGTAGAGCATCCGGCTGTTAACCGGAGGGTCGTAGGTTCGAATCCTACCTGAGGAGCCAACCCCCGCCCGAGCGGTCAGCCACTTCTCCTCAGCCAGCTCGGCGAAGATCTCTCTCGCGTAGGACGGCGGTCCTACCGCCGGGCGAGACCGCACGCGGGAGCCGCGCCCCGGCTGCGGCGGGTTGCCGCGCGCCGGCTCGCGGCGCATCATCCGCGCGTGCCCGGGGAGCGTGCCTCGAGGGCGCGCGCACGGCCGAAGGCGGCTCGAGAACGGGCGAGGGTCCAGATGAAGACACCGAGGTATCTCGTGCCCGAGGGCACGTTCATGGCCGACCCGGCCGCGCACGTGTTCGGCGGGAGGCTCTACATCTACCCGTCGCACGACATCGAGTCCGGCATCCCGGAGAACGACAGCGGCGACCACTTCGACATGCGCGACTACCACGTGCTGTCGATGGACTCGATCGACGGCGAAGTGCGCGATCACGGGGTCGTGCTGGCCGTGAGCGACATCGCCTGGGCCGGCCGCCAGCTCTGGGACTCCGACTGCGCCGAGAAGGACGGGAAGTACTACCTCTACTTCTCGCTCAAGGACAAGAACGACGTGTTCCACATCGGCGTCGCGGTCGCCGACCGGCCGGAAGGCCCGTTCGTGCCGCGCGAGAGCCCGATCCGCGGCAGCTACTCGATCGACCCGTGCGTCTTCCGGGACGACGACGGGGCGCACTACATGGCGTTCGGCGGCCTCTGGGGCGGCCAGCTGCAGCGCTACCGGAACAACAAGGCGATCGAGTGCGGGCACGAGCCGAAGGACGACGAGCCCGCCCTCTGCCCGAAGATCGTCCGCCTGCGCGACGACATGCTCGAGTTCGCCGAGGCGCCGCGGGACCTCGTGATCCTCGACGAGAAGGGCGCGCCGCTGCGGGCCGGGGACCACGACCGCCGGTTCTTCGAGGCCTCGTGGATGCACAAGCGGGGCGGCCGGTACTACTACTCCTACTCGACCGGCGACACCCACTTCCTGTGCTACGCGGTGGGCGACAACCCGTACGGGCCGTTCACGTACCAGGGAGTCGTCCTCACGCCCGTCGTGGGATGGACGACGCACCACTGCATCACCGAGTTCGAGGGGAAGTCGTACCTCTTCCACCACGACAGCCGGCCGTCGGGGGGGAAGACCTGGCTCCGCAGCCTCAAGGTGACGCCGCTCGAATACCGGCCCGACGGCTCGATCGCGACGATCGAGGCCGAGCGGTAGAGCCATGAAGCGGTTCGGGAAGCTGCTCACGCCCGCGTCGGGGCTGCTGGCCGTGCTGGCGCTCGTTCCCGTCGCCCCCGCCGCGGCCCAGGCGGTCCCGGGGACCGCGCCGCCCGCCGGTGCGAGCGGCGCCCCGCCGGCGCCGGGTCCGGGGAGCGGCCGTTCCGCCCAGCTCGTGGACCCGCGCCCGCGCACCCTCTCTCCGTACTTCACCCGGTCGACCGCGGCGCCGAAGCCCGTCGACAAGGACGGCTTCGTCCAGCGCTGGCTGCTGCTCGAGCCCATCAGCAAGCCGAACCGCACGAACACGGTCTTCACGGGCACGTACGTGCGCGCGGCGTTCTCTCAGGAGTACTTCCCGAACCAGTTCACCGTCGTTCCGAAGGACGGCGACGTGGTGAAGGTCGGGGAGCAGGAGCTGCGCTGGCACGCGCTCGACTCCTCGCTCTTCAACGTGAAGCTCTTCCGCTTCGCCTACGGCCTCGACAAGCCGGTCTACGGCGTCCTCTTCTGGGCGGTGACGGTCGTCAACAGTCCGCGCGAGCAGAAGAACGTGAGGCTGGCCGCCGGCTCGAACGCGTCCTCCATGTGGTGGGTGAACGGCGAGGAAGCCGTCTCGCTGTTCGACGACCGCCGCATGGTGATGGACGACGCGGTCTCGCGGCGTCTCACCTTGAAGGCCGGGAAGAACGTCGTCCGCGGCGCCGTCATCAACGGCCCCGGCATGAGCGATTTCTGCGTCCGCTTCGTCGACGAGAACGGCAGCCCGCTGAAGGACCTGACCGTGTCTCTCGGCGGCCCCGGCAAGTAGCTGCGCCTCGCGCGGATTCGACTGGAGCTCCCATGAGATCCCACTTCCTGGCCGCTGCGCTCCTGGCCGTGGCGGCGCCGAGCCTCTTCGCGCAGGCCCCCGCCCTCGACGGCGCGCCCTACATCCACGACCCGTCCACGATCGCCACGAGCGACGGCAAGTACTTCACCTTCGGCACGGGCGGCGGCGGCCTCATCTCCGAGGACGGCTGGACCTGGACGGGCGGCGCGCAGAGGCCCGGCGGCGGCGCCGCGCCGGACGTGCTCAAGATCGGCGACCGCTATCTCGTGGCCTACGGCTCGACGGGCGGCGGCCTCGGCGGCGGCCACAACGGCACCATCCACACGATGTGGACGAAGTCCCTCGATCCGAAGTCTCCGGACTTCAAGTTCGTCGAGGACACCGTCGTCGCGTCGACCGACGGGTTCGAGGACTGCGACGCGATCGACCCGTCGCTCCTGCTCGCGCCCGACAACCGCCTGTGGCTGAGCTACGGCACGTACTTCGGCTTCATCCGCGTCGTCGAGCTCGACCCGAAGACCGGCAAGAGGAAGCCGGGCAACCAGCCGGTGAACGTCGCGATCGACATGGAGGCCACGTCGCTCCAGTACCGCGACGGCTGGTACTACCTGCTCGGCACGCACGGCACCTGCTGCGACGGCGCCAACTCCACGTACAACATCCGCGTGGGCCGCTCGAAGAGCCCCACCGGCCCGTTCGTCGACCACATGGGCACCGACCTCATCCGCGGCGGCGGCAAGCTCGTCGTCGCCGCGAGCGGCCGTTTCGTCGGCCCCGGCCACTTCGGCCGCCTGGTGATCGCCGAGGGCGTCGAGAAATTCTCCTGCCACTACGAGGCGGACCTGGATCGCTCCGGGCGCAGCGTCCTCGACATCCGCCCGCTGCTGTGGAAGGACGGCTGGCCGATCGCCGGCGACAACGTCTGGGAGGGCACCTACGAGATCCAGTCCGAGCGCAGCGGCGGTGCCCTCGAGCTGGGCGTCGACTTCGTTCGCATGGAGAGGACCGGCGGCCCCTTCTGGGCACGCAATGCCCCGCAACCGCCTCCCACGCCGGTGAAGGCTCAGGCGCTCGCGCAGGTCGAGAGCGGCTGGCCCGCCGGGACGGTCGACGTCCGGATCGGCGACTTCATGGCCCGGCCCCACCAGAAGTGGACGATCCTGCCGGTCGCGAACGTCGGCGGCTACCCGGGCTCGCCGTACTTCAAGATCGTCATCGAGGGCACGAACCGCGCGCTCGCGGCCACCGCGGAGCAGGAGGTGGTCGCGGTCCCGGAGTTCACGGGCGCGCCGGAGCAGCTCTGGCGGATCGACCAGCTCACCGACGGGACCTATCGGATCCTGCCGAAGCAGGTGCCGGGGACGACCGAGCCGCTCGCGCTCACCGCGGCCGCGGCCAGCACTCCGACGCTCTCGAAGTTCGACCCGAAGAGCCCGCGGTCGAGGTGGAACCTGCGCCGGCCGTAGCCGCGTCGCCGCGAGACGGGTGAGGACCACGCCGCGGCGACGCGGCTGACACGCGTGCGGCCCGCCGTCAGGCCTTCGGCTTCCGCATGCCGTGCATGGTCAGCCAGCTCACGAAGGCGTCGAACCAGCCGGTGCTCGTCGTCTCCTTCGGGTACATGCCGAAGCCGTGGCCGCCCTGCTCGTAGAGGTGGAACTCCGCCGGCCTCTTCGCCGCGCGCCAGCTCTCGATGAGGCCGAAGCCGCCGTTCGCGAAGAAGGGATCGTCGGCCGCGAGCGCGACGAAGAGCGGCGGAGCGTCGGCGGGGACGGTCACCGCGGCCAGCGGCCCGTAGACGTTGCCGATGAACGCCGGCTTCGCGTCCTCGCCGGCGAGCGCCGTCGCCATCGTCAGCATCGCGCCGGCGGAGAAGCCGACCATGCCGATACGGTCAGGGTCGACCTTCCATTCCGCGGCGCGGCGCCGGATGAGCGCGAAGGCCGCGCGCGAGTCCGCGATCTGCGGCGCGAGGCGGGCCATCATCTGCTGCGGGTCGGGCCGCGGCGGGCGCTGCGCGGTGCCCGAGAACATCTCCTTCATCGAACGCTCGAAGCCCGGCATGTCCGCCGGCGTCTGGTTCAGCCGGTACTTGAGGACGAACGCGGCGATGCCGCGCTCGGCGAGAGCGCGGGCGACGTTCCAGCCCTCGTTCTCCATCGACAGAGTGCGGAAGCCGCCGCCCGGGGCCACGACGACGGCGGCGCCGCTGGCCTTGCCCGGCGCGGGCAGGAACGGCGTGAGCGTCGCGACCGTCACGTTGCGGGCGAACTTGCTGCCGTACTGCGAGTGCCACGACTCCGGGGCGGTCGCGTCGGGGAGCGGGCCGGTGCCGATCTCGACCGCGCCCGGCTGATCGGGGATGGCGATCGGCGTCATCCTGTCGTCGAGCTGCGCGAAGACCGGCGCCGCGCACACACAGGCCGCCGCCAGAGCGGCCGCCGAAACGAGCGTCGAACGCATGACCATGGCTGTCCTGCTCCCTCCCGAGGACTCGCGGACCGCGCCGGGGCTGGCGCGCTGCAACCGGTCGCTCGGATCTCCCACGATTCTGTGACGGGTCGCGTCGCCCGCGCATCGGGTCGCGCGGTGACGTCCGCGTAGGACGAGCCTCCTACGCCGTGGTCATCCCGCGGCGGCCCGATCGCCGGGCGAGTGCCCCGGCCTCACGGGAAGGTGCCCGGCCCCTGCTCCGGCGCGAGCGGCGCGAGGACGAAGCGCAGGCCGCGCGTGTACGACTCCATCTGCATGCCGGCGTGGCGCTCGCCGTCGATGATGCGGAACTGGTAGGCGAGGCCCGGGTAGTGCCGCGAGGCGACCCGCGCGTTGTACTGGAGGATGGGCGCGAGGAAGCCGGGGTTCTCGTTCTCGCCCATCGACGCGAACAGGCGGCCCTTCAGCTCGCCGCCCGCCTTCGCGAACTTCTCCTCGTAGGCGAGCAGCCACCCGTCGCCGACGGCCACCGCGGGCGTCACCGCCACCCACGCCGAGAAGAGAGCGGGCTTCGAGTACATCGCATAGAGCGTGAAGAGGCCGCCGAGCGACGCGCCGCCGAGGACGCGGTGGGCGGGATCGGCCCGGTACTCGCGCTCGACGAACGGAATGATCGAGGTCTCGATCGTCGCGAGGAAGTCCGCGGCGTGTCCTGTGTCGGCGCCGCCGCCGAGCGGCACGGGCGACAGCTCCCAGGTCCGCAGGCGGCCGTAGTCGGGGTTCTCGCCCGCGTAGCCGATCCCCACGATGATGAACTCGGGCACGACCTTGTCGAAGACGAGCCCGCCGCGGATCGCGTCGAGCTTCTGGAAGTCCCAGTAGCCGTCGGTCACGTAGACGACCGGGTAGCGCCGGCTCGTCTCCTTCGCGTAGCTCGCCGGAAGGCCGATCGAGAGCTGGTAGTGACGGCCGGCGGAGGTCGCGGGCAGCACGCGAAGCTCGGAGCCGGGGATCGTGTGCGGGGGACGAGGAGGGGCCGTCTCCGCCGCCGGCGCGAGCCCGGCGGACGAAACGACCGCGAGCATCAGGAAAGAGGCCGCGAGTGAGGGCTTCATGGAGCGAAGACTACCGCTTTCGAGCCGTCGCTGCCGACCGGTCTGACCCGTGGCCGCAGGCCTATAATGCCGCTGCATCGGAGGGCCGTGGCAATGAGCAGCCTCGCTCCGGAGCTCGAGTCGCCTTCTCGTGCGGTGCGCATGGTCCTCGCCGTGATCGACCGCTGCCGCCCGCCCCGGCCGACGGCGGGCCGCGTCGCCTTTCAGCTCCGCTTCCTCATCGGCGCCTGCCTGCTCGCCACGGTGGTGGCCCTCGGCTCCGTGGTCGTCTCGGTGTGGGACGGCGATCCCGTCGGGACGGCGATGATCGGCGTCTTCCTGGCCGCCATCCTCGTGCAGCTCGCGGCCCTGCGGCTGGGCGCGTCCGTCGCCGTGCTCACCCGGACCCTGCTCCTGACCGTCGGCGCCGTCCTCGTGGCCATGGCGCTCGTCACCCGCGAGCTCCTGCCGGAGCAGCTGTTCTGGCTCGCGCTCCTTCCCCTGTGCGCGGTCGTTCTCGAGGGGCCGCGGGCCGACGAGGCCGGGGCGCCCGGGCCGGTCCTGCCGACAGCACTCGCGGTGTGGGCCACGCTGGCCGCGGGCGTCTTCGTCGTCGCTGCACACGTGCTCGGCCTCACGCTCGACGCCCGGTCGCGCCCTTCTCCCCTGGTCGGTGGCCCTGGAACTTCGCGCTCTTCCTCGCCGGAAGGCCGATCGAGAGCTGGTAGTGGCGGCCGGCGGAGGTCGCGGGCAGCACGCGAAGCTCGGAGTCGGGGATCGTGTGCGGGGGTCGAGGCGCGTCGGCCGCGTCCGCCAGGCCGGCCGACGAGACGACGGCGAGGGTTAGGAAAGATGTCACGAGCAAGGACTTCATGAACCAAAGCCTATCGCGTTTGGCTGGGCGCATGCCGGCCACCGAGTTGTGCTCTCGTCGGAGGATCGCGCCGCGCTCGCCGGGTTCGCGAGCCGGATCCCCTGATCAGACGAGGTGCAGCCCGGCCAGCGCCTCGAGCGGGGCGAAGTCGGCGTCGCGCGTGTAGAGCGCGGCCCGGCGGTTCAGGGCCTGGGCCGCGATGAGGGCGTCCGGAAGCGAGAGGGCGATGCCCTTGCGGGCCGCGGCGGAGGCGAGGTCGGCCGCCTTCAGGTGGTCGCCCTCGCTCGCCAGCAGGATCGTGAAGCTCTGGCGAATGGCGCTCAGCACCTTCGCGCGTTGCGCCTGGTCGGAGACGCCCGACAGGATCTCCTGCAGCACGATGCCGGGCAGCGCGATCGCCTGGTCGCCTTGAAGGAGGGCCTCGACCCGCGCGGTGAGCTCCTTCTCGTCCTCGCCCTTCTTCCGACGCCGGAGCACCGCCGACAGGACGCTCGTGTCGAGGAGGATCATCCGCGCCTCCGCGCCTGCTTGTAGTTCCAGTCGGGCCGGAAGTCGACCGTCCCGAAGAGCTTCGCGAAGCCGCGCCGGCGCCTCCGCTGGACGTACTCGGCGAGGGCCTCGTTGACCGTTTCCCGCTTGCTGCGGCGCCCGCCGACCCGGAGCGCCTCGGCCAGCAGGTCGTCGTCGATCGCCAGGTTCGTCGGCACCCGCCACCTCCTACACACGAAGCTACACAGGAGACTACACACCCCTTCGGCGCCCGGCAAGGAAGCGTCCGGGAGGCTCGTCGGCGGCGGTGCCCGCGGCCGGGCCGCGTGGCCTACACTGGCCCCTTGGGCTTCGCCACGCTGATCGATCGTCTCCAGGGCCGGCCGGTGGAGCACGACCCGTCCCGGCTGCGGGCTCTCCTCCCGGCCGTCGCCGCCCTCGAGCCGGGCCTCGCGGCGCTCGGTGACGAGGCGATCCGCGAGCGCGCGCGGGCGCTGCGCTCGGGCCCGCTCGCGAACGGGGTGTCGCTCGACGCGGGGCCCTCCCGCGACGCGCTCGTCGCCGCGTTCGCTCTCGTGCGCGAGGCCGCCCGCCGCGCCCTCTCTCTGCGGCTCCACGACGAGCAGGTGCTGGCCGGGCTCGCTCTCGCCGAGGGGGCCCTCGCGGAGCTCGCCACCGGCGAAGGCAAGACGCTCGCCGCGGTCGCGCCGGTCCTCGCGCACGCGCTCGCCGGGCGCGGCGCGCACGTCCTCACCTTCAACGACTACCTCGCGCGCCGCGACGCGCGCTGGATGGGACCCGTCTACGAAAGGCTCGGCCTGCGCGCGGCGTTCGTCCAGGAGAGGCAGGCGCCCGACGAGCGCCGCGCCGCCTACGCGGCCGACGTCACCTACCTGACGGCGCGCGAGGCCGGCTTCGACCACCTGCGCGACGGCCTCGCCCTCGAGCCGGGGGAGCGCGTCCAGCGGCCGTTCCACTTCGCGCTCGTCGACGAGGCCGACTCGATCCTGATCGACGAGGCGCGGGTCCCGCTGGTGATCGCCGGCGAGTCGGACGCCGACGTCCCCGAGCCGTTCCGCCTCGCCGCCCTCGTCCGGACGCTCGTCCCCGGCGTCGACTACGACACCGACGAGCACGGCCACAACGTCGGGCTCACCGAGGCCGGCACCGAGCGCGTCGAATCCGCCCTCGGCGCCGGCGGTCTCCACGAGTCCGGCAACGTCGCCCTCCACGCGCAGCTGCGGCACGCGCTGCACGCGGAGCACCTGCTCCGCCGCGACGTCGACTACATCGTGCGCGCCGGCCGGGTCGAGCTCGTGGACGAGTCGACCGGGCGCGTCGCGGACAAGCGCCACTGGCCCGACGGCCTGCACGCCGCGGTCGAGGCGAAGGAAGGGCTGCGCCTCAACGCGGAGGGCCGCATCCTCGGCTCGGTCACGCTGCAGCACTTCCTGCGCCTCTACCCGACGCTCGCCGGCATGACCGCGACCGCGCAGCCCGCCGCGGACGAGCTCCACGCGTTCTACGCCCTGCGCACCGTCGTCGTGCCGTCGCACCGGCCGCTCGCGCGCCGGGACGAGCCCGACGTCGTCTTCACCCACCGCGAGGCGAAGGACGCCGCGCTCGTCCGCGACGTCGCGGCGGTGCACGCGTCGGGCCGGCCCGTGCTCGTCGGCACCGCGAGCGTCGGCGAGTCCGAGGCCCTCGCCGCGCGCCTCGCGGCCGCGGGCGTCCCCTGCGCCGTCCTCAACGCGAAGAACGACGAGGCGGAGGCGGCGGTGGTGGGGGACGCCGGCGCGCCGGGCGCGGTGACGATCTCCACGAACATGGCGGGCCGCGGCACCGACATCCGCCTCGGGGGCCGCGACGAGTCGCGGGCCGACGAGGTGCGCGCCGCGGGCGGCCTGCTCGTGATCGGCACGAACCGCCACGCGAGCCTCCGCATCGACCGCCAGCTCCGCGGCCGCGCCGGCCGCCAGGGCGATCCCGGCGGCTCGCGCTTCTACGTGAGCCTCGAGGACCCGCTCATAAGGCGCTACGGCGTCGAGCAGCTCGTCACCGCACGCCACCTGCCCGCGCGGCAGGACGCGCCGGTCGAGAGCGCGCTCCTGCGCGCGGAGATCGCGCGGGCCCAGCGCATCGTCGAGGACGAGGGCTACCGCACGCGCCGGACCCTCCACGCGTACTCCGAGATCGCCGAGCGGCAGCGGCTCGCGATCCGCCGCTGGCGCAGCGCGGTCCTCGCGGGCGAGGCCGAGCCGCGGATCCTCGCCGAGCGCCGCCCCGAGCGTCGCGCCGCGCTCCGTCCCGAGGTGGGCGAGGCGGTGCTCGCGGCCGTCGAGCGCCACCTCACTCTCCTCGCGATCGACCGCTGCTGGAGCGACCACCTGGGGGAGCTCCGCGAGCTGCGGGAGGACAGTGTCCTCCTCGCGTTCGCCGGTCGCTATCCCCTCGCCGAGTTCCACCGCCAGGCCGGCGAGAGCTTCCACGCCCTCGAGGAGCGGATCGAGGACGAGGTGGCGCGCGACTTCGACCGGGTCGAGGTGACGAAGGACGGCGTCGACTGGGAGCGCGCGGGGCTCCGCGGCCCGTCGGCGACGTGGACGTACCTCGTGGGAGAGAACCCCTTCGGGGCGAGCGGGCTCCTCTCGCCCGAAGGGCGCGTCGGGATGGTGGCCGCGGCGTTCGGCATGCCGTGGCTCGTGCTCCTCCACGGCGCCGCCGTCCTGTGGGAACGGCGGCGCCGTCGCCGGTCTACTTCTTAGGCGGCGCCACCGACACGACGAGCGACACGCTGAAGCCCTGGTCGGTCTTGCCGTACGGCGCGAGGACACTCGCGCCCGTGCTGCCGCCGGCGCTCGTGAAGAGAGGCACCGCGGCGAGGGCCGGCTGGTTGTCGTAGAGGAGCCGCCAGTTCGCCTTGAGCGCGAGCTTCTTCGACATCGCGACCTGGATCCCGAGCGACACGTCCGCGCGCAGGTCGTCCGTGTCCTTCAGGTTCTCGTCCACGATCAGCGAGTGGACGAGCGTCGTCGTCGGCAGGAGCTGGTGCTTCAGGTCCCAGCCGCCGCGCACGCCGACGAAGCGCGCCGAGTCGGGCGCGCCGGCCGTGTAGCGCTCGTCCGTGAAGGTGAGGCCGGCCATCCCGCGGAAGTCCGTCCGGTCGTTCGCCACGAACACGTAGCCGACGCCGCCGTCGACGAGCCACCGGCCGTCGATGCCGGAGAACCTGTTCCGCTCCCAGCCGGCGCCGCCGGTGACGAAGAAGCGGTCGGTCAGCTTGTAGTCCCAGCGCCCGCGCGCGAAGTACTGCTCGGCGGTGGGCTGGGGGTCGGGCACCTGCACCTCGAAGTCGCCCGGCGTCCCGATCGCGTAGCGGGCGTCGGAGGCCGTCGAGCTCGCGCGGATGCCGCCCGCCGCGAACGACAGCGCGTGCTTCGTCCACCGGCGGGTCACGTCGCCCTTGAACCCGAGGCTCGTCGAGCGGGAGTTGCCCGAGGTGAGCACGTAGGAGAGATCGGCGTTCGCGTAGAGGCCGGCTTCGTCGGCCTTGAACTGCTTCGCGTCGACGGCCTTGGCGCCGGTCGGCGTCGCGTTCTGCTGCGCGAGGGCCTCTCCGCCGAGCGCGGCGAGAGCGAGAGCGGCGGGCAGAATCGTCTTCAGGGACGTCATCGTCGGGACATCCTCCGGGGGAAGCCCTGCGCTCGCGGCAGGGCGCCTGGGGCCGGACGCTGCCGGCCGGAACACGGGACGCGGTGGCCCCGTAAGAATCTGTTCAAAAGCTGCACGATTGTCGGAGCCCGCGTCCCTCCCTGTCAAGCCTCCGGTCGCGCCCGATTCCGCGACCTCTCTATACTCCCGGGCGGCCCCGCCGGCCCGTATCCGCCCGGCGGGCGCGGGGAACTACACCGTGGAGCTCTCCGGGGTGGGGCCTATGCAAGACGGCACGGCCGAGGCCGAGCTGCTCCTGAAGGCGGCGCGGGGAGACGAGGCGGCGTTCCTGCTGCTCTACGAGCGGCACCGCACTGTCGTCTTCCGCTTCGCCTGCCGGATGCTCGGCCGGCCGGAGCTCGCCGAGGACGTCACCCAGGAGTGCTTCCTCGCCGTCCTGAAGCGGCCCGAGGCGTTTCAGCCGCAGCGGGCCTCGCTCCGGACCTACCTCTGCGCGATCGCGAGGCACCTCGCCTTCAAGCAGCTGCGCAAGATGGGGCAGGAGACGACGGTGGAGGAGCCGCCCGAGGAGCGGCCGGAGGGCCGGGCCCGGCCGGCGGGCGACCCGCTCGCGCAGGTGATCGCCGGCGAAGCGGCGACGGCGGTCCGGGCCGCGGTCGAGGAGCTGCCGCCGCTGCAGCGGGAGGCGGTGGTCCTCTTCGAGTACCAGGAGATGAGCCTGGCCGACATCGCCGCGGTCTGCCAGACGGACGTGGGGACGATCAAGTCGCGGCTGCACCGCGCGCGCGAGCGCCTGCGCCGCGTGCTGCGGCCGCTTCTCGCGGGGCCCCGCGGGAGCGCCGGCCGAAGGCGCGTGAGAGCGCGAAGGGAGACGGTCATGACGGGCGAGACGAGAGGGACGACGCGGAGGGACGAGGAGCTCGACGGCCTCCCTCAGGCGCTGGGGCGCGCCCGTCGTGCCCCGAGGGCATGGACGAGCGGATGCTCGCCGCCTACCGACGGCAGGTCCGGGCGGCGGAGCGTGTCGCGCCTCTTCACGGCGCAGGTGCGGGTGCCGCCGCCCGTCGCGGTCGGCCTCCTGCTCCTCCTCGTCGTCACCGCGACCCTCGCCTTGCGGCCGCCGTCCGCTCCGCCGCCCACGGCCGGCACCGGCGCCCCTCCGCCCCGGTGCAGGGCGGCCTGCGCGGTCGCGCCCGCGGTGGTGACCCGCACGAGCTCCTCAGCTTCCAGCCGGTGAGCGAGGTGACGGCCACGGTGATCGAGGACGCGAAGGAGAGCCGGCAGAGACAGGCGGCGGTCGCGGCGCTCGTGGCGGCGCTCGCCGCGCCCGCCGCCCGGGCCGACGAGGGCGGCTTCGCCTTCGCGACGCTCGAGAACGGCGCGTCGATCGGCTTCGCCCTCGTCCGCACGGGGGCCGGACGCGCCCGCCGCGATCGGGGAGGCCGCCCTGCCGCGCTCCAACTCCGTGAGCCGCGTCCTGTGGGACCGCGACAGCGGCGCGTACTTCGGCTACCGGGTGGAGGTCGACCGCCGGGACGCGCGCGGCCGTTCCGCATCGAGTTCCGGCCGCTCGACCGCTCCGCCGTCGAGAAGGCGCTCCGCGAGCCGGGGCGGCTGCCCGGGCTGTCCCCTCCGGCCCCGCTCGGGACGGGCCCCAGTTCCCGGCGTGCCGCAGGCGGCCGCCGAGGGCGAGACGCTGACGCTCGAGCTCCTCGCCAACCCGTCGACCGGCGAGCGCATCTTCGACGTCGTCCGCCTCTCCGCCACGCCCCTGCGGAGGAGGCGATGCGGGCCGCGGCGAGCCGCGTCCTCGAGGGACAGCAGGCGGTCCGCCGCGCGGCCGCCTTCGGCGCGCGCGGCCGCTACTCCTCGCGGCCGAGGAGTACCGGCGCGCGCTCGAGGCGCAACCCTCCGACGCGAGCATCCACAACCAGCTCGGCATCTGCTACCAGCGCCTCGCGAACGACGCGATGGCGCGCCGCGAGTACGAGCGCGCGCTCGAGCTGCGCCCCCGCTACGCCGAAGTGTGGAACAACGTCGGCACCCTCGAGCAGGCGCGCCGGCGCTTCAAGGCCGCGGTCCGCGCCTACAAGAAGGCGATCGAGATCAAGCCCGCGTCGCGACGCCGTGGAAGAACCTCGGCCACGCGTACCTCGCGCTCGGCCGCGAGCAGGAGGCCTTCGAGGCCTACCAGGAGGCGTTCCGCCTCGACGCCACCATCCTCGAGCAGCAGTCGACGGGCATCCCCGCCGCGGGCATCGACGCGGCGGCCCAGTACGTCCTGCTCGCGAAGCTCCTCGCCGCCAAGGGCCAGATCGAGCCCGCCCTCGACTTCCTCGAGAGAGCGAAGGCGGCCGGCTTCCGCGACTTCCGGCGCGTGGAGCAGGACCCGGACTTCAAGGACG
Source organism: Vicinamibacteria bacterium (assembly GCA_046331285.1). Lineage (GTDB taxonomy): Bacteria > Acidobacteriota > Vicinamibacteria > Fen-336 > Fen-336 > DATBSL01. The sequence goes on from JAXLRD010000008.1 coordinate 87,581, forward strand.
TCGTCGCGACCGCGCGCTATCGCGCGCTCGTCGGGGCGAAGTAGCGCCCCGTATCCCCGCGCCGCGGCCCGCAACAAGAGGCGGGTGCAGAACGAGGAGGATGTGATGAGAACCAAGACCTGGCGCTTCTCGGTGCGGTCGCGCTCCTGGCGATCTCAAGCGCGGCGTCCGCGCGGTCGACCTTCGCGCGCCGGCGCCGGCCCTCTCCCGACGCGATCTCCCGCGCGGAGCTGCCGCGGCGCGCCAGTCGTGGGCGGGCGCGATCGACGCCTACCGCGAGGCGATCGCGGCGCAGCCGCAGGACGCGACGCTCCACAACCGTCTGGGCATGTGCTACCAGCGCGCGGGCGACGCGAACGCCGCGCGCGCCGCCTACCGCCGCGCGCTCGAGCTATGGAAGGACTACGCGGCGGCGGAACAACCTGGGGACGCTCGATCACGCGCGCGGCCGGTACAAGGCCGTCGCCGCCTACGGCCGCGCGATCAAGCTCGACGCGCGGGACGCGCGGTCTACCACAAGAATCTCGGCAGCGCGTGGCTCGCCCGCGGCGACGCCGGCAAGGCGCTCGAGGCGTGGACCGAGGCGCTGCGCCTCGACTCCGCCGCGTTCGAGGCGGACGCGATGAAGGTGCCGGGGCCGGCCTCGACTTCGCCCGCCAGTGCTACCTCGGCCAAGGTCTTCGCGCGCGGCGACGTCGAGCACGCGATCGAGTACCTGACGAAGGCCCAGGCCGCGGGCTTCACGGACTGGGCGGCTCGAGCGCGACCGCGACTTCGCGGCCGTGCTCGGCGACCTGCGCTACGCGGCGCTCAAGCAGCGTCCGGCGGCGGCGCGACGGGGGCGGACGGCTCCGGCTTCGTCCGCCAGGCCCTCGCGCGTCCGGGTCAGCCCGCGAGAAGCCGATCGACCGCCTCGGCGATCGCGAGCGACGCGGTGAGGCCCGGCGAGTCGATCCCCGCGAGCGACACCAAACCCGGGAGGCCGCGCGGACTCCTCGACGACCACGAAGTCCCGCGCTTCCTCGCCCGGCCCCTGGAGCTTGGGGCGGATGCCGGCGACGTCGGGCGCGAGGTCGTCGTCGCGGAGAGCCGGCAGGAGACGACGAGCCGCCTCGGCGAACGCCGCCCGCTTCGACTCGTCGACGGAGTGGTCGAGGCGGCGGTCCGGCAGGTGGTCGGCGTCGGGCCCGGAAGCGGAGCCGGCCGTCGAGGCCGAGGACCACGTGGACGCCGAGGCTGACGTGGGTCGGCACCGGGTACACGAGGCGCGAGACGAGCCGCGAGCGGGCCCTCGCCACCGAGAAGTAGCTGCCCTTCCACCAGTGCTGGCGGTAGCCGGCCGCGTCCACGTCGATTCCCGCGAGCGCGGCGACCGTGTCGGTCTCGAGGCCGGCCGCGTTCACCACCCGCTCGCTCGTCGTCTCCTCGGATGCCGTCGGGCGTGCGGAGCACCAGCCGTAGTCGTGGTCGCGCCGCTCGAGGGCCACGAGCTCGGCCCGCGGCTGGAGTGAGGGCGCCGTGGCGCCGCGCCTCGGCGAGGAGCGAGTCCATGAGGCCGTGCGCTCACGAGTCCCCGTCCGCGGCGAGAGGAACCCCTCGACCGCGGGCACCGCCGGCTCCAGGCGCGCGCGGCACCGCGCGCCTGTCAGCCGCCTGAGCGGCGCCCCGTTCGCGGTCCCGAGGGCGTGGAGCCTTCTCCACCTCGGCGACCTCCGAGGGCTCCGTCGCCACCACCAGCTTTCCGAGGACGCGGTGGGACGCCGAGCCGCGCGCACCGCTCGTAGAGGAGCTCCCCAGGCTGCGGACGCACAGGCCGGGCCTTCGCCGAGCCCGCCGGGTAGTAGATGCCCGCGTGCACGACTTCGAGTTGCGGCTCGAGGTCTCGGTGCCGTGGCGCTCGCGGCGCTCGAGGATCACGGTGTCGGGGAAGCGCGGGGCGAGCCGCGCCGCGACCGCGAGACCCACGACGCCGGCGCCCACCACGGTGAGCGGCGTTTCGGCCATGCCGGCGGATTATCACCCGGCGCCCCCGCGGCCGCGGCCGCCGGCCCGCTGAGCCGAGTGATCCATGGAACACCCGCCCCCCGCGGCGCGAAGCTCATCGTCGGACGGAGGCCGACGATGAGCGAGATCGAGCGCATCTGGGACCAGCTCCAGCGATCCTTCGAGGGCAACGATGCGTGGCGCTGCCCCTCGCTGCGCGACCTCGTGGCGAACCTGACCGCCGAGCAGGCGGCCGCCCACCCGATCCCCGGCGCACCGAGCGTCTGGGAAATCCTCCTCCACGCCACGGTCCTCGACGACGTGGCGCGACGCCGCCTCGCCGGCGAGACGGTGCCCACCCTGCCCGACCCGGTGCGGTGGCCCGCGCCGAAGGAGCCGGGCCCCGCCGCCTGGCTGGAGGCGAAGCTCGCCTTCGGCGAGGCGCGCCGGGCCCTGCGCCAGGCCGTGGCGGCGTTCCCCGAGGGGCGCCTGTCCGACGTCGTTCCCGGCCGCGAGTACACGTACTACGTCATGCTCCACGGCGTCGTCGAGCACACGCTCTACCACGTGGGGCAGATCGAGATGCTGATGGTCGCCGCGGGCGTCGTGCCGTCGGCCTCGCCCATGGCGCCCCGCGAGATGCCGCCCGGCCGCGCCTGAGGTCCCGGTCCGCGCCGCGGCCCGGGGCCGCGCGCCATAATGCGCGCCCATGCACCCGCTCCTCGGCCTCTACGTCGGCCTGCGCCTGCTGAGGCTCGTCGCGGAGACGGCGCTCGACGTCGCGAACCGCCGCTACGCGACCGACCCCGGGCGGCTCGCCGTCGCCGGCCGCGCGCTCGGGATGGCCGAAGACGACATGGCGAAGGCGCTCGCCTACTCCGGCGACCGCTACCGGCTCTCGCTCGTCGAGAGCCTCGTCGAGGCCTCCGTCACCCTCGGCTTCGTCGCCTCCGGCCGCCTCGGTGTCGTCGAGGCCTGGGCCCGCGCGGCCGCCGGGCCGGGCCCGGTCGCCGCCGGCCTCGCCTTCTTCGCGATCCTGGCTCTCCTCGGCGCGGCCTTCGAGCTGCCCTTCGCGCTCTACGGCACGTTCGTCGTCGAGGAGCGGCACGGGTTCAACCGGCAGACGCTGACGGGCTTCTTCCTCGACCGCGTGAAGGGTGCGGCGGTGGGGGTCGCCCTCGCCGGCCCGCTCCTCGCCGCGCTCCTCGCGGTGATGGAGCGGATGGGGCCGTCGTGGTGGTTGTGGGCCTGGGCTCTCGTGACGGCCTTCAACGTCTTCGCCGCCTGGATCTACCCGACCGTCCTCGCCCCGATCTTCAACCGCTTCACGCCCCTGCCCGACGGCGAGCTGCGCGAAGCGATCCTCGCGCTCGCCGAGCGCACCGGCTTCCGCGCCGGCGGTCTGTTCGTGATGGACGCGTCGCGGCGCACGGCCCACGGCAACGCCTACTTCACGGGCCTGTTCGGCCAGAAGCGGATCGTCCTCTTCGACACCCTCGTCTCCGCCCTGTCCGTCCGCGAGGTCACGGCCGTGCTCGCGCACGAGCTCGGCCACTTCCGGCTGCGCCACGTGCAGTGGGCCCTCGTCCGCGGCGTCGCGACGAGCGGCCTCCTCTTCTTCGCCCTGTCGGCCGCGCTGCCGCTCGAGGCCCCCTACGCCGCCTTCTCCCTCGCGCGCACCTCGTACGGCGCGCTCGTCGTCTTCGGCCTGTGGTTCTCCCTCGCGAGCTTCGCCCTCCAGCCGCTCGAGAACGCGATCTCCCGGCGGCACGAGTTCGCGGCCGACGCCTTCGCGCTCGGCGCGGGGGGAGCGACCGGCGCCGACCTCGCGGCGGCGCTGCGGAAGCTGCGGGAGAGGAGCCGCCTGCTGCCCGTGGCGCACCCGCTCTACTCGCGGGTTTACCACTCCCATCCGCCGATCCTCGAGCGGCTGCGCGCGCTCGAGGCCGGCCCGCCGCCCGCGGCCTGACGTCGCACCCCGCGCCCCGCGGGTCAGCCGACGAGCGAGCGCGCCTCCTCGCGCAGGGCGAGGACGGCGTCGTGCACGCGGTCCGCGTGGGTGCGGAAGCTCAGGACGCAGAGGCGCAGAGCGTGGCGCCCGTCGAGGCGCGTGCTCGAGAGGAACACCCGGCGCCTCTCGTTCACGCGGCGCATGAGCTCGGCCGACAGCCGCTCGGCGTCCCCTTCCGGCGCCCGCAGGCGGAAGGCCACCACCGAGAGCTGCGGCGGGTCGACGATCTCGAAGCGCTCGTCGCGGGCGATCTCGTCGTGGGCCCACCGCGCGAGGGCGAGCTTCTCCGTGAGCTGCTCGCGGAAGGCGGCAAGCCCGTGCAGCTGCACGGGCAGCCACAGGCGCAGGCCGCGGAAGTCCCGTGACAGCTCCGGCGAGAGGTCCGCGAAGCCGAGCGAGCCGTCTTCGGCCACGTCCTGGACGTAGTGCGCCGACTCGCGGTGGGCGCGGGCGAGCGCGCCGCCGTCGCGCACGAGCAGAGCCCCCATGCCGTACGGCAGGAAGAGGCCCTTGTGCGGGTCGAGCGTGATCGAGTCGAAGCCCTCGATGCCCCGCAGGAGCTCCTCGCCGCCGTCGGCGAGGCGGAAGAAGCCGCCGTAGGCCGCGTCGACGTGGGCCCACAGACCGTGGGCGCGGGCCACGGCCAGGACCTCCGGCAGCGGGTCGATCGCGCCCGTGTTCGTGGTGCCGGCGTTCGCGACGACCAGGAACGGGCGTCGGCCGGCTGCGGCGTCTCTCCGCACGGCGTCCTCGAGCGCGTCTATGCGCAGGCGCCGGCGGCCGTCCACCGGGAGCGCCCGCGCCGCCTGCCGCGGCAGCCCCGCGAGCCGCGCCGCCTTCGCGACGCAGTAGTGCGTCTCCTCGGAGAAGTAGAGGACGCCCCCGGAGAGGTCCTCGCCGAGCTTCTCGTGGCGGGCGGCGACGATCGCCCCGAAGTTCGACATCGACCCGCCCGAGGTCAGCAGGCCGCGCGCGCCGGCCGGAAGACCCATGAGGTCGCACAGCCAGCGGCCGGCCGTCTCCTCGATCTGCGCGAGGGCCGGCGCGGGCTGGCTGACGCCGACGTAACGGTTCGTGGCCGCCGACACGAACGCGGCGAGCGCGGCCGAGTAGACGCCGCCGCCCGGGATGTAGGCCAGATAGCCGGGGCCAGCGGTGTTGTAGCTCTTGGCGATCGCCGGGCGGAGGCGCTCGAGGATCGACTCGAGGCTCCGTCCCTCCTCGGGGAAGGACTCCCGGAACGACGCGCGCACGGCCTCCGCCCCGTCGAGGTCGAACGACGGCTGCTCGGCGAGCGTCGCCACCTGCTCGACGACGAACGCGGCGACGGCCCGCGTCAGCGCGTCGAGCTCCTCTCTTCCCGGCTCGAGCGGCCGGCGCTCCTCGGACATCGGTCGACCATCCTATCCGACCGGCTCGCGGGTCAGGCCGCGCAGGCGCTCCGGGCGGTCGGCGGTGCGGTCGAGGCGCAGCAGGACGGCCGCCGCCGGCAGGGCCACGAGCGGCACGAGGCCCCAGAACGCCCGCTCGCCGAGCGCGGCGTGGAGGGGTAGCGCGATCGTCGGGTTCACGGCGAAGGCGATCGACCAGGAGGCCTGGTAGAGGCTGAGGTAGCGGCCGCGGGCCGAGGGCGGGGCCCAGTCGGCCACGAACGACATCGACTGGGGCGAGGCGAGGATCTCGCCGGCGGTGAAGACGAGCACCGCCACGAGGAACCACGACCAGTGCATGAGGACGCCCAGCATCCCGAACCCGGTCGCGCAGAGCACGTTGCCGAGGGCGGCGACCCGGAGGCGGCGGAAGCGGCGCAGCCGCGCGACGATCGTGATCTCGAAGCCGGCGATGAGGAGCCCGTTCACCGCGACGAGCGCGCCGTAGACCTTGGCCGGGTAGCCGGCGCCCAGGGTGACGGTGAGCGGGAAGACCGAGAGGTTCGAGGAGAACACCAGCGAGAACAGGAACGCGACCGTCACCACCTGGAGGAAGACGGCGTCGCGCAGGGGGCTGCCCGCGGGCGCGAGTAGCGAGGGCCCGGCCGACGCCGCGGCCGCCACGGGCGGCGTCTCCGACGCCGGGAGCGTCGTCGGGGCGTCGAGCGACATCGGCCGCGTGTCGGGGATGTGGAAGTAGACGATCGCCCCGTAGGCGAGGGTCGTGAGCCCGTCGCCCACGAAGAGGAGACGCCAGTCCCAGTCCGCGAGGACACCGCCGAGAACGACGCCGGCGGCCCAGCCGAGGTTCACCGCCATGCGCAGGCCGGCGAAGCCGCTCGCTCTCTCGGCGGAAGGCAGCAGGTCGGAGATGACGGCGGCGGCGGCCGGCCGGTAGAGCTCGCCGACGAAGGCGAAGGCCAGCAGCAGCGGCACGAAGGCCCGCATCCCCGGGGCGAAGCCCATCCCGACCGCCAGGAGGCCCGAGCCGACGAGGCTCAGGAGCAGCGTGCGCCGGCGCCCGAGAGCATCGGTGAGCACGCCGCCCGCGAGGACCGACACGAGGCAGCCCGCGCCGTACGCGAAGAGGAGCTTGGCGGCGTCTCTCTCCGCGAGGTGGAAGTCGCGCAGGAGCACGAGGGCCAGGTACGGGAGCACGAACGTCCCGAGCTTGTTGACGAGCGTGCCGAAGAGCAGCACCCGCACCGGCCGCGGGAAGCGCATGACGACGCGGAGCGGGTTCATCGACATGGCCGCTCCACTCTACCCCGTGGCCCGCCTCCGTCCGGCCCACGGCCGGCTTGACCCGCCCGCGGGCGGCCGATTAAATGGGCCGGCTACGGAGAGGAGAGCCGACCGATGCACAAGCTGGTCCTGCTGCGCCACGGCGAGAGCACCTGGAACCTGGAGAACCGCTTCACCGGCTGGACGGACGTGGACCTCTCGCCGAAGGGCGTCGAGGAGGCGACGGCGGGATCGAAGCTCCTGAAGGACGGCGGCTACGACTTCGACGTCGCGCACACGTCGCTGCTCCGCCGCGCGATCCGCACGCTCTACATCACCCTCGACGGGATGGACCGGCTGTGGATCCCGGTGAAGAAGTCGTGGCGCCTGAACGAGCGCCACTACGGAGCTCTGCAGGGGCTCAACAAGGCGGAGACGACGAAGAAGTTCGGCGAGGAGCAGGTCAAGATCTGGCGCCGGGCCTACGCGACGCCGCCGCCCCCGCTCACGGTCGACGACGAGCGCTACCCCGGCAAGGACCCGCGCTACGCGTCGCTCACGAAGGACCTCGTGCCGCTCACCGAGTCGCTGAAGGACACGGTCGCGCGCTTCCTGCCGTACTGGCACGACGCGATCGTGCCCGACCTCAAGGCCGGAAAGCGCGTCCTCGTCACCGCCCACGGCAACAGCCTGCGCGCGCTCGTGAAGCACCTCGACGGGATCTCCGACGACGCGATCGTCGGCCTCAACATCCCGACCGGCATCCCGCTCGTCTACGAGCTCGAGGACGATCTCACGCCGATCCGCAACTACTACCTCGGCGATCCCGAGGCGGCGAAGAAGGCGGCGGAGGCGGTCGCGAACCAGTCGAAGGCGAAGGCCTAGGAGAAGCGGCATGACGACCAGCGCCGACGCTCTTCCCCGCCCGCGTCGGCGCTGGCCGAAGCTCCTCGGCGGCGGCGCCGCCGCGCTCGTCCTCGTCGCCTCCGGGTCCGGCTTCTGGCTCGACGCGCGCCTGCGCGGCAGCCTGCCCGTCGTCGACGGGAGCCGTCCGCTCGCCGGCCTCGACTCGCCCGTCCGCGTCGAGCGCGACGCGCTCGGCGTGCCGGTCGTGCGCGGCAAGAGCCGCGTCGACATCGCCCGCGCGATGGGCTACGTCCACGCCCAGGAGCGCTTCTTCCAGATGGACCTGCTCCGCCGTCGCTCGGCGGGCGAGCTCGCCGAGCTCGTGGGCCCGGCCGCGCTCCCCGCCGACCGCGAGGTGCGCGTGCTGCGCCTGCGCGCCGTCGCGCGGCGCGCGGTCGAAGCGATGCCTCCCGAGGAGCGCGCCCTCCTCGACGCGTACACTGCGGGCGTCGCGGCCGGCCTCGCCGGCCTCGCCGCGCCGCCCTTCGAGTATCTCGTCCTGCGGACCGCGCCCGCGCCGTGGCGGCCCGAGGACTCGATGCTGTGCTCGCTCACGATGTACCTGACCCTGCAGGGCGAGCTGCCGGCCCAGGAGTCGACCCTCGGCCTGATGCACGACGTGCTGCCGCCGGCCGTCGACGAGTTCCTCACGCCGAAGGGCACCGAGTGGGACGCCCCGCTCGAGGGCGCGCCCTTCGTCCAGCCGCCGCTCCCCGGCCCCGACGTCGTCGACGTGCGCAAGGCCATGGTGCCGGCGGCGGCGCCGGCCGCCGACGCCGCCGAGCCCGTCGACATGGCCGAGGCCTGGAACGACCCTCTCGGCCTCGCGCGGCGCACCGAGGACGTCGTCTACGGCAGCAACAACTGGGCCGTGGCGGGGACGAAGACGGCGCACGGCGGTGCCATCCTCGCGAACGACATGCACCTCGGCATCTCGGTGCCGAACACCTGGTTCCGCGCCTCGCTCGTCTACGAGACGCCGGCCGGCGAGCGGCGCGTGACCGGAGTGACGCTGCCGGGCGCGCCGTTCGTCGTCGTGGGCAGCAACGGCCGCGTCGCCTGGGGCTTCACGAACAGCCAGGGCGACTGGGCCGACCTCGTGGAGCTCGAGAGCGTCCCCGGCGACGCGTGGGCGTACCGGACGCCGGACGGGCCGCGGAAGCTCGAGCGCGCGACGGAGACGATCCACGTGAAGGGCGCGCCGGACGAGGCGCTCGAGGTGCAGGAGTCGATCTGGGGCCCGGTCGTCGACACCGACCACGAGGGCCGCCGCCGCGCGCTGGCGGGTGGCCCTGCGCGACGGCGGCGTCAACGCCTCGCTCGTGCGCATGGAGGGGGTGGGCTCGCTCGCCGAGGCGCAGGCCCTCGCTCCCGAGGTCGGCATCCCGAACCAGAACTTCGTGGTCGCCGACGCCGAGGGCCACGTCGGCTGGACGATCATCGGCCGCATCCCGCGGCGCTTCGGCCACGACGGACGGCGGCCGACGAGCTGGCCGACGGCACGCGCGGCTGGGACGGCTGGCTGCCCGCCGCGGAGTATCCCCGCGTCGTCGACCCGCCGAGCGGCCGCGTCTTCTCGGCCAACGCGCGCATCGCCGGGGGGGCCGACCTCGACAAGGTCGGCTTCGGCGGCTACGACCTCGGCGCGCGCCAGAAGCAGATCCGCGACGACCTCATGGCCTTCGACAAGGCGGCCGAGGTCGACATGCTGCGGGTGCAGCTCGACGACCGGGCCCTCTTCCTCGAGCGCTGGCAGAAGCTCCTCCTCTCGGCGCTGACGCCGGAGGCCGTGTCCCGCGACCCGAAGCGGGCGGAGGCGAAGCGGCTCGTCGCCACGTGGGGCGGCCGCGCGAGCGTCGATTCCGCCGGCTACCGCATCGTCCGCGCGTTCCGCCTGCGGGTGGCCGAGGACGCGACGGCGCCCCTCCTCGCGGCGTGCCGGCAGGCCGACGCGAAGTTCGACTACCTCGGCCTCCACTCGAACCGCGGCCACCGCCTGTGGGAGGGCCCGGTGTGGGCGCTCGTCTCGCAGCGGCCGGCGCATCTGCTCGACCCGCGCTTCGCGAGCTGGGAGGAGCTTCTCCTCGCGTCGCTCGACTCCGTCACGGCCGAGCTCACGAAGGACGGCGCCGCGCTCGAGTCCAGGACCTGGGGAGAGCGCAACACGACCCTCGTCCAGCATCCCCTGTCGCGGGCGGTGCCGCAGCTCGCTCGGCTCCTCGACATGCCGCGCCAGCCGCTTCCCGGCGACAGCCACATGCCGCGCTTCCAGTCGCCGGAGGCCGGCGCGTCCGAGCGGCTCGCGGTGTCGCCCGGCCGCGAGGCCGAGGGCTACTTCCACATGCCGGTGGGCCAGAGCGGCCACCCCCGCTCGCCGCACTACGGCGACTCCCACGCGGCGTGGGCGAACGGCGAGCGCACGCCGTTCCTGCCCGGAAAGGCCGTGAACGTGCTCACCCTCGAGCCGGCGCGCTGATGGGGCGACGCGGGCCCTTCGGAGGACCGATGACGCGACGCGCGCTCGCGGCCGCCCTCGCGGCCTTCGCCGCCACGACGCCCCTCGCGGCCGAGAAGGCCGCGCAGGCCGACCGGGTGTTCCTCGGAGGGCTGGTCTTTACCGGCAACCCCGCGCGGCCGACGGCCGAGGCGCTCGCCGTCCGCGGCTCGACCGTGCTCGCGGTCGGCACCACCGCCGAGATCCGCAAGCTCTCCGGGAAGGGCACCGACGTCGTCGAGCTGCGGGGCCGGCGGGTGGTGCCGGGCTTCATCGACGGGCACCTTCACCTGCAGGGCGGCGGCTTCGCGCTCGAGGAGCTCCGCCTCGACGACGACTTCACGCTCGAGGCCGTCTCGCGGCGGGTGCGCGAGTGGGCCCGGGCCAACCCGCAGAAGCCGTGGGTGACGGGCGAGGGCTGGGCCTACGCCGCGTTCCCCGGCGGGATGCCCACCGCGGCCGAGCTCGACCTCCTCGTGCCCGATCGGCCCGCCCTCATCGGCTCGTACGACGGACACACGGCGTGGGCCAACTCGATGGCGCTCCGGCTCGCCGGCGTGACCCGCGCGACGGCCGACCCGCCGGGCGGCACGATCGTGCGCGACGCCACGGGCGAGCCGACCGGCGCGCTCAAGGAGAGCGCGATGGCTCTCGTCGACGCGGTCGTGCCGAAGGCGCAGGCGTTCGAGAAGGAGCAGGCCTGGAAGAGGGCCGTCCTCCAGGCCGCGGCCTGGGGTCTCACGGGCGTCCACCAGGCCGGCATCGACGAGGACCAGCTGCCGGTCCTCGCCTCCGTCCTCGAGCGCAACCCGAAGCTGCGGGTCTACGCCGCGCTCCACATGGAGCGCGACCCGACACCCGCGGCGCTCGCCCGCCAGGACGCGCTGCGCCGCCGCTATTCGGGCGGGCTCCTGCGCGTGACCTCGATCAAGGGGTACGTCGACGGCGTCGTCGAGGCGAAGACCGCGGCCATGTTCGAGCCCTATCCCGGCGGCGGGACCGGCCTGCCGAACTTCACCCAGGAGGAGCTCGACCGCGCGGTCGCCGCCTACGACGCGGCCGGCTGGCAGGTCCTGCTCCACGCGATCGGCGACCGCGGCATCGACATGGCCCTCACGGCCTTCGAGCGGGCCGCGCGGGCCAACGGCACGAGCGGCCGCCGCCACCGCGTCGAGCACGTCGAGAACCCGCGTCCGGCCGACCTGCCGCGCTTCAGGGCCGGCGGGATCATCGCCTCGACCCAGGCCATGTTCCCCTACCCGAACCAGAACCACCTCGGCGTCTACGTGCCGACGCTCGGGCCGGAGCGCGCCCCGCACGCCCTCGCCTTCAAGGCGGTCGACGACGCGGGGGCGGTGCAGGCCTTCGGCAGCGACTGGCCGGTGTTCACCGCCGAGGTCGTGCGCGGGATCGCCTGCGCGGTGACGCGCACGACGATCGAGGGCACGCCTGCCGGCGGCTGGGAACCCTCGCAGCGCCTCACTCCCGAGGCGGCGCTGCGGCACTTCACGCGCGACGCGGCGTACGCCGTCCAGGCCGAGAAGACGACCGGCGTTCTCGCCCCCGGCATGGCCGCCGACTTCGTGGTTCTCTCGCAGGACCTTCTCGCCGTGCCGCCGGCGCGGATCCACCAGACGAAGGTGCTCCTCACCGTGCTCGGCGGCCAGGACACGTACCGCGCGCCGGGGTTCTGACATGGCCGCGCCGTACGAGGGGAAGGTCGTCGTCGTCACCGGCGCGTCGCAGGGAATCGGCCGCGCGCTCGTCGTCGAGCTGGCGGCGCAGCGGCCGAAGCTCGTGCTCGCGGCCCGCGACGAGGCCGCGCTCGCCGAGGTCGCCGCGGCGTGCGCTGCGCGCGGGGCGGAGACGCTCGTCGTGCCGACGGACGTCTCGAGCGAGGCGTCCTGTCGCGCGCTCGTCGAGCACGCCGTCGAGCGCTTCTCGCGGCTCGACGCGCTGGTGAACAACGCGGGCATCGGCATGCTCGCGCGCCTCGACGAGGTGACGGACCTCCGGCCGTACGAGCAGCTGATGCGCGTCAATTACCTCGGCAGCGTGTACCCGACCTACTTCGCCCTGCCGCACCTGAAGGCGAGCCGGGGCCAGGTGGTCGCGGTGTCGAGCCTCGCCGGCCTCAACGGCGTGCCGCTGCGCACGGCGTACGCCGCGACGAAGCACGCGCAGATCGGGTTCTTCGACTCGCTGCGCGTGGAGCTGCGCGGGACCGGCGTCTCCGTCACGGTCGTGTGCCCGTACTTCGTCCAGTCCGAGATCCGCCGGCGTTCGCCGGGGCCGGACGGCCGCACGGTCTCCGCCTCCCCGGTCCACGAGGGCGAGGTGATGACCGCCGAGGAGTGCGCGCGGCGGATCCTCCGGGCGATGGAGCGGCGCGAGCGGATGCACGTCATGACGCTGAAGGGGAAGCTCGGCCGATGGGCGAAGCTCGTCGCGCCCGGGCTCGTGGACCGCATGGCGGAGGCGGCGGTCCGGAAGGGGAAGTAGGCCCGGCCATGAAGAAGCTGCTGCGGGCGATCGGCGTCCTCGCCGTCCTCCTCGGCGTCGCGTGGCTCGGCACGTGCGCGTGGTTCGCGCTGCGCGAGCCGGCCGCCGCGTTCGCGGCCGCGGACCTCGCGAAGCCGCCGGCCCCGCTCCCCGCCGGCTTCCTGTGGGGCACCGCGAGCGCCGCGCACCAGGTCGAGGGCGGCAACGCGAACGACTGGACGCGGTTCGAGGCGCAGAAGGGGACGATCGAGCGTGGCGAGACGAGCGCCGTCGCGGCCGGCGGCTGGGAGCGCATGAGCGACGACATCGCGCTCATGAAGAAGGTCCGGGCGAACGCCTACCGCTTCTCCATCGAGTGGAGCCGGCTCGAGCCGACGGAGGGCGCGTGGAACGAGGCGGCGTGGGAGCGCTACGCGGGCTTCGTGAAGGCGCTGCGGCAGGACGGCATCACCCCGATGGTGACCCTGCTGCACTTCACGCTGCCGCAGTGGATGGCCGACCGCGGCGGGGTCGCCTCGCCCGACTTCCCCGACCGCTTCGCGCGGTTCGCGGGCGAGGCGGGGAAGCGCCTCGGGCCGGACGTCGAGCTGTGGGTCACCCTCAACGAGCCCAACGTGCAGATGTACATGGGCTACGTGGCGGGAGTCTGGCCGCCGCAGGTGAAGTCACCTCAGCAGGCGGTGAAGGCCTACCTCGGCCTCCTGCGCGCCCACGCAGCGGCCGCGAAAGGCGCTGCGTGCAGCCGACCGGCGCGCGGATCGGCATGGCGAACAACGTCATGTTCTTCGAGCCGCGCTCGCGGCCTGTCCTCACCGACTGGCTCGGCGCGCGAAGCTCGTCGACGCGTCGTGGAACTGGGCCTACGCCGACGCCGTCCGCGACGGCCGCGCGCGGCTGTGGCTGCCGGGCGGCGCGAGTCGAACGCGCGCCGCTGCCCGAGCTCGCGGGGACGACCGACTTCGTCGGCATCAACTACTACTCGCTACTTCGTGCGCTTCGCACCGGGCACGACGGAGGGCTTCGCGATGACGCCCGGCCCGGGGCTCGTCAGCGAGATCGGCGGCAGCGACCCGCAGGGCGACAGCCCGCCCGAGGCGCTCTACCTGCTGATGCGCGAGGCGTGGCGGCGCTACCGGCAGCCGATCTACGTCACCGAGGGCGGCATCGCCGACGAGAAGGGGACGATGCGCGGCGCGCTCGTGCGCGGGCAGCGCCACGCCATCGACCGCGCGCTCGCCGAGGGCGTCCCGGTGAAGGGGTACCTGCACTGGACGCTCCTCGACAACTTCGAGTGGGACAAGGGCTACCGCCCGAAGTTCGGGCTCTTCCACGTCGATCCCCAGACGCTCGAGCGGACGCCGGCCGGCGGCTCCGACGTGTTCGCCGAGCTCGCGCCCCGCTAGCCGGCGCGCCGCCGGTCGCTACCAGGCGGGCGCGCCCGGCGGCCCGTAGCCCTGGGCCGCGTCGTCGAGGACGAGCACCCAGTCGAGGGCCTCGGCCGGCGACGGGGGCGTGAACGTCCGCTCGCCGCCGTCGTTCGCGAGCTCGCCGATCGCCGTCGCCTTCCCCTCGCGCGGGTCGAACCACCACGCCTTCACGCGCGTGCCCGAGACCGCCGACATCCGCACCGCGAACGGCCGCCCGACCGGCGCGTAGACCATCGCGTAGCGGCCCTTCTCGTCGCGCGTCGCCACGAAGCGGTAGCGGCCCGCGCCGGGGACGGCGGTCGGCACGCGGGAGGGGACGATGATCGAGTCGTCCGGCACGCGCGTGAGGAACGGCCGCGACTCGAGGAGCCGCCGCCCGTGCTGCATCTGGGCCGCGCCCGGCTGGGCGATCGCCTCCGTCCACGGCAGCAGCGGGTCGTTGATGGGCTTCCTCTCCGGCGTCCACATCTGCCAGACCGAGTGGTGGCCGTAGGTGTGGCCGAAGGCGCCGCCGAAGAGGTCCCAGTAGAGCGCGCGGCGCACGTCCGTCGCCACGGAGTGGCCGTGCTTCTTCGCGTCGAAGGAGATCGGGTGGTCCTCGTAGATGGGCTCGGCGTCGAGGACCGGCTTCGTCGGCTTGCGGTCCCAGTCGGCCCGCGTCTGGTCGTAGCGGCCCGTGTACTCGGGCTCGTGGCCGTTCTGCCGCATGTGGAAGTCGAGCCAGTCCTCGTCGGGGAAGTACTTCGACGAGCCCTCGCCCCCGGTCGGGTGGAGGGTGACGAGGTGCACGCCGCCGTCGCCCTTGCGCAGGCCGCGGGCCATGGCGCGGAGGATCTCGCGGTGGAGGTCGGTCTCGACCGGGCGGTCGCCGCCGAGGATCCAGACGAGGCCCTTGTCGCGGTAGCGGCGGCCGAGCCACTCGCCGTAGGCCGCGGCGTTCGCGGGCGTGAAGATCTCCGGGCCCGCGCCCCACTTCTTGTTCCACTTGTCGCCCCACGTCGGCAGGAAGCCCACGTAGATCCCGCGCGCGTTCGCCTGGTCCACGATCCAGTCCACGTGGTCCCAGTAGTCGTTCGCCGGGCCTTCCTTCACGTCGGGACGCGCCGGGTCGTTGTCGAGGAGCGGCCGGTGGCCGTAGGCGTTCTGTTCGACGAGGCCGTCGAACTCCGCGAGCGCGACCGCCTGGACGACGTCGTAGCCCCGCTTCGCTCGATCGTCGAGATAGCGCGCCGCGTCCTCGCGGCTCAGCCGGTGGAAGAGCTCCCACGCCGTGTCGCCGAGCCAGAAGAAGGGCTTTCCGTCCTCCGTCCCGAGGAAGTGGCGGTTGTCGCTCACCTTCAGCCGCGGCAGCGCCGCGGCCTGGGCGAGCGACCCGGCGAGGAGGGGGACGGCGAGAAGGGACGCGAGCGTTCGCGCCATGGGGCACCTCCGGACGGCCCGAGTCTAGCGGCCCGGGCCGTCCCGAGGCGATAGTCCGTTTGACGCGGCCGGATCCGCCCGGGCGCTACTCGACGATCACCCGGTCCGTCCGGCTCCGGCCGAAAGTCTCCGGCGCGTACATCTCCTCGGCCTTCGTCGGCGGCACGACGAACGTCCCGGGCGTCGTCGCGCGGGCCACGTAGCGGTACTCGTGGACCCCCTCCCACAGGAGCGACGAGAAGGCCTCGACCCGCTCGTCGCGCAGGTTCTGGTGCTCGAACCACGGCCGCGACCACCACCACCAGGAGCCGAGGCCGGGGCGGCCGCCGAGGCCGCTCGCCCCGAGCGGCGTCACCTCGCTGCCGCCCGCCTCGGGCGCGCGACCCGAGACGGCGAGCGCCGGGTTCACCGCCTCGAGCCCGGCCGGCAGGGGGTCGACGAGCGCGACGTGGTAGCGCCGCGACGGCGCCACCATCGTGAGCACCACCCGGACGCGCGCGCCGGCGCGGATGCGCCAGCTGCCGTCGCCGTCGCGGCGGACGTCCTTCGGGTCGTCGATCGCCTGGTACGCCCGCTCCACCGTGAAGCCGCGGTCGAGCGGGTCGAGCTGGAGGCTGCGGGGCGCGTAGCGCAGGCCGACGCGGTAGTAGAGCCGCCCGGGGCCGTCCTTCGCGAGCACGAGGTCGGAGGTCGCGCCGGGCGCGCCCATCTCCGCCATCGGGATCGCGAGGCGGCGCCTCTCCGTCGAGCGGCCGCGGAAGGCCTCCTCGCCCGCGTAGCGCTCGCCGAGCCAGGCGCGGGCCACGAAGTCCGGCGTCGTCTTCTCGTAGGCCTGGAAGTAGCGGTCGAGAGCGAGGAGGACGAAGACGTTCTCCTGGGTGTTCGTCCAGCGCCCGGCCGTGCGGTGCGCGAGGAGGCCGGCCGCGAGCTTCGGCACGACGTCGCTCTGCGGCTGGTTGGCGATCAGGGCCTCGAGGAGGATCGCGTCGGCGCGTCGGTCGGAGTGGAGCAGCAGGTGCGCGCCGTCCTCGTACGAGACCGCGAAGTGCGCGGCGCCCGCCGTCTCCGTGACGCCGTTGGCGATGCGCCGGCGAATGGCCGCCGTCTCCGCCGCGGAGCCCGCGTCCTTCGAGAGCACCGGCAGGACGAAGCCGAGCGCCTCGAAGGACAGGCCCTCGACGGTCGCCTCGCGGACGAGAGCCCGCGCGCCGGCCGGGTCGGCGTCGCCGAGGAGCGCGCGCACGTGGAGGGCGTACGCGCGCAGCGTGCGACGGACGTCCTTCGGGTAGTCGCGCGGGATGCGGCCGTCGATGCCGCGCAGGTACTGGAGCGACGCGTCCACCATCGGTGCCGGCACGTCGAAGCCCTTGGCCTTCGCGCGGGCGAGGGCGTTCGCGACGTGGATGGACACGTACGGCCACGACTCGTCGCCGCGGCGCCAGAAGCCGAAGCCGCCGTCGCCGTTCTGCATCGCGCGCAGCCGCGCGAGGTCGCGCTTCACCGCCGCCTCGATCTCGTCCGGCTTCGGCAGGCCCTCGGCCGAGAACGCCGAGAGCACGTCGCGGAGGGCCGCCACCGCCAGCACGCGCGAGGAGAGCTGCTCGGAGCACTCGAACGGATACGAGACGAGGTAGAGCACCGCGTCGGTGAGGGCCTGGAGCGCGGTCGAGGACGTCGTCACCTCGAGCCCGCCGACCGACGGCTCGACGTTCGCGGGGGTGCGCACCGGCTGGACGACCGCGCCGGCGTCGACCTGGCCGTACGTCGCGAACGCCTCGGTCGTGGCCGGCGTCCACACCGGCAGCTGCACCTCGGCGGCGTCGGCCGCGGGACCGCTCGCCGCGCCGACCTGGAGGCGCGCCGTCCCGGGCAGGACCGCGGCCATCGGGAAGCGCACCTCCGCGCGGTCGTTGGCGGGGACGCTGACGCGGCGGCCGGCGCCCGCGGTGAGCGACGCGTTCCGCGCGCGCACGACCACGTCGACGCTCATCGCGCGGTCCGTCTGGTTCTGCACCACGACCGGCAGCTCGAAGCGGTCGCCGAAGTTCAGGAACCGCGGCGCCGACGGCCGCACCATCAGCGGCAGCCGCGCGGTGAGGGTCGACTCGGTCGACCCGAACTGGCGCGCGCCGGCCGCGGCGACGGCGATCACGCGGTAGCGGGTCAGGTTGTCGGGCAGCTTCACGGGCACGCTGGCCCGGCCCTCGGCGTCGGTCGGCACCGTCGCCGCGAAGAGGGCGAGGTCATGCTGAAGTCGGTGCGCGCGCGGATCGGCTGCGGCGCCGCGCCCGCGAACGCCATCTTCGCCATGCGCGCCATCGGCGCCGGCGCGGGCATGGACTGGGGCATCGCGGCAGCGGCGTCGAGCATGGTCAGCCCTTCGGCGCGGACGGCGCCGCCTGCCGCGCCCGGCTGCTGCATCTGCTCGGCGAGGTCCTCGGGGCTCGCGAGCAGCACGTCGCGACGCAGCCGATAGTCGCCGACGCCGTCCTCGCGGCGCGCGTAGAAGACGGCGAGCGGGTCGGGCCGCTCGTAGCCGCCGAGCGCGAGCACCGCCTCGTCGACGACCACCACCGTGGCCTCGGCGTTGGCCGCGGGCCGGCCCGCGGCGTCGCGCACCGCGACGTCGATCGTGGTCGCGCCGCCCGGCTCGAGCGCGGCCTCCCGCGGCTTCGCGTCGACCGCGAGCGTCCGCTCGCGCGGCGGCACCGGCAGGTCGACCGAGCCGCTGGCGAAGGCGGGCCGCCCCGGCGCGCCGTCCCGCGCCGCGGCCCGCGGCGCGGCGCCGACGAGGGCGACGCTCACGTGGACGTTCGGCGTGAAGCCCTCCTCGATCGGCACCTCGATCTCGCGCGAGGCCTCGTCGATCCGGAACCGCTGCTCGCGCACGAGCCCGGACCGGCGCAGCGTGAGGAGCGCCTCGGCCGGCGCGAACGGGGCGACGACGAGGAGGCGCGCCACGTCGCCGCCGCGGTACTCGCGCCGGTCGGGCACGATCGTCACTTCCTCTTCCTGCAGGTCGCGCCGCGGCGGCACGCGGCCGCCCGCGACCCAGAGCGGCATCTCGGTCTCGTTCGCGCGGCCCGCCTCGTCCCGCGCGCGGGCGACGACCCGCCACGAGCCGCCCTCGCGCGCCGCGAAGCGCACGCGCACGGGCTCGGCCCCGGACTCGACCGACTGCTCCTGCGCGTCCTTCGGCACTTCCTTCCACTCGCCCGCCACCTGCTCCCAGTCGAGGCGCTCGG
This sequence comes from Vicinamibacteria bacterium, assembly GCA_046331285.1. Classification (GTDB taxonomy): domain Bacteria; phylum Acidobacteriota; class Vicinamibacteria; order Fen-336; family Fen-336; genus DATBSL01. The sequence continues at coordinate 106,222 of JAXLRD010000008.1, forward strand.
CGCGGAGGGACACGCGCCGGCCGGGCACCGCGCGCCCGTCGAGGTCGGTCACGATCACGTCGAGCGCGAGGTCCTCGCCCTTGCGCACGAACGGCTCCTGCGCGCGCAGGCCCACGTACTCGAGGGCCGGGTGCACGAGGAGCGTCGAGCGGGCCGACCAGGCCTGGCGGTTCACGTCCATCACCGTCGCTTCGGCCTCGAGCTGGCGCGGCCGCGGCTTCGCGCGCGGATCGAAGTCGATGCGGAGCCGGTGCGCTCCCGCCGCGTCCGTGCGGCCGGCGAACGCCGCCGACTCCTCCGGGCCGGCGGCCCCCGGCCACGGGCGCCACCACGGCACGAAGCTGCCGAAGGTGAAGCCGTCGCGGTTCGGCGGGCGGAACTGGGCCGGACGCGACGTCACGCGCCAGATCACGTCGGCGCCCGGGAGCGCGCCGCCCGCGTAGTAGGCCGCCGACACGGTGACCGTCGCGTGGCCGGAGGCGACGTGGGGCCCCTCGCTCGCCTGCGCCTTCACCTCGAACTCGGGGCGGCGGAACTCCTGCACCTCGATCGTGTGCTGGTAGCTCGCACCGTCGATCGCGGCGCCCCGCGCTTCCAGCGCGACCGCGGTCGTGCCGAGGTTCACGGTGGGCGGCAGCTTCAGCGAGAGGTCGAAGGCACCGGCGGGGGAGAGCCTCGCCTCGCCCTTCCCGATCTCGTTGCCGCGCGAGTCCCGCAGCGTCCACGTGACCCGGTCGAGGGCCTCCGGGGCGGAGCGCACGTCGCCCGACGGTCCCGAGCCGACGCGGCGGACCCATCCCTTGAGCCGCGCCTCCTCGCCGGGCTTGTACGTCTTGCGGTCGTCGAACACGAACCAGCGCAGGGTGTCGTGGTACGCCGAGCGCCGGAAGCCCTGGCCTTCCGACCACCAGCCGCTGCTCGACGGCAGGATCGCGACGTCGCGGCCGAGCCGGGCGACGACGAGCGGCGCGGACGTCGGGGAGCGCGAGCCGCGCGAGCCCCGACGCGTCGGAGCGCGACGGCGCGCCCGGCCCGAGAGCGAGACGGCGGCGCCCTCGACCGGCCGGCCGTCCGCCAGGAGGTCGTCCACGCGAGCAGCGTCTCGCCGTCGGCGAACGCGTCGAGGCCGAGGCGCCGACTGGACCCACGCGCGCACCGCCTGCCGGCGCGTCCTTCGACCGGACCCTCGGCCTCGACGACGACGATCGCCTGCCCGAGCCCGTCGACGAGCGCCGGGGCGAGGTCGACGGCCGTCTCGACGAGCTCGTCGCCGGCCCCGGCCACGGGCAACGTGGCGTCGGACACCGCGCGGCCGGGCGGCGTCACGGCCTCGTCGCGCCAGGACGCCTGGCGGTAACGCTGCCAGGCCTCCCAGTCCTCCGGGGAGACGGCGTAGACGCGCACGCGCAGCGACGCGTGGCCGACGGAGTAGACGGGCACGCGCGGCCGGCCCGCGGGGTCGAGCACCACGAACTCGCCGCGCGGACCCGCGAGCGAGGGAACCGCCGGCCCGACGGCGATCGTCCGCTCGCCCGCGTCCTCGAGCGCCTGGCCGAACGCGTCGCGGATCTGCGACGAGAGGCTCACGCGATAGGTCGTGCGGCCCTTCGAGAGGCCGTTCACGACGATCTGGCTGCCCCAGGCCGAGACCTTGAGCCCCGGCAGCTCCGGCGTCACGCGGACGAGGTCCGCGCGGAGCGACTTCGTGTCGACGGGGTTCGTCGTCTCGAAGCGCCACGGCGCCATCGGCGTGCACCGGTCGCCCCACCCGCAGCCGTGCTCCTTCACGCGGAACGGGCCGTACGTGCGGAACGACCACGATTGCTCCTCGCGCGTGAGACGCGTCCCCTCGGCGGACGGCGTGCCGGGGCCGACGCTCACGTGGACGGACGCGTCGGCGGGGAGGAGGCTCGCGGGCGCGAGGGCGACCCAGCGCCCCTTCGCGGCCTCCCGCGCGAGCCGCGAGACGGCCGGGTCCGCCGCGATCTCGGCGTCGGTCGCGAGGCGCAGCGGCGCCGCCGAGCCGGCGCTGCGCGCGCGGACCGAGGCGAGGACGGCGGCGGGGTCGACGTCCTGGTCGAACGCCGCGAAGACGATCGCGTCGCGCCGGACCGGGACGCCTTCGGGGTGACGGGCGACCACGCGCGGCGCGGGCGTCGCGAAGGACCACGCGACGTCCCTCGCGAGCCGCGCGCCAGTGGCCGACGCCGTGCCCGCCGGCACGACCGCGCGAAACTCCGTCGCCATCGGGAGACGGCTCTCGGGCTGGAAGACCGCGGTGCGCGTCCCGATCCAGCGCCACTCGCCGCGCACCGGCGGCTCGAGCCGCACCGGCGGCGCGACGCGCGCGAGCGACTCCTGCGTGTCGAGCGCGACCATCGGCTGCGAGAACGAGACGGAGAGGCTGGGGGCGAGGGCCACCTCGCCTTCGGGCGAGCGGCGCAGCACCTCGAGCGGGGCGGACGAAGCCGTGTCCGGCCGCGTGCCCGTCGGCGGCGGCGGGAACGGCGCGGCCACGGTGCGGCCGGCGCGCGGCACGGGCAGCGAGTCTTCCCGCCGGGCGAACGGCGTCGCGAGCGGCGTGTCCGACAGCGGTGGGAGCCGGTCGAGGACGCGGCGCGCGTCGGCCTCCGACAGCGGCTCGGCCGCGGGCCGCGCCACCTCCGGGGCCGTCTCGCGGCCGGCCTCTCCCTCGCCGAGGCGGAAGGACGGCGTCGTCCGCTCGTCGGTCACGGCCTGGCCCTCCTCGACGACGAGCCGAGGCGCGCGGGCAGAGGCGTCCGCCCGCGGTCCGAGCCGCGCGGACGACGCTCCGGCGACGCCCACCGACACCACGAGCCCCAGGGTGAGCCAGCGCGCACCGGCCATCGGCGACCTCCCATCGTTCGCGGAGGATACAGCGGACGCGGGGCCCGCATTCCGCCCCGCGCCTTGGTGTCCCCCGCGATCTTGACGTACGCTCCTGCGATCCCCGAGCACAGGAGGAGGAGGGAAGAGCGCCCGCGCGCCGCGCTCGCGCCCATGATCGGCCAGACGATCTCGCACTACCACGTGGTCGAGCGCCTCGGCGGCGGGGGCATGGGCGTCGTCTACAAGGCGCGCGACCAGAAGCTCGACCGCTTCGTGGCCCTCAAGTTCCTCTCGGCGCACCTGCTCGGCAGCGACACCGCGCGGCGGCGGTTCCTCGCGGAGGCGCGGGCCGCCTCGGCCCTCGACCACCCGAACATCGCGACCGTCCACGCGATCGAGGAGACGACGGACGGCGACGTCTTCATCGTGATGGCGCACTACGAGGGTCAGACGCTCGCCCAGCGGATCGCGGCCGGGCCGCTCCCGCCCGCCGTCGCGATCGACGTCGCGATCCAGGCCGGCGAGGGGCTCGCCCGCGCCCACGAGCGCGGGATCGTCCACCGCGACGTGAAGCCGGCGAACCTGATCCTCGCCTCGGGCGGCCTCGTGAAGGTCCTCGATTTCGGCCTCGCGAAGGTCGCGGACCTGCGGCTCACCGACGCCGGGACGACGCTCGGCACGCCGGTCTACATGTCCCCGGAGCAGACCCGCGGCGAGGCGGTCGACCACCGCACCGACGTGTGGTCGCTCGGCGTCGTGCTCTACGAGATGCTCTCGGGGCGGCTGCCGTTCGACGGGGAGGACCGTCAGGCGGTGTGCGACGCGATCCTCCGGGGCTCGCCCGCGCCGCTGCGGCCGCTCGCCGGATCGCCCGAGCTGCCCGCCGTCGTCTCGCGCGCCCTCGCGCGCTCGCCGGGCGAGCGCTACGCGTCGATGCTCGACTTCGTCCTCGCCCTGCGTCTCGCGCGCGGCGACGACCGCGACGGGTCGCTCCTCGAGACCGCGCCGCAGCAGCAGGCGACGACCGGCGTCGCGCCGGCGCCCGTCCCGTCCTCGGGCGAGCGGCGCCAGGTCACGGTGCTCGCGGCGGAGCTCGCCGACTACCTGCCGCTCTCGATGCGCCTCGACCCCGAGGAGCTGCAGGAGAAGGTGGGGGCCTTCCGCGACGCCGCGATCGCGGCGGTGCGCGCGTTCGACGGGCACGTGGCGGCCGCCGAGGAGGGCCGCGTCGTGGCCTGGTTCGGCTACCCGGTCGCGCACGAAGACGACGCCCACCGCGCGGCGCGCGCGGCCCGGCGCGCGCTCGCGTCGGACGCCGGTCGCGGCCGGGCCGCTCTGCACACCGGCCTCGTGGTCGTCGGAGACTCCCGCGCCACGGGCGGTGTCGCGCCGATCGTGGGGAACGTGCCGGCGATCGCGGCCCGCCTCCTCGACGCCGCGCCGGCCGGATCCGTCGTCGCGAGCGCCGAGACGCGACGGCTCCTCGAGGGGCTCTTCGACCTCGAGGCGGCCGGCGAGCACGCGGTCGCGGGACTGGCGCAGCCGCTGCCCGTCTTCCGCGTCGTTCGGGAGAGCGGCGCCCAGAGCCGCGCGGAGGCTGCACGCCGGGCCGGCCGCGCGCCCGTCGTCGGGCGGGACCACGAGATCGCCCTCGTCCTGCAGCGCTTCGAGCTCGCCCGCGAGGGCGAGGGCCAGGCGGTGCTCGTGGTCGGCGAGCCCGGCATCGGAAAGTCGCGCCTGCTGCTCGAGGTCGGCGACCGGGTCGGCTCCGGCGACGCCCTCCGCATCGAGCTCCACGGCTCGCCCTACTTCGCGGACGACGCGCTCCACCCGGTGACGGCGTCGCTCGCTCGCGCCGCCGCGCTCGACGACGCGCCGTCGCCGGAGGAGGGCCGGACCCGGCTCGACGCGTGGCTCTCTCCCGCCGGACTCGACGCCGAGACGACCGACCTCCTGGCCGCGGCCCTCTCGCTCCCGGTGGCCGAGGCGAGCCCGATCCATCGCCTGGCGCCCCAGCGCCGGCCGGCGCGGACGCTCGAGGCCTTCGCGGCCCTCGCCCTCGGCCTCGCCGCGCGCCGGCCGCTCCTCCTCGTGGTCGAGGACGCGCACTGGCTCGACCCGACGAGCCTCGAGCTGCTCGATCGCGTGGTGGGGGCCTGCGCGTCGGCCGCGCTGCTCGTCCTCGTCTCCGCGCGCCCCGGCTTCGCCCCGTCGTGGGCGCAGGCCGAGCCGGTCACCCGCATTCCCCTCGGCCGCCTGCCGCGCAAGCACGCGCAGGCCCTCGTGGCCGGGGTCTCGGGCGCCTCCCGCCTCTCGCCCGCGCTCGTGGAGCAGGTGCTCGCCCGCACCGACGGCGTGCCGCTCTTCGCCGAGGAGCTGACGCGCGCGCTCGTCGAGGCCGACCACCCGAGCGGCGCCGCGATTCCCGCGACGCTCCAGGAGTCGCTCGCGGCACGCCTCGACCGGCTCGGCGGAGCGAAGGCGACCGCCCAGCTCGCATCGGTCGTCGGCCGCGAGTTCCCGCTGCCGTGGCTCGAGGCGGTCGCCCCCGTCGAGGCGCCGCGGCTGCGCGAGGAGCTGAAGCGGCTCGTCGAGGCCGGCCTCGTGCAGCTCCGGGGCGCGGGGGCCGCGGCGACGGGCGCCTTCAAGCACGCCCTCGTCCAGGAGGCCGCCTACGCCTCGCTCCTCAAGCCGGCGCGGCAGCAGCACCACGAGCGCCTCGCCCGCGTTCTCGAGGAGCGCTTCCCGCAGACGGCCGCGGCCGAGCCCGGCCTCGTCGCACGGCACTGGGCCGAGGCGGGCCAGGCCCTCCCCGCGATCGCTTGGTGGGAGAAGGCGGCCGGCCAGGCCGCGTCGCGCTTCGCGAGCCGCGAGGCGGCGGCGGCGTTCCGCCACGCCCTCGCGCAGGTCGAGCAGCTGCCGGCGGGGCCCGAGCGCTTCGGGCGCGAGCTGCAGCTGCAGATGGGCCTGTGCGCGGCGCTGCCGAGCGTCGCCGGCTTCGCCGCGCCCGAGGTGGCGGAGGCGTGGGCGCGGGCGAAGGCGCTCTGCGACGGCGCGGGCCCCGTGCGCGAGCTGTTCTGGGTGCACCACGGGCTGTGGGCCTACGACGTGACGACCGGGCGGTTCGTCGAGGCCCTCGCGCGCGCCGAGCAGCTCGCCGCCCTCGCCGAGGGCGCGCCCGAGCGGATCCTCGCCCTCGACGGCGCCTACGCGCGCGGGGTGACCCTCGCGTGCCTCGGCCGGCCCGCGGAATCCCTCGCGGCGCTCGAGCGGGCGGTGGCCGTCGACGAGGCCGATCCGGGCCGCGCCCCGGTCCTCGTGCCGGGCCTCGAGGTCGGCGTGTGCTCGGCCGCCTTCCGGGCCACCCCGCTGTGGCTGCTCGGCCGGCCCGACGAGGCGCTCGCCCGCGCGAGCGACGCCGCGCGCCGCGCCCGGGAGCTCGGCCATCCGCTGACGCTCGCCTACGCGCTCTACTACGTCGCCTGGGCGCGGCTCCTCCGCGGGGAGGCGCCGGAGGCGGTCGCGGTCGCCCAGGAGCTGTGCGCGCTGTCCGAGGAGCACGCGCTCTTCTTCGGCGCGCTCGGGGGGACGCTCCTCGGCGCCGCCCTCGATGCGGCCGGCTCCGGCGGCGCGCCGTGGCGCGCGGGCCTCCCGCTCCCGCCGTCGTCGGGCCTCGAGGCGGCGGCGGCCGGCGTCGCGGCGTACCGCGCGATGGGCTTCCGCATGAACCTGCCGTTCGGCCTCGGCCTCCTCGCCGACGCGCAGGCCCGCCGCGGCCGACTGGACGAGGCGCGCGCGACGCTCGCCGAGGCGCTCGCCGAGGCCGCCGCGACCGGCGAGTCGTGGTGGGCCCCCGAGCTGCAGCGGCTGCGGGCCGAGGTGGCGCTCGCCGCGGGCGACCGCGCCTCGTGCGAGGAGGCGCTCCGCGCCGCCGTAGCGGCCGCGCGCGCGCAGGGCTCGGTCGCGCTCGAGCGCCGCGCGGCCGAGGGGCTCGACCGCCTGGGCTAGGGCCGGCCGCTCAGGCGAGGCTGCGAACGTCCTCGATCGTGTCGGGGATCGTCCAGGTGACCTGCTTCACCTTCCACGTCCGGTCGATCAGGCCGCCGAACAGCAGCCGACCGAAGGCGGCGTCGACGCCCTCCGGCACCGCGCCGATGAGCTTCTGGTTGAGCCGCACGACGGCGCGGAGCGCCGCGCGCAGGAGCACGTGCCCGGTGACCGGCTCGATTCCCACGCGCGCGCAGCCCTCGGCGCCGATCAGGTCCTGCATGTAGATGCGGGGGACGACGCCGAGGCCGAGGGCGCGCCAGCGCGCGGGCAGGAGGTTCTGCAGCATCTCGAGGTTCGCCCGCGCGAGGGCGACGCCGTCGGGGTTCGCCTCCGGGCCCACGTAGTGGCGCCGGCAGAAGGAGGCGTAGAACTCCTCGGCCTCCGCGACCGAGGCCGGGACGTACTCCTCGCTGTCCGGCTGCCCCGGCGGGTGGATGCCGACCATCCGCGCGAAGACGCGCCACACGTAGTAGAGGTCCTCCTCCTGCTCGGGCCGCAGCGGCGTGCCGAGCTGGCGCAGGCCGGCGAGGACCACCCACGAGAAGCCCATGAGGGTCGCGAGCATGTCCTCCATGTTGATCGGCGGGCCGAGGCGCGCGGCGTCGTAGTCCGGCAGGCACTTCGGGACGACGTGGACGCGCATCGCCGCGTGGAGGAGGCGCATCTTGCGGGCGGTCACGATCGTCCGCCCGCTCGGCGAGAAGCCGTCCCTCTCGCACACGTTCACGACCATCTGCAGCACGCCGAGGAGGCGGCGGTAGGGATGGCGCTCGAGGTCGCCCGACATGTTGAGGATCACGCCGAACGACGGCGCGGCGTAGCCCTCGGGCAGCGCCTTCGTGAGGAGCACGAGCGCCGCCGGCAGCGACTCGCTCATCCACGCCTCGGAGCCGCGGCGCAGCCGGGCGAGGTCGGCGCCCGGCGGCAGGCCGGGCGCGGTGGCGAGGAAGTCGCGCAGGACGTCCGGCGTGCCGTCGGGGGCGGGGCTCGCGTTCGTCTCGAGCGCGCGGAAGATCTCGCGAGCGTGGGCGAGGCCGCCCTCCGCGGCGAGCCGCCGCACGCACCCGTCCGCCTCCTCGTCGGTGCGGGAGCGCAGCGCGTCGAGGAACGCGTCGTCGGACCAGCGTGTCGCCACTTCGAGCCTCCGGCTCTAGGCCGCGGCCGGGGCGGGCGCCCGGCGCGAGTGGAAGAGGAGCACGTAGTAGACGTCGAGCACCGCCGTCACCAGGCACAGCGCGAGGAGGAAGCGCTTCTCCGGCATCGCGAGGACGCAGAAGCCGATCACGAGCCCGTTGCCGAGGAGCTTGCACCACGCGACGAACGGCGAGTAGTTGCGCCGGTCGGTCTCGCGGAAGAACTGGGGGACGTAGAGGGCCGACATCATGAGGGTGACCATGTAGCCCGACACGAGGCCGTTCGACGTATCGGCCCCGCTCTCGACGAGCAGATAGATGACGGCGGAGAAGCCGGCGATCCCGGCGAGCGTCGTCGCGCGGAAGACGCGGGCGAGGGGCGGGGTCGCGAGGTGGCGCGTGCCGTAGCGCAGGAGCCCCAGCACGATGAAGACGTCGAGGAAGAACCAGGCGCGGTAGCCCCACGCGAACACCCAGCCGAGGTCCGTGCGGTGGAGGATCCCCCAGTTGAGCTCCCACGCGATGTTGGCGCAGCAGGCGGCGGCGGGGATCTCCACGTAGCGGTTGCGCACGATCTCGCGCAGCACGCCGAGGTAGGCGAGGGCCCAGGCGAGCCCGCCCGCGGCGAAGAAGAGGAGCTCGACCGTCGTGTAGTCGAGCGTGTTGATGGCGAGCTGGCTGCCGGGCGTCATCTCAGGCCTCCTGCCGTCGCACCGCGGCCACGAGCCCGGCCGCGCGGCCTGTGCGGATCGCGTAGAAGAGGGCGATGTAGACGAGGTCGAGGACGAGGGTCGCGAGGCACAGCGAGAGGAGGTAGTGGTAGTCGGGCTTCACGACGAAGTTGAAGACGGTGAGCAGCGCGGTTCCGAGCATCTTCGACCACGCGACGAGGAGCGAGAAGTCGTAGAGGCGCCCGTGGCGCAGGATGATCACGCAGTAGAGCGCCGACATCATCGTGTTGAGGATGTAGCCCGACACCGCGCCGTAGCCCGTGTCGTACCCGCCCTGCACGAAGAAGTAGACGCCGACCGCCCACGCGGCGATGCCGAACGCGCAGGCCGGCCGGAAGACCGCGGCGAGCTCCGGCGTGTCGGCCTGCTTCGCTCCCCACTTGAAGAGGCACCACACGATCGCGAGGTCGAAGAAGAACCAGACGCGGTAGCCCCAGGAGAAGAAGCGGCCGAGCTCGTTCGGGAAGAGGAAGCCCCACACGAACTCCCACGCGATGTTGGCGACGACCGCCCCCGCGGGGATCTCGAGGAAGCGGTTGCGCACCGCGTTCCTCACGATGGCCACGTAGGCCACCACCCAGCCGAGGCAGCCCACGCCGAAGAGGACGAGCAGGGGTGCGGAGCAGAAGTCGGTGTTGAACCACCGGCCGGAGTCCACGGGCATCGCCACTCCTTCCGCGGGAGTGAGGCCCGCGGCCTGGTGCGTCGCTCATCTGTCGCGGAGAACGCCGGCGATCCTAGCAGACGCGCGGCACGGGCGCGAAGCCCGCGATCGCGGTTATCATCGTGTGGTCGAACCGTTCGGTCGTGCGCCGTCCGAGTCGCGCGACGTTCGTTCAGGAGGAGTGATGGGTGACGCCGGTGAGGGTTTGATCGACGCCGAGGACCGCTACCAGCAGTTCGTGGCCGAGCGAGAGCAGGCGAAGCAGCGGAAGGGCGTCGTCGGCGCGGACCCGGAGCGCGAGCGCAAGCTGGGGTCGCTCCGCCTCGCGAAGGCGGAGCTGGAGCGTCAGCAGGCGGCGACCACCAACGAGATCCGCCGGGAGCAGATCCGCCAGGCGCTCGCGGAGGTCGAGCGGCAGATCGCCGCGTTCTAGCGGCGCCGCCGCCCGCGGGGGGCCCCGCGCGAAGGAGCCTTCGACGGGGCGCGCCGGGCCGGGGCCCTTCCGGGGCCCTCGTCGGCGACGGCGGGCGCGAGCGGCCGGGCCACCCGGTCCCGGATCCAGTGCGGGTCCCACCACTCGGTGGGCGTGACCGGCAGGCCGCCGACGAGCGTCGTGAAGTGCAGGTGGTCGCCCGCGGCGAGGCCCGTCTTCCCGGTGCGGCCGATCGTCGCGCCCCGCGCGACGTCCTGCCCCTCCTTCACGTCGATCGACGAGAGGTGGGCGTAGAGCGTCAGCAGCCCGAACCCGTGGTCGACGACGACGGCGTTGCCGTAGATTCCGAAGTAACGAGCGAGCGCCACCCGGCCCGCGTTCGCCGCGGGCACCGGGGCCCGCGCGGTCGAGGCGAGGTCGTAGCCGAGGTGGGTCTGGTGATCGACCTCCCGGCCCTCGTACACGTAGGTGCGCCGGTCCGCGAAGTGCGACATCACCTGCGCGCCGCGCAGCGGCAGGAACGGCTCCTTCCACAGGAACGCCGCGGGCGAGCGGCGGGCGAGCGCGACCAGCTCCTGCGCGTTCGCCTGCCGCAGCTCGCGGTTGATCTCCAGGTAGTTCTCGAGCGGCGAGCCGCGGTCGGGCAGCGACGGCGTCTGCTGGCGGATCTCGGCCACCACCCGCTCGAGGAACTCCGGCTGGAGCTCGATGCGGTCGCTCGCGGGCGGCCGCCGCGCGAACCGCTCGACGAACGCGAGCTCCGCGGCGTTGCCGGCGTCGTCCTCGGCGACGAGGCGGATCGCTCCGTCGTCGTCGAGGTCCCACGGCACGCCGAAGAGCGCGAAGCGGTCGGACGGGCGGCCCGGCAGAGGCGCGCCGGGGAAGAACCACGCCCCGGCGCGGACCCCGTCGCGCGCCGACGTCGCGCCCACGCGGTAGACGACGACACCCGAGCCGCCCTGTCCGACGAAGTGCTGCGTCGACACGACGGACAACGCGGGCGGCGACAGGCGCACCGGCAGCCGCACCTCGGCCTTCGCCGGCTCCGGGTGGCGCAGCCACGTCCCCGCCCGCTCCGCCACGACCCGCACGACGGCCTCGCCCTCGCGGAGCCCGGGAACGGCGCCGCGCCCGGCCTCGACGTCCAGCTCGCGCGCGAGGGAGCGCTCGCCGGCGAGAGCCCAGGCCCGCCGCGGCACGTCGCTCGTCCGGGCGAGAACGGTGGCCCGGCCGTCCTGCTCGATCTCGACGCGGACGCCGCAGAGCCCTCGCCCGCCCGGAGCGGACACCTTCACGTGCACCCTCCCCTTCGACCCGAGCGCCCGGGCTCGCGACTCGATCCGGATCTCGGGAACCGGCCCGACGCGAAAGGTCGCGAGGAGGAAGGCGGCTGCGCCGAGGGCGAGCAGCAGGAGGACGAGGGCCTTGAGGAAGCTCTTCATTCTTCGCACCTGGGATGGATCCGGGAGGGGAACGCGGGAGTCTCCGGCGGAGAAATCGATCATACTTCGTCGGTTGCGGCTCGTGATCGCGGCCCGTACACTGTCCCGGCCGGGGCATTCACGTCCCAGGGGAGCATGGCGACCGATCCCATCGCCCGGGAGAGAGAGGACGTTCCGGAGTCCGCCCCCCGGCGGCGCCGGCCGGCGTTCCACCGCGACCCCCTGAGCCTCGCCGGCTGGTCGATCGCCCTCCTCGCGCTCGTCGCCTACTGGGCCTTCTTCGTGCGCAAGCCGGCGCCGCAGAGGGGCGAGCGGGTCGCGCGCATCACGATGGTGTCGGGGACCGTGACGATCCAGGAGGGCGGCGGCACGCCGTGGGTCGACGCGAGGCTCTCCGACGTGCTCCACTTCGGAGACGTCGTCAAGACGGGGGCGGGCTCGGGAGCGCAGATTCACTTCGACTCGGGCAGCCGCGTGAACGTCCGGCCCAACAGCGTCGTGTACGTCGGCGGCTCGGCCGAGTCCTCGACCGCCGCGTGGAGGGTCCAGTCGGGCCGGGTGAGCTTCGCCGTCGCGGAGAAGGCGACGGAAATCCGCACCCCGACCGCGCAGACCACCGCGATGCAGAACGCCACGGGCAACATCGACGTCAGCGAGACGGGCGAGACGGGAGTGAAGGTATTCCAGGGCGAAGCCGAGATCCGCACCAGCCTGGGAGAGACGATCACTCTCGGCCAGAACCAGGCCGTGCGGGTCGACGCGGCGGGCAAGGCGGGCGCGCGGCTCGACCTCCCGCCGCCGCCGACGCTCGTGGCGCCCGTCGTGCGGGCGCAGCTCGAGCGGGTGGCGCCGCCCGCGCCGACGGCCGAACTCCAGTGGACGTCGGTGGCGAACGGCGAGACCTACCACGTCACGGTGGACTACAACGTCACCCAGGCCGAGCTCCTCCTCTCGGCCGCGCTCGAGGAGGAGGGCATCGCCGGTACGTCTCACGCCCTGCGCGACCTCGAGCCCGGGCGCTACTTCTGGAGAGTCGCGGCGGTGAACCGCGACGGCCTCGAGGGCGCGTTCTCCCGCGCGTCGTTCTTCTCGGTCGTCGCGCCGGCCGCGCGGCCGCCCGCGCCGACGCCCGTCGCGACGCCCCCCGCGCCTCTCCTCGCTCTGCGCTCCGTCGAGGAGATCGCGCCCGGCATCGTCCAGGTGGCCGGGCGCGCCGCCCCGGGGGCGACGGTCGAGATCGGCGGCGCTCCCGTGCTCGTGCTGCCCGACGGCAGCTTCAGCGAGTACGTTCGTCACCCCGGCGGAGCGCTGGTCGTGAAGGCCACGTCCCGGGCCGGGGCCGTGGCCGAGGAGTCGCGGACGGTGACGCGGCCGTGAGCGAGCGCCCGGTTCGCGAGCGCTGGTTCTGGGCCCAGGCCCGGCAGCGTCGCGGCCCCTGTCCGCTCGTCGAGCTCGTCGAGCGTGTGCTCGCCCAGCCCGACCCCGCGTCCGTCCTCGTCTGGCGCAAGGGGCTTCCCGACTGGACGCGCGCGGAGAACGTGCCCGAGCTGCGGGGGCGGCTGCGGCCCGCGGCGGTCGACGCGCGGCGGGCGAGCGGGCCCTCGCTGCGGCCTGCGGCCGAGCCGGCCGGCGTACCGGACGTCGCTCCCGCCGGCAGCAACCTCCTCGTCTACGGCGGGATCGCGTTGACCGCCGCGCTCCTCGCGCTCGCGGCCTGGCGTTTCTGGCCGCGCGAGACGCCGTCGCCCCCGGTCGCCCCGCCCCCGCTGGTCGCCGAGCTGCCCGGGGTCGCCGAGCCTTCCCCGAGCCCGCGGCCGGCCATCGAGCCGGCCGGCCCTGCGCCCGCGCCGACCGCCGCGGCCGCGCCCGTGGTTCCCGGCGGCTCGGGTCCCTCGCCCGCCTCCGTCGCCTCGGTCGAGTCCGCCCTGCCGTCGTCCGAGCTGCGCAAGCTGCGCGGCGTGGCCGCGTGGTCGGGCGACCGCCTCCGGCTCATGGTCATCAACGGGACCGCCTGGCGCGTCACCGAGGTCGACGTGCGCCTCTCGCGCTTCGACGGCCAGGAGCTCGTCGAGGATCCCGAGCCGCTGAGGCTCCAGCCGCCCGGGCCGGCCGTGGACGAGGGCATGAGCGACCTGCTGAAGAAGGTCGCGCCCGACCGGCGCAGGCCGGGAGTGAATCCGCTCGACACCGGGCCCTTCGAGGGAGCGGCCGGCGCGCGGCCCGAGAACTTCAGCTGGGTGATCGTCTCGGCGCGCGGCTACCCGCCGCGGTAGGAGCGCTGCCCTCCGCGGCCCGGCCCCTTCAGTCGGGGCGGGTGAGCTCGACGGCGAGGAGGCCGTCTTCGGACGGCGGCCCTTCGAGGCCGCGGGCGTCGCGGCCCGAGACGCGCCAGCGGAAGGCGCCCTCCCACGGCAGGGCGACGACGAGCGGGCTGCGGGCCGTGTCGCGCTGGAGCAGCACGACCTCGTCGCCCACGGGCAGGATCTCGACCGAGTAGGCGCCCGCGTCGCCCGCCCAGCGCAACTCGACCGGCGCGCCGGCCGTCGCGTAGAACGGGTCCCGGCCGGGCCACAGGCCCTCGGCCGGCGGGGGCGGCGGCAGCGGCGCCGCCGGGGCGAGCGGGCGGCCCGCGCGCGCGACGGTGCCCTGCCCCGCCGCCAGGGTCACGACCCCTCCGGAGCCGGCGACGAAGAAGCGTCCGGCGAGGCAGCTCACGGTCGTCGCGGTCCCGATGCGCCGCACCACCGCGCGGCCGCGGCCGTGGACCTCCGCCTCGGTGGTCAGCAGCTTCAGCGCGTCGCGTGTCGGCGCCTCGACGACGACCCGCCCGGCCTCGAGCCACACCGCGAGCACCTTCGCGTCGGGGACGCGCAGCGCGCCGGAGGGGCCGATCGTGAGGCTCATCCACGGGAGCTCGAGCCGCGCGATGGCCTCGGGCCCCGTGCGCAGCGCCTCGCCGACGCGCAGCGGCGCACCCTCGACCGCGGCCAGCCAGCGCGCCGCGCCGGGCGAGACCTCGACCCGCTGCTCCACGACGGCGATCGTCGCGAGGGCGAGGGGCGCCGGGGCCGGCGGCATGGCCGACGGCGCGGGCCGCCCCGCGTGCGAAGGGACGGCAGAGAGGGCGAGGACGGCGAGGGCGCAGCCCGGGGCGAGGGCCCGGCTAGACGGTGGTCGCATCCGTCACCGTCGGCTCGGCGGGCGGAGCGGCCCCCTCGGCCTCTCCGCGGCTCGAGCCGTAGTAGGCGTAGCCGTAGTAGCCCCGGCCCTTCACGTCGACCGAGTTCAGCACGACCCCGACCACGTTCGGGGTGACCTTGCGCAGGGCGGCGAGCGCGCGCTTCACGGTCGCGCGGTCGACGTTGTTCTGCTGCACGACCAGCACCGTCGCGTCGGAGATCTGGGCGAGGAGGAGCGGGTCGGTCACCGCCGCGATGGGCGGCGAGTCGACGAGCACCCACCGGTAGAGGCGGCGCAGCTCGCCGAGGGCCTCCACGAGCTCGGGGCGCGCGAGGAGCGCGGGCGGGTTCGGCGGGATCGGCCCGGCCGGTACGACCGACAGCCGCGGGGTGCGCGTCGTCTGGACGAGCGAGGTGAGGGGGACCTGGTTGAGGAAGAGGTCCGTGAGGCCCGGCTCGCGCGGGACGTCGAGTCGCAGGTGGAGGTTCGCGCGGCGCATGTCGCCGTCGATCGCCACGACGCTCTCGCCGGAGTCGGCGAGGAGCCGGGCGACGTTCAGCAGCGTCGTCGTCTTGCCCTCGCCGGGCGCCGTGCCCGTCACGAGCACCACCTGGCCCTGGCCGCCGCGGCGCGCGAAGAGGAGGGCCGTGCGGAGGTTCTGGTAGGCCTCGGTCGCGAGGGCGGCGTCCTCGGGACCGAAGCGCGGGATCGACGCGAGCAGCTCGACGTGGAGGTGGCGCTCGACGTCGTCCGCGTCCTTGATCGTGTCGTCGAGGGCGTCGCGGACGAGCACGAACGCGGCGCCGAGCAGCAGCCCCCCGAGCAGCGCGAACAGGGCGAACTGGCGCTTCCGCGGCCACACCGGCGAGCTCGGAACGATCGCGCGGTCGAGGAGGCGCACGTTGTTGTTCTGGATCGAGGCGGCGATGTTCGTCTCGTTGAGCTTCTGCAGCAGGACGGAGTAGAGGCCGGCCGCGGAGTCGGCCTGCTTGCGCACGAGGTCGAGCTCGGTGAGCTTGCGGCTCTGCTCGGCCGCCCGCGACTTGTGGGCCGCGATCGCCTGCCGCAGCTCGTCCTCCCGCCGCTCGAGCTGCCGGTACTCCGCGCGCAGGCTCTCCTCGATCTCGACCACGCGGTCGTCCTTGTCCCGCCGCAGCTGCTGGATCTGCACGAGGACCCGCTGGACCTCCGGGTGGCCTTCCTTGTAGCGCTCGCGCAGGTTCGCGAGCTCGAGGGTGAGGGCCTGGACGCGACCGTTGATCTCGGCCACCCGCTCGTCGGCCGCCACCTGGGGGACGGCGTCGAGGGCGCGTCCCCGGCGGCGCATCTCGGCGAACTCGCCGAGCTGGGCCTCGAGCTCGATCCGCCGCGCCTGCGCCTGGATGTGGTCCTCGTTCAGCTTCGTGATCGAGGTGGTGATCGCCGAGACGCCGCCCTCGGGGACGAAGAGGTCCTGCCCCTTGTAGCTCTTCAGCAGCCGGTCCTGCGCCTCCTGCATCCCGGTCTGGGTCTCGGCGAGCCGCTCGTTCACCCACTTGTAGGCCCGCTTCGCCGTCTCGACCTGGCCCTCGATGCTGTAGTCCATGTACGCGTCGGCCAGCGTGTTCGCCCACAGGGTCGCTTCCTTCGGGTCCCCGTGGGTGACGCGCACCTCGACGACGTAGGTCTCCGGAATGGGCTCCACCGCGACCGCGCGCAGGACCGCCCCGGCGGGGTCGCCCCCGAGCTGCTCCTTCAGCTTCAGCCGCTCGACGACCCGCTCGGCGAGGGCGCGCGAGTGCAGGACGTTCAGCTGGGTGTTGAAGAACTGCCGGTCGCGCATCGGGTTGCCCGTCTGCATGAGGGCGTCGGTGACGCTCAGCGACGTCGGGTTCGGCGGCATCACCTGGAGGAGCGTCCGCGCCTCGTAGCGCGGGACCTGCACCTCCGCGGCGAGGACCCCGAGACCGAGGCCGCCGAGGGCGGCCGCGATGAGGAGCCGGCGCCGCCGCCAGAGCAGCTCCGCGTAGTAGCGCAGCTCGAACTCGCGCGGCGGCAGGGGAGCCTCGTGCTCGAATGGGGCGTGGCTCATCGCCGGCCTCCTCTCGCCGCGATCTCGTCGCCCGGGGCGAGCGGGACGTCGGCGGTACGGTGCGAGCGTATCGCATCGAGGTCCGCTTCGACGCTTCCCGTGGCGCGCCGCACGACGACCCGGCCGCTCCCGGCCCGCCCGCCGGCGGCCCGGACGAGGCCGCCGAGGGTGAGCCCGTCCTCGAACGGGTAGCTCCCCGGCCGGGCGACCCCGGCAGTCACCCGGACCCACCGCTGCACCTCCGCGGTGATCGCGTCCCCGGCACGGAGGGGGAGGGCGAGCTCCGCGAGATCGGCGGGCGACGGCGTCCGGGCCAGCCGCAGCGTGAGCCGGGTCCCGCCGCCCGGCAGTTCGCCCGAGGCCCGCTCGACCGTGAGCCGGCCCGACGCGACGGCCGAGAAGCCGCCGGCGTCGAGGAGCGCGTCGACGAGCCGCGTCCCGCCCCGCAGCGCCTTGCGGCCCGGTCGGCTGACCGCCCCGCGGACCCAGACGAACTGGCTCTGGTACTCCCGCACGCGCACCTCGACGCGCGGCGCCGGGCCGTCGCCGGCGAGGGCCGCCGCGACGCGGGCCGCGATCTCGGCCGTCGTCAGCCCCCGCACCGGCAGGTCGCCCGCGCCCGGCACGAACACGTCGCCCGACGTCTGCACCGTGGGGACGCGCGACAGCTCGGGGCGGCCCTCGACCTGCACCTCGATGACGTCGCCGGGCCCGACGCGATAGGCGGCGTCGTCGGGCGGCTCGGCCGCGGC
Organism: Vicinamibacteria bacterium; assembly: GCA_046331285.1. Taxonomy (GTDB): domain Bacteria; phylum Acidobacteriota; class Vicinamibacteria; order Fen-336; family Fen-336; genus DATBSL01. The sequence continues at coordinate 123,528 of JAXLRD010000008.1, forward strand.
GAGCCCGGCGGCCGCGGCGAGCCCGGCGGCCGCGGCGAGCAGAAAGAGCCTCATCGCGACGCGGGGCCGATCGGGTTCCACTGCAGCTGGACGTAGAACCCGTCGGTGCTGGTGTCGAACGCGTCGACGTTCGAGCGCCGCTCCTCCGCGCGATAGAGGCCGCTCAGGTACAGCCTCCGGTGCAGCGACCGTCGCAGGCCGGCGTACCACCCGAGGAGGCGGTCGGCGCGCGGCGCGCCGACGCCCGCCGCGATCGTGCGGTAGTCGTTCCACTGGTAGCCGACGCCGCCGTCGAGGAGCGCCTCGAAGGGGAGGGGCAGCGCGATCGACGCCTGCAGCGAGGTCGCGACGTAGAAGCCGTTCCGCTCGAACGACGAGACCTGCGTGCTGCGCGAGAGGTTCAGGCCGAGGGTGGCCTCGGGCGAGAGCCGGCGCTGCAGGGATCCCGCCCAGGTGAGCCCGGTGTAGCGCGTGCCGCCGGGGGCGGCGTTCGGGTTCTTCTGGTCGCGGTAACCGACCGAGAGCTCGCCGCTCAGCAGCGGGAGGATGTCCCCCCGCAGGCTGAGCCGGCCCTGGTGGGCCCGGGACTCGGCCTCGGGCCTCTCGTCCGGCCGCGGGACGGTGTCGTAGTCCCAGTACGCCACCGCGCGCAGCGACGGCGTGAGCTCGTAGCCGATTCCCGCGGAGAGGCGACGCGTGTCGTAGTCGAAGAAGGACGAGCTCTCGAGGAAGCGCACGCGGCCGGCCGTGCCCACGAGCTCGAGGCTGCCGCGGGGGCCCAGGGCGAGCTTCGCGCCGCCGTCGACGTCGTTGCGCCAGAACCGGCCGAGGCCGAAGAAGTACTCGCCGCCGGGATCGGCGTAGCGCGTGTCGAGGGTGCCGACCACGAAGCGGTCGGCCGCGTGCAGCGTGACGGTGTCCGCGATCGGGAGCTCGAGGTCGGCGCGGGCCAGGTGGCTGCTGCTGTTGACCTGGTCGTAGGTCGCCAGGGCGCGGAGGGAAGGGTTGTAGCCGAGGGAGAAGCGGCCGGCGCCGAGCGGCGTCTCCGCGTCGACGCGCGGCACGACCTCGAGGTACCGGTCGCGCGTCGTTCGCGCGCTCGCGTCGACGAACGTGTCGGCGTCGACGTACCGCGCGTCGAGCCCGGCCCGCACGCGGAACGGCCCGAGCGGCCGGCCCGTGTCGTCCGTCGTCGTCGTTCCCGCCGTCGCGCTCGCCTCGGGCGCCGCCTCGGGCTTGCCGCCGGGCCACAGCTGCTGGTAGAGCTCGGCCACCGTCGGCTTCTCCCCCGAGGTCGTCTCCGACCCGCCGGGGAAGAGCGCGCGCACGAGGTCGGGCGTGACCGGGGCGGGCGTCGCCGGGGCCCTTTCGCTCGCACCCGGAGTCGGGTTCGGCGCCTGCGGGCGGGTCGAGGGCGGCGAGGGCGCGTTCGAATCCGGCTCCGCCGGTGGCGCGGTCCCCTGCGGCGGCGTCTTCGCCGCCGGCTCCGCGGACGGCGGCGCGGACTGCGGCGTCGCCGCCGCCACGCGCGCGGACGCGGGCACGAGAGTCGCCGCCGTCGCGGAAGGCGGCGTGCTCTCCCGGAAGAAGACGATGAGCCCGCGGGCGTCAGGCCGCAGGTCGATCGACGTGTCCGTGGGCAGCCGCAGCAGGAGGCTCACGTCCGAGGGTGTCGCCACGACGTCGAGCCGCCGCAGCTGCGCCGGCGAGCGCGCGAGGAGATCCGCGTCGCGGCCCGTCGGAGTCCAGCTGAAGCGATCGCCGCCGCCGAAGGCCTGTCCGAGCACCGAGCCGCCGATCGAGACCCGCGCGGACTCGCCCTCGCGCTGCACGGCCACGAGGCCCGGGCGGCCGCTGAGGACGACGAGAAGCCCCGTCCGTGCCCCGGCGGTCGCGATCCCGACGGACTCCACTCTCGCGGCGGCGGCGACGGCGAGCGCCAGCAGGAGTGGCGTCAAGCGCTCAAGCCTCCGGGCTCTCGCGAAGCGGCCGTCTTCGCGATCCCCTGCGCCCGGAGCCCGCGGCGTCCTGCGCCATCGTCTTGCCGTCCGTCCGTTGACCGGACAGACCCCCCCGCTTCGCCACATTGCGTCCGAATACTAGCAGCCGGGAGCGAGTGTAATGGTTGAGCAAAAGAGATTCAACTCCCTTTCCCATATCGCTTTTTATGCCATTTTGGCCGTGCCGCAGCCCGACGGATTCGCCGGTCGAGCGGAGGGGTCTCTGCTAGACTGAGCCGGCTACGGGGAATCACGTGGACAGGCGGAGCGCACCAGGCCTCATTCCGCGGCGGCCGTCTCGCGCGCGGGGCGGTCGACTCGACCGGCTCGCGTGGACCGGGGGCGCGTGCTTCCGCTCACACGGGCTGCGCGTCGGCGTCCGGGTGAACCGAGGGGACCTGCTGCCCGAACTGCTCGCGCGGCTCCCTCCCGACGTTCGACCCGCGGCCTCCCCCGTCGTCGACCGGATCTTCTCGCTGTGGGCGGCCGATCGGTCGCGGGTCTACGAGGGAGGGACGCGCCTCGCCCGCACCCGCGACGTCGGTGAAGCGCTCGCCGTCCTGGAGGCCGCGATCCGCCGCGCGATCGCCACGGGGGCGCCGCGGCGGACGTTCGTGCACGCCGGCGTCGTCGGCTGGCGCGGTCGCGCGATCGTCCTTCCCGGGGCAAGCCGCTCCGGGAAGACGTCGCTCGTCGCGGCGCTCGCCCGGCGAGGGGCCAGCTACCTCTCCGACGAGTACGCCGTCCTCGACGCGACGGGCCGCGTGCACCCGTTCGCCAAGCCGCTGTCCGTGCGCCCGGCGGGCGGCTGCGACCGCCACGCGTCGCGCGTCGCGCCCTCCGCGCTCGGCGCGCGCGTCGGCCGCCGGCCGCTGCCCGTCGGCCTCGTCCTGTTCACGGCCCACCGAGAGGGCGCGCGCTGGAACCCGGTGTCGGTCTCCCCGGGGCGGGCGGTCCTCGAGATGCTCCGCCACGCCGCGCCCGCCCGCCTCCGCCCCGAGCCCGTGCTGGACGCGCTGTGCGCCGCGACGGCGCGAGCCGTCCTCCTGGAGAGCGACCGCGGCGAGGCGGACGACGCCGCGGCGCTCGTCCTCCGCGCGCTCGACGAGGCCGCTCCGCGATGAGGCCGCGCGCGCGGCGCGAGGGGCTCGTGGTGCGCGAGCTTCCGGGGGAGACGGTGGTCTACGACCGCGAGAGCCACGAGGCCCACTGCCTCGACCGCACGGCCTCGGCCGTGTTCCGCGCCGCCGACGGCTCGCGATCGCTCGAGGAGATCGCCGCGTCGCTCGACGCCCCCGCGGGCGCGCGCGAGGAAGCGGCCCTCGCGGCCGTGGCCGCGCTCGACGAGGCCGGCCTCCTCGAGGCTCCGGCCCTGGACGGCCCGACGCGCCGCGAGATCCTGCGCCGGGTCGGGATCGGCGCGGCGTTCCTCGCGCCGGCCGTGATGTCGGTGCTCGCGCCGACGCCGGCCGAGGCGCTCGCGACCTGCGTCACCGACTGCGCGGGCAACCAGGGGAAGCCCTGCACCAGCTTCGGCGCGGGCACGTGCAACGGCACGACGACCTGCACGTGCAACTCCTCCGGCTGCTGCAGCGACAACGGCGGGGCGTAGGGCCCTAGAACCCCGGCCCGCCCGCGCCGGCGGCGCGGGCCTCGTCGAGGCGACGGCAGCCCTCGAGCAGCAGGTGCTCGACGCTCTGCGCGAGCGGCTCCCCGGGTCCGGGCTCGCCCGGCGCGAAGCGGAAGGCGCCCCGCTGCCACGCGAGCAGCGTGTACACCGCCTCCGGCCCGCGCCGCTCGGCGGCGAGGGCGGAGACGATCTCGCCGTCGCGGAAGTCGATCGTCGCCCGCGCGCCCGCCCCGTCGCCCTCGACCGCCTCGAACGTGCCGGTGAGGCGTCCCTGGTTGCAGATCTGAAGGAGGGCCGGCGCGCCGAAGACCTCGATGCGGCCCTCGAGGGCGCCGGCCACCGACGTGCCCGCGCCCGGCCCCGCCTGCGTCCGCGCGTTGAGGTCGGAGTAGCGGGTCATGAGGAGCTGGATCCGCATGAGCAGCTCGCGCACCGGCATGCTCTTCGAGAGGAAGTCGTCGGCGCCGATCTGCAGGGCGCGGTAGCGCTCCTTGTACTTGTCCGAGCCCGAGATGAAGAGGAGGGGCTTGCGGCTGAGGAGGGCGTGCCCGCGCACGCGGCGGCAGAACTCGAAGCCGTCCACCTCGGGCAGGCTCACGTCGGCCAGGATGATCCAGGGCCGGTTCTGCACGGCGAGCTGCCACGCCGCCGCGCCGTCGGCCGCCTCGTAGATCGTGAACCCCTGGGCGGCGAGGGGCATCGCGAGGAACTTCCGGAACGCCGCGTCCTCGTCGGCGATCAGCACGGTGCGCAGCATCGACGGCACCGTGTCGAAGTCCGGCATCTCCTCGTCGGAGAAGCCGGCGGGGGCGGCCCCGGGCACGGGCGGAGGGATCTCCTCCGCGATCTCCCGCACCTCGTTCGCCCGCGTCCATCCCTCGAGCCCCTCGCGCCACACCCAGGTGTCCTCCGGGACGGTGCGCAGCACGAGGTCGACGAGCTCGTCGAGGTCGACCGGGCCGCGCAGCGCGCCCTCGGCGAGGTACACCCACTGCCCGGGCCCGAGGCCCGCGCCGACGGGGGGCGCCACGATGGAGGCGCCGACGGCCGCCCCGCGCCGCTCGCGGAAAGGCGGCGCGCCGGCCGTCGCGCCCGCGGCGGGCGCCGCGGCCCGCGCCGCCGCTTCGGGCGCCGGCCGGGGGAGGGCCCGGACCGGGGCGGGTCCGGGACGCGACGGCGGGAGCGGCGCGAGCGCCGCCGCCTCGGGCTCCGCGTCCCCGTAGAAGCGGACGAGCGCGTCGAACAGCAGTTTCGTGACGCCCCGCAGCGTCTCCTCGACGCCCGTCCCGCGCACGGCCACGGCCTCGAACCACGGCAGGTTGCGCGCGTTCAGTCGGGCGTTGAGGACGGCCACCGGGAGCGCGCTCGGCAGGTCGCGCTTGTTGTACTGCAGGACCTGCGGGATCTCCGGGTCGACCTCGTTCAGCAGCAGGTTCTGCCGCAGGCTGCGCAGGCTCTCCGCGTTCGCGTCGAGCATCGCGGCCTGGCTGTCCGCCACGAACACCACCGCGTCGCAGCCCTTCAGCACCACCCGCCGCGTGTTCTCGTAGAAGACCTGGCCCGGCACGGCGTACAGCTGCAGCCGCAGGCGCATCCCGCGGACGGTGCCGACGTCGGGGGGGAGGAAGTCGAAGAAGAGCGTGCGATCGGTCTGCGTCTCGAGCGAGACGAGCTTGCCCGTCGTGCCCGCGGGCAGGCGCCCGTGGATCCACTGCAGGTTCGAGGTCTTCCCGCACAGGCCCGGCCCGTAGTAGACGAGCTTGGCGGTGACTTCCTTCGTCGCGTGGTTGAAGAGGGCCATCGCTTCAGGCGCCGCCCGTCGGCAGCGTGGGGGTGGCCGGCTCCTGCGGCGGCAGCGGCGGCGGCAGCGGCGGCGGGTTCGGCGGCGCGGGCGCGGGCGCCGGCGGCTCGGGCGCGGGGCCGAGGCCCGGCTGGAGGGCGAGCTGCGGCGGCAGCGCCTCGGCGTAGGGCACGGTGTCGCCGCAGACGCCGGCCGGGCGCAGCCGCCTCGACTCGCGCACGAAGCGCGCGGCCTGGAGCGCGGCCGCGCGCGAGACGGGTCCCTCGGCGCCGAGGTCGAGGCCGAGCCGGCGCAGCGCCGCGACGTACTCGTCGCCGGCGTCCTTCTTGCGCTCGACGCGCAGCGCGTCGAGGCTCGCGCCGGCGCCGAGCGTCACCACGACGACGTGACGGCCGGCCGAGAGCGTCTGCGCGAGCACGGGCCGCCAGCCCGCGTCGCCGGGGCAGACGATCGCCTTGCGGCACCCGTCGAGGACCCAGCGCTGGCCCGCGCCGGGGTTCACGAGCGCCGTCACGCTGTAGAGGCCGGGCTCGGGCACGTCGATGCTCAGGAGGGCGCGCGCCCCTGCCGCGAAGGACTGCAGTCGCATCGTCGAGAGCGAGCCCGCGGCGGCGGCGGCGGCGCGCTCGCGCGCGAGCGACTCGGGCCACTCCACCGTGAAGTCGGCGCCGGTCGCCTCGATCGGCGCGGCCGCCGGCGCGAGCTCGTGCTCGGCGTCGATCGCCTTCACGGCGGTGACCGCGACGTCCCGGGTCGTCGCGACCGCCGCGGCCCGCCAGCCGCCGGCCGGCTCGATCGGGTTGAGGCAGGGCGGCGCGACCTCGATCTGGGCGAGCGCGATCCCGGCCGGCAGCAGGAACCGCGCGCGATAGCTCCCGGGATCGAGGTGCCGCGCGCCGCCCACCACCCAGCCCGCGGGGCCCCCGGTGGCCGGGAACGTGAGGGGCTCGGGGGCGACGCCGCCCGAAGCGGGAAGGAGCTCCGCCGTCGCGGGCGGCGCGCCCTCGCCGCCGAGCCGGGCGCGCACGAGGTAGTCGCCGGCCTGGAGGACCGCCACCGCGTACGTGATCTCGGCCGGCGCGCCGTCGGCCGTCACCAGCCGCTGTCCGCCCCTCACCCGCAGGACGGCGCCGCTCTCGGAGGAGTAGGCGTCGGCCGGCAGCGACAGGCTGTCGCGCCAGGACAGCGTGGAGAAGACCCGCGAGGCGACGGCGCTCGAGCGCACCGCCTCGTCCATCTCCAGCGAGCGGAGGAGCATCCGCGCCCAGAGCGCGTGGGTCACGGGGGTCTGCCGCGGGTCGCCGAAGAGCGGCACGAGCGCGGCCGTGGCGACGACGGCGGCGAGGACCAGGGTCTTCAGCCGGCCCGGCATGGAAACCTCCACCCGCCGCGGACGCCAGTCGGGGGCTCGAGGAGCGATTGTAGCCCAGCCGTCGCGGCCCCCGGCCGGCCTTGCGAGTCGCCCCGGGCTTGCTAGCATTCCCCCTCCGGAGGTTCCTTGGACTCCTTCGTCCCGTTCTTCCTCGGGCTGGCCGTCACGGCGGGGCTCCTCGTCCCCGTGCTCCTGCGGCTGCGGGCCCTCGTCGGCGAGGCGCGGACCGAGGGGGCGAGGGTCGCCCGCCAGCTCGCCGCCCTCCAGCAGGGCCACGCGCGGCTCGAGGAGGACCTGCACTTCCTGAACTCGTTCCTGAAGGACTACCCCCGCGTCGCGCGCGACCTCTACAGCGGCCTCGGCGAGCGGCAGATCCCCGCCATCCTCCTCGGCATCGTTCAGCGCAGCCTCGACCCGCAGCAGGCGGCCGTCCTCGTCCGGCGCGCGGACCCGAAGGACGACAGCGGCGGCGCCCCGCGGTTCGTGGTGGCGGCGAGCCATCCTCCCGGCGGCTCGGTGCGGGTCGGGGCCGAGGTCCCGATCGAGACCGGAGAGATCGGCTTCGCCGCCGAGGCGCAGCGGGTCGTCAACCGTGCGGACCTCCAGTCGGAGGCGGCGACCGGCCTCATCCGGCCCGGCGCCGGCCTCGACGGGCTGCCCGAGCCGGACCTCATCGCGCCACTCGTCTTCGACCAGAACACGCTCGGCGTCATCGTCGTGCAGGGACCGCGCAAGGCCGGCGATCCGAAGGCCGCCCTCGGCCTCGTCGCCCAGACGGGCGCCCAGGTGCTCCACACCGCGGCGCAGGTCACGCGCATGAAGACGACGGCCGAGCTCGACGGCCTCACGCGCATCTACAACAAGAAGCACATGGAGCAGCAGCTCGGCGACCTCGTGTACCGGGCGGCGTGCGCGGCCTACGACCAGCGCGGCGCCGGCCGATCGGCGCCGCCGGAGCTTTCGGTCTTCCTCTTCGACGTCGACAACTTCAAGCACTACAACGACACGAACGGCCACCTCGCCGGGGACCGCCTCCTGCAGGAGCTCGCCTCGGTCGTGCACCAGGCGGTGCGCAAGGGAGACGTCTTCGGACGCTTCGGCGGCGAGGAGTTCCTGCTCGTCATGCCCCACACCTCGGCCGCGCAGGCCCTCGCCGCGGCCGAGAAGATCCGGCGCGCGATCGCGGAGCACCCGTTCCCCTTCGGCGAGCGCCAGCCCCTCGCGCGGCTGAGCGTGAGCGGTGGCGTGGCGAGCTACCCCTACGACGGCCTCGACGCGGCGGCGCTGCTGTCGGCGGCGGACGCGGCGCTCTACGAGGCGAAGCGGCTCGGGCGCGACCGCGTGCTGCCCGCCGGCGGCCCGGCGCGGGTGGCCCTCTCTTGACGCCGCGGCCCGAGCCGCGCCGCCGCCTCCGCGCGGCCTAGGGGCCGGGGTCGCGGTGGGCCCGCGGGAGGACGAGCCGGGCCCGCCCGCCGCCGTGGCCCTCGCCGCCCTCTTGGCCGTCGCGACCCTCGCGCCGTGGGCCCTCGGCGGGGCGCCGCCCTTCGCTCTGCGCGCCATCCTCGTCGTGTCGCTCGTCGCCGTTGCCGCGGCCCTCGCGCTCGGGGCTCTCGGCCGTGGCGCGGCGCTCCCGGCGGCGCCGCTGTGGCCTCTCGTCGCCTTCGCCGCGCTCGTCCTGGCGCAGCTCGTCCCGCTGCCGCGCGCGCTCCACGCGTGGCTCGCTCCCGGGTCGGCCGCGGTCTGGCACCCGGCCGACCCCGTGGCCGCCGCCGTCCTCGGGCCCGCGGCGCGCCCGCTCTCCCTCGATCCCGGGACGACGCTCCGGGCGCTCGCGCTCGTCGTCGGGCTGGGCGGCCTGGCCGTCCTCGCCGCGCCGGCCCTCGCGCGCGCCCGAGCGGCCCGGTGGGCGGCGGCCGCCGTCGCCGCCACGGGCTTCGCGATGTCGGCGTACGCGATCTTCGCGCGCGCGCGGTTCGGAGCCCTCCTCTACGGCACGATGCGCGTGCCGACCGTCTTTCCCTACGGGCCGTTCGTCAACAAGAACCACTTCGCGGGCTGGGCGGCGATGGCGGCGGCCCTCGCCGCCTCGCTCGCCGTCGGCCTCGCGGCGCAGGCCCGCGCGCGCGGCGAGCGCGACTGGACGGCCGGCCGTCGCGCGGTCGGTGTCGTGCTCGCGACCGTGGCCGCCGCCGCGATGGCCCTCGCCGTCGTCGTCTCGCTGTCCCGCGGGGGGGCCCTCGCGCTCCTCGCCGGGGGCGCCACTCTCGCGCTCCTCGTGCTGCGCCCGGCCGGCCGTCGCGCGCGCCTCGCGGCGCCCGGCGCCCTCGTCGCGGCCGCGCTCGCGGCGGTCGTCCTCGTCGTCGCGCCCGAGCCGGCGCACGAGCGGCTGCGCTCGCTCGCCGGCGCTTCCTTCCGCGTGCAGACGTGGCGCGACGCCCTGCGCCTCGCGGCGTCGAGCCCGCTCGCCGGCAGCGGCCTCGGCGCGTTCCACGACGCCTTCCCGCGGTTCAAGTCGGGCTCCGGCGAGCTGCGCGTGGAGCACGCGGAGAGCGAGCCCTGGAGCTCCTCGCCGAGACGGGCGCCCTCGGTCTCGGCCTCGCCGCGGCGGGAGTCGCGCTGCTGCCAGGGCCGCGACGCGCCGGGCGGTTCCCGCCGGCGTCGCCGCGGCCGTGGGCGGCGGTGGGCTGTCGCTCTCGCGGCCGTCGTCGCGCACGGCCTCGCCGACTTCGACCTGCGCCTCCCGTCGAACGCCGCCCTCGCCGCCCTCGCCGCCGCGTGCGCGGCGAGCCGGGCCGGGCCGCGTCCGCGGCGGCTGGGCCGGGCCGCGTCCGCCGGCCTGTCTCTCGCCGCGCTCCTTCTCCTGTTCGCCGCCGCGCCCGCGCCGGAACGCACCCGCTCCGCGGCCGAGGACGAGCTGCGGTCCGCGGCGTCCGCCGCCTCGCCCGCGGTGCGGGCCCTCCGGCGCGAGCGGGCCGAGTTCGGCGCGGGCGGCCGTCGGTCGGCGGCCGGCCGACGCGGAAGCGTGGCTCGCCCTCGCGCGGTCGCGCGCGCTCGGCGGCGACGGCGCGGAGCGGGCCGCCTTCGCGCGCCGGGCCGCGGCTCGATCCCCGCCGGCCGGGATTGAGCGAGGCGGCGGGTTCTTCGCGGCGGCCCGACCTTGACCCCGGCCTGCGCGGTCGGCTAGCGTCAGCGCGCCGATGGACTGAAGAGCGTTCCTCGCTCTCTCCTCGCCTGGCGAGCGCCCGCCGGAGGGCGAGCGACCGGGGGAGGCGCCGCCCGGGAAGCGGAGCCCCCCGGTCGCCCCTCCCGCGACTTGCGCGCGGAGCGCCGGGCGGAGGAGCGGCCGCGCCGCCTCCCGCCGAGGTCACGGCCGACGCCTCGCCCGCGTCGGCCGGGCCCGCGGGGCCGGCCCCGCGGCGACGCGCGAGGAGGAGCTCGAGGAGGAGATCCGCGCGCTGCGGGCCGAGCTGCGCGCGGTCCGGCAGGAGCGGGACCGCGAGCGCTCCGAGCGCCAGCGCCTCGAGGACGAGGTCCGTTCGCTCGCGGACCAGGACCCGCTCACGGGACTCGCCAGCGAGCGGCGCTTCACCGACCGGCTCGGCGTCGCGATCATCCACGCCCGCCGCCAGCGCCTGAAGCTCGCCGTCGTGCAGCTCGGCCTCGACCGCTTCGCGGACGTGAACCGCCGCCTCGGCCGCAGCCTCGGCGACGACCTGCTGCGCACCGTCGCCCTCGCCCTCGAGAGCACGCTGCGGCAGGGCGACACGATCGCCCGCATCGAGGGTGACGTCTTCACGATCCTGCTGCCGGGGATAAGGCGCGACGAGGACGTCACCGTCGTCGCCGACAAGCTGCGGCTCGCGCTGCGCAGCCCCTTCAGCATCGGCGGCCACGACCTGATCGTCACCGCGAGCATCGGCATCGCCCTCTTCCCGGACGACGGCCCGGACACCGAGTCGCTCGTCCAGAGCGCGTCCGTCGCCATGAAGCGGGCCAAGGAGCGGGGCGGCGACGCGTGGGAGGTGCACGCGCCGCGCTCGCGGGCCCTCGCCGCCGAGCGGCAGGCGCGCGAGACCGCGCTGCGCCGTGCCCTCGTCCAGAGCGAGCTGGAGCTCTTCTGGCAGCCGGTCGTGGAGTGCGAGACCGGGGCGATCGTCGCGATGGAGTCGCTGCTGCGCTGGCGCAACCCGCAGGGGGTGGTCGACGCGGCGGAGTTCGTGTCGCTCGCCGACGTGAGCGGCCTCGCGGTGCCCCTCGGCCAGTGGACGCTGCGGGGGGCCTGCCAGCAGGGCCGCCGGTGGCACGAGGCGGGGCACGACTCGCTCGTCGTGTCGGTCAACGTCTCCGTGCAGCAGCTCGCCCACGCCGCGCTCGTGAAGCTCGTCCGCCGCGTGCTCGACGAGACGAAGCTGCCGGCGAGCTGCCTCGAGATCGAGGTCTCGGAGGAGGACCTCGTGCGCAGCCCGGAGATCGTGATCGAGCGGCTCGAGGAGCTGCGGCGCATCGGCCTGCGCATCGCCCTCGACGACTTCGGCACCGGCGAGAGCCGCATCGCCCACCTCTACCGCTACCCGATCGACACGCTGAAGATCGACGGCTCCGTCGTGCGCGACGCCGTGACGAACCGCGACCACGAGGCGGTGATCACGGCCGCGGTGGCCCTCGCGCGCTCGCGCCGGCTCGCGGTGGTGGCCGAGGGCGTCGAGACCGAGGCCCAGCGCGTCCTCCTCGTGCGGTGGCAGTGCGACCGGATGCAGGGCCACCTCTCGGGGCCGCCGGTGGCGGCGGCGGAGGCCGAGGCGCTCCTGCTGCGCCAGCGGCGCGCGCGCCCCGAGGCCCCGGCCGCGGCGCCCGCGCCGCCCCGACGCCTCCTCTAGCCGGCGCGCCTCAGCCCTGGACGTCCTCGAGCCGCACCACCTCGAAGCGCACTTCGCCCTCGCCCGGGACGAGCTGTCCGAGCCGGGACAGGTCGTCGCCGACGACGGTCGCGACCTTGGGGTACCCGCCGGTCGTCGGGCCGTCGGCGAGCATCACGATCGGCCGCCCGTCCGGCGGGACCTGGACGGCGCCGGGGACCATGCCGTCGGAGAGGATCTCGGCCCGCCCGACGTGGCGGAGGGGCTCGCCGCCTTCGAGCCGCAGCCCGACGCGGTCGGAGGCCTCCCCGACGCGCCACGTCGACTCGAGCAGCGTCCGCAGCGACGCGGGCTCGAGCCGCTCGGCCTGCGGGCCGAGGACGACCCGCACGGTCGCCCGCGCGGCGAGCGGGGCCGGCGGCGTCTCGGCCGGCCCGCGGGCCGGCGCGACGCCCGCCCCGAGGCGGTCGCCGGCGGCGAGGCCTCGGCCGGCGTGGCCGCCGAAGCCGCCGAGGAGGTCGGTCGACGCCGAGCCGAGCACGCGCGGGACGTCGATCCCGCCGGCGACCGCGATGGCGACCCGGCAGCCCTCGCGCCGCCGGGCGAAGCGCAGGACGTTGCCGGGCCGCGCGAGGACGGCCGCGCCGCGGGGCACGGGCCACGCGCCGAGGTCGTCCCGGTCGAGGACGGCGCCGAGGTCGGCGCCGGCGACCGCGAAGCGGACTGTCGCGAGGAAGCGCAGGGACGGGCCGGCGAGCGTTGCCTCGAGCGCCGGCGCGCCGGGCTCGTTCCCGACCGCGCGGTTCGCCTCGGCGTGCGCGCGCGCGTCGAGCGGCCCCGCTCCGCTCACGCCGAAGCGCCGGTAGCCCGTGCGGCCGGAGTCCTGCACCGTGGTCAGCAGCCCGGGGTCGAGGACCTCCGCGAACGGCGCGGCGGGCGCGCGAGGGCGCGCGGTCCTGCGTCCGCCGCCGGCCGCTCCCGCACCGGGACGAAGCGGACGCGGTCGCCGGGGGCGACGAGCGCGGGCTCGTCGCGCCAGGGATCGAAGAACCGCGTCGCCGCGCGGCCGAGGAGCTGCCAGCCTCCGGGCGAAGCCGACGGGTAGACCGCCGTCATCCGCCCGGCGGCCGCCAGCGACCCCGCCGGCACGCGCACCCGCGGCGTGTCCCGCCGCGGCACGTCGAGCCCGCCGGGCAGGAGGCCGAGGTAGGCGAAGCCCGGCGTGAACCCCAGCATGAGCGCGGTGTACTCGGCGCCGGCGTGCCGGGCGACGAGCTCCTTCGGCTCGAGCCCGAGGGCGGCCGCGAGCGGCTCGAGGTCGGGCCCGTCCTCGCCCCCGTAGACGGCCGGCACCTCGTGCCGGCGGAAACGCGGCGCAGGAGCGGACTCGATCCCGGCCGCGGCCGCTTCCACGTGGCGGGCGAGGGCGCCGAAGCGCAGGGCCGCGGGGTCGTAGAGGACGAGCAGCGAGCGCAGCGTGGGCACCGTCTCGCGCAGCCCCGGCGGCGGCGAGCGCCGGAGCGCGCGGTCGAGGGAGAGGACGCGGGCGTTCGTCGCGAGGTCGAGCGAGTCGCCGAGCTCGACGCTGGCCGCCGCGTCGCCCTGCGCCAGGACGCGCAGCGTCGCCTTCAACGCGCGAGGGCCTGCACGGTGACCCCCGCCGCCTCGAGGGCCTCGCGCACCGCGCGGGCGATCTCGAGGGCGTGAGGGTTGTCGCCGTGGAGGCACAGCGTGTCGGCCGCGAGCTCGACGGTCGTCCCGTCGACCGCCGCGATCCGGCCCTCGCACACGATCCGCACCGCCTTCGCCGCGGCCGAGGACGGGTCGGTGAGGAGGGCGCCGGGGCGGGAGCGGGGAACGAGCCGCCCCTCGGCGTCGTAGGCGCGGTCCGCGAAAGCCTCGGCCGCGAAGCGCAGGCCCTCCGCCTCGGCCGCCCGCCGCATCGGCGCGGAGCCGGCGAGGCCCACGAGCACGACCTCGCGGCTGAACCGCGCGACGCCGCGGGCCACCGCCCGGGCGAGGGTCTCGTCGCGGGCCGCCTGGTTGTAGAGGGCGCCGTGCGGCTTCACGTGCGTGAGGTGCGAGCCGTGGGCGCGCGCGAACGCAGCCACCGCGCCGACCTGGTAGACGACGTCGGCCTCGACCTCGGCCGGGTCGGCGGCGATCTCGCGGCGGCCGAACCCGCGCAGGTCGAAATGGCTCGGGTGCGCGCCCACCGCGACGCCCGCGCGCACGGCCCGGGCGACGGTGCGGTCGATCACGGTCGGGTCGCCCGCGTGGAAGCCGCAGGCGACGTTCGCCGAGCTCACGTAGGCGAGCACCGCCTCGTCCGCCCCCATCGCGTAGGCCCCGAAGGCCTCGCCGAGGTCGGCGTTGAGGTCGACGCGCACCCCTGCTCCCCGCTAGTCCATGAAGAAGCGGATCGAGCGCACGAGCGCCTTCTTGAGCTCGCGGCGGTCGACCACCATGTCGATCATTCCGTGGTCGAGCAGGAACTCGGAGCGCTGGAACCCGGCCGGCAGCTTCTGGCGGATCGTCTGCTCGATGACGCGCGGGCCGGCGAAGCCGATGAGGGCGCCCGGCTCCGCGACGTTGAGGTCGCCGAGCATCGCGTACGACGCGGTGACGCCGCCCGTGGTCGGGTCGGTGAGGACGCTCAGGAACGGCAGCCGGGCCTCGTGCAGCCGGGCGAGGGCGGCCGAGATCTTGGCCATCTGCATGAGGGAGAGCGTGCCCTCCATCATGCGCGCCCCGCCCGAGCAGGACACGACCACGACCGGCCGCTTCTCGTCGATCGCCCGCTCGATGCAGCGCGTCACCTTCTCGCCGACCACGACGCCCATCGACCCGCCGATGAAGGCGTACTCCATCGCCGCGATCACGGTCGGGACGCCGCCCATGGCGCCCGCCGCGGAGACGACCGCGTCGTAGGAGTCCGTCTTCGCCTTGCCGGCCCGGAGCCGGTCGGAGTAGCGCTTGCCGTCGCGGAAGGACAGCGGGTCGGCGCTGACGAGGCCGTGGTCGAACTCCTCCCACGCCCCGTCGAAGAGCATGTCGAGCCGCTCCCGCGCGGAGATGCGGAAGTGGAACGAGCACTTCGGGCAGACGGAGAGGTTCTTGAGGACGTCCTTGCGGTAGAGGATCTCCTTGCAGGAGCCGCACTTCACCCACAGGCCCTCGGGGACGCGGCTCTCCGAGGCGTCGCGCCGGGCGAGAGGCGCTGGCTCGCGGCGGAACCAGGCCACGGTCAGGCCTCCGTCGACTCGGGCGCCTCGAGGTCGTTCGGGACCCCGAGCATCCGACAGGCGCCGTCGTAGATCTGTCGCGCCGCGTTCTTCTGGGCCTGCAGGTCGGCGAGGCGTTCCTTCACCTTCGCGAGCTCCTCCTCGATCTGTCCGTCGAGCTCCTCGAGCTTCTTGCGGGTGATCTCGAGCGTCTGCCGGTACAGCTGGGCTTGTTCCTCGGTCAGCGTCATCTTAATGGCTCCCCCGGGTCCATCGTGCGATCCTCGGGACCCGCGGCGGAGGAGAATCCTACCGCGGCTCGTCCTCCTCGATGCCGAACCGGCGGAGGAGCGACTCGAGCGGCATCGGCCCGGGCTCCGGGAGCGCCTCGCCCGTCCCCCGCTCGGCCTCGCCCTCCTCGCGCTCCTCGCGGTCGAAGAGGAGCTCCAGGAAGCGGGCGAGGTCGCGCGCCGACACCGGCGGCCGCTCGCGGAGGATCCGCTCGAGCCCGCGCTGCATCTGGCCGGCGTCCTCGTAGCGGTCGTCGGGGTCCCGGGCGAGCGCCTTCATGATCACCCGGTCGAGCGCCTCGGGGACCCGCGGGTTGATCTCGCGCGGCGGCGTGACGAGGCACTGGCGCACGATCTCGAGGATCGTCACGTCGGTGCCGCTCGCGAGGAACGGCTTCGCGTCGGTGACGAGCTCGTAGAGGACGATGCCGAGCGAGAACACGTCGCTGCGGCGGTCGATCGGCCGGCCCCACGCCTGCTCGGGGCTCATGTAGAGGATCTTCCCGCGGAGCGCCCCGCGGTCGGTGCCCGAGGCCTTCGTGGCCGCCTTCGCGATCCCGAAGTCGACGAGCTTCACCTCGCCCTCGAAGGAGATGAGGATGTTCTGGGGGCTGACGTCCCGGTGCACGATCTCCATCGGCCGCCCGCGCTCGTCCTTCTTGCGGTGGGCGTACTCGAGAGCGGCGCAGACCTGGCTCACCACGCGCAGGCTGAGGTCGAGCGGCATGCGCAGGCCCTTCTCCCGCGCGCGCTTCTGGATCGTGCGCAGGTCGCGCCCGTGCACGTACTCCATGGCGATGTAGTAGCTCGCGTCGATCTTCCCGAGGTCGAAGATGTGGACGATGTTCGGGTGGGTGAGGCCGGCCACCATCTTGGCCTCGTCCACGAACATGTCGAGGAACTCCTTGTTGTCCGAGAGGTGGGGCAGGATGCGCTTGACCGCCACGACCTTCTCGAAGCCCTCGACGCCCGTGCGCTTGGCCTTGAAGACCTCCGCCATCCCCCCGACGGCCACCCGGTCGACGAGCCGGTAGGGCCCGAAGACGTCGTCGCGCCACGAGGGCTCGCGCCGCGGCGCGGGCGGGCGGGGCGCGGCGCGCGGCGGCTCCGCGACGATCCCGCTCTCCGCGACCGAGGCGAGGTCGAGCCCCGTGTCCTTGGGCGCGCCCTGCCGCGGGTCGGCGACCACGAGCTTCGCGTTCGTCTTCGCGTCCGCCTGGCGTGCCTCCTCGTCGCTCGTCATCGGCCCCGCCGGCCGGAAGAGGGCCTCGAAGTCGGACGCCGAGGGGCCGACGGCCGGCGCCGGGTCCTCCTCCTCTTTCGCCTCGTCCGCGAAAGAAGCGAACGCGGCGGGGAGGACGGGGTCCTCGACGCGGATGCGCACGGGCGCGGCCCGGGGGCGTGCGGAGCCCCTCGCCGGGAGGGGCCCGTCCACGAGGTCGCCGAAGATGTCGTGCGACGTGAGGAGCGGGTCGTCGCCGGGCGGGCCGCCGCCCGGGGGGTCGATCGGCTCGTCGCCACCAGCGCTCATCGCTCGCAAGCCCTCACGCGGCCGTCCCGGCCCGCCGCGCGCAGCCCGGCCGCGGCGCGCGGCCCGAGGGGGGCGTCGGTTCCGCCTGAGAAGAGCATAGGGTGCGGGAGGCGCCGGGGTAAAGCTCCGTCGGCTCAGGCGCGCCGCCGCCAGTACGCGTAGGCGGGCACCCCCGCCGCGGTCAGCAGCAGGCCGAGCCCCGTGTTCCGCGGGTCCGCCACCGGCATGTAGACCAGGAAGAAGAGGGCCACCGCCACGAAGAGGCCCGGCACGACCGGGTAGCCCCAGGCCCGGTACGGGCGGGGCAGGTCGGGCCGGCGCCGGCGCAGGACGAAGAGGCCGACGACCGTGAGGACGTTGAAGAGGAGGGACGAGAACGCGGTCATCGTCAGGAGGTCGCTGAAGGTGCCCGTGAGCGTCAGCACGCCGGCCACGAGGCCGTGCAGCAGGAGCGCGTTCGCGGGCGTGCGGTGCACCGGGTGGACGCCGCCGGCGGCGCGGAAGAAGACGCCGTCGCGCGCCATCGCGTAGACGACGCGGGCCCCGGCGAGGGTCAGCCCGTTCACGCAGCCGAAGGTCGACACGAGGACCGCGACCGCGATGAAGGTGCCGCCGGCGGGCCCGATCATGCGCACGGCCGCCTCCGTGGCGATCCGGTTCTCGGTCACCGCCGCCATCTCGCCGATCGGCACGAGGTAGATGTAGGCGGCGACGGTCGCCGCGTAGGCGACCATCACCCCGAGGGTGCCGAGGACGAGCGAGCGCGGCAGGTTGCGCTCGGGCTGCTTCACCTCCTCCGCCGCGAAGGTGACCGTGTACCACGAGTCGTAGGCGAAGAGCGCCTTGCTCATCGCGCCGGCGAGCGCGGCGAAGAGGCCGAGCCGGACGCCCTCCGGGCCGAGGGCCACGCCGAGGAGCGGCTGGAAGTTCGCGAGCCGGCCGCGGGCGGTGACGACGGCCATCACGACCAGGGCGAGGAGCGCTCCGAGCTTCGCGAGGGTGAAGAGGTTCTGGACCGAGGCGCCGGTGCGCAGGCCCGTGACGTTCAGCCAGGTGAGGGCGGCGATGACACCCAGCGCGACGAGCTGGGCCGAGGAGATCCGCGCGCCGGCGAGGGCGAAGAGGACGTTCTGCTCGCCGATCGCCGGCCAGAAGAAGCCGAGGGTCTTCGCGAAGGCGACCGACACGGCCGCCACGAAGCCCGTGTTGATCGCGAGGAGGAGCGTCCAGCCGTAGAGGAAGCCGAAGACGGGCGAGAAGGCCTCGGAGAGGAAGACGTACTGGCCGCCGGCCCGCGGCATGGCCGCGGCGAGCTCCGCGTAGGAGAGCGCCCCGGCCAGGGTCAGCACCCCTCCGACGATCCACAGCCCGAGCAGCAGGCCGGGGGACTGGAGCCAGCCCGCCATGATCGACGGCGAGAAGAAGATGCCCGAGCCGATCACGCTGCCGACGATGAGCAGCGTCGCGTCGAGCAGCGTGAGGCCGCGGACGAGCTCGACCGCCGGCGGCGCCTGGGGCCGCACCTGCGTCATGGCTTGACTCCTCGGGACGCCGTATCCGGCAGAAGACGCGGAGGATACCACGCAGCGGGTGCTACAATCCCGCGTTCCCGCGGCGCGCGCGCCGCGGCGGCCCGCGGGGTGGCCGGGTCTTTCGAATGGGCCTTTTCGACCTTCTCGACAACCCGATCGTCCTGTGGGCGCTCGGACTGGCCGCCCTCCTCGTCGTCTACCGGTTCATCGCCGACCGGGTGCGCGTCCGCGTGCCCGGCGCCGGGCTGTCCGCCGGAGACCTCGCGGCGAAGGCCCTCGGCCCGCGGTGGGCGGAGCGCAAGCTCGAGCGGCAGGTCGAGGCGCTCAAGAAGCAGGACAACTACCTCGCGGCCGGAAAGCTCCTCGAGGACAACGCTCACCTGGCGGAAGCGGCCGAGGCCTACGTCGAGGGCCAGGAGTACTGGGCGGCGGCGGCCACCTACGAGCGCATGGGCCGCGCCGAGCGCGCGGCCGAGCTCTACCTCCAGGCGGGCGACCACAAGAAGGGCGCGGCCCTGTTCACCTCCGCCGGAAAGCCGGCGCGGGCCGCCGCCCTCTTCCTCGAGAAGGGCAACAACCTCGAAGCGGCGCGCCTCTACGCCCTCGCCGGCCAGTGGGGGACCGCGGCCGAGCTCTACGAGAAGAGCGGTTACCCGCTGCGCGCGGCCGAGGCGTGGGACAAGGACGGCAAGCCGCTGAAGGCGGCCGAGAACTACGAGAAGCACTTCATGGAGAACGTGTCGTTCTCCACCACGTACGCCGCGACCGCGACGCCGACGAAGGAGCGGGAGAGCGCCCTCCTCGCCGGGAGGCTCTACGTCCGGGCGGGCGCCCTCGACCGCGCGGTGACCGCGTTCGTCAAGGGCGGCTACCACGCCGAGGCGGCGAAGACGCTCCTGGAGCTCGGCCAGCCCCGCAAGGCGGCGGAGCTCTTCCTCCGGGCGGAGGACAACGAGCAGGCGGCGGCAGCGTTCGACGCGGCGGGCGACGCGGTCCGCGCCGCCACGCTGCGCGGCGAGGCCGCGTTCAAGGCGGACAAGCCCGCCGAGGCCGCGGCGTTCTTCGTCGCCGGGAAGGACTACCTCCGCGCGGCCGAGCTCTACGAGTCGGTCGGTCTGATGGCGGAGGCCGCGCAGGCGTACGAGGCGGGCGAGAGCTGGGGCGCGGCGGGCGGCGTCTACCTGCGGGCCGGCCTCGAGGCGAGCGCGGCCGCCGCGTTCGAGAAGGCGGGCGAGCTCGAGACCGCCGCGGGCCTGTTCGAGAAGCTCGGCCAGCTCGAGAAGGCGGCCGCTCTCTTCGGGCGCGCGGGCCGCACGTTCAAGAGCGGCCAGGCCGCGGCGCGCGCGGGCGACCGGGAGAAGGCGATCGCCCTCCTGCAGCGCGTGCCCGCCTCGGACGAGCACCACCGCGAGGCGACGGAGCTCCTCGCGCAGCTGTTCATCGACACCGGCCGGCCGGGCCTCGCGCGCGAGCGCGTCGCGAAGACGCTCGCGGGCGAGCCGGTCGGGCACGGCAACCTCGACCTCTACTACTGGCTGGCCGTCGCCGAGGCGGCGGCTGGCCGGCGCGACGAGGCGTTGTCCGTCTTCAAGCGGATCCAGGCCGAGGACCTCGGCTTCCGAGACGTGGCCGCCCGCGTGGCCGCGCTCGCCGCGGCGCCGCTCGCGAGCGGGGCGGGCGCCCCCGCTGCCGCCCCGGCCCCCGTGCCCGCGCCGCCCGGCCCCGTCCCCGCGCCTTCCACCCCCCCGGCGGCCAGCGTCGCCCAGCCGCCGTCGGCGAGCCTGCGCGCGCCCCGCTTCGTCCCGCGCGAGGAGAAGGCGAAGGGCCCGCTCGGCGTGGTCTTCCGCGGGGAGGACATCACCGACGGCCGCAGCGTCGCGATGCGCCTCATCTCGGGGGAGCTCCTCGGCGACCGTGCGCTCCTCTCGGCCGTCGGCGCCGACCTCAAGGCCGCGGCCGCGTTCTCCCACCCGAACGCGGTGAAGGTCATCGCGTTCATGGAGTGGCAGGGCCAGCGCTGCGTCGTCACCGAGTGGGTGGAGGGCCGAAACTTCGCCGAGGCGATCACCTCCGGCCGCAAGCTCGGCTTTCAGCAGGTGCACGCGCTCGGCCGGGTCGGCGCGCAGCTGCTCGGGCAGCTGCACGGGCGCGGGCTCGTCCACGGCTCCATCCGGCCCTCGAACGTGATGGTCGCCTCCGGGGTCATCAAGATCGCCGACCTCGGCCTGGGCCGGCTGGCCCAGGCGCACCCGCAGCCGGGCGGCTATCACGCGCCGGAGGGCGGCCTGACGCCCGCCGACGACCTCTTCTCTCTCTGCGGCGTCCTCTACCACCTGCTCACGGGCGTTCACCCGGGCACGCAGCCGCAGGGTGCGGCGATGCCGCTGCCCTCGCAGCTCGCGGCGGGAGTGCCGGAGGCGATGGACAAGCTCCTGCTGCGCGGCCTGCACCCGCGGCCCGAGCTGCGGCCGGAATCGGCCGACGCGCTTCTCCGCGAGCTGCGGGAGATGGTGAAGATCGGCTAGATGAGCTTCACCGGCGATCTGCACACGTTCGACCTCTTCGACCTCCTGAGCTGGGCGCTCAACCGCCGCAAGGGAGGGCTCCTCGAGCTCTCGCGCCGCTCGACGACGAAGAAGCTGGGGCTTCGCGAGGGCGCCGTGCACTGGTCCACGTCGAACGACCCGCGGGAGACGATCGGCCAGACGCTCGTCCGCGACGGGCTCATCACGGAGGAGGCGCTCTTCGGGGCCCTCCTCAAGCAGGAGACCGACCGGCGGCGGCTCGGCGAGATCCTCGTCGGCGACGGCCACCTCGCCCAGGAGAAGCTCCTCGAGTGCCTGCGGGCGAACGCCGAGGCGCAGCTCTACGACGCCTTCCTGTGGCCGGACGGGCGGTTCTCGTTCGAGGACCACGCCGCACAGAGGCCGCAGGCCACCGACCTCGCCGTCGCCCTGCGGCCCGTGCTCGACGAGGGCCGGCACCGCCGGGAGCGGTGGGCGCAGCTGCGCCGGCGCTTCCCGACGAACGAGCTCACGTTCCGCCTGATCCGAGATCCCGTCGGCCTCGTGGACCCCGGGCTGCGCCAGATCGCCGACCTCGCCGCCTGGGGGCGCACCCTCGCCGCGATCAGCCTCGAGACGCGCCGCTCGGAGTACGAGACGACTCTCCTGCTCGAGGGCCTCTGCGACGACGGCTACCTCGAGGCGGGGCGCGTCGAGGCCGGAGCGCCCGAGGCGGACCCCGTCGCGGTCATCCGGGCGCAGCTCTCGAGCGCGGCGATGCGCATCAAGGAGGGCCGCTTCGACGCGGCCATCGAGGCCTACGAGCGCGTCCTCGGCCTCGACCGCGTGAACCAGGAGGCCAAGAAGGGCCTGCTCGCCGTGGCCGAAGCCCGTCGGCGGGCCCGCGCGGCGAGCCGCATCCCGCTCGAGGCCGTGCCCGTGCTGCGTCTGACGGCGGTCACCCTCGCGCAGCAGCACTTCGCGCCCGAGGAGGGGTTCGTCCTCTCGCGGATCAACGGCCAGTGGGACGTCCGCTCGATCCTGAAGCTCTGCCCGCTGCCGGAAGACGAGACGATCGCCATCTTCTCCCGTCTCCTCGACAAGAAGGTCATCGGCCTCGGCTGAGCCCTCGGGGGAGGGCCCCCCGGCTCTTGACAGATACCCTACCAGGGTATAGTATGTGGGTCATGAAGCACGACCCCGCCGCCGGGCCGTCCGGCCACGCCCGCCACACCGAGCAGCTCGCCCGCCTGCGTCGCATCGAGGGCCAGGTCGGGGGACTCGTCCGCATGGTCGAAGAGGAGCGCTACTGCGTCGACATCCTCACCCAGCTGCGGGCGGTGAGGGCGGCGCTCAAGCGGGTGGAGGACGCGGTGGTGCGGACGCACGTCGAGCACTGCGTCGCGCACGCCGTGCGCAGCGGGAGCGAGTCGGATCGGCGGGCGAAGGTCGAGGAGCTCCTCGACGTGCTGGGCCGGTTCGGGGACTGAGGCGGAGAGGGCCATGAGCGAGTCGACGCGGGTGCAGCTGAGCCGTCCGGGGCGCGTCCGGCTCGAGACGGACCCGGTCTGCGGGATGAAGGTCGACGCCTCGAAGCCGGCGGTGGCGGCTCGCACGTCCACGATGGGAGGACGTACTTCTGCAGCGCGAGCTGCCGCAGCGCTTCGCGGCGGACCCGCGGCGTTCCTCGGCGCCCCGCGCCGACGATCGAGACGGATCCGGTGTGCGGGATGAAGGTCAACACCGCGACGGCGCGCGGCGCTCGCACGAGCACGACGGGAAGACGTACTGGTTCTGCAACCCGCGCTGCCGCGAGCGGTTCGCGGCGGACCCGCGGCACTGGCTCGAGCGGGGCCCTCGATGGCGGCGATGGCTGCGCCCGCGCCCGGCCGCCGACGGCCGCGCCCGCCCTCGACGGGCCCGTCGAGTGGGTCTGCCCCATGGACCCCGAGGTCCTCGAGACGAAGCCCGGCCCCTGCCCGATCTGCGGCATGGCCCTCGAGCCGCGCACTCGTCTCCGTGGCCGACGAGAGGCGGAACCCCGAGCTCGACGACATGACGCGGCGGCTGCGCGGTCGCGGCGGCGCTCACCGTCCCGCTCTTCCTCCTGGCGATGGCGCCGATGGTCCCGGGCCTCGGGCTCGAGCGCTTCGCGGCCTCGCCGGCGGCGGGTCTCGTCGAGCTCCTCCTCGCCACGCCCGTCGTGCTGTGGGCCGGGCGGCCCTTCTTCGATCGGATGTGGACGAGCCTCCGCACGCGGCGACTCAACATGTTCACGCTCATCGGCATCGGCACCGGGGTCGCGTGGCTCTACAGCGTCGCCGCCGTCCTCGCGCCGGGCCTGTTCCCCCACTCCGCCCGCGGCCACGAGGGCCGGGTCGCGGTCTACTTCGAGTCGGCCGCGGTGATCGTCACCCTCGTCCTCGTCGGCCAGGTGCTCGAGCTGCGCGCCCGCGCCCGCACCGGGGGCGCCATCCGCGCCCTGCTGAAGCTCGCCCCGGCCACGGCCCGCCGGCTCGAGGCCGGCGGCCGCGAGGCCGACGTGCCCCTCGACGCGGTCCACCCCGGCGACCTCCTGCGCGTGCGGCCGGGCGAGCGCGTCCCGGTCGACGGGACCGTGGTCGAGGGGCGAGCTCCGTCGACGAGTCGATGATCACCGGCGAGCCCGTCCCGGTCGAGAAGTCGAAGGGCGCGCGCGTCACCGGCGGCACGCTGAACGGCACGGGCACGTTCGTGCTCCGCGCCGAGAAGGTGGGCCGCGACACGCTCCTCGCCCGCATCGTCCAGCAGGTCGCCGAGGCGCAGCGCAGCCGCGCCCCGATCCAGCGGCTGGCCGACACCGTCGCGGCCTTCTTCGTGCCCGCGGTCGTCGCGGCGTCGGCGCTCGCGTTCGCGGCCTGGATGGCCGTCGGCCCCGAGCCGCGCCTCGCCCACGCCCTTCTCGCGGGGGTGTCGGTCCTCATCATCGCGTGCCCCTGCGCCCTCGGCCTCGCGACGCCCATGTCGATCATGGTCGGCGTCGGCCGCGGCGCCGCGGCGGGCGTCCTCGTGAAGGACGCCGCCGCCCTCGAGACGCTGGCCCGCGTCGACACGCTGGTCGTCGACAAGACCGGCACCCTCACCGAGGGCCGTCCGCGCCTCGCGGCCGTCGCCGTTCCCGCGGGGGACGAGGGCGAGGCGCTGCGCCTCGCCGCGAGCCTCGAGCGGGGGAGCGAGCACCCGCTCGCGGCGGCGATCGTGCGGGGGGCCGAGGAGCGCGGCCTCGCCCTCGCGGCCGTCCACGGCTTCGAGTCGCGCCCCGGCCGCGGGGTGCGCGGTACGGTCGACGGGCGCGGCGTGGCGCTCGGCAACGCCGCCTTCCTCGCCGAGGCCGGCGTCGACCCCGGCCGCTCGCGCCGCTCGCCGCCGCCGAGGAGGCGCGGGGCCGCACCACCGTCTTCCTCGCCGCGGACGGCCGACCGCTCGCGGTCCTGTCGGTCGAGGACCCGGTGAAGAGCTCCGCGGCCGAGGCGCTCCGCGCGCTGCGGGGCTTCGGCCTCGAGATCGTCATGCTCACCGGCGACCAGCCCCGCCCCGCCGAGGCCGTCGCCCGCGTCCTCGGGATCACGCGCGTCTACGCCTCGGTCCTGCCGGAGAGGAAGGCGGACGTCGTCCGCGAGCTCCAGCGCGAGGGGCGCACCGTGGCGATGGCGGGCGACGGCGTCAACGACGCTCCCGCGCTCGCCGCGGCGCAGGTGGGCGTCGCGATGGGCACCGGGACGGACGTCGCCATCCGCAGCGCCGGCGTGACCCTCGTGAAGGGCGACCTCGGCGCGCTCGTCCGCGCGCGGCGCCTGTCGCAGGCGACCCTCGCCAACATCCGCCAGAACCTCTTCTGGGCGTTCGCCTACAACGTGGCGGCGATCCCGGTGGCCGCGGGCGCCCTCTACCCGCTCTTCGGGTGGCTCCTCTCGCCGATGCTCGCGGCCGCGGCGATGAGCCTCAGCTCCGTGACCGTGATCACGAACGCGCTCCGCCTGCGCTCGGCGCGGCTCTGAGCGTGGCTCCGCGCCTTGACCCCCGTCGGCCCGCGTGGTTCCATTGACCCTGGGATGAGGATGGCGAGCCGGTTCGCGGCGCTGGCAGTGGCCCTGGCCCTCGCGGCCACGATGCCGTTCGTCTGCCCGTGCGCGCCCCCGCGCGCGGCGGCGGCAGAGACGCCCGGCGCCCACGACTGCTGCGCGCCCGCGGTCGGCGTGAAGGCCGTCGATCCCGGCTGCTGCGGCGGCCAGTCGCGGACCGCGCCCGACGCCGTCGCCGCCGACCCCTCGGCGGCTCCTCGTCCCCGGCCGTCGCCGTGCTGCCGGCGTCCTCGAGCCCGGTCGTGCTCGTCCGGGCCGCGCGGCGCCTCGCGCCCGTCGCTCTCGTCCTCTCGCCGCCTCCCGTCCTCCGGATCTGAGCGTCCCGCGCGGGCCTGAAGGCCCGCCCCGGCCGCTCCGGCTCGCCCCGTCGGCGCCGGCGCGCGCGCCCGGTCCCGATCCATCCGGACCGCCCGCGCGCCGCCGCCTCCCCGGGGCGCGCGAGTCAGTCCATCCGACCCAGAGGACCTCCGGATGACGCTTCGATCGACGTCCTGTCTCACTCTCGTCCTGGCGCTCGCCGCGGCGCCGGCCGGGCCGAGCCCCCGGCCCCCGCGGCCGATCCCGCGCTCGAGGCTCTCGTGGCCGAGGCCCTCGAGAAGAGCCCCGACGTCGCCGCCGCCCTCGAGGAGGCGCGCGCCCTGCGCGCCCGCCCGCCGGCCGCGGCGGCTCTCCCCGACCCGATGGCGTCGGTCCTCCTCACGAACGACGGGTGGGCGCCGAGCCTCGGCGCGCGCGAGATGACGACCCTCGGCTTCACGTGGAGCCAGACCCTGCCCTGGCCGGGCAAGCGCGCGCTGCGCGCCACCGAGGCCGAGCGCACGGCCGACGCGGCGGACGCCGCGGTCGAGCGGGCGCGGCTCGCGGTCGCCGGCCAGGTGCGACGGGCCTACGCGGCCCTCCTCCTCGCGCGGGAGACCCTCGGCCTCGTCGCCGACCGCGAGGCGCTCGCCCGCGACGTCGAGGCCGTGGCGCGCGCGCGCTACTCGGTCGGGGACGGCGCGCAGCAGGACGTCGTGCGCGCCCAGGTCGAGATCACCCGGGTCGAGGACCTGCGGGCGGAGCAGGAGGCCGAGGCCGCCGTGCGCCTCGCGGAGCTCAATCGCCTCCTCGCCCGCGCGGCCGACGCGCCGCTCGAGACGGCGGCCCGCCTCGAAGTCGTCCCCGAGACCCGCTCCCTCGACGCGGTCGAGGCCGAGGCGGAGGCGCGCAGCCCCGAGCTGCGCGCGATCGACGCGATCCTCGCGGCCGCCCGCGCCGCCGTGGCCCTCGCCGGCCGCGCGGGTCGACCGGACCTCTCGCTGCAGGCCGGCTACATGAACCGCGGCGGCCTCGACGCCATGTGGCAGGCCGGCGTGGGCGCCAGCCTGCCGCTGTGGAAGAAGAAGAACGCCGCCGCGCGCGGGGAGGCCGAAGCGCGCCTGCGCGCGCTCGAGAGCCGGCGCGAGTCCGCCCGACTCCAGCTCCGCTTCCGCAACCAGGAGCGCCTCGCCCGGCTCGCCGCCGCCGAGCGACAGGCGCGGCTCTACACCGACGGCCTCGTACCCCAGGCCCAGATGTCGGTCGACGCCGCCCTCGCGGGCTACCGCGCCGGCCGCCTTCCCTTCGTCGCCGTGCTCGAGGCCCTGAACGCGCTCTACCAGGACCGCACGGCCCGCCTCGCCGTTCTCGCCCGGCACGCGCAGCTGCGGGCGTCGCTCGAGGAGATCTCGCTCGACGACGCGCCCGCGATGGCCGGCGCCGAAGCCGGGCGCTCCGCGCGCGCCGCCGGGAGCATGCCCGGCTCGTCGTCGATGCAGGACTGAGGAGACGCCCCGATGAGACCCCTCGCCTTCCGCTCCGCGGCCGCCGTCCTCGGCGCCGCCTTCCTCCTGACGTCCGCTTCCGCCTGCCGCCGGGAGTCGCCGCGCGTGCCGGCGCGGTCGCCCTCGGCGACGGCGGCCGTCCTCTACCAGTGCCCGATGCACCCGCAGATCACGTCCGACAAGCCGGGAAGCTGCCCGATCTGCGGGATGGACCTCGTCCGGATCCAGGCCGAGGCCCTCCCCTCGCCCGAGGCGGCCCTCCCCGGGGGTGTCGCGGGCCGCGTGGCCGTCACGCTGACCGCCGAGCGACGCCAGGTGCTCGGCGTGCGCAGCGAGGCCGTCCACCACGCGCGGCTCGAGCGGACGATCCGCACCGTGGGCCGCGTCGCGGCCGACGAGCGCCGCGTCCACCACGTGCACTCGAAGGTCGAGGGCTACGTCGAGCGCCTCGACGTGGACTTCACCGGGGCCTTCGTGCGCAAGGGCCAGCACCTCCTCTCCCTCTACAGCCCGGAGCTCGTGGCGACGCAGCAGGAGTACCTGCTCGCCCTCCGGGCCCGGGACCGCCTCGCGGCGAGCCCCGTCGCGTCCACCGCCCGCAGCGGCGAGGACCTCCTAGAGGCCGCGCGCCAGCGCCTCCTCTTCTGGGACATGAGGCCCGAGGACGTGGCGGCCCTCGAGACGACGGGCCGCGTGCAGCGCACCGTGGACCTGCACGCCGAGCACAGCGGCTACGTGACGCAGAAGAGCGTCGCGATGGGCATGCGGGTCATGCCGCAGGACACCCTCTTCGACCTCGTCGACCTGTCCCACCTCTGGGTGATGGCCGACGTCTACGAGTCCGACCTGCCCTTCATCCGCCCGGGCATGACGGGAGAGGTGACCCTTCCCTACCTGCCGGGCCGCACCTGGACGGGCGCCGTCACCAACGTGGCGCCCACGGTCGACCCCGCCACCCGGACGATCAAGGTCCGCCTCGAGGTCGACAACACCGGGAGCGACCTCAAGCCCGACATGTACGCGGACGTCGTGCTGCGCCCGCAGCTCGGGACCGGCCTCATCGTGCCCGAGAGCGCGGTCGTCCAGACCGGCAACCGCTCCATCGTCTTCGTGGACGCGGGCGACGGCCGCTACGAGCCGCGCGAGGTGGAGCTCGGGCCGAAGGTCGAGGGCGGCGTCCAGGTCATCCGCGGCCTCGAGGACGCGGAGAGCGTCGTCGTGTCCGCCAACTTCCTCCTCGACTCCGAGTCGAGCCTCAAGGCCGCGCTCGGCGCGGTGAGGCCGCTCCGCGACGCTCCTTCCGCCGCCGCGCCCGCGGGCGACCCGCACGCGGGCCACCGCTGAGCGAGGCCGCCATGCTGAAGGCCGTCATCCGCTGGAGCGCGACGAACCGCGTCTTCGTGCTGCTCGCGACCGCTGCCGCGGTCGCCTACGCGTGGCACGCCCTGCGCACGATCCCCGTCGACGCGATCCCCGACCTCTCGGACACCCAGGTGATCGTCTACTCGCGCTGGGACCGCTCGCCCGACGTCGTCGAGGACCAGGTCACCTACCCGATCGTCACGGCCCTCCTCGGCGCGCCGGGGGTGAAGTCGATCCGCGGCTTCTCCGACTTCGGCTACAGCTACGTCTACGTCATCTTCAAGGACGGGACCGACATCTACTGGGCGCGCAGCCGCGTCGTCGAGTACCTCTCGAAGATCCAGCCGCTGCTGCCCCAGGGCGTCCGCACGGAGCTCGGGCCGGACGCCACCGGCGTCGGCTGGGTGTTCCAGTACGCCCTCGTCGACGACA
Organism: Vicinamibacteria bacterium; assembly: GCA_046331285.1. Lineage (GTDB taxonomy): Bacteria > Acidobacteriota > Vicinamibacteria > Fen-336 > Fen-336 > DATBSL01. The sequence continues at coordinate 151,985 of JAXLRD010000008.1, forward strand.
CCGGCCAGCACACCCTCGCCGAGCTGCGCAGCTTCCAGGACTGGAGCCTGCGCTACCGCCTGCAGTCGGTGCCCGGAGTCGCCGAGGTCGCGTCGCTCGGGGGCTTCGTCCAGCAGTACCAGATCACCGTCGACCCCAACCGGCTCAAGGCCTACGGCCTGTCGATCATGGAGGTCTCGGAGGCCGTCCGCCGCAGCAACGACGAGGTCGGGGGGCGCCTGCTCGAGTTCTCCGGCCGCGAGTACATGGTCCGCGGCCGCGGCTACGTGCGCTCGATCCGCGATCTCGAGACCGTCGTCCTGCGCACCGACCAGCGCGGGACCCCGGTCCTCCTCCGGGACGTCGGCACCGTCGCCCTCGGTCCCGAGATCCGCCGCGGCGTCGCGGACCTCGACGGCCGGGGCGACGCGGTGGGCGGCATCGTCGTGATGCGCCACGGCGAGAACGCGCGCGAGGTCATCGAGCGGGTCCGCGCGCGCCTGCGCGAGGTCGAGCCCTCGCTGCCGAAGGGCGTCCGCGTCGTCGCCACCTACGACCGGTCGGACCTCATCGACCGCGCGATCGACACCCTGAGGCACGAGCTCGTCCTCCAGATGATCATCGTGAGCGGGGTCATCCTCCTCTTCCTCTGGCACGTCCCGTCCGCCATCGTCCCGATCCTCACGATCCCCATCTCGGTCCTCCTCGCCTTCGTGCCGATGGCCGTCATGGGGATCTCGTCGAACATCATGTCCCTCGCGGGGATCGCCATCTCGATCGGCGTCCTCGTCGACGGGGCCATCGTCGAGGTCGAGAACGCCTACAAGAAGCTCGAGCGCTGGCAGGAGGAGGGGCGGCCCGGCGACTTCCACGAGGTGCGCCTCGAGGCCCTCCTCGAGGTCGGCCCGTCGGTCTTCTTCTCGCTCCTGCTGATCGCCGCGGCGTTCCTGCCCATCTTCACCCTCGTCGACCAGGAGGGCCGCCTCTTCAAGCCCCTCGCCTGGACGAAGAACCTCACCATGCTGATGGCCTCCGTCCTCGCCCTGACCCTCGACCCCGCCCTGCGGATGCTCTTCACGCGCATGGACTGGGTCTCCTTCCGCCCGCGGCCGCTCGCGTGGCTCTTCAACCAGGTGGCGGTCGGCCGCTACTACCCGGAGGAGCGTCACCCGGTGAGCCGCGTCCTCTTCGCGGTCTACGAGCCGGTGTGCCGGGCCGTCCTGCGGCGCCCGAAGACCGCGATCGCCCTCGCCCTCCTCCTCCTCGCGAGCGCGGTGCCGCCGTACCTCTCGCTCGGCAGCGAGTTCATGCCTCCCCTCAACGAGGGAACGATCCTCTACATGCCGACGACGCTCCCCGGCCTGTCGGTCACCGAGGCGAGCCGCGTCCTGCAGGTGCAGGACCGCATCCTCGCGAGCTTCCCCGAGGTCGCGAGCGTCCACGGCAAGGCCGGCCGGGCCGAGACCTCCACCGACCCGGCGCCCTTCTCGATGATGGAGACGATCGTCCGCCTGAAGCCGGCCGACGAGTGGCGCGAGAAGCCCCGCTTCTACTCGTCGTGGGCTCCCGGCTGGCTGAGGGCCCTCCTGCGGCGGGGGTGGCCCGACCGCCTCTCGTGGGAGGAGCTCGTGGCGGAGATGGACGCCGCGCTGCGGATCCCCGGCACCACGAACGCCTGGACGATGCCCATCCGGGCCCGGATCGACATGCTCACGACCGGCGTCCGTACCCCGGTCGGGATCAAGGTCTACGGCTCCGACCTCGAGCAGATCGAGAAGATCGGCGAGCGGCTCGAGGGCGTCCTGCGCGCCGTGCCCGGCACGCGCTCGGTCTTCGCCGAGCGCGCGGCCGGCGGCTACTTCGTCGACTTCGACCTCGAGCGCGACGAGCTCGCCCGCTCCGGCCTCAGTGTCGCCGAGGTGCAGAACGTCATCCTCTCCGCGGTCGGCGGCGAGAACGTGACGACGACCGTCGAGGGGCGGGCCCGCTACCCGGTGAACGTCCGCTACCCGCGCGAGCTCCGCGACGACCTCGACCGGCTCGGCCGCGTCCTCGTGATGACGCCGGGCGGGGCGCAGATCCCGCTGTCCCAGGTGGCGCGGCTGCGCACCGTGACCGGCCCCTCCATGATCCGCAACGAGAACGGCCTCCTCGTCGGCTACGTCTACGTCGACATCCAGACCCGCGACGTGGGCGGCTACGTCGAGGCGGCGAAACGGGCGGTCGCGGCCTCTCTCCAGCTGCCGCCCGGGTACTCGCTCGAGTGGAGCGGCCAGTACGAGAACATGCTGCGCGTGCGCGAGCGGCTCGCCCTCGTCCTGCCGGTGACCCTCGCCCTCATCCTGATGCTCCTCTACCTCAACACCCGCTCCGCGGTGAAGACCGCGATGGTCGCCCTCGCGGTGCCCTTCTCGGCGATCGGCGCCGTCTGGCTGATGTGGGCGCTCGGCTACAACCTCTCGATCGCGGCCTGGGTCGGCGTCATCGCCCTCATGGGCCTCGACGCGGAGACGGGCGTCTTCATGCTCCTCTTCCTCGACCTGTCCTACGACGAGGCCCGGAGGAAGGGCCGGCTGCGCTCGCGGGCCGAGCTCGTCGAGGCCGTCGTCCACGGCGCGGTGAAGCGGGTCCGGCCGAAGATGATGACGGTGATGTCGGCGATGATCGGCCTGCTGCCCATCCTCTGGTCGGTGGGCGCGGGCGCGGACCTCATGAAGCGGATCGCCGCTCCGATGGTCGGAGGCCTCGCCACGTCCTTCCTGCTCGAGCTGCTCGTCTACCCGCCGCTCTACCTGCTGTGGAAGTGGCGGATCGAGGTGCGGCCGTCGGTCGAGGCCTCGCTCGCCACGGCGCCGGCCTAGGAGGGCCGTCCCGGTCGGCGGTTCTGCTATCCTCCGGCACCGCGCGGGGCGGGAAAGGCGCACGCCGCGTCGTCGGATGCATCCAGGGAAGCGCTCTCACTTCGATCGGATCGACCTCGCCTGCTGCGCTCTGCTGGCCGTGACCGTCGTCGCGGTCTGGTGCGTCGCGTACGGCCGCGGGAGCGCGGAGGCGTGGAGCACGCCCATCTGGTACCGCGGCGACGCCCTCTTCTTGCTGTCGTACCTGCGGGCCGCGGAGGACGGCCACGTCGTCCCCGGCGGGTCCCTGTTCGTGCCGGAGCTCAACGCCCCGTTCGGCGCCAACTGGAACGACCACCCCCGCACCCTGCGGCCGGTCTTCCTCGGCGCCGGCCTTCTCGCCCGGAAGCTCGGCCTGTTCGCGACCCTCAACGCGATGCTGCTCGCGGCGCACGTCCTCGCCGCGCTGTCCCTGTTCCTCGTGGCCCGGTACTTCAGGGCCCGCCGCGAGTGGGCGCTCGCGGCCGGCCTCGCGTTCGGCCTGTCCCACTACCTCTTCTGGCGGTCGCTCGACCACCTCGACCTCGCCCTGGGCTGGCACATCCCGCTGTGCGTGATGGTGGTGGCCTGGGCGTTCTCGAGACGCGGGATCCCCCCGCGCTCGCGCCGGATGGCGGTGTCGGTCGGCGTCGCCCTGCTCACGGCCTTCCACAACCCCTACTACTCCGCCCTGTTCGCGCAGTTCCTGTGCCTCGGCGGGCTCGCCCAGGCCCTCCGCCGCGAGCGACGGAAGGCCGCGACGCTCGCCGCTCTCGTGGGCGTCCTCGTCCTCGGCTTCCTCGCGGACCACGCGGGCGTGGCTGCCTTCCAGTGGCGCCACGGCCGCAACGCCGGCGCGGAACGGGGTTACGGCGGCCTCGAGCGGTACTCGCTGAAGCCGCTGGAGCTCTTCATCCCGCCGATCGGCTTCGGCCTCGGCGACTGGGGTCGCCTCGCCCGCGAGCACTGGCAGCGCCGCCTCTACAAGGGCGAGGGCGGCTCGCCGTACCTCGGCCTCGTCGGCGGGGCGACCCTGGCCTGGCTGCTCGCCCTCACCCTCGTGGGTGCGCTCCGGCGTCCCGCCAAGGCGCCCCCGCCGGCGGCGCTCGCGGTCCTCTGGATCCTCGCCTTCGCGGTCCTCGGAGGGCTCAACCAGGCCCTCGGCCTGATGGGCTTCCTGTGGCTGCGAGGCACGAACCGCTACAGCGTCTGGATCCTCGCGCTCGTCCTGCTGTACCTCGCGACCCGGCGCCTCGTCCGCCTCGGCGCCGTCGGCCGCCCGGCCAGCCTCGCTCTCGCGGCCGCGACCGCCGTCCTGTGCGTGGCCGACCAGGTGCCGCGGTGGGGCGACCGCGCCTCCATCCGCCGCACCCGCCAGACGGTCGAGGCCGACCGCGCCTTCGTCCGCGAGGTCGAGCACGAGCTGCCCGCGGGGGCGATGCTGTTCCAGCTGCCGCTGTTCGAGTTCCCGGAAGGCCTGCCGCTGCCCGGCATCGGCGCGTACGAGCCGCTCCGGCCCTATCTCTACTCCGAGCGGCTGCGCTGGAGCTTCGGGTCCGACCGCGGCCGCCGGCGCGAGGAGTGGCAGCTCGCGATCGCGGCGAAGGGGCCGGCGGCGATGGTCGACGCGCTCGAGGCCTGCGGCTTCTCGGGCCTTCTCGTCGACCGCCGAGCCTATCCTCCCGGCGGCGATCTTCTCGCCGGCCTCGCCGCCGCCGGCCGCCCGGTGCGCGCGGCGAGCTCGGCGGGCGACTTCGCGTTCGTGCCGCTGCGCCCCCGCACGCCCCCGCCGCGGCCGGGCCCGGAGGCCGACCTGGATCCCGGCGCGCGCCCCGGCGCGTGGGGCGGCGAGCCCTGCGCGGCCGCGCTCGCCGCGTCGCCGTCCGCCGCGCGCCCGTCCCCCGCCCCCTGATCCTTCAGCGCACGAGGAACTCGTCCCGCGGGAAGAGGTCCAGGTTCGGCTCGGCCTCTTCGTCCCGCGAGACAGGCGCGAGCCGCGCCAGAACGCGCCGCAGGTCGTCGGCCCGCTCGGAGCCGAGGTAGGCGACGACGGCCGGGTCGGCCGCCCGCGCGGCCCAGGCGCCGCCGGCGTCCTCCAGCGGCCGCGCGCTCCCGACGAGGATCGATCGGTCCCGCGGGCCCACGACGTGCGGGAAGGCCGCGAGGAACGCGGCACGCACGCGCGGTGTCGGCGCCCAGGTGCACATCACCCCGCCGGGCGCGAGCCGCGAGGCGCACGCGCGGAAGAACTCGACGGAGTAGAGGTTCCCCGCGCCGGCCGCGTAGGGCCACAACGCGTCCGCCTCGATCACGTCGTAGCGCGTCGTCGCGCGGGTGATCGCGTGGCGCCCGTCGGCGACGACGACGCGCAGGCGGGGGTCGGCGAGCAGGCGGTCGAGGTCGGGCAGGCGGGCGCGCCCGGCCACGCGCTCGAGGAGGCCGCGCTGTCCCGCCGCGATCTCGAAGACCACGAGCTCGCGCGTCTGCGGTCGGCACGCCGCGGCCCAGGCGGTGTCGCCCGAGCCGAGGCCGACGATCGCGACCCGGGCCGGCGCGGGGTGGAGCACCGCCGGCAGCGCGCCGAGCCGCGTGTGGACGCCGCCGAACGGCAGCCGCGAGTGGTGCTTGCCGTTGACCGTCACCTTCCAGCCGTCGACCGACGGCAGCACGGCGCTGACGCCCGTCGCGTCCTCGGCGAGCAGGCCGCGCACGGAAGGCGCTCCGAGCAGCCGGGGCCAGAGCGCCTCGTTCCCCGGCACCGCCGCCGCCGCCCCGACGACGAGCCCGAGGAGCGGCGTGAAGGCGCTCCGCCAGCCGTACGCGGCGACGCCGGCCAGAGCGAAGAGCGTCCCCGCGGCGACGACCGCGCGCAGCGAGCCGGAGGTCCCGAGCCGCGCGAGGCCGACGAGGCCGACGAGCAGGCTGCCGGCGACGCAGCCCGCGATGTTCGCCGCCTGCAGGCGGCCCACCTTGCGGCCCGCCGTCGCGGGATCGTCCTGGACGGCCCGCTGCAGCGCGGGGAAGGACGCGCCCATGAGGAACGTGGGCAGTCCGAACAGCGCGAGCGGCAGCACGACGTAGAGGCGCAGCAGCAGGGCCGTGTCCCCGCCTTCGCCGAGCCGGAACAACGTTCCGGTGCGCCAGAAGGCGTCGAGGGACTCGAGGACGGGCGTCGAGGCCGGCAGCCGCGCCAGGGCGGCGACCGCCCCTCCGGCCCAGGCGGTGAGGACGCACTGGCTGGCGAGGAAGAAGTGCAGCGGCCGCCGGATGCGGGACGCGAGCGCGGCCGCGGCGAGGCAGCCCGTCGCGGTGCCGAGGAGGTAGAGCGCGAGGAGGGTCCCGAAGGTGAACGCCGTCGACCGCGTCGCGACGTCGAGCAGGCGGAACCACAGGACCTCGAGGGCCAGAGCGCAGAAGCCCGACGCGCCGTAGAGAAGCACCCACATCGAGAATGGCCGCGCGCCGACCGCCTCGGACCCCGGCGCGGGGGCCGGAACGGGCGGAGCGTCCTCGAGGTCCGCACCGCGCCGCGCCGCGGCGGCGAGGGCCAGCGCCCCGGCGAGCGCGTTCGCCGCCGCCGCCGCTCCCACCGCGCCGGCGAGGCCGGCGTGCCGCACGAGCACCCACGGCCCGAGCCACGCGCCGGCGGCCGCGCCCAGCATGTTGATGCCGTAGAGGACGCCGAGGGTCCGGCCGGCCCGCGCGGCGTCGAGCACGGTGGCGCGCGCGAGGAGCGGCAGGGAAAAGCCCATGAGCGTCGTGGGCGGGAGGAGGGCGGCGAGCTGGAGCAGCGCGGCCGGGAGCGGCCGCGCGTAGAGAGCGTCCGCCCGGCCGAGCAGCCCGTGGTAGAGCGGCACCGACGCCGCGCCGAACGCCGCGAGGGCGAGCTCGACGGCGGCGAAGGCGCGCAGGGCGCGCCGCGGAGAGAGCCGCTCGCTCGCCGCGCCGCCGGCGTGGCTCCCGAGGCCGAGGCCGGCCATGAAGGCGGCCACGATGAGCGCGATCGACCGGACGCCGACCCCCGTGTGCAGGGCGAGGATCCGCTGCCACGCGACCTGGTAGACGAGCGCCGCCGCCCCGCTCGCGAAGAACGCGACGGCCGTGGCGGCGAGCGGGGCGCGGGCCTGTCTCATCGGGCGCGCGATTGTACGCCGGGCGCCGAACGGGCCCGCCGGCGCGGCTATACTTCGGCGGTGATCGAGGAGATGCCGGCCGGCGCGCCGGGCCGCGCGGAGCCGCCGGAGGACCCGAAGCGCCTGAAGAAGGAGGCGAAGAAGCAGGCCGACTCGACGCGGTCGCCCGACGCCTGGGAGCGCTACCGCGCCCTCATCGACAGCCTCGAGGAGGGCATGGACCTCGTCGAGCTCGCCGACCGCAAGGCGCGCTTCGCCCTCGTCATCATGGGCGCGCTGAACGTCGCGTTCTTCTTCGTCGCGACACGGACCGACCTCGTGAACGAGGTGCCGCTGCGCCTGCGGCCGTTCCTCGCCTTCTACCTCATGGTCTACGCGGGGGTGGCGCTCTTCTTCTTCCTCGAGGCGATCGAGGCGCTGCGCCCGAGGCGCTTCCGGCCGCACCTGCCGTACCCCGGCGAGGCCGGTCCCGATCACTACCCCGAGGGCCTGCGCTACTACGAGGACGTCGTCATGCGCGACGTCGAGGCCTATCGTCGCGCGTGGCGGGAGGTCCACTTCGGCCGTCTCAACGCGGAGCTCGCCGTGCAGAACCACGTCATCGCGCGCATCAACCTCGACAAGTACCGCTCGCTGCGCCGGCTCTACGGCGGGTTGCGCGTGCTCACCGTCATGGCCGGCGGCCTGCTCGCGATCGTGGCCCTCTCGATGCTGCTGGGGGCCGCCCCCGCCGCGCCGCTCGTCGGCGCGGGGAAGAAGGTCGCGACGCCCGCCGCCCCCGGACCCGACACGCTGCCGGAGCCGCGCTCCGTCGCCCTGCGCCTGCGGGAGGGGTCGGGCATCGCGTGGAGCGCCGGGCGCCAGCGGCTCTACGCCGCGGGCGACCGCGGCACGCTCGTCGAGGCGCGCACGGACGGCGTGGAGACCGCCCGCTGGAAGGTGAGCGGCAACCTCGAGGACGTGGCGGTGCACCCGCCGAGCGGCCGCCTCGTGCTCCTCGCGGAGAAGAAGGGGGAGCTCGTCGTCTTCGATCCCGAGAAGGGCGTCGAGACGGGCCGCTTCCCGCTCGACCTGCCGGCGGTCGTGGGCCAGGAGACGGTCGACCGGAACCAGGGCTTCGAGGGAATCGTGTTCCGGCCCGAGGCCGGACGGCCGGGCGGCGGCGTCTTCTGCCTCGTTCACCAGCGCAAGCCCGCCCGCCTGGTCGCGATCGCGTTCGACCCGACGTCGCCGCCGCGCGAGATCGGCGCGGCGGACGTCGTGGGGAGGCACGGGATGAGGAAGTGGGAGGACCTCGCGGCGATCGCCTGGAGCGAGCCGCTCGCGCGGCTGCTCGTGGTGGCGGAGAGCCGGGACCGGCTCCTCGTGGTGACGCCCGAGGGCGAGATCGAGGCGGACTTCGGCCTGCCCGGAACCCGCCAGGAGGGGCTCACCGCGACTCCCGACGGCGCCCTGTGGATCGCCGACGAGGTCCAGGGCGTGCTGCGGATCGACGGCGCGGTCGAGTGGCTGCGCCGGGCGCTCGAGCCGCAGGCGGGGGCGGCGCTGTGACCCGCCGGGCCGCCGCCGTTCTCGCCCTCGTCCTCGCCCCGGCCGTGGCCGGAGCGCAGGCCCCGCCGCCGTCGACCCCGAGGCCCCCCTCGACGCCCAAGCGCGCGCCGGCCCCGGGCTGGACGACGGAGCCCGTCGCCCTCAAGAACGAAGCGAGCGATTTCGAGATCGGCCTCACCGGCTACGTGCAGGCCGACTTCCGCTCGTACCAGGACTGGACGGTGGCCGCGCCGGAGCTGCGCGGCGACGAAGCCGAGTGGCACCGGGTCCGCGTCGGCGTCGACGGCCACTTCCGGCGCCTCTCGTTCCAGGTCGACCTCGGTCCGGTCGACAAGGACGGCAAGGAGCTGAAGGACGCGTGGCTCGAGCTGCGCTTCGCGAAGGCGCTGCGCCTGCGGGGCGGCCGGATGAAGGTGCCGGTGAGCCCGGAGTGGCTCACCTCGCCCGCGAAGACCGACTTCCTCGAGCGGGCGGTGATGGTGGACGCCATGGCGCCGGAGCGCGACTGGGGGGCCGAGCTCAACGGCGAGATCGGTCGGCTCGTCGAGTACCAGGCCGGCGTCTTCGCGGGAGACGGGGTCAAGAACCGCTTCCGGGCGCAGACCACCTGGGCCGGGCGACTCGTCTTCAAGCCGTGGCGCGGCCTCGAGCTCGGGGGCTCGACCTCGTACGGACGCGTCGCGGCCGATCCCGTCGGGCCCGGGCTCGACCCCGACCCGAAGGGCTTCGGCGCCGCGAGCCAGACCGAGTACTCCTTCTTCGAGCCGGTGTTCGTCGACGGTCGGCGGCAGCGGTGGGACGCCGAGCTCGCCGTGCGGCGCGGGCCCGTCGGGCTGCGGGCCGAGTACCTCCAGGAGACCGAAGCGCGCGACGGCCAGGGACCGACGCTCGAGGACCTGCCCGACGTGCGCGGCCGCGGCTTCCAGGTCGCGGCCACGTGGCTCGTGACCGGCGAGAAGAAGACGCGCACCGTTCAGCCGCGCGCGCGGCTCTTCCGCGGACCCGGAGCGGTCGAGATCGGGGCGCGGTACGAGGAGATGCGGGCGGACGACGTCGACAACCAGGGCTTCGAGGGTTTCGGAAGCCGGGCCCGCAACCTGCGGCCGGCGGGCTACAAGGCCTTCACCGGCGGGGTGAGCTGGTGGCCGACCGTGTTCCTGCGGCTCGGCGGCAACGTCGTGGTCGAGCGCTACCGCGACGCCCTCGTCGCTCCCGAGACCGGCACGGAGGGCAACTACGTGTCCCTGATCGGCCGCGTGCAGGTGATGCTGCCATGAGGAGAGGCGCGGCCGTCGCGTTCGGGCTCGCCGCCCTCGCGTCGTTGTCGGCGTGCGGCGGAGGCGGAGGAGGGGGCGGAGGCTCGACCACGGGCCCGTCGAGCACGGTCGCGCCGGCCCCGACGACGATCGCCGGCTCCGCGCCGATCTTCAACCAGGCGGCGCTGCACGAGGCGCGGCTCGACCTCGACCCCTCGGCCTGGGAGGCGCTGCGCCGCAACTACCTCACGAACCAGTACTACGCGGCGAACCTCGCGATCGACGGCGTCGCCGTGAGCCAGGTCGGCATCCGCTCGCGCGGCTCGGGCTCCCGCGACGCGACGAAGCCGGGCCTCGAGATCGACTTCAACCGCTACGTGCCGACGCAGGAGTACTACGGCTACAAGCGCCTCGTCCTCGACAACATGACGCAGGACCCCTCGTTCCTCCGCGAGCGGATGAGCTTCACCGTCTTCGAGGCCATGGGGATCGCCGCCCCGCGCAACGCCTTCGCGCGGCTCTACGTGAACGGCGAGTACTGGGGCCTCTACGACCTCGTCGAGAAGGTGAGCAAGCCCTTCCTCGAGAGCCGCCTCGGCGAGAAGAGCGGCGTCCTGTTCAACTACCAGTGGACCGACGACTGGGACTTCTCGCCCCGCGGGGGCGAGGTCGGCGCGTACGTGCCCGTGCCGTTCGAGCCCGAGACCGACGAGGACAAGGCGGGCAACGCCGAGCCGCTCCTGCGCTTCGTCCGGGCGATCAACGACACCCCCGACGCGGGCTACGCGGCCTCGATGGACGCCTGGCTCGACGTCAATCGCTTCCTCACCCACCTCGCGGTCGAGAACGCGATCGCGGAGCGCGACGGCCTCATCGGCGACCAGGGCCTCAACAACTTCTACCTCTACCAGTACGGCGGCAAGGACCGGTTCGTCTTCGTTCCCTGGGACAAGGACAGCACGTTCGTGTCCGGGAGCTGGCCGCTCTTCCGCAACCTCGAGACGAACGTGCTCTCGCGCCGGCTGACCGCCGACGCCGCGAAGCGGGCCTACTACGCCGACGCGGTCCGTCGCGCGGTGTCGACCTACGTGAACGAGCGATGGCTCGCGCCGCAGCTCGACAGCGCGTGGGCCCAGATCAAGGACGCGGCGCTCGCCGACCCGAACAAGCCGTTCACCGCGGCCGAGGTGCAGGCGGCGGTCGCCGGCCTCCGGGGCGTCATCGTCGCCCGGGAGTCGGACGTGAACGCCCAGCGCTGAAGGGGCTCAGGCCGGCGCGATCCAGCGGCCGACCTCCTCCATCACGCGCTCGGCGATCTCGCGGGCCCTCTCGTCGCTCGGCCCCTCGGCCATCACGCGGACGATCGGCTCGGTGTTCGACGCGCGGAGGATGAACCAGCCGTCCTCGAGCCGCACCTTCACGCCGTCGGTCGTGTCGACCGGCCGGTCGGCCCACGCCTCCTTGGCGCGGCGCAGGATCGCGCGGGCCTGCTCGGCGGGGCAGTGCCGCTGCAGCTTCACCACGCGGAAGCGGTCGTAGTCGGCGGCGAGGGCGGAGACGGGGCGGCCGGCCGCGGCGAGCCGGTGCAGGACGAGGGCCATGCCGACGAGCGAGTCTCGCGCGAAGTTCACGGACGGCCAGATGACGCCGCCATTGCCCTCCCCGCCGATGACCGCGCCGTGCTGGCGCATGCCCTCCGCCACGTTCGCCTCGCCGACCTTCGTCCGGAAGACCGGGCCGCCGAGCCGCGCTGCCATCGAGTCGATCGCGTCGCTCGTCGAGAGGTTCGTGACGACCGCCCCCGGCGTCAGCCCGAGGACCTGCTCGGCCGCGAGCACCAGGGTGAGCTCCTCGCCGATGGCGCGGCCCGTCTCGTCCACGATCGCGAGGCGGTCGCCGTCCATGTCCTGGGCGAACCCGACGTCGGCGCCCCGCTCGAGCACCGCCTCGCCGAGGGCCCCGAGGTTCTCGGCCACCGGCTCTGCCGGCCGCGGGAAGCGTCCGTCGGCGGTCGTGTGGATCGCGGCGACCCGCGCGCCGAGCGCTTCGACGAGCCGCGGGGCCGCCTCGTGAGCCGCGCCGCCGCCGGGGTCGACCACGACCGAGAGCCGCCGTCCCGCCGGCGGGAGCGGGCCGACCGCGGCGAGCACGGCCGCCACGTGGCGCGCCACCGCGTCGTCGATCGTCTCCGGGGTGCGCTGGTCGGAGCCGCGGGCCTTGCGGTAGTCGCCCTGGTGGTAGAGGTCGAGGAGCTCGCGGCCGCGCGCGGCGCTCAGGAAGAGGCCGTCGCCGCCCACGAACTTGAGGGCGTTCCACTCCGGCGGGTTGTGGCTGGCGGTGATCGCGATGCCGCCCTGCGCCCCGAGCTGGCGCACGAGGAGCTGCACCGTCGGCGTCGGGCAGACGCCGAGGTCGGCGACCCGGCAGCCGCTCGAGGCGAGGCCGGCCACGACCGCCTGGCGCATCATCTCGCCCGACGTGCGGGGGTCGCGGCCGATGACGACGCGGCCCCCGCCGAGGTAGGTGCCGAACGCCTGGGCGAAGCGGGTGACCATCTCCGGGGTCAGCGAGTCGCCGACGACCCCGCGGACGCCCGAGATGCTGATCTTCAGGGTGGGAATGGCGCGCATGGCTCCCTCAGACCCGCAGGCGCTCGCGCGCCCAGTCCGACAGCTCCTGCGCCCGCGCGGCCGTGTCGGACTCCGCGATCACGCGCACGAGCGACTGCGTGTTCGACGCCCGGACGTGCACCCAGCCGTCCGGCCAGACGATCTTCACGCCGTCCGTCTGGTCGACGTCGGCCCCCGCGACCTCGCCGACCGCGTCGCGGAAATCCTGGAGCACGCTGAAGAGGAGGCTCGGGGCGACGGCGAGGGCGAGCTTGCGGACGACGACCGAGGGCAGCCCGGCGACGATCGCCGAGAGGGGGCGGCCCTCCCGCGCGAGGTGCTGGAGGAGGAGGCCGATCGTCGCCGCGCTGTCGTGGGTGGCCTGCACGCGCGGCACCGCGACCCCGCCGTTGCCCTCGCCGCCGAGGACGGCGCGGTGCTCGAGGATCGCCTCCGAGACGAACGCCTGGCCGACCGGCGTGCGCACGACCGAGCCGCCGTGCCGCGCGGCCACGCGGTCGACGAGGCCGCTCGTCGACAGGTTCGTGACGACCGCGCCCGCCCGCTCGGCGAGAGCGGCCTCCGCCGCGAGGGGCAGGGTCAGCTCCTCCGACAGCGGCGTCCCCGCCTCGTCGACGAGGCTGAGCCGCTCGCCGTCGGCGTCGAGCACGAGGCCGAGGTCGGCCTTGCCCGCGCGCACGAGCGCCCGCACCTGGGCCGCCGCGGCGACGCCCGGCTCCGGCACGCGCGGGAACGGCAGCGACGGGTCGTCGTTGATCGGCAGCACCTCGCAGCCGAGGGCCTCGAGCCAGGCCGGCACGAGCCGCGAGCACGAGCCGTTGCCGCAGTCGACCGCGACGCGCAGCCGGCGGGCGCGGACGGCCTCGACGTCGAACGCGGCGCGGAGGGCCTCGAGGTGGGGCGGCACCGCGTCGTGGCGCCGGACCTCCGTCGCGATGCGGTCCCAGCGCGCGCGGGGCACCGTGCCCTGGTGGTAGACGTCGAGGAGCTCCTCGCCCTGGATCGCGCTCAGGTAGAGGCCGTCCTCGCGGACGAACTTGAGGGCGTTCCACTCCGGCGGGTTGTGGCCGCCGGTGATCGAGACGCCGCCGCGCGCGCCGAGCCGCGCCACCGCGAGCTGCAGGCTGGGCGTCGGGCAGACGCCGAGGTCCGTCACCTCGCAGCCCACGGCGAGGAGGCCCGCCGTGACCGCGGCCTGGAGCATCGGCCCCGAGGGGCGCGGGTCGCGGCACACGAGGACGCGGCCGCCGTCCACGTACGAGCCGAAGGCCTCGGCGAAGCGGACGACGAGGTCGGGGGTGAGCGTCTGTCCGACGACGCCCCGGACCCCCGCGATGCCGACCTTGAGGGGCTCCATGGCGCTCTCCCGCTTCAGGCCGCGGCCGACCGCCGGGACTCGTTCCGGTGGCGCAGGAACTCGACGACCGCGGGCAGGACCGAGACGAAGATGATCGCGAGGATCACGAGGGTGAAGTTCTTCTTCACGAACGGGAGGTTCCCGAAGAAGTAGCCGGCGAAGACGCACACGGCGACCCACAGCACGCCGCCCGCCACGTTGTAGGCGAGGAACTTCGGGTAGCTCATCTTCCCGATTCCCGCCACGAACGGGGCGAAGGTCCGCACGATCGGGACGAAGCGCGCGATGACGATCGTCTTCGCCCCGTACTTCTCGTAGAAGTCGTGGGTGCGGCGCAGGTGCTCGGGGTTGAAGAACCGCGACTTCGGGAAGTGGAAGACCTTCGGCCCGAGGTACTTCCCGATCGCGTAGTTGGCCGTGTCCCCGAGGACGGCGGCGACCGAGAGCAGCAGGAACAGCGCGGAGACGTCGAGGGCGCCGAGCGCGGCGAAGCTGCCCGCCGCGAAGAGCAGCGAGTCGCCGGGCAGGAACGGCGTCACCACGAGGCCCGTCTCGAGGAAGACGATCAGGAAGAGGAGGGCGTAGGTCCACGTCCCGTAGGCGTGGATGACCTGCGCGAGGTGCGTGTCGAGGTGAAGGAAGAAGTCGACGAACCAGTGGACGAGATCCATGTCCTCCCCGTGCGGCGAAGGGCCGCTCCGAACGAACGACTATCCTATCCCGCCCCGCGCCCCGGCCCCTACAATTGCGCGACGTGACGAAGCCGCCTCCCGTCCCGACGCTGCGCGCCCGCCCCGCGCGGCCCCGCCCCGCGCAGCGCCCGCCCGCGGGGAGCCGCGAGGCGTCGCCGTTCGCGTTCCTCCTCGAGTGGCCGGGCGACGCGACTGGCCCGGGGCTCCTCGCCCGCGCGGCGCTCCTCGCCCTTCTCGCCCTGTGGACCGTGTCCTTCCTGCGCGCCGGCCTCGACGCCGAGCGGCTGATGGGCTCGTTCCTCCACCTCGTGAACCTGCCGTTCCACGAGGCCGGCCACGTGTTCTTCTCCCCGTTCGGCCGTTTCCTCACGGTGCTCGGCGGCAGCCTGTTCCAGGTCGCGGTGCCGCTGCTGTGCGCGGGCGTCTTCCTCGTGAAGAACCGCGACCCGTTCGCGGCCTCGGTCGCGACGTGGTGGGCGGGGGAGAGCCTCCTCGACCTCGCGCCGTACGTCGCGGACGCCCGGGCCCTCGCGCTGCCGCTCCTCGGCGGCCGCACCGGCGCCGAGGTCGAGGGCCACGACTGGGAGTACCTCCTGACGACGCTCGGCCTCCTCGGCCGCGACGTCGCCCTCGGCCGGGCGACCTTCGCGGCGGGCGCCCTTCTGATGGTCGCGTCGATCGCCTGGGGCGGTGGCGCCCTGTGGCGCAAGCGCGCCTGTCTCCGCGAGGCACCATGAACTATCCCGTCTGGGACCTGCCCGCGCCCGGCCTGCTCGTCGCGGCGGTCGCGATCCTCCACGTCTTCGTCTCCCACTTCGCGGTGGGCGGCGGGCTCTTCCTCGTCGTCGCCGAGACGAAGGCGCGGCGCGAGGGAGACGGCGCCTTCCTCGCGTTCGTCCGCGCGCTGAGCCGTGGCTTCGTCCTCCTGACCCTCGTCTTCGGCGCCCTCACCGGCGTCGGGATCTGGCTCACGATCGGCCTCGTCCAGCCCCAGGCGACGAGCGCCCTCGTGACGACGTTCGTGTGGGTGTGGGCGATCGAGTGGACGTTCTTCGCGGTCGAGATCGCCGCCGCGCTCGTCTACGTCCACGGCTGGGACAGGCTCGACGCGCGGACGCACCTCGCGGTCGGCTGGATCTACTGCGCCGCGTCCTGGGCGAGCCTCGTCGCCATCTCCGGCATCCTGTCGTTCATGCTGACCTCCGGGGCGTGGCCCCAGACCCAGCGCGTCTTCGACGCGTGGTGGAACCCGGGCTGCGCGCCGATGATCGCGCTGCGCACGGCGGCGGCGGCGTTCCTCGCCGGGCTCTACGCGCTCTTCGCGGCGTCGTTCGCGCGCGACGCCGAGCTGAAGTCGCGCGTCGCGCGCTGGGCGGCGACGCGCTGGATCGCCCCGGCCGCGCTCGGGGCGGCGCTCGCCCTCGGCTGGAGCCTCGCCGCCGCGGCCGGCGCGGGCGTCGACGTGGCCGAGACGCTCGGGGCGAAGGCCGACTCCCCGCTCTCCCTCCTCGCCGCCGTCTTCACCGCGGCTCCCGGCGGCCACCCCGTCGTGCGCGGCGCGGCCCGGGCGGGGGTGGTCGGCGCGGCGGCCCTCGTCGTCCTCGCCCTCGCCGTCGGCCGGCTCCGGGCCCGCCGCTACGGCCGGGTCGAGGCCGCGGCGCTCCTGGCGGTCGGGCTCGTCACCGTGGGGGCCGCCGAATGGGTCCGCGAGGGCCTGCGCAAGCCCTGGGTGATCGACCGGCACCTCTTCGTGAACGGCGTCCGCATCGGCCGGCCCGGCGGGGAAGATCCGTTCTCCCTCGACGCCCTCTCGACGCGCGGCGTCCTCGCCACCGCCCGCTTCGCCCGCGGGCCCGAGGAGTGGCGCCCGGGGGATCCCTCGTTCGAGGGGCTGCCCCCGTCGCGGCGCGCGGCCGTCGAGGCCGAGGCGGGGCGCGAGATCTTCCGCCTCGAGTGCCGCGCGTGCCACACCGAGACGGGCCACCTCGGGATTCGTCGCCTCGTCGCCGGGCGCGGCGTCGCCGCGATCACGGCGGTCCTCGACGCGTCGGCCACGCCGCGCACGCCGTTCGGCGGCAGGGGCTCGTGGTCGGACCCGGGCCTGCGCGTCTCCACCTGGCTCGGACGCCGCATGCCGCCGTTCGCCGGCACCGAAGCCGAGAAGCACGCGCTCGCCGTCCACCTCGCGCGCCTCGGCGGCGACGCCGGGGCCGGGCTCGAGCCGCCGGCCTCCGGCGCGGAAGGCGCGGCCGTGTTCGAGCGGCACTGCGCGGCGTGCCACGGCCCCGGCACGGAGTGGCCGATCGACCGGCACCTCCACGGCCGCTCGGCCGCCGAGCTCTACGAGCTCGTGGGCCGACTGCCCCAGGTCCGCGAGGAGATGCCCCCGTTCTCGGGCAGCCCGCGCGAGAGAGAAGCCCTCGCGCGCTACCTCGGCGACCTCGCCGCCGCGGGAGCGACCGCGCCGGAGGTGAAGCCGTGAGCCCCGTTCTCCCGCTGCCCGACCCCATCGCGCCGGCCGCGCCCCCCGTCCTCTTCGGAGCGCTCCTCGGCCTCACGTTCTTCCTCCACCTCCTGCCGATGAACCTCCTCCTCGGCGGATCTCTCGTCCTCGTCCACCTGCGCCTCTCGCGCCGCGCGGACGACGCGGCCGACCGCGCCCTTCTCGCGCGGACGATCGCCCGCGCGCGGCCCGTCCTCATGGCGGCCACCGTCACGCTCGGTGTCGCGCCTCTCCTCTTCCTCCAGGCCCTCCACGGCCGCGTCTTCTTCACGAGCTCGATCCTGATGGCCTGGGCCTGGCTCGCCATCGTGCCCCTCGCGATGGCCGCGTACTACGGGGCCTACGCCGCCGCGTCGGACGCGCCGCCCCGCCCGTGGCTCGACGTCGCCGTCGCCGCCCTCCTCCTCGCGGTGGCCTTCGTCCAGACGACGAACGCGACGCGCTCCCTGCGGCTCGAGACCTTCGCGGCGGCGCATCGGCTCGACCCGCGCGGCCTCCTCCTGAACCTCGACGATCCGACCTTCTGGCCCCGCTACCTCCACGTCGTCCTCGGCGCGGTGGCGGTGGCCGGCCTCGGCATCGCCCTCCTCGGGCGGCGCTGGCGCGCGGAGGATCCCGGGCGCGGCGCGCGGACGGCCCGCCGCGGCCTGTCGATCTTCGCCCTCGCCACCGCGGCGAACGTGTTCGTCGGCCTCGCCCTGCTGATCGCGCTGCCGAAGGCGGTGCTCATCCGCCTCGTCGGCGGGGGTGGCCGCGGGTCGGTCCTCGTCCTCTCGGTCGGTCTGCTTCTCGCCGTGGCCCTGGCCGGGGCGGCCCTCCTCGCCCTCGGCGCCCGACGCCCGGAGCGGGCGGCGATGGTGGTGGGCGCCCTTCTCCTCGCGACCCTCGCGGCGATGGTCGTGCTGAGGGAGGAGGTGCGGCGGGTCACCTTCGCGAACGCGGCGCTCGACCCTCTGCCCGCGGCCGCTCCCCAGTGGGGCGCCTTCGCGCTCTTCCTCCTCTTCCTCGCGGCCGGCGTCGCGGCGATCGGCTGGATGGTCCGGGCCCTCGCCTCGGCGCGCGGCGCCGCCGTGCTGCTCCTCGCTCTCGCGGCCCTCGGCGGGGGAGGCTGTCGCCCGGAGCCGGCGCGGCCGGCGGCCGGCGCGCCGGCCCGCCACGCGCTCCACGGCCGGGTCGTCTCGGTCGAGAAGGCCCGTCGCGCGGTCACGATCGCGCACGACGACATCCCCGGCTTCATGCCGGCGATGACGATGGAGTTCGTCGTGCGGGAGAGGGACGCCGCGCTCCTCGAGCGCGTCGGGGCGGGCGACGAGATCACGGCGACGCTGGTCGTGCCCGACTCGCGCTACTGGATCGAGGAGCTCGTGGTCGTGAAGAGGGGGGTCGGCGCGGCCCCGTCGGCGCCGCCGAAGGGTGCCCTCCCCGGCGACGCGCTGCCCGACGTGGCCCTCGTCGACCAGGACGGCCGGGACTTCCGCCTCTCGAGCCTCCGGGGCCGGGCCTATGCGGTGACGTTCGTGTTCACCCGCTGCCCGATGCCCGAGTACTGCCCGCTCCTGATGAAGCGCTTCGCCGCCGCCGAGGCGGCGCTCGTCGCCGACCCGGGACTGCGCGAGAAGACGCGCCTCCTCACGGTGAGCTTCGACACGAAGCACGACCGGCCCGCCGTGCTGAAGGCGTTCGGCCGGCCCTTCCAGCTCACGTCACCGCCGTTCACGCACTGGCGGCTCGCCACCGGCACCGACGAGGCCGTCCGCACGCTCGGGACGGCCCTCGAGCTCGACTACGAGGAGGACACCGGCCAGTTCGTCCACAACCTGCGCACCGCCGTCGTGGGCCGCGACGGAAAGCTCGCCCGGCTGCTGCGCGGCAACGAGTGGACGGCCGAGGAGCTCGTGGCCGCGCTGCGGGAGGCGGCCGGGCTCTAGTCCGGGAGCTGCTCGCGCGTGAGGTTGCGCGGGCCCTTCGCGGTGACGAGCACGTTGTCCTCGACGCGCACGCCGCCGTAGGGCGTGAGCGCGTCGATGGCGCTCCAGTCGAAGAAGGAGGCGTTCGCCCCGGCGCGGAACGGCCGCAGGAGCATCGGGATGAAGTAGAGGCCCGGCTCGATCGTGAAGACGTGGCCGGGCTCGATCGTCCGCATGTTGCGCAGGTACGGGTGCTCGGGCGGCGGCGGGAAAGGCGTCCCCTCGCGGTCGCGCTGGCGGCCGGCCACGTCGTGCACCTGGATGCCGAGGTGGTGGCCGACGCCGTGCGGGAGGAAGGGGTGGGTGAGCCCGCGCTCCCACGCCTCCTCGGCCGACACCTTCACGAGGCCGAGGTCCGACAGGATGCGCGCGACGCCGCGGTGCGCCTGGAGGTGGACCTCGAGGTACGGCCGGCCGGGCCGCGACTCGGCCGCGAGCTCCCGCTCGAGCTCGTCCATCCGCGCGACGAGCGCGACGTAGCGCGGGTCGGCGCCCGGGGCGGGCGTCGTGCGGGTGATGTCGCACGCGTAGCCGCGGCTCTGGGCGCCCGCGTCGAGCAGCAGCACCCGGCGGTCGCGCAGCGTGCGCTTCGACTCGTAGTGCAGGGTCGCCGCCTTCTCGTCGGTGGCGACGATCGTCGGGTAGGGCAGCTGCGCCTCGGGCACGCCCACGGCGGTGACGAACGCGAAGTGGACCTCGAGCTCGGAGGCGCCGGCGGCGAAGGCCTCGCGGGCGGCCCGGTGCCCGCGCCCGCCGAGGACGGTGGCCTCCTCGAGGCAGCGCACCTCGTAGTCGTCCTTGTAGCTGCGGGTCCAGTCGAGCCGCGCGACGAGCGGCCCCGGGTTCGCGGCGAGCGCGGCGCGGGCCGCGCGGTCGCCCTCGTTGCCGACGTAGGCGGCCCGCGTCGGGTGGCCGATCGCCGCCCACGCCGCGTCGGCCGAGCCGGCCTCGGAGAAGTCGAAGGCGTCGACCCAGAAGGGATCGGTGACGCCGCCCTGCTCGTACCAGTAGTCCTCCGGCGCGCAGCGCACGAGGCGGGGCTTCTTCCCCGGGACGACGTGGAGGACGTGGTGAGGCCCGCCGAGCGGGCACCAGTGCGAGAAGTGGGGCGTCGCGTGGAACACGGCGTCCTGGTCGTCCGCGAAGTACGTGTGGGGCGCGCCGCTCGACACGACGAGCGAGTCGTAGCCGGTCTCGGCGAGGGACTTCTCCGTCTCCTCCTGGAGGCGGGCGACGTGCCGGGCGAAGAGATCCGCGAGTTCCATGCCCCGCATGATATCCGGGCCGCCGCGGAGCGGGCGCTAGAATGCCGCATGGCCGAAGCGCTCCCGCCCGACCTCGCGGAGCTCGAGACGGCCCTCGCCGCCGCCGATCGCGAGGCCCGGGCCGTCGTCGAGGGCCTCGACGACGCGCGGGCGAACTGGCAGCCGCGCGGCGGCGCGGGCTGGAGCGTGGCGCAGTGCCTCGACCACCTCGCGGTCGCCAACACGACCTACGTCGCGGCGATGGCCCCCGCGGTCGCGCGGGCGCGGGGCCGGGGCCGGATGCGCCGCGGGCCGGTCGCGCCGGGCTTCTTCGCCTCGCTCTTCATCCGCGAGCTCGAGCCGCCGGTCCGCCGGAAGATGCGGAACCCGCGGGTGATCGCTCCCACCTCCGCCCTGCCCGTCGCGGAGGCCCTCGCGCGGTTTGTCCGCTCGCAGGAGGCGGTGCGCCGACTGCTCTCGGACGCGGAGGACCTCGACCTCGCGGTGCGCTTCGCGAACCCGTACGTGTCCGGCCTGCGCTTCCGCCTGCAGGCCGGCTTCCTCATCGTCCTCGCCCACGACCGCCGTCACCTCTGGCAGGCGCGGCAGGTGCGCGCCGACGCCGCGTTCCCTGCGCGATGAGCGCCTCGCGGCGAGCGGCCGCTCCCGGTCGGACCGAGATCCTCCACGCGGCGACGCGGGAGTTCGCGGACCACGGCTACGACGGCGCGACGACCGCCGGCATCGCCCGCCGGGCCGGCGTCACGCAACCGCTCGTCCACCACCACTTCGGCTCGAAGCGCGGCCTGTGGGACGCCGTCGTGGCCGACCTGTTCTCCGACCTCGAGGCCGAGTTCGAGCGCACCGTGGCCGGGCTCGGCGACGCGCCGCGCGAGCAGAGGCTGCGCGCCCTCATCCGCGCGGTCGTGCGGTTCAGCGGCCGGCGGCCCGAGCTGTCGCGGCTCATCCGCACCGAGAGCAGCGCCGGGGGAGAGGCGTTCGACGCCCTCTACGACCGCTGGCTCGACCGCTGGGTCCACCGCTTCGCCCGCGAGGTCGGGGCGGCGGTGAAGGAGGGGGTGGCCCGGCCCCTCGACGAGCGGCTCGCCTACTTCGCGATGGTCGGCGCCGCCACCGCCCTCTTCGCCGAGCCGCAGGCGGCGCGGCGCGCCTTCGGCCTCGACGTGTCGCGGAAGGCCACGATCGAGCGCTACGCCGACGTCGTCGTCGACCTCCTCGCCGACGGGCTCCTCGCGCGGCCCGGTTTGACGCGGGGCCGGCCCTAGCTTATAGTTCTATAAGTCAAGTGAAGGGCGGCCCCCCGCCCGGGAACGAACGATGGCCCTCCTCCTGCCCCTCCTCCTCGCCGCGGCGCTGGCCGCGCCCCCCGCCCCGGACCCGCTCTCGACCGCCGGGCCGGGGCTGTCCTTCGCCGACGCGCTCGCCCGGGCCCGCGCCGGAAACGAGCAGGTGCTCGCGGCGCGGGCCGAGGAGCGGCAGCGGGCCGAGGAGCGGAAGGCCGCGCGCGGGCTCTACTTCCCGACGGTCTCCTTCGACCCGGTCTACACCCACCTCGGCGAGGAGATCCTCCTCGACCTCGACCCGATCCGCAGCGTCATCCTGACCCTCCACCCGAACGTGCCGTCCGCCCGCGTCCCATCGTTCGAGGAGACGCTCTTCAAGCAGGACATGCTTCGCCTGCCCCTGACCGCGCGGTGGCCCCTCTTCACCGGCGGTCGGATCCGCGCGGCGAACCGCGCGGCCGAAGCCCGGGTCGGCGACGCGGCGGCCCAGACGCGCCAGACCGAGGAGGGCGTCCTGCGCGCGCTCGTGCGCGCGTACTTCGGCCTGCGGCTCGCCCTCGAGGAGACCGCGGTCCGCGCCGACGTCCTCGCCGGCCTCGAGCAGCACGTGCGCGACGCGCGCCGGCTCGAGGAGGAGGGGATGATCGCGAAGGTCGAGAGGCTCCACGCCGAGGTCGCGCAGGCCGAGGCCGAGCGGCAGCTGAAGCGCGCCCGGCACGACGTCGAGATCGCGCGGGCGGCGCTCGGGAACGTGATGGCGGCCGACGACCCCGTCGCCGACCCCGCCACGCCGCTCTTCGTCGTCGAGACGCTCGACCCGCTCGCCCGCTTCCAGGAGGCCGCGCTCGCGCGCCACCCGGCCCTCGATCGCCTCGCCGCGCAGAAGACGCTCGCCGGGCAGGCCGTCGCGGCGGGGAAGGGCGCCTTCTTCCCCGAGGTCTTCGCCTACGGCCTCTACGAGACGCGCAAGGCCGACCTCTCGCCGATCGAGCCCGACTGGATGGCGGGCCTCGGCGCGCGGTTCGAGCTCTTCGACGGCGGCGCGCGGGGAAAGAAGCTGGCCGCCGCGCGGGCCCAGCAGGAGCGCGTCCTTCTCCTCGACCGCAAGCTCCGCCGCGACCTCGGGACGCTCGTCGAGCGCGAGTACCGCGGCGCGGAGAAGGCGGCCGACCAGTACCGCGCGCTCGGCGCCGCCCGCGGCCTCGCCGACGAGAACCTCCGGGCGCGGACCCGCGCCTTCGAGGAGGGCCTCGGCACCTCGCTCGAGGTGGTCGACGCCCGCCTGGCCCAGGCGAAGGTGCGCCTCGAGCGCCTCGCCGCGGCCTACGCCTTCGACGACGCCCTGGCCGGCCTCCTGGAGGCGAGCGGCCAGGGGGCCGAGCTCGAGACGCTGCGCGCCGCCGGCGCGACCGAGGTGCAGCCATGAGACACGCGACGAAGACGGCGCTCCTTCTGGCCGCGGCCGTCGTGGCCGCGGCCACGGGCTGCGCGAAGCGGGAGGACCTCGTCCAGGGCGAGGTCGAGGCCGCCCAGGTGGACGTCTCCGCGAAGCTGCCCGGCCGCGTGGCCGAGGTTCTCGTGGACGTGGGCGAGAGCGTGAAGAAGGGCGACGCCGTGGCGCGGCTCGAGAGCCCCGAGGTCCAGGCGAAGCTCGACCAGGCGTCGGCCGTCCGCGCGGCGGCCCAGGCGCAGAGCGCGAAGGCCCAGAAGGGCGCCCGCGACGAGGAGGTGCGGGCGGCCGAGAACAACTGGCGCCGGGCCGAGGCGGCGGCCGCCCTCGCGAAGACCACGTTCGAGCGGGTCGAGCGGCTGAACCGCGACGGCGTCGTGCCCACCCAGCGGAAGGACGAGGCCGAGGCCGGCTGGAAGGCGTCGCGCGCCGCCGCGGACGCGGCCCGCGCCGCCTACGACATGGCCCAGGCCGGGGCGCGTGGAGAGGACAAGGCGGCGGCCGCCGCCGTCGTCCGCCAGGCCGAGGGCGCCGTCTCGGAGGTGCGGGCCTGGCTCGGCGAGACGACGCTGCGCGCGCCGCGCGACGGCGAGGTCTCGGCCCGGAACGTCGAGCCCGGCGAGCTCGCCTCGCCCGGCTACCCGGTGGTGAGCCTCGTCGACCTGACCGACGCCTGGGTCGTCTTCCACCTCCGCGAGGACCGCCTCGCCGGCCTGAAGATGGGCGATCGCCTCGTGGCGCGGGTGCCGGCTCTCGCGCGCGACGTCGAGCTGAAGGTGACGTCGATCGCCCCGCTCGCCGACTTCGCGACGTGGCGCTCGACGAGCGCCTCGGGCGGCTTCGACCTCAAGACCTTCGAGGTGCGGGCCCGGCCCCCGGCCCCGGTCGAGGGCCTTCGCCCGGGCATGAGCGCCGTCGTCGACTGGTCGCGTCGCTAGGGCCCGCGGCCATGACGGCGGTGCTCGCCCGCGAGCTGCGGCGGATCGCGACGCGGCCCAAGGAGCCCCTTCTCCTCCTGGCGCTGCCCGCGCTCGCGCTTCTTCTCACCTACGCGATCTTCTCCGCCGGGCTCCCGCGCGAGCTGCCGGTGGCGGTCGTCGACCAGGACCACTCGCGCCTCTCGCGACAGCTCGTGCGCATGATCGACGCGACGCCCACCGTGCGGGTCGCCGCGCGCCCGGCCGATCCGGAGGAGGCGAAGGAGCTCGTGCTGCGCGGCGCGGTCTACGCGTGGGTGCAGGTGCCGGCCGGCCTCGAGCGCGACGTGAAGCGCGGCGCGGCCGAGCCGGTCGTCGCGTACACGAACGCGCAGCTCCTCGTGCCGGCGAGCCTCGTGAGGCGCGACCTGCTCGCCGCCACGTCGACGCTCTCGGCCGGGGTCAAGCTGCGGCGGCTGCGCGCGGCGGGGGAGACCGAGGCGGCCGCCCTCGCTCGGGTGGAGCCGGTCCGGGCCGACATCCACCCCCTCTACAACCCGCAGCTCAACTACGTCTCGTACATCTTCGTCGCCCTCTTCCCGACCCTCCTGCACGTCTTCGTGCTCGTCGCCGCCGTCAACTCCGTCGGCGCGGAGCTGCGCGAGGGCACCGCCGGCGAGTGGCTCGCGGCCGGGCGCGGCTCGCTCGCCCGCGCCCTCGCCGGGAAGCTGCTGCCGTCGACCGCCGCCTTCACGGGGGTCGCGGCGGCCGCGATGGCCGCCCTCTTCCGCGGGCTCGGCGTGCCGATGCGCGGCAGCGCCGCGCTCCTCCTCGCCGGCACGGTCCTCTTCGTCCTCGCCTATCAGGCGATCGGCGTCTGCCTCGTCGGTCTCTTTCCGAATCTCCGCTTCGCGACGAGCGTCGCGGCCTTCCTCGCCTCGCCCGCCTTCGCCTACGCGGGGGTCACCTTCCCGACGATCGCGATGCCGGCCTTCGCGCGGGTCTGGGGCTCTCTCCTGCCGCTCACCCACTACCTGCGGCTCCTCGTCGAGCAGGCCATGAAGGGGGCGCCCCCCGCCGTGTCGGCGCCGGAGCTCCTCGCGCTCCTCGCCTTTCCCGCGCTCCTGCCGCCCCTCGCGTGGCGCCGCCTGCGCCGGGCGGCGTCCGAGCCCGGGTTCTGGGGGCGGACGTGAGGGGCGTCTTCCGCGCGGCGCGGGAAGAGGCCGGGCGGGTCGTCCGCGACCCCGGGGCGCTCCTGGTCCTCGCCGGGGCGATCGTCCTCTACTCGTTCTTCTACCCGATTCCGTATCTGCCTCAGGTGCTGCGCGAGGTCCCGATCGCGGTCGTCGACGAGGACAAGACGCCGCTCTCGCGCCAGCTCGCCCGGATGGCCGACGCCCATTCGCTCCTCGCGGTCGTCGCGCGGCCCGCCTCGCTCGGCGATGCGGAGCGCCTCGTCGCCGAAGGCCGCGTCTCGGGCGTCCTCGCCATCCCGCGCGGGTTCGAGCGCGACGTCGCGGGCGGCCGCCGCACGCGCGTCGGTGTCTTCGCCGACGCGAGCTACTTCCTCGTGTACCGCCAGGTCGCCACCGGCCTCCTCGAGACGACCGGCACGCTGTCGGCCGGCATCGACGTGCGACGGCTCGAGGCGCGCGGACGGGGGGAGGCGGCGGCCCGGGCGATCCGCGACCCGGTGCCCTTCGTCGCGCGGCCGCTCTTCAATCCCACCGAGGGGTACGCGAGCTACGTGGTGCCCGCGGTGCTCGTCCTCATCCTCCAGCAGACCCTCCTCATCGGGATCGGCCTCCTCGGCGGCACCGCGGCCGAGCAGCGCGCCGCGCCGGGCGGCCCGCCCGTCTCTCCTCTCGCCCGCGTCCTCGGGCGCGCCCTCTTCTACCTCGCGCTCTACGCGGTCTGGGCGCTGTTCATGTTCGCCGCCGCCTACCGCGTCTTCGACTTCCCGGAGCGCAGCCGCGGCCTGGACCTCGCCGCGTTCGCCCTGCCGTTCCTGCTCTCCTGCATCTTCCTCGCCCTCGCCGCGGCGAGCCTCTTCCGCCGCCGCGAGACGGCGATGCAGGTGCTGCTCTTCAGCTCCCTGCCCTCCGTCTTCCTCGCCGGTTTCGCCTGGCCGGTCGAGGCGCTCCCGCGCTGGCTGCGCGCCCTCTCGCTCCTTCTCCCGAGCACGGCCGGCATCGCCGGCGTCCTGCGCCTCACCGAGATGGGCGCCTCGCTGCGACACGTCGCCTTCGAGTGGCGATGGCTGTGGGGCCTCGCCGCCGCGTACCTCGTCCTCGCGTGGCTCGCCGAGCGGCGCGCCGCGCGGGCCGCTCAGCTCGCCGGCTCGAGCCGGTAGACGGCACCCGCGTAGTCGACGACGTAGACCTCGCCGTCCGCGTCCACGCCGAAGGACGACACCGCGCCCGGCCCGGACAGGCTCCACGACCTCACGTCGGTGGCCTGGCCGGCCGAGAAGCGGAAGGAGCGGATCGAGCCCCGGCAGAAGTCGCCGAAGAAATAGGTCCCGGCGAGACCGGGCATTCGGCAGCCGCGGTAGACGACGCCGCCCGTCACCGAGCAGCCCTGGGAGTGGTCGTACTCGAAGACGGGCCCGGTGATCCCGGTCTTGTCGCAGCCGGTCCGCGGGCTGTAGCAGGAGGAGCCCTCCGTCACGTTCCAGCCGTAGTTCTGCCCGCCGGCCCGCGCGGCCGCGACGTCGATCTCCTCGAGCGACCCCTGCCCGACGTCGCCGACGTAGAGCTCGCCGGTGACGCGGTCGAAGGAGAAGCGGAAGGGGTTCCGCAGGCCGTAGGCCCAGATCTCGGGCAGCGCGCCGGCCCGCGCGCGGAAGGGGTTGTCCGCGGGCACCGCGTAGGGCGAGCCGGCGTCGACGTCGATCCGGAGCATCTTGCCGAGGTGGGTGTCGAGGCGCTGGCCGTTGCCGAGCGGGTCGCCGCCGGAGCCGCCGTCGCCGAGGCCGGCGTAGAGGTAGCCGTCGCTGCCGAACGCGAGCCCGCCGCCGTTGTGGTTCGAGAACGGCTGCGACACCCGCAGCAGCAGCCGCTCGGTCGACGCGCTGGCCGAGTCCGGAGACGAGGCCGTGAACTCGGCGAGCCGCGTGTCGCCGGAGGGATCGGTGTAGTTCACGAAGAAGCGGCGGTTCTGCGCGAAGCGGGGGTGGAACGCGAGGCCGAGGAGGCCGCGCTCGCCCCCCGTCGAGATGCGGTCGGAGACGTCGAGGAACGCCGTCGGCTCGAGCTGCCCGTTCCGCACGACCCGGATGCGCCCGCCCTGCTCCACCACGTAGAGCCGCTCCCGGTCCTCGCGAACCGACTGCAGGTCGAGCGGGCTGCGGAGCCCGGAGACGACGAGCCGCGCGACGATCGACGGCGTGCCGCTCACCGGCGTCCCGGTCGCGCACGTCGCGGCCGTGGGCGACGGCACCGGGTCCGGGGCGCCGCTGCCGCCGCCGCCGCCGCACGCCACGAGGGCCGCGGCCAGGAGGGACAGGGCGCCGACACGAAGGGCGAAGGTCCGACGCGGAGAGGGCATGCTCCATTCGACCTTCCGCGCGGCCCGGGCGGATGTGGCGGTCGTCACGCCGGCGCCGGCCGCCGCGCAGCTACTAGGCCTTGTAGTACCGGTGGCGCTCGGCGAGCCTCTCGCATGCCCCACCGCGCCCTTCGGTCCGGCCTCGCCGCGTCCGTCCTCGCCTTGGCTCTCGCGGCCGGCGCTGCCGCGCCGGCCCGTGCCGCGGACCCCGCCGGCGAGCGGGCGGCGCCCGGCCCGGTGAGCGGGACCGTCCGCGACGCCGCCGGCGCGCCCGTCGCCGGAGCCTCCCTCTCGCTCGCCACCGCCTCGGGCGCCATCGTCGCCTCCGCGCGCGCGGACGCGCAGGGTGCTTTTCGCATGGACGGGATCGCGGCCGGCTCCTACGTGCTCCGAGTGCAGGCCGCCGGCTTCGCCGCCCGCCGCCTCGCCGTGGCCGCCGGCGCGGCCGGGCCTGCGGCCACCGTCGTCGTCCTCATGCCCGAGGCCTTCCGCGACGAGGTGACGGTCACCGCCGCCCTGGGGCGGGTCGAGGCGCTCGACCGCGTCGCTCAGCGGGTCAACGTCGTCGACGAGGAAACGCTCGCCCTCCGCGCGAAGGCCGTGCTCGCCCAGGCCGCCGCGGAGGAGGAGGGGCTCGCCCTCCAGCGCACGAGCCCCACGATCGCCGGCGTCTTCGTCCGCGGCCTCACCGGGGCGAAGGTCAGCGTCTACGTCGACGGCGCCCGCTTCACGACCGGCGCGCAGCGCGGCGGCATCAGCACCTTCTTCGACCTCGTCGAGCCCTCGGCCCTCGAGGCCGTGGAGGTGGTGCGCGGGCCGTCGAGCGCCGAGTTCGGCTCCGACGCGCTCGGCGGCAGCGTGCAGCTCGTGACCCGCGCGCCCGCCTTCTCCGCCGGCGGCGAAGGGCGCCTCTCGGGCTCCTTCTCGGCGAGCGGCGGCAGCGCCGACGCGAGCTTCGGGTCGGCCCTGAACCTGGCCTACGCCGGCGAAGGCGTGGGCCTCAGCGGCACCCTGGCCGGCCGCCGGGTGAACACCGTGCGTCCGGGCGGCGGCGTCGACTCGCGGGGGGCCGTGACGCGCTTCCTCGGCCTCGCCGGAGACCTGATGCTCGACGACGGCCGGCTCCCCGACACGGCCTTCACGCAGTACGGGGGGCGTCTGCGCGCCAACTGGGCCCTCGGGCCGCGGACGCAGATCGCGGCCGGCTACCTGCGCGGACAGCAGGACGGCGGCCGACGCTACGACCAGCTCCTCGGCGGCGACGGCAACCTGGTCGCCGACCTGCGCAACCTGATGGTCGACCACGCGTGGGTCCGCGCCGACCGGCTCCGGGCCGGCTGGCTCGACCGGGTGAGCCTCGCGTACTCCTTCAACGCGCAGCGCGAGGAACGGGTGAACCAGGGCGGGAACGGGAACCCCCGGGCCGGCGTCAACCACGAGCCGGAGCGCACCGTGGCCCACGGCCTGCAGGCCACGGCCGAGCGCAAGCTCGGCCGGCACGACCTCCTTCTCGGAGGCGACGCGTACCTCGAGAGCCTCGCCGCGCCGTCCTTCTCGTGGAGTCCCGCGAGCGGCGCCACCGGCCCCCGCCGCGGCCGCGTCCCCGACGGCGCCCGCTACCGCCACGGGGGAGTCTTCCTGCAGGACGCCTTCGACGCGCTCCCCGGCCGCCTGCGCCTCAACGGGGCGGTGCGCTGGAGCGCGGCCCGCTACGAGGCGAGCGCGGCCGACGCCGCGGTCGTGAACGGCAAGCCGCTGTGGCCGGACGACGCGTACGACACGAGCGCTTTCACCTTCCGGGCGGGCGCCGTCGTCGAGCTCGCGCGCTCCCTCTCGCTCGCGGGGAGCGTGAGCCGCGGCTTCCGCGCTCCCGACGTGACCGATCTCGGGACGTTCGGGCTCACCGGCTCGGGCTACGAGATCTCGGCCCGCGAGGTCGAGGGGCTCGGTGCGACGGTGGGCTCGACCGCGGACGCGGCCGCGGTGTCGACCGCGGACGCGGTGCGCGTCCTCGACCCCGAGACGAGCCTCAGCTACGAGGCGGGCCTGCGGTGGCGCCGCGGCCGCGCGCGCGCCGACGTCACCGTCTTCCAGACCGACGTCGACGACAACGTGGCGAAGCAGGCCCTCATCCTCCCGCCGGGAGCGGTGGGCACGAGCCTCGCCGGCGAGCCGATCGTCCGGCAGCTCGCGAGCGGCGTCGTGTACGTCGGGGCCTCGTCGAGCCCCGTTCTCGTCCGCGCCAACTTCGGCGACGCGCGCCTGCGGGGCATCGAGGGCCGCGCCGAGCTGCCCCTCGGCGGCGCCCTGACGCTCGGCCTCGTCGGCACCGCCATCCGCGCCGAGGACCGCGCGAGCGGCGCGCCGCCGAACATCGAGGGCGGCACGCCGGCACCGGAGCTCTGGGCCCGCCTGCGCTTCGCCCCCGCCGGCGGCCGGCGGTTCTGGGTCGAGCCGTACCTCCACGCCGCTGCCCGGCAGGAGCGCCTCTCGACCCTCGACCTCGAGGACCGCCGCACGGGCGCCACGCGGTCGCGCTCGAGCATCGCGAGCTTCTTCACGAACGGCGCCCGCGCCCGCGGCCTCGTCTCCTCGGGCCCCGACGGTGTGGCGGGCAACGCCGACGACGTCCTCCTCCCGACCGGGGAGACCCTCGCGCAGGTCCAGCTCCGCGTCCTGGGGCCCGCGGGCGCCGCCCGGCCCCTCTTCCCGTCGCAGCCCGGCTACGTCGTCTTCGGGGTGCGCGGCGCGCTGCGCATCGCGGCCGGCCACGAGATCCTCTTCGACGCCGAGAACCTCGGAGACGAGAACTACCGCGGCGTCTCGTGGGGCCTCGACGCCCCCGGCCGGGGGATCTACCTCCGCTACGAGGCCCGCTTCTGAGCGCGAGCGTTGCCGACGGGCGCGGGCTGCGGCGATACTCCTCCGCGTGAGGGACGTCGGCCCGCTCGAGGAGCGTGTCATGGAGCTGCTGTGGCGGCGTCCCGGCCTCTCCGTCCGGGAGGCGCGCGAGTCGCTGCCGGGCGGCCTCGCGTACACCACCGTGATGACGACGCTCGACCGCCTCTACAAGAAAGGCCTCCTGGCCCGCGAGCGCCACGGCCGCGGCTACCGCTACTCGCCGGCGACGACCCGCGAGGCCTTCGCCGCGTCCCTCCTGCGCCGATGGCTCGACCGGCTGCTCGGCCGCCACCGCAGCGCGCGGCCCCTCCTCTCGACCCTCGTCGACGCGGTCGGGGAGCGGGACCGCGAGCTGCTGCCGGAGCTCCAGCGCCTCGTCCGCGACAAGGAGCGCTCGCTGCGGCGGAAGGACGCGCCGTGACCTGGCTGCTCCTCGGCGCCCTGCTCGCCCTCGCGGCCCACGCGGTCGCCTCGTCGGCCGCCGCCGCCGCGGTCGTCGCCCTCGCGCCGGGCCTGGAGCGGCGCCTCGCGCGCCGCCCGCCCGCCGCGCGGGCCCGGGGCCTCTTCGTCCTCGCCCTCTCGCCCTCGCTCGCGGGCCTCATCGCCGTGCTCGCGGTGGTCGCGCCGGCCTGGGTGTCCCACGAGCCCGCCGGCGCTCGCGAGGCCGCGGGGCCCCTGCTGTGGGTCCTCGGCCTCGCCGGGGCGGCGCTCCTCGCGCCCCGTCCCCTCGCCGCCGCGCGCCTCGCGCGGCGCACCGCCCGCGCCGTGCGCGCCTGGGCGCGCGGCGGCGCGCCGGTCGCCGGCCTGCGGATCCCGGCGACGCGCATCGAGCACCCGCTGCCGGTCGCCGCCCTCGCGGGGACGCTGCGGCCTCGTCTCCTGCTCGCGTCGCGGCTCGTCGACGCGCTGACCGCGGACGAGCTCCAGGCGGTGGCCGCCCACGAGCGCGCCCACGCCGCGGCCGGCGACAACCTGCGGCGGCTCGCCCTCGCCGCGTCGCCCGACGCGCTCGCGTGGCTGCCGGCCGGCCGCCGGTTCCGCGCGGCGTTCGAGGAGGCGGCCGAGTTCGCGGCCGACGAACGGGCCCGTCGCGAGGTGCGCCCCGAGGCCCTCGCGCGGGCGCTGGTCGTCGCGGCCTCCCTCGTTCCGGACGGCGGCCGCCTCGCCCTGCCGCTCGCCGCCCTCGACGCGGCGCCGCTCGCGGCGCGCGTCCGCGTCCTTCTCGCCGACGGACCAGCGCCCGGGCCGGCGCCCGCGGGACGGGGGGCGCCGCTCGCCGTGGCCGCCGCCGTTCTCGGGATCGGAGCGCTGGCCGCGTGGAGCGCCCTGCGGCCCGAGGCCCACGCCCTCCTCGAGGCCGTCGTCCGCGCGTCCTCCTGAGGGCCCTCAGGCCGGCGGGTGGAAGGCCGGGACCTCGCCCTCGAGGTACTTCGGCAGCTCCGACGGCGAGAACTGGAGGCCGACGTAGAACGGCCCGAACTCGGCGAACCATGCCGAGGCCTCGTCGAAGCGCATCTCGTAGATGAGCTTCTTGAAGACGACGGGGTCGTCGGCGAAGAGGTCGACGCCCCACTCCCAGTCGTCGAAGCCGATGGCGCCGGAGATGACCTGGGTGACCTGCCCCGCGTAGTGGCGGCCGATCTTGCCGTGCTCGAGCATCATCCGCGCGCGGTCCTCGACCTTCTCCGCGTACCAGTTGCGCTGCTCTCCCCGCCGCTTGTTCATCGGGTAGAAGCACACGTGCCGCCGGGCGGGGACCTCCACGAAGAGGCGGCCGAGGACCCGCTTCCGCTGCTCGGCCATCTCCGCGTCGAAGGCCTGCTCGAAGGCCTCCGTTCCGGCGGCGAGGCCGCGCTCGGCGAGGCGGCGATGGATCTGGGCGGTCATCTCGTACATCCCGAGCTCGACGATCGAGACGAAGGACGTCGTCGGCTCGAGGAAGGTCGCGAGGCCGAGGCGGGCCACGGCGACCTGCGCGGCCTGCAGCTCCTCGAAGCTGCGGCGGAAGTGGACGAGCATGAGGTCGCCCTTGTGGCCGAGGAGGGTCACGGGAACGGTCGTCCCGCCGTCGCCGCCCCGCATCGCCGCGATCGCCGCGGCGGCCTCGCCCGCCAGCCGCTCGCGCAGATCCTGCGGCCGCACCCGCCACTCGGGCCAGCGGATCCGGAACATCTGGTGCAGGACGCTCCAGCCTTCGAGCGTCTCGGGAACTCGAGGATCGTGCATCCCGACACTTTACACGCTCGGATCCAACCCCGGCTGGCTTCCGCCGGTCTTTGAGCGGAGAATCATTCTTTCGGCCGTCGCGCGGGCCCCTCCCGCCCGGCGCGCCGTCAGCACGAGGAACTCCTTGCCGAGACACCCCCTTCGCCTCGTCCTCCTGGCGGTTCTTCCCCTCGCGGCGTGCGGCGGAGGCGGCGACGCCGCCGCCCAGCGGCCCGCGCGCCAGGCCCTGCGGGTCCGGGTCAGCCCGGTCGCCATGCAGGACGTCGTCTATCAGATCAAGGCCCTCGGCCAGCTCGAGGCCCAGGACATGGTCCAGGTCACCGCCCAGGTCGAGGGCGTCGCCACCGGCGTCCGCTTCAACGAGGGCGACAAGGTCACGACGAGCACCGTCCTCCTGCGGATCGACCCCGACCGCTACCGCCTCGAGGCCGAGCGCGCGAAGGCGCAGCTCGAGCAGGCGAAGGCCGACCGCGGCCAGGCCGAGGCCGACCTGAAGCGGCGCGAGGCCCTCGCCCAGAGCGAGCTGCTCTCGGCCGAGGAGCTGACGCGCTCCCGCACCGACCGCAACCGCCTCTCCGCCGCGGTGGACGTCTCGCAGGCGGCCGCGGGGATCGCCCTCCAGAACCTGCAGCGCTCCGAGGTGCGGGCCCCGATCGCCGGCACGATCAACACCCGCACGGTCGACACCGGCCAGTTCGTGCGGACGGGCACGGTGCTCGCGACGATCGTCGACACGAGCCGGCTCCGCCTGCGCTTCAAGGTCTCCGAGGCCGAGTCGCTGAAGGCGCGCGAGGGCGGCACCGTGACCTTCCGCGTGGCGCCGCTCGGGCCGAAGGACTTCGAGGCCCGCATCTACCACGTCGGCCGCATCGCCGACACCACGACGCGCCAGGTCGAGGTCCTCGCGTGGGTGGAGAAGCCGGGCGAGCTCAAGCCCGGCTTCTTCGCCGAGGTGACGCTGTCCGGCGAGCAGAAGAAGGACGCGGCGGTCGTGCCCGAGGCGGCGATCCAGGCGAGCGAGCAGGGCTTCGTCACCTACGTCGTCGTGAAGGGCAAGGCCGAGCTGCGGCCCATCCAGCTCGGCCTGCGCACGGGCACCGGGGTCGTCGAGATCCTCTCCGGGCTGAAGACGGGCGAGGTGGTGGTCACCGAGGGGTCGGACCGCCTCGCCGACGGCATCCCGGTCGAGATCGTGGACGCGGGCGCGGCGAAGGAGCCCCCCGGCAAGCAGTCGCCCCCGGCGGCGAAGTAGGAGCGGCCATGTCGGAGACGACGAGACGGCCTCCGGTCGAGGAGCCCGAGGACCCCCAGAAGATCGCCACGGGGATGACCCTGGCCGACATCTCCATCCGGAACCACGTCTTCGCGTGGATCCTGATGTTCGCCCTCATCGGCTTCGGCCTCCTCTGCTTCACGGGCTTCGGCACCGTCTTCCGCGGCCTCGGCGTCAGCCAGAACCCGGACGTCGACTTCCCGGTCGTCAACATATCGATCAGCTGGGAGGGCGCCTCGCCCGAGATCATGGAGACGGACGTCGTCGACCTCGTCGAGGACGCCGTGACCTCCGTCGAGGGCGTGAAGGAGATCACCTCGACCTCGCGCCAGGGCAGCGCGAACGTCACGGTGGAGTTCGAGCTCGAGCGCGACATCGACATCGCGATGCAGGACGTCCAGAGCAAGCTCTCGCAGCTCCAGCGGAACCTCCCCCGCGACATCGACCCGCCGATCGTCAGCAAGACGAATCCCGAGGACGAGCCGATCATGCGGATCTCCGTCGGGGGCAGCCGGCCGCCGACGTTCGTCGCCGACTACATCCGCAACGTGATCCGCCCCCAGCTCCAGACGATCCCCGGCGTCGGCGAGATCCAGCTCTCCGGCTTCCGCGACCGCAGCGTCCGCGTCTGGTACGACGCGGTGAAGCTCGAGGCCCAGGGCCTCACGATCCAGCAGGTGAACGCGGCCATCCAGCGCGAGCACCTCGAGGTGCCGGCCGGCCGCATCGAGAACCCCGCCCGCGAGATGAACGTGCGGGCCGAGGGCGAGGCGATCGACGTCGAGGGGTTCCGCGACCTCGTCATCACCTACCGCGACGGCGCTCCCGTGCGCCTGAAGGACGTGGCCGTCGTCGAGGACGGCCTCGAGGACCGCCGCCGGCTCTACCGCGCGATGAGCGAGCCGGCCATCGGCTTCGGCATCACGAAGCTGCGCGGGGCGAACGCGGTGCAGGTCGGCCGCGACGTGCGCGCCCGCCTCGTCGACATCGACAAGCAGCTGCCCGAGGGGCTCTTCCTCGCCGTCAACTTCGACACCACGGTGTTCGTCGAGCGGGCGATCAACGAGATCCTCTTCACCCTGGTCCTCGCCGCCCTCCTCACGAGCGTCGTGTGCTGGATCTTCCTCGGCTCGTGGTCGACGACCCTCAACGTCCTCCTCGCGATCCCGACCTCGATCCTCGGCACCTTCATCGTCATGTACGTGTTCGGCTTCACCCTGAACACCTACACCGTGCTCGGCCTCACCCTCGTCGTCGGGATCGTCGTCGACGACGCGATCATGGTGCTCGAGAACATCTATCGCCACCGCGAGCACGGGTCGGGCAAGGTCACCGCCGCCTCCGTCGGCGCGCGCGAGATCACCTTCGCCGCGGCGGCCGCGACCCTCGCCATCATGGCGATCTTCCTGCCGGTGGCCTTCATGAAGGGCATCATCGGCAAGTTCTTCTTCCAGTTCGGCGTCACGATCTCGGTGGCGGTCCTCATCTCGCTGCTCGAGGCGCTCACCCTCGCCCCGATGCGCCTGTCGCGGATGCTGGAGGTCGGCGTGCGGTCGAGCCGGCTCGAGCGGTGGGTGAGCCTCGCGTTCGCCCGCGCGGCGGCCGGCTACCAGCGCCTCCTCGTGCCGGCCCTGCGGCACCGGGGGCTCGTGCTCGTGTCGGCCACGGTCCTCTTCGTGTCGTCCCTCTTCATCATCAAGCTGCTGCGGCAGGAGTTCATCCCGGCCCAGGACATGGGCCGGTTCGGCATCCGCTTCCAGACCCCGGTCGGCAGCAGCCTCGACACGAGCGAGCGCGTCCTCTCCCAGGTCGAGCGGTTCCTGCGGGAGCGCCCCGAGGTCGACATGTACGGCGGCTTCGTCGGCGGCTTCGGCGGGGGCGAGGTCAACAGCGGCATGCTCTTCGTCACGATGAAGGAGCCGCACGACCGGCCGGTCGACCCGAAGAGCGGGAAGCGCCTGAGCCAGCAGGACCTGATGGACGTCGCCCGTCGGGCGGCCAGCAACATCCCGGGGGCCCGCATCGTGATGATGGACTTCTCCCAGCGCGGCTTCAGCGCCGGGCGCGGCGGGGGCTTCCCGGTGGAGTTCAACATCCGCGGCCGCGACTGGGAGACGCTCGGCCGGTCCTCGCGCGTGATCATGGAGAAGATGCGCGAGTCGGGCCTCGTCACCGACATCAACAGCGACTACCAGGTCGGCATGCCCGAGGTCCAGGTGGTCCCCGACCGCAACAAGGCGGCCGACCTCGGCATCTCGATGTCCGAGATCGGCCAGACCGTCAACTCCGCGATCGGCGGCCAGCGCATCGGCAAGTTCAAGGACAAGGGCCGGCGCTTCGACATCCGCGTGCGGCTGCTCGCCCAGCAGCGCATGCGGCCGGAGGACATCGGCCGGCTGCTGGTGCGGACCGGGACGGGCGGGGTCGTGCGCCTCGGCGACGTCGTGTCGATCGAGCAGCGGCCGACGCTCCAGCAGATCACCCGGCGCGACCGGGAGCGGGCGATCACGATCACCGCGAACGTCGCGCCCGGCGTGTCGCAGGCGGTCGCGATCGAGAAGTCGATGGAGCTCGCGAAGGCGAACATGCCCGACGGCTACCGGGTCGTGGCCTCCGGCACGGCCCGCACGTTCGCCGAGGCGTTCGACTCGCTCTTCTTCGCGATGGTGCTCGGCCTGGCGGTGGCCTACATGGTGCTGGCGTCGCAGTTCAACGCCTTCACCCACCCCTTCACGGTCCTCCTCGCCCTGCCCTTCAGCGTGAGCGGCGCCCTCGCCGCCCTCTACCTCGCCGGCCAGAGCATCAACGTCTACAGCATGCTCGGCATCATCCTGCTGATGGGCATCGCCAAGAAGAACTCGATCCTGCTCGTCGACTTCACGAACCAGGCGCGGGCGACGGGCATGGAGCGGCACGAGGCCCTCCTCCACGCCTGCCCCGTGCGCCTGCGGCCCATCCTGATGACGTCGATCGCGACGATCGCCGGCGCGCTGCCGCCGGCCCTCGCCCTCGGCCCGGGAGCCGAGCTCCAGCGGCCGATGGCCCTCTCGATCGTCGGGGGCATGATCGTCTCCACCGCCTTCACCCTGTTCGTCGTGCCCGCCGCCTACAGCGCGCTCGACGACGCCGTGGCGTGGAACGCGCGCCGCAAGCAGGCGGGGCTCGGCATCGTCGCGGCCCTGCGCAACGGGCGGGCGCAGGCGCACTAGGCGGTGACCCGTCCCGACGTCTCGCGGCGGCGCGACGTGCTCGGCCTCGTCGCGTTCGTGCTCCTCTGCTTCGGCACCGCGACGCTCGCCCGCACCGCGACGGTGGAGTCCGTGCGCGAGTGGTACCCGGCCCTGCGCAAGCCGCCGTGGACGCCGCCGAGCTGGCTCTTCGGGCCGGTGTGGACGCTCCTCTACGGCATGATGGCGGTCGCCGGCTGGCTCGCCTGGCGGGACGAGCGGACGAAGACGACGACCGTCGTCTTCCTGCTGCAGCTCCTGCTGAACGGGGCGTGGACCTGGATCTTCTTCGGCGCCCGCCGCCCCGACCTCGCCTTCGCCGGCATCTGCGTCCTGTGGCTCGCGATCGTCGCCACGATCGCCGCCTCGTGGAAGATCAGCCGGATGGCGGTGGTCCTCCTCGTGCCGTACCTCGCCTGGGTGACCTTCGCGGCCGCCCTCAATCTCTCGGTGGCGCGGCTGAACTGACCCGCCGCCGCCAGAGCCCGCGCGACGCGCGCAGGCTCCGGAGGCCGATCGCGGCGAGCCGGCCGAGGGGCGTCCGCGTGAACGTGCCGCGCACGAGCTCCCGCCGGCCCGCCCAGAGCGTCTCGATGTAGGAGCCCTCGGCCGCGCCGCTGTCGATCCACTCGAGGCCGGCGCAGGCCGAGGGCGCGGCGACCACGAACTCGTGCTCGTTGAGGAGGCCGGGCCCCGCCCGCGCGAACCGGGCGGCCCAGCCCACCTTGAACGCGAACCCCGCGCCGCCCGAGACGAAGTTCGTCGTCGAGGCCACGACCTCGTCGCCGACGAGCAGCTCGGTGAGGAAGAGCCGGCCGGCGCCGGCGAAGGACCGGAGCGTCTCCCGGGCGAACGCGGCGCGCCCCTCGTCCGACAGGAGCGAGGTCGCCCCTTCGCCCTTCCATCCGTCGTGCTCGACCTGGAGGAAGCGCTCGATGCAGGCCTCGTCGACCTCGGCGCCGCCGACGAGGCGCCAGCGGACGGGCCCGCTCTCCTCCAGGAGGCGCCTCGAGCGGCGGATCTTCTTGCGGCGCTGTCCTGACAGGTGAGCGGTCAGGAACTCCTCGCCGGCCTGCGACGCCGGCGAGAGGGTCGCGCGTCGGGAGCGGTGTTCCTCGAACCAGCGGAAGCCGGAGGCTTCCGCGGCACGCCGGACGATCTCGGCCTGCGCTCCCTCGGCGGGGTACTCGTCGACCGCGAGGCCGTGGCGGGCCCAGGAGGAAGCGCGCAGGCCCGCGAAGAGAGCCCGCGCCGCGTCTTTCGCGTGGTCGCGATCGAGGAGGAACCCGGAGAGGTAGGAATGCACCGAGCGGAAGGCCCGCACGTGGCGCAGCGGGAAGCCGCGCGTCGGCGGCGAGTCCTCCAGGATCGCGAGGCCGACGAGGCGGGCCGCCTCGGCGGCCTCGCGCTCGATCAGCACGAAGCGCAGGGCGGGGGCGAGCTCCGGCGCCGTCAGGAAGCGGGCAGCGGGCCGCACGAACAGAGGCGAGAGAAACGCGTTCGGCTCGAGCGCGCGCTCCTCGAGCGCCATCCAGGCGCGGATCGTCGTGTCGTCGAGATCGCCGTGGCCGAGGACGCGGAGGCGACACGCGGGCGAGTCGCCGGCTGCCGCGTCCCGTTCGTTCGGACCCAGGTGGGGAGCTCCTTATGAGGGTGTCTGAGGCCCGGTGCATTCTAAGGGCGGACGCCCCCTGCCGCCACCGGCGGGCCCGCCCGCGGTGGCCGACCGCGGCGCCCGCTCGTGCGTCATAGTGGGGACGGGGAGGAGACCCAATGACCGTCCGCCGACTGCTTCAGGGGCTGCTGGCCGCCGCCGCCGCGCTCGCCGTGCCGGCCGCGGGAGCGCTCGCCGGGGAGATCCGGGGCCGCGTCCTGGTCGGCCCGTCCGGCGCGGCCGGCGTCGCCGTCTCCGCGGTCCCGTTCGAGGACGGGGCCGCCGTGGCCCGCCGCGAGGCCCGGGGCGAAGCGCTGCCGCGCGCGGTCGCCACGGCCACCACCCGGCCCGACGGCACGTTCCTCCTCGTGCTTCCCGCGCCGGCGGCCGGCGCGGTCGTCCAGCTCGCCTTCTCGGGAGGAGCGGTCGCGCCGGTCGTGCTCGACCGCCTGCTCGACGCGGGCGGCGAGGACGCGGGCGACGTGAGGCTGCCGCGCGCCGAGTCGCTGGCCGGCCGCGTCGTCGACGAGCGCGGGGGGCCGGTGGTCGGGGCGGTGGTCACCCTGTGGCCGGGGCGAGCGCGCGGCTTCCTGGAGAGCGCCGGGACGGGCGGCGTCCCGCAGACGACGACGACGAAGCCGGACGGCAGCTTCCGCTTCGACACCGCGGCCGAGGAGGGGAACCGCCTGCGCGTCGAGGCGCCGGCGATGGCCACCGTCGAGCGCGACGGCGTGCGCTCGGGCGCGCTCGCGCGGCCCGTGGTCCTCGCCGTGGGCCAGGTGCGGCGGGGCACGGTGACGCAGGCCGACCGCCGCACGCCCGTAGGCGGCGCCCTCGTGCGCTTCGAGGGCCGCACGCGCACGCGGTGGGTCGAGACGCGCGCCGACGGCGCCTTCGCCCTCGACGGCGCGCCGCGCGAGTCGGGCGCGCTCGTCGCCGACGCCGGCGACCGCGGCCGCGGCACGGTCGCGGTCCCCGCCTCGGGCGGCGAGCCCGTCGCGATCGCCCTCGCGCCGACGGCGACACTGTCGGGCCGCGTCGTCGACCAGGACACCGGGCGGCCGGTCTCCGGCGTCCGCGTCGTCGCGCGCGGCGTCTCCGGCGGCGCCTTCGTCGCGCGGTCCGGCGCCGACGGCCGCTACGCCCTGCGCGGGCTGCCCCCGCAGTCCTTCCGCCTCGTGGCCGAGGACGAGCGCTTCGTCCCCTTCTCGCGCGCGGTGACCGTCGCCGCCGGCGTGCCGGAGACCCAGGACGTGCCGCTCGTCCGCGCGGCGGCGCTCTCCGGCCGCGTCGTCGACGAGCAGGGCGCGCCGATCGAGGGCGCGAGCGTCACCGTCTCCCCCTCGGGCGAGAACGTCTTCGCCTCGTTCGCGCGGCGCTTCGACGGCGAGGCCCGGGTGCGCAGCGGGCGCGACGGGACGTTCCGCGCCACGCGCCTGCGGCCGGGCGACGGCCAGCGCGTCGACGTCCGCCACGACGACTACGCCGAGCGCACCGTGGCCGGGCTCTCGCTCGCCGCCGGCGTCACCCGCACCGGCCTCACGATCGTGATGCGGCGCGGGCTCGCCCTGCGCGGCGTCGCGAGGGACGAGAGCGGGCGGCCGCTCGCCGGCGTCGAGGTCACGCTCTCGGCGGGGCAGACGCTGCGCGCCGGCCGCGGCGGGGTCTCCATCCAGATGGTCGGCGCGGGCTCCCAGGTGCGCCGCGAGACGGGGCCCGACGGCCGCTTCGAGTTCCGCGGGCTGAAGGCGGGCGACTACTCCCTCGCGGGCCGCCGCGCGGGCTACGGCCGCGCGTCCGTCGACCCGGTGAAGGTCGCCGAGGGGGCGGCCGAGCCGGTGGCCCTCGTCCTTCGTCCCGGCGCCACGATCACGGGCCTCCTGCACGACAAGTCCGGCACCGGCGTGGCCGGCTGGCTCGTGGTGGCGCGTCCGAGCGGCCAGGGCGGCGGGCCCGGGATGGGCCCCGACGCCATCCGCGGCGAGGAGGCGACCGGGCCCGACGGCGTCTTCGTCCTCGAGGGGCTCACGGCCGGCGAGAGCTACGACCTCCAGGTCATGGGCACCGCCGGGATGGGGCCGCGCCGCGCGGGCGTCGTCGCGCCGGCCGACGGCGTGGACCTCACCGTCACCGGCACCGGGCAGATCCGCGGCCGCGTCGTCGACGCCGACTCGGGCCGTCCCGTGCCCGACTTCCAGGTGCGCTACGTGCCCGACGCCCAGGGCGGGATGCGCTTCGTCATGCGCATGGGCCCGGGCCGCCAGCGCGGGCCGTTCGAGAAAGAGGGCTTCCACGCCGAGGACGGGGCGTTCACGGTCGACGACGTGCCGGCCGGCCGCTGGATGGTCGAGGCCTTCGCCCGCGGCTACCAGAACGGGAGCGCGGCCGGGATCGTGGTCGGCGAGGGCGAGGCGGCCGAGGGCGTCGAGCTGCGCCTCTCGCGCGGCAGCGTCGTCTCGGGGCGCGTCGTCGAGTCGCGCGCCGGCCGGCCGGTCCTCGGGGCCACCGTGCGCGCCGAGCAGGCGGGCGGCGAGGGCCGGATGATGATCCGCCTCGGCGGCGAGCAGGGCGAGCTCGAGGCCCTGACCGACGCGGAGGGCCGCTACGAGATCGCCGGGCTGTCGGCGGGGAGCTGGACGCTCACCGCGTCGCACCCCGACTGGAGCGACGCGTCGGCGCGGGTGGAGATCAAGGACGCCGCGGCGAGCGCCGACCTGAAGATGGGCCGCGGCGGCGCCGTCGCGGGAAGCGTCGTGGCCGGCGGCCGGCCCGTCGGCGGCGCGCAGGTCGTGCTTCAGCAGGCGGGCGACAGCGGCTTCCGCATGAGCGCGGGGATGTTCGGCGGCGGCGAGCAGCAGGCGACGACGGACGAGGGCGGCCGCTTCCGCTTCGAGCGCCTCACGCCCGGGCGCTACTCGGCCGTGGCGACGCTGCGCGAGCAGGCGAGCGCGCCGGCGGAGGCCGTCGTCACCGGCGACGAGGCGCAGGAGGTGCAGCTCGTCCTCGCCCAGGGCGCGCGCGTGCGCGGCGTGGTGAGCGGCCTGCCGGAGGCCCAGCTCTCCGGCGTGAACGTCACCGGCCAGAGCGGCGGCGACTACTTCGCGAGCACCCGCACCGGCGGCGGCGGGGCGTTCGAGCTCACGGGCGTGCCCGAGGGGCCGCTCACCCTGCGCGCGACTTCGGGCGACTTCGTGGCCGGCGGCTCGCGCTCGGCCCAGGCCAGCCTGACGATCGCTCCCGGACAGGCGGAGGCCGCGGCCGAGATCGTCTTCGAGCCGGGCTTCCGCGTCGACGGCCACGTGACGCGCGGCGGGCGGCCCGTCGTCGACGCGACCGTGATGGCGAGCCCGGAGACGCCGGGCCGGCCGACCGCCTCGTCGCGCACGGACGAGACCGGCGGCTATCTGCTCGAGGGACTGCAGGAAGGCCGCTACTCGATCACGGCCATGGGCACCGATTCCGCTCCGATCCGCCAGAGCGTCGCCCTGACCGGCGACACGACGGTCGACCTCGAGGCGCCGCCGGCGAAGCTCGCCGGGGTCGTCGTCGACGCCGACGGCGGCCGGCCCCTCGCCGAGGTCGCCGTGCGCATCGAGGACGGCTCGGCCGCGACCCGGTTCGTCTCGATGGCCACGACCGACAGCGCGGGCCGCTTCGCGTTCGAGGACCTCGAGCCGCGGTCCTACCGCGTGACGTTCCAGAAGGCCGCGTACGAGGCCGACACCCGCGAGCTCGTCGCCTCCGAGAGCTCCGACGCGCGCGTCGAGCTGCGCCGCGGCGACGGCGTCGTCCTCGAGGCCCGCGACGGGCTGTTCGCGACGCCGCTGCGGGGCCTGTTCGTGCGGGTCGTCGACGGCGCGGGGAACGCCGCCTTCGCCGGCAGCGTGACCCTCGACGGCGAGGGGCGGGGCGAGATCCCGGCGCTCAAGGCGGGCTCGTACGAGCTGCGCGCGGAGTCGCAGGGCTACGCGCCGGTCCGCCTGCCGCTCGCCGTGCCGTCGCGCACGCTCACGCTGGCGCTCACGCCGGGGGGAACGCTCGAGATCCAGGCCGGCCCCCAGACGCTCGCCGTGCCCGACAGCTTCGGCCGCCTCCTCGGGGGCGACGGCCGGCCCTACCTCCCGAGCGTCTTCTCCGCCGACGGGCGGATCGGCCTCGGCTCGCCGGTGCGGCGACTCGAGAACGTCGCCCCCGGCCGCTACGTCTTCGAGGCGTCGAGCGGCGTGCGGCGCGACGTCACGGTCACCGAGGGAGGCCGCGCCGCGGTGGCCCTGCCGTAGCGTCCGCGAGGGCTCGGCCGGGGCCCGGGGCGCGCCGCCCCCGATGCCATTCCGTTCTATGATGGCTGCGGAATGGCGACCGCGCCCCACGGATTCCTGCGCGTCGCGGCGGCCTGCCCGCCGGTGAAGGTCGCCGACCCGGAGCGCAACGCGGACGAGACCGTGGAGTTCACCGCCCGCGCGGCGGCGAGCGGCGTCCAGGTCGTCGTCTTCCCGGAGCTCGGCCTCACCGGCTACACGTGCGGCGACCTCTTCTTCAGCCTCTCGACCCTCGTCGAGGGGGCGGAAAGGGCCCTCGCCCGCGTGCTGCGCGAGACGGCGGCGAGCCCCGCCGTCCTCGTGGCCGGGCTGCCCGTCCTCGTCGGCGGGCAGCTCTTCAACGCGGCGGCCGTGGCCCAGTCCGGGCGGCTCCTCGGCGTCGTGCCGAAGACGTACCTGCCCGGCTACAAGGAGTACTACGAGGAGCGCTGGTTCTCCTCGTCGCGCGAGGCCCGCGCCTCCGCCGTGCGCCTCGCCGGGCAGGAGGCGCCCTTCGGCGCGGACCTCCTCTTCCAGGTCCGCGAAGAGCCGGGCGTCTGCCTCGCCGTCGAGATCTGCGAGGACCTCTGGGCGCCCATCCCCCCGAGCTCGCACCACGCGATCGCCGGGGCGACCGTCATCCTGAACCCGTCGGCCTCGAACGACCTCGTCGCCAAGGCCGACTACCGGCGCGACCTCGTCGCCCAGCAGTCCGGGAGGACACTCGGCGCCTACGTCTACGCGAACGCCGGCGTCCACGAGTCGACGACCGACCTCGTCTTCGGCGGCCAGCTCCTCGTCGCGGAGAACGCGCAGATCCTCGTCGAGGGCCAGCGCTTCCGCCGCGACGGCGAGATGGTGGTGGCCGACGTCGACACCGAGCGGCTCCGCGTCGAGCGCGCGCGGCAGACGAGCTTCTCCGAGGCGGTCCACTTCGGCCGCGCCGGGCACCGCACGGTCGAGGTCGCGCCGATGCCGTCGCGCCCGCCGCTGCGCCTCGCCCGGCCCCTCGAGCCGCACCCGTTCGTCCCGGCCGACCCGGCGACGCTCGACGCGCGCTGCCGCGAGGTCTTCTCGATCCAGACCGCCGGGCTCGCCCGCCGCCTCGAGCACACCGGCTCCCGGCGCCTCGTCCTCGGCCTCTCCGGC
Organism: Vicinamibacteria bacterium; assembly: GCA_046331285.1. Lineage (GTDB taxonomy): Bacteria > Acidobacteriota > Vicinamibacteria > Fen-336 > Fen-336 > DATBSL01. The sequence continues at coordinate 196,124 of JAXLRD010000008.1, forward strand.
GGGCTCGACTCGACCCTCGCCCTCCTCGTCTGCGCGCGCACCCTCGACCTCCTGGGCCGGCCCCGCGGCGACGTCCTCGCCGTGACGATGCCGGGCTTCGGCACGAGCGCCGGCACCCTCGCCACCGCGCGCGGCCTCGCCCGCGCGTGGGGCGCCGAGCTGCGGGAGATCGACGTCCGCGCCGCGTGCGAGCGGCACATCGCCGACATCGGCCTCGACCCGGCCGACCGCTCGAGCATCACGTTCCAGAACCTCCAGGCCCGCGAGCGGACGCAGGTCCTCATGGACCTCGCGAACAAGGAGGCCGGCCTCGTGGTCGGCACCGGCGACCTCTCCGAGCTCGCCCTCGGCTTCGCCACGTTCGCCGGCGACCACATCGCGATGTACAACGTGAACGCGAGCGTCCCGAAGACGCTCGTGCAGCGCCTGGTGGCCTGGGTCGCCGAGCACGGGGCGAGCGGGGCCGAGCGCGAGGTGCTCCACGCGGTGCTCGAGACGCCGGTGTCGCCGGAGCTCGTGCCGCCCGACCGCGACGGCCGCATCGCCCAGCGCACCGAGGACATCGTGGGGCCCTACGAGCTCCACGACTTCTTCCTGCACGCGCTCGTGCGGCTCGGCGCCTCCCCGCGCAAGATCCTCTACCTCGCGCTGCAGTCCTTCGGCGGGCGCTACGAGGAGGCCGTCGTGCGGCGGTGGCTGCGCGTCTTCGTCGAGCGCTTCTTCGCGAACCAGTTCAAGCGCTCGGTCATGCCCGACGGGCCCAAGGTCGGCTCGGTGAGCCTGTCGCCGCGCGGGGACTGGCGCATGCCGTCGGACGCGACCGCCGCCGCCTGGCTGCGCGAGCTCGACGCCCCCGAGGCCCCGTGATCCGCGCCGTCGTCGTCACCCGGCGGGAGCTCGCGCGGGAGCTCGAGGGCACGGTCCTCCACCGCCACAACGTCGAGCGCCTCACCGCCGCGGACGCGGCCGACGTGCGGCGGCTCGCCGAGGCGGCCCGCCTCGACGTGGTCGTCGTCGACGCCGCGCTCACCGGAGCGAGCGCCCTCGTCGCGGCGCTGCGCCAGGACCCGGTCACCCGCGCGACCGCGATCGTCGGGCTCGGCCGCGCGGAGTTCGACCTCGCCCACGTCGCCCTCATCGAGGCCGGCGCGAACGCCATCCTGCCGCTGCCGCCGGGGCCGGACTGGGACGACCGGCTCACCCGCCTCATCCACGTGCCGGCCCGGCGCGAGACGCGCTTCCCGGTCGACCTCGCGATCGAGGGCGGGATGCGCGGCGGGCTCCGCTTCGACGCCCGGGCGGTCAACCTGAGCGTCCACGGCATCCTCCTCGAGTGCCGCGAGGCGCTCGAGGTGGGGGACGACCTGCGCCTCGCCTTCGCGATGCCCGAGGGCCACGGCGACGTCCGCGGCACCGGGACCGTCGTGCGCGCCGCCGCCGCCCAGCGCTTCGGCGTCGAGATCACGTCGGTCGAGGGGGACGGGCGGCTGCGCATCAAGCACTACGTCGAGTCGGGGTCCGCCTGACCCCGCGCCGGCTCCCGCCCAGTTGATATAATCCCGGCGCTTTTCTCCTCGATCCTCCCTCAAATCCACGCCATTCCACTTTCGTTCGAGAAAGAGTCTTCTTCATGAACGTCCGCACGCTTCACGTCGCCGACATCGAGCTGCCCCCCGCCCTCGAACGCCTGCGGGACCTGGCCTACGACTACTGGTGGAGCTGGTCGCCCCGGGCGAACCGCCTGTTCTCGCGGATCGACCCCGAGCCGTGGCGCCGCTACCACAACCCGGTCCAGCTCCTCATCAACGTCGAGCCGCAGCAGTGGATGCGCCTGCTGTCCGACCCGGAGTTCATGCGGCTCTACGAGGACGTGATCTCGGGGCTCGACGACTACCGCAGCCGGACCCGCTGGTTCGCGCAGAACGCGCCGCAGATGCCGGGGCCCGTCGCGTACTTCTCGATGGAGTTCGGCATCCACGAGTCGCTCGGCATCTACTCGGGCGGCCTCGGCGTCCTCGCCGGCGACCACTGCAAGGCGGCGAGCGACCTCGGCGTGCCCCTCGTGGGCGTGGGCCTCCTCTACCGCTCCGGCTACTTCCGCCAGACGGTCGACCCGGACGGCTTCCAGCAGCACACGTACCCCGACTACGACTTCGCCCGCCTGCCGGTGCTCCCGGTGCAGGCCCCGGGCGGCGGTGTCCTCACCGTGCCCGTCGACCTCCCCGGCCGCGTCGTCCACGCGGCGGTGTGGAAGGTGCAGGTCGGCCTCGTGCCGGTGCTGATGCTCGACACCGACATCCCGCTGAACGACCCGGCCGACCGGCCGATCACCGGCGTTCTCTACGTGCGCGGCCGCGAGATGCGCCTGTGCCAGGAGATCGTGCACGGCATCGGCGGCGTCCGCGCCCTGCGGGCCCTCGGCATCCACCCGTCGGTGTGGCACATGAACGAGGGCCACGTCGCGTTCCTCGCCCTCGAGCGGGCGCGCGAGCGGGTGCACCTCGGCGACAGCCTCAGCGAGGCCCTCGCCGAGGTGAAGCGCACGACCGTCTTCACGACCCACACCCCGGTGCCCGCCGGCAACGAGACCTTCGACAAGAGCCTCGTCCGCAAGTACCTCGACCCGTGGATCCGCGACGTCGGCTGCGAGCCGGACGAGGCCCTCGCCCTCGGCGGCGACAACGGCAACTTCAACATGACCGCCTTCGCGATCCGGCTCTCGGGCCGCACGAACGGCGTGAGCAGGCTCCACGGCGAGGTCTCCTCGGCGATGTGGCGCCACCTCTTCCCCGAGGGCGGCGAGCAGCCGGTCGGCTACGTGACGAACGGCGTCCACACCGCGAGCTGGGTCGGCCCGGAGATGCGCACCTTCTACTCGCAGCAGATCGGGCCCGACTGGGAGGAGACCCTCCTCGACGCGGCCGCGTGGGAGAAGATCCGCGAGGCGCCCGACTCCGCCCTCTGGCAGGCGCACCGCGCGCAGAAGGAAAGGCTCATCCGCTTCGTGCGCGAGCGCGTCCGCGTGCAGTCGGCCCGCCACGGCCTCGCGCCGGACGAGCTGCGGCAGGTCGAGGCCCTCCTCGACCCGCACGCGCTCACGATCGGCTTCGCCCGGCGCTTCGCCACGTACAAGCGGGCGTTCCTCATCATGTCCGACCTCGACCGCCTGCGCGCGATCGTGTCCGATCCGAAGCGGCCGGTGCAGTTCATCTTCGCCGGCAAGGCGCACCCGGCCGACCGCGAGGGGCAGGAGGTCGTGCGGCGGCTGTTCTCGCTCACCCACGGCGAGTTCCGCGGGAAGCTCGTCTTCCTCGAGGACTACGACATCGAGATGGCGCGGGCCCTCGTCCAGGGCTGCGACGTGTGGCTCAACACGCCGCGCCGGCCGCAGGAGGCGAGCGGGACCTCGGGCGAGAAGGTGCCGGTGAACGGCGGGGTCAACATCAGCATCCTCGACGGCTGGTGGGCCGAGGGCTTCCGCGGCGACAACGGCTGGGCGATCGGCGACGGGCAGATCAACCCCGACACGAGTGCCCAGGACCGGGCCGACGCCGAGTCGCTCTACCGCCTCCTGTCGGAGGACGTCGTCCCGCGCTTCTTCACCCGCGACGCGGCCAACCTCCCGTACGAGTGGCTGAAGACGATGAAGGCGTCGATCGAGTCGGTCATCGCGCCCTTCAGCGCCCTGCGGATGGTGCGCGACTACGCGGTCGGCGCCTACGTCCCGGCCGCCGAGCCGCGCCGGGGGTAGGCGCCGGCCTAGTCGCTCTCGACCCGGCGGCGGGCGTCGAGGAACGGCTGGTAGAGCCTCTTGCGCTCGGCGAGCGTCGCGCGGATCAGGCTCTCGGCGCGGGTCGCGTCCGCGGTCGACAGCACGAGGTCGGCCTGAGCGGCCCACGCCTGGGTGCCGTCGCCCGAGCGGAACTCGTCGCCGACCAGGACCACGAACACCCGCCGGCGGGCCTCGGGGGGCAGCCGCAGCATCCGCTGGGAGAGCGTCGGCGGCCGCCCGGCCGCGGCCTGCTCGCGGGCCGTGACCGCGATCTCGTAGACCCCCTGCTCGAGCAGGCGCGCCCCCTCCTCGACGTCGTCCACCGTGTCGACCCGGTACCCGAGCTTCTCGAGCGCCGCGTGCACGTGCTGGGCGGCCGGGCCCGCGAGCGCGACCAGCGCGTCGTTGTGGGAGTCGTGCATCCGGTCCCGGCGGGCGTGGGCCTCCGCCACCGCGAAGGCGTCGGGCGCCGCCGCGGCCGCGGGCCCGGCGGCCGGGAGGTCGAACGGGGACGCCGGCGGGAGCACTGCCGCCGCCGGAGCGGATCCCGGCGCTGGCGACTCGGGCGCCGCGGCCGCGTCAGGCGACGCGGGGGAGCGGCCCGGCAGGGCGATGAGCCCCTGGCACTTCGGGCAGCGGACGCGGAACGGCTTGTCCGGGACCTTCGCGTCGTCGATCTGGACCTTCGTCGAGCACTGCGGGCACTGGGCGAGCACGGGTCACCTCTCGATGAGATCGTCCAAGTCCGGGTCGGCCGGCGGGCTCGGGCGCCTCGGCTCGGCGCGCACGGCGCCCGTCCGCCGGACGCCCTCCTCGGCCTTCAGCGGGATCGACATCTCGCTCGTGTCGCCCGCCCCCTGCGTGTCGAGGCGCAGCTGGAGGTTGGTGCGGTTCGTGGCGAACGACAGGCCGGTCTCGCGGTCGATGCCGCCGGCGAGGATGAGCTTCTCGAGCTCCTGGTCGAAGGTCTGCATGCCCTCGAGCCCGCCCGCCTCCATCGCGTCCTGGAGGCTCTTGCCCTCGCGCTCGCCCTCCTGCACGTACTCCTTCGTGCGCGAGTTCGCGCGGAGGATCTCGCACAGGGCGAAGCGGCCCCCGCCCTTCTTCGGCACGAGGCGCTGGCTGACGATCCACTTGAACGACTGCGAGAAGCGCGTGCGGATCTGCCTTTCCTCGTTCTTCGGGAAGACGCCGACGATGCGGTCGATCGTCTTCGCCGCGTCGATCGTGTGGAGGGTCGACAGCACGAGGTGGCCCGTCTCCGAGGCCTCGAGGGCGATCGAGATCGTCTCCTGGTCGCGCATCTCGCCGACGAGGATGACCTTCGGGGCCTGGCGCAGGGCGGCCCGCAGGGCGAGGGCGAAGGTCTGGGTGTCGGTGCCGACCTCGCGCTGGTTCACCGTCGCCTTGTCGTTCGGGTGCAGGTACTCGATCGGGTCCTCGATCGTGATGATGTGGATCGGCTTCTCCTCGTTGATCTTCTTGATGATGGCGGCGAGGGTCGTGGACTTGCCGGAGCCCGTGGGACCCGTCACGAGGACGATGCCGTTCCTCTCGTCGGCGATCTGGTTGAGCTGCGGCGGCAGGCCGAGCTCGGCGACCGTGGGGATGCGGTTGGGGATGACGCGCAGGACGATCGAGTAGCTTCCCCGCTGCGCGAAGACGTTCACGCGGAAGCGCGTGCGCTGGGCGAGGCTGTAGGACAGGTCGACCGAGCCCGTCCGCAGGAGCTTCTCCGCGAGGTCGCGCTTCCCCTGCAGGAGCCGCAGCGCGACGAGCTCGGTGTGGTACGGCATCAGCTTCGCGACGCCGGCGTGCGACACGGGCCGCAGCGCGCCGTCGATCTCGACCTGCGGCGGGCGTCCCACCGACAGGTTGAGGTCGGAGATGCCGGGAGCGGTGTCCAGCATCGCGTGCAGCAGCGGGTCGAGGTCGAAGAGCGCCATCCAGGCCTCCGGACTGGCGATCATAGCATTCGGACCCGGCCGGCTCCGGCGGTCGGCGCGACCCGCTAAGATGGTCGTAGAGGAAGGACGCCCCCAACCCATGAGCCCGAGCGGCGCCCCCGACCCCGACCGACGTCCCCTCTGGCGGTGGCTGGCCGTCGCCGGGGTGCCGCCCCTCCTGTTCGTCTGGGCGCTGTGGCGCGACGTGTACATGTTCGACGCGGCCGGCCTCGTCCGGGTCGGCGGCGCCCCGCAGGTCGCGGAGTGGACGATCCTCTGCGCCGCCACCCTCGCGCTCGCGGGCCTCTTCTGGTCGGCGAGCCGCTCGCTCCGCGTCCTCGGCTACACCTTCTACGCGCTCGTGACGAGCGTCGGCTTCGGCGCGGCCGGCGTCCTCGGCGTGATGCACGCCTTCGGCGGGCCGCAGGGCAACCTCGCGGCGCCCGGCTGGGGCCTCGCCCTCCTCGGCGCGGCCGCGGCGGCGTGCGTGGGCGCTCTCCTCGCGACGGCCGCGCTCCTCGTCGAGGACGTGCGCGGCGAGGGCGCCCGCTGAGCCGCTCGCCGGTCGCGGCCGGCGTCGCCGTGGGCCTCGTGGCGGGCCTCGCCGTCATCGCCGCCGCCCGTGTGCGCTCCTCGGCCCCGTCCTCCGCCGCCGGCGGGGCGCTCCTGCGCGTCGCGCCGGGGCCGGCGCCGCGGCCCGCCGTGTCGGCCGGACCCGACGACCTGCGGGCCCTGCGCTCGAAGGGCCTCTCGCTGCCGCTGCCCGGCCTCGAGCCGCGCGCCCTGCGCGACACCTTCGGCGACGCCCGGGAGGGCGGAGCGCACGAGGCGATCGACATCATGGCCCCGCGCGGGACGCCGGTGACCGCGGTCGAGGACGGCACCGTCGCGCGGATCTTCCGCGGCGCCCGCGGCGGGCTCACGGTCTACCAGTACGACCCCGACGCGACCTACTGCTACTACTACGCGCACCTCGACCGCTACGCGCCCGGCCTGCGCGAGGGCGCGCCCGTCCGCCGGGGCGACGTGCTCGGCTACGTGGGCACGACGGGCAACGCTCCTCCCGGCGCGCCCCACCTCCACTTCGCCATCTACCGCTCGGATCGCCGCCGCGCTGGTGGCAGGGCGCCGCCGTGAACCCGTTCGAGGTCTGGCGCCGAGCCGATTGAGGTCGGATCGAGCCCTGTCCGCGCCTCGGACGGTTCGATTCTTCCCGCTGGCGGCTTTCTCGCCACCCGCTCGGGTCGAGGGGAATCGGCCCCCGGCGTGACGCTTGTGAAAAGACCGCCTCGACGGGCCGCGGGGACGGGCGATCGTTGCTGGTCGGATACGGATCCGTCCGGTCTCGGTCCGAATGTGGATCCGCGAGGTACGCATTGCGCTGCATGAGCCCGCTCCAATGGCTGCCTCTGGCACAGCCGTTGCTCCTTCGGGCGCCATGGATTCCACGACGGCCGGAGCGTCTCGACGTGTCGCCCTCGGGGCGGCGCTCCTCCTCCTGGCGTGGGCCCGGCCGGCGGCGGCGCAGGAGCCCGTGGGCAACTGCGAGGCGCGCGTGATGCGGGTCAGCTTCTACACCTGCGGCGAAGGCACGAGGGAGTGCCTCACGCGCCGCGGCCACCACCCGATCCCGTTCCGCACCGTCGCGGTCGGCGACCGGGCTCTGCTCGGCAAGTGGCTCTACGTCGAGGACCTCGGCGGCTGGGTGAACGCGAGCGACACCGGCCAGGGGCTGCGCCCCGGCTGGATCGACGTCTTCGTCGGCGAGGAGCGCATGGCCGCCCACGCCCGGCGGCTCGGCGTGCAGTACTGGACGGTGCGCGTCTGCTCTCCGCAGCCCGACCGGCTCGCAAAGGTGTCGACCCCGACGAGCGCGGTGGAGGGCCTCGGGACCCGCTGAAGCGAACGCCCGCGAGACGGTAAGATCGCCCCGCGATGAACGACGCGGCGGCGAGCCGGGCGCGGCAGGCGGGGTGTCTGGTCCTCGCCCTTCTCTTCCTCGCCGCCGCCCCGCCCGGGCGGGCGGCGGACGCCGACCTCGACGCCCGCGTCTTCCTCATCGGCGACGCCGGCGTGCCTCGCCCCGCCGATCCCGTGCTCGCCGCGCTCGAGCGGGACGTCGCGGCGGATTCCGCGTCGTCGACGGTCGTGTTCCTCGGCGACAACGTCTACCCGCGCGGGCTGCCGGCCGAGGGCGCGCCCGACCGCGCGGAGGGGCAGCGGCGGCTCGACGCCCAGGTCGCCGCCGCGCGGGCGGCCGCGAGCGTCCTCTTCATTCCCGGCAACCACGACTGGGACCGGCACTCGCCCCACGGGTGGGACGTCGTCCGCCGACAGGAGGCCTACCTCGCGGCGGGCCCGGCCCGCCTGGAGCCGACCGGCGGATGCCCGGGCCCGGTCGTGCGCGACGTGGGCGAGCGCGTCCGCCTCGTGCTCCTCGACACGCAGTGGTGGCTGCACGACGGGCCGAAGCCCGTGGGCGCTTCTTCGCCGTGCCCGGAGAAGTCCGAGGCCGACGTCGAGCGGGCCGTCGCCGCGGCCCTCGCCGGCGCGGGCGGGCGGCGGGTCGTCGTCGCCGGCCACCACCCGCTCGCATCGGGCGGCGAGCACGGCGGGCACTTCACGTGGAAGGAGCACCTCTTCCCGCTCACGTCGGTGAAGCGCTGGCTCTGGCTCCCCCTGCCGATCGTCGGCTCGCTCTACCCGCTGGCGCGCCAGGTGGGCGTCACCGACCAGGACCTCTCGGGCGGCGCGCTACGAGCACCTGCGCGAGTCGCTCCTCCGCGCGTTCGCGGCCCACCCGCCCTCGTCTACGCCTCCGGCCACGAGCACAACCTGCAGGTGATCCGCGGCGGCGCCGCGCGCTACCAGGTCGTGAGCGGGGCCGGCGCCCACCGCCACCGCACGCCGGTCGGCCGCACCGAGGGGACGCTCTTCGCGCGCTCGACGAGCGGCTACGCGCGCGTCGACGTCGGCCGCGACGGCCGCGCCCGCCTCGTCGTCGTGACGGTCGACGACGAAGGCCGTCCCGCCGACGAGCCCGCGCTCGACCTCGAGCCCTGAAAGCGCCCGCCCGCCCGGCCGGCGGCGTTGTAGACTCGGCCGAGCGGAAGGGATCATGGCTCTCCCGACCTGTCTCGCGTGCGACAAGCGCGTGCCCAAGCGCGGGCGGCGGCGCTGCCCGCTGTGCGAGCGCGTGTTCCGCTCCGGCTGGGAGGGCATCGACGCGCACTGGCGCGCGCGCCACGCGGCCGAGCTTCCCTACGAGCGGTTCTGGAGCTCGCTGTGCCGCGCCCACCGCGCGGCGCGTCCCGCCGACTGCCCGTCGTGCCGCAAGGGCATCCCGCGCTCGCGCAAGTGGCCGCGGCAGTGCCCCGAGTGCGCGCAGGTCTTCCAGGGCCGGGGCTGGGCCGGGGTCGAGTCGCACTGGCGCGCGGAGCACGAGGACGTGATGGCCTACGAGGACTTCTTCGCCTCGCTGTGCCCGGCCCACCGCGGCGCGGGCGACGCGTCCTCGGAGTACCTGCCGCTCGGCTAGCCGGCCGGCCGCTCCTCGAACCGCCACAGCACGGCACCCGGCTCGCCCGCGGGCACCGCGCGGATGGCGACGCCGAAGGCCTCGGACGCGGCGGCCCCGGCCAGCACCTCGCGCGGCGCGCCGGCGGCCGCGATCCTCCCAGAGCGACGAGCGCCATCCTCGGCGCCCACGCCGCTGCCCGCGCGAGGTCGTGGATGACCGCGAGGACCGCGACGCTCTGCTGGCGCACCTCGTCGAGCACGCGGAAGAGGTGCAGCTCGTGCCGCACGTCGAGGTGAGCCGCCGGCTCGTCGAGGAGCAGCAGCGACGGCTCCTGCGCGAGGCCGCGCGCGACGAGGGCGAGCTGCCGCTCGCCGGCCGACAGCGTGCCGAGCGGCCGGTCGCGCAGGTGCTCGATCTCGGTGAGGCGCAGCGCGCGCGACACCGCCTCGCGGTCCTCCGGCCGCAGCGGGGCGAGGGGTCCCCGGTGCGGGTAGCGGCCGAGGGCCACGCGGTCGGCGACGGTGAGCCGCCCGGGCGCCTCGTCCTCGGCCGCGACGAGCGCGACCCGCCGTGCGATCGCGGCCCGCGTCCAGGCGGTGAGGGGCTTCCCGTCGAGGAGCACCGCCCCGTCCGCGGCGGGGAGGAGGCCGGCGAGGGCGCGGACGAGCGTCGACTTGCCGGCCGCGTTCGGCCCGACGAGAGCCCCTCGCCGCGGTCGAGCGCGAGGTCGACGCCGTGGAGGACGCGCCGGCCGCCGCGGTCGACGGCGAGGGCCCGCGCCTCGACGAGCGGGCTCACTCGCGCCCCTCCTGGCCGCGCAGGGCGAGGAGGAAGTACGGCGCCCCGACGAACGCGGTCACGGACCCGAGCGGCATCTCGACCGTGGCGCCGACGGAGCGGGCGACGAGGTCGGCCACCACGACGAGGACGGCGCCGGCGAGGAACGAGGCGGGCAGGAGCCGACGCGAGAGCGGGCCGACGAGGGCCCGCAGCGCGTGCGGGGCCGCGACGAGGCCGACGAACGGCACCGTGCCGGCCACCGCCGTCGCCGGGCCGGCCACGAGCGCGCACAGGCCGAAGACGACGAGCCGCACCGCGTGCACCGGCAAGGCCGAGGCCCTTCGCCTCCTCCTCGCCGAGCGAGAGCACGTCGAGCGGCCGCGCGAGGAGGAGGAGCGCGAGCGCCCCCGGCAGGACGAACGCGGCGGCGAGCGCGGCGTGCTCGTACCCGCGGCCCTCGAGCCCGCCGGCGAGCCAGAAGAGGATCGTGCGGACGCGGAACTCCTCCATCGCCACGAGGACGACGGACGTGCCGGCCGCGGCGAGGGCGCTCACCGCGAAGCCCGTGAGGAGGAGGCCGCTGAGCGACGGCGCGCCGCCGGCGTGGGCGAGGACGTAGATGACGACGAGGGCGAGGAGGGCGCCCGCGCAGGCCGCGAGCGGCAGCGCGAAGAACCGCTGCTGGGCCCAGCCGAGGCTCACCGCGAGGACGGCTTCGACGCGCGCCCGGAAGCTTGCCGAGGACTTGCGCATCGACGCGGCAGGTTTGCGCAGGAAGGCGACACCTGGCGCGCGCTGGCAGCCCGACGGCGAGGCCGCCGCCGACGAGGGCCGCGATCAGGACGCGCGGCAGGCGCACCGACCACAGGATGACCTCGCGCATCTCGTCGAGCGGGCTCGCGCCGAGGTGGAGGGCGCGCGCGGCGAGCGAGCGCGCGACGCCGGCCGGAGCGATCGACACGCTGCCGAAGGAGAGCCCGGCGAGGACGGCGAGCGGGAGCGCGGCCGCCAGGACGACGAAGGCGAGGCGGCCGCGCCGGCTCATCGCGGCGCTCCGGCTGGCGGCGCCTCGGGGACGAGGCCGGGGTGCAGGCGCGCGCCGAGCCACCAGCACGCGTCGGCCGCGTGGTCCGAGAGCGCGACGAGGAGCCGGTTCGGCATCTCGACGATCCGGCCCTCGCGCGACCGCGTGCGTGGGCCAGGCCGGCGGCGAAGGCGTCGCCGCCGAGGCCGTGGTGACGGCGTCGAACCGACGGCAGGCGCCTTCCGCCCGGCAGCGGCACGATGCCGGCGAGGCCCATCTCCGCGGCCACGTTCACGCCGCCCGCCGCCTCGATGAAGGCCCCCGAACGACGTGCCCGTTCCCGCGGGGTGTGCGGGTCGGCCCAGTAGAGGGACGCGCGGACGCGGCGCGCCGGCCACGCGCCGCGCGAGCTCGGCGAGGACGGCGTCGTGGCGGGCCGCGAGGCGCGCGGCCGCCTCCTCGGCCCCGACCGCGCGGCCGAGGTCGAGGATCGCCGCGCGGATCCCGGCGAGCGAGGAGAGGCCGCTCATGCGGTGGAAGCGGAGGCCCGACTTCTCGAGGAGGCGCAGGAAGTCGGCGTCGGTGTACTCGGAGACGACGACGAGGTCGGGCCGCAGCGCGACGAGCCGCTCGATGTCGGCGCGGGGGAGCCGCTCGGCGCCGGGCGGCACGCGGCCGGCGACGTTCGACATCTCGGCGTCGTCGGCCCACCGCGTCACGGCGACGAGCCGCGCGGGCGCCATCTCGGTCAGGAGCTCGTCGGACGTGAGGTTGAGCGAGGCGACGCGCAGGGGAGGCGCGGCACCCGCGTCGCCCGGGGCGAGGGAGACGGCCGCGGCGGCGAACGCCGCCACGGCCGCGCGCAGGACGCGCCGCCCCGTCAGGGCCGGCCTCCGACCGTGAGCCGCAGGCCGCCGCGCACGAGCCGGCCGAGCGCGGGATAGCCGACGACCGCCTCGTACTGCGCGTCGAGCAGGTTCTCGGCCGCGACGAAGGCCTCGACCGCGCCGCCGAGGCGCACGCGGGCCCGCGCGTCGAGCCGCGTGTAGCCGGGGTTGTAGTAGGGGAGGTCGCCCTGGCCGAGGCCGATGCCGACGAAGTCGGAGTCGGTGCGCTGGCCGACGCGCACGAGCGTCGCGCCCGACGCTGCCGCGGGCGAAAGCCCACGAGGCCGAGACGGAGCCCTGGTGCCGCGGCCGGCGCAGGAGCGGCCGGCCGACCGCGTACGTTGTCGAACCCGCTCGGGCTCTCGAGGATCGCGCCGTCCTGGAAGGTGTACTGGGCCAGCACCTGGACGGCCGCCGCCGGCCGCGCCTCGAGCGAGGCCTCGAGGCCCTGCGAGCGCGTGCGGGCGAGGTTCACGTAGGTGCCCTCGAAGGTGTCGTAGTCGAGGACGGTGTACGCGATCTGGTCGCGGTAGTCGTGGTGGAACCACGTCGCCGTCGCGCGGAGGCGCGAGCCGAAGAGCCGCTGCTCGACCCCGACGTCGAAGGTGCGGCTCTTCTCCGGCGAGAGGTTCGGGTTGCCCCGCGCGTAGAACGACTCGCCGTACGACTCGAGGAAGCTCGGCTCCTTCACGCCGAGGCCGGCGCTCGCGCGGAGCGTCGTCGCGTCCTCACCGCCGCGGACGCGCACCGCGAGTGCCGCCCGCGGCACGGCGTGCGTGCCGTAGGAGCCGTTCCTCTCGACGCGGCCGCCGAGCGTCAGGTAGGCCCGCGCGCCGAGGAGGACGCGGTCCTGCACGTAGACGCCCGCGTTCGTGCGCGTCGGGCGCAGGAGCTCCTCGGCGCGGTTGCCGATGGCGCCCGTCTCGTGCTCGGCCTCGACCCCCGCGGTGACGAGGTGCCGCGCGCCGAGGGCGGCGTCGAGCTGGTAGCCGGCGGAGAGCCGCTCGGTCTGGTTCTGGAAGCCGGCCGGGTCGGTGAAGTCGGTGAGCTCGTAGGCGCCGGCGAGGCCGTGGTACTCGGGGAGCCACGGGCCCGAGTCCTCGGGGTTGCGTGAGAGCTGGCGCGTGCGCGCGTAGCCGAGCTGGAGCTGGTGGGTGAGCGACGCCGAAGCCCGCCGCAGGCGCAGGCCGCCCGTCGCGTCGCGCCGGTCGAACGACGCGTCGAGGTCGGGCCGGCCGAAGGCCGTGGGCCCCGGGGTGCCGACCGTGGCGTCGTCGAGCCGCAGCACGAGGCGCGCGTCCGTTGCCGCGTCGATCCGCGCCCCTGCCGAGAGCGCGGCCGAGGTGTCGTCGAAGGCGCCGTTCGGCTGTTCGTTGTCCGTCTGCAGTCGCTGGACGCCGGCGTTCCAGTCGAAGGCGCCGCGCGCGCCCGACGTGCCGCCGGCGTAGCGGCGCCACGCGAGGCCGCCGCCCTCGCCCTCCCCGCGGACGGACGGGGCCTCGCCCGGCCGCGCCCGCCGCGTCTCGAGGCTCACGACCCCGGCGAGCGCATCCGAGCCGTAGAGGCTGCTGGCCGCGCCGCGCACGACCTCGACCGACTCGAGCTCGAACGGCAGCGCGGTGCCGAAGTCGTAGGCGCCGCCCGGCTGGTTCACCGCGACGCCGTCGACGAGCACGCGGGCGTAGCGCGCCTCGCCGCCGCGGATGAACGCCGAGGCCTGGAGGCCCGTGCCGCCGGTGCGGGCGACCGCGACGCCCGGCGCTTCCTCGAGCAGCGAGAGGAGGGACGGCGCCTGCCGCGCGTCGATCCGCTCGCGGTCGAAGAGCTCCGTCGCGACGCCGAGCGTCGAGAGCAAAGCCTCCCCGCGCGTCGCGCTCACGACGACGCGCTCGCGCACCGGCGCGGGGGAGAGCACCACGTCGAGGCGGACGGCGCCCCCGGCCGCGACGCTCGCGCTCGGCGCCGCGCGGGTCTCGAGCCCGGGCGCGTCGACCGAGGCGGTGTACTCGCCGGGCGCGAGCGCCTCGGCGTGGAAGCCCCCGTCGGGCCCGGTGGTCACCACCACGGGCGCGCCCGGACCGGAGAGCCGCACCGCCACGTGCGGCAGCGGCGCGCCGTCCGACGTGCGGACGGCCCCGTCGACACGACCGGAGCCGCCGCTGGCCAGCAAACCGAATAGGAGAAGAGCGGAGGGAAGACAGAGCATGCGGGAGCTCCTTCTCGCGAGAAGCCTCACGAAGCACGACCCGTCAGGGCAGGTTTCCTGGCTCCCGGGTCCTCGCCTCGCTCCCGACCTTCCCCGGTTTCCCGAGTGGCGGCGCCCTACGAGCGCCTGAGGGGAGCGGGCTCGCCGGCTACAGTGGCGCGACCGCGCAGGCTTTGAACCTGCTTCCCTATTACCCTCCCGTAACGGGAGGCACCCTGACTAACGCGGGGGAGTCTGACAGTTGGGGGAGGGGGGTGTCAACGGCGAGAGGACCTTGCCAGAGAGGGCGCGGCAAGTCGATGTCTCCTTTTCTAGCATCGTTTGCCCCGGTCCTGCTACCTGCAGTCCCGTTCGAGGGCCGCCTTGCCTATCCCGTCCGCGGCGATGAACTCCTCGATACTCATGCAGCGAAAGGCTGCGACGAACCCAGCCCTCTTGGTGCGAAGGTTCTCGAGGCATCTCGCGGAAACGCAGACGAAGAGGTCGCCCTTCGTCCGCGTCATCGCGACGTAGGCGATGCGACGCTCTTCTTGTTCGGCGACTTCGCTCGGCCACCACTGAGTAGATGGGCAGGAAACCCCTCTAGCTGGTCCCCTGCAAACGAGAATCGTCGCCTCGTGAGTCTCTCCCTTCACGGCGTGCACAGTCTGCGCCGGAAGGACCGGGCTCTCGTTGGCCTGCGGAAGAAAACCGCTGGCGGGTGCGTCGTAGCGTCCCTTCTTTCGAGCCTGCGGCTTCAGTCGCTTCTCGACCCGACCGTCGGATCCAGCTAGCCCAGCCTGCTGAATATGGGTGAGCAGGACTACGCCGACTCGCCGCTGCCAGTCGAGGAGCGTTCCGGTGCTCTCTAACTGGGTCGCCTCTAGCACAGCGCGAGTCGCAACCGCTCGTATTGTCTCTGTGTCTGCCTCCCTAGGGCGTAGCTCCTCGTCGGGGAGATTCTCCGTGCCGAATAGGGCGAACGCGACCCCCGCAACCGCACTGTCGAGGCTGGCGGAATTTCTGCCTTGCCGCAGGTTGACTACAGCCTCGTGCATCCTCGCGAGTGCTGGAGAATTGAGTGACGCCGAGCCCGCCCCCGCAGACCGGCGTCGCAATTGCTGCACCGTTTCGTTCGACCGCGCAATCACGCGAACGCCTTCGACGCCCCGCGCCTTGATGTGGGAGTACAAGCGCTCCACGTCTCGTACCATCACTTCATACGTGAGGAGGAAGGCAGCTCCAGCGGCACCCTGGACGGGCTTCAGCTGGTCGCTGGTCACCCTGAGATGGCTTGCTGCGGCCAAGACGCTCTCGGAGCATCGCCGTGTGGTCCGAAGCACGACCTCAACAGCACCCGGGAGTCTTCGGTATCCGCCCCACAGTCCTGGCTGTGCGCCATTGAACTCATAGATGGCTTGATCTGGGTCGCCCACGAGCATTCCTCTAGCGGCCGGTTCACTGAGCAGAGACTGGATGCAGTCTCCGAGGTAGTACCCGGTGTCCTGCAGCTCATCGACGACGATCCAAGGAAAGCGTCGAGTCACCTCCGCCCGAACAGCCGGGCCGAACCGCTTGTGTCGGAGGACGCACCTTGCCAAGTATGCAGCGTCGGAATGCGTCAGCCTGCCTGGGCCCTTCCAGGACTTCAGCTTCTCGTCAAACACCAGCTGGCTGTCTTGCGCGCCGAGTCGAAGAAGAGGGCCTACGCCGTGTCGCGGGCTTCCGAGAATCGGCTTGCGGCTCCTCGGGTCTTCGCCTAGGAACACGCATCGGAGCGCATCCACCTTCATCCGGCATTCCGGCAAGACGAGGTGCTCCCGCCCCCAGCTTCTGAGCGTGCGATCCGCAGGGATCAATCGTGGAATCGCCAGCCGCGGAAAGCACCCGCAGAGAAATGGGCGGAGGACGAATCGAAACAGGAAAGCGTCAATCGTCCCAACGAAGTGCGGGTGCTCGAGATGTCGTCCCACGGCCCGGCGGATCTCCTCACCACCGACGCGTGTGAACGAAAGCGCGGCGATGCCTCCGCCGCCAGTTTTCGGCTGCGCCAACTCCTGCCGCAAGGCTTCTGCAACGAGCCAGGTCTTGCCGCTGCCCGGGGCAGCCCGTACGAGCAGTATTCGAGCCGCGTTCTTGTCCAAGACCGCCTGTTGGTCCGGAGATGCGGACTGGATCATCCCTTGCCGCCCGCCGCGCCCGGGTCCAGAGGTGGCGGCTCAGGCGATGGTGGAGCCGGCTGGCCCGAGCCACCCGAGGGGTGCAACGCTCCGTACACGAACTCGATTGCTTCGCGTATGTACGCCGGCACGACGAATGCAGGCTGCATGTCCGCCGAGTCGCGTTCCAGGAGGTAATCCGCGAGGTGATGGGCGAAGGCCGCTTTGCCCGCAGTGGCGTTTGCACGGCAGATGCCCCGCCAAGCCGCCAGAGCCCGCGCGGAAGCGTCCTCCCCCGCTGCGGCGACCACGCCGTGGTTGAAGGTGTCGGGCGTTCCCTGAAAACAGCGCGTCCATGCCTCTGCCATCGTGTTCGCGTTGTCTACGTGGGCTTCGGCGAGATCGAATTCCAGCGTAACTCTGGAGTGGAACACCCTAACGGACTTCGAGTGCGCGAACGACGTCAGTAGGCGTTCCGTCCGATCGCACAGCTTGAAGCGGGTGCCGTCCACCTCCGGAGAGTGAGACTTCCAGCCCTGGTCCCGATTAGTCACGGGAGGGTCGGCGTCGGTAACGATGGCGACGGGTATATCCAGGACGCCCGAGCCCAGTAGCTTCTTGAAGGTCTCGAACGCCACGCCGCCAATCGGGACTACCGATATATGCTCTGCGCGGAGGTCCCGCGGTGGATCAAGGCGCTGCGCGAGGACCGGCAGCAGCAAGGCTTCCGAGATTCCCTCAACGAGAAGGGCGCCCTTCGCGAAGTAGAGCGTGGCGCGCGTCAAGTCCATCATCCGCTGGAGGGCGCGGCGCTCGCCGTCGGCCATGCCGGCCTGCGCGAGGCCGCGGCACTCTGTGACTCCGATGTCGTTCGTGTAGAGGACGTGAATCTGCGTTGGCTGCACACTCGCCGCCATCGTGGGTGAGTGCGTCGTCACGAACGTCTGCGGCGTGTTGTTGCCCGGCGTCGTTTCGGCCAGATAGTGCGCTAGCAGCGTGGTGAGCTGAGGGTGAAGGTGCGCTTCGGGCTCCTCGACGAGAAGGAGCGGACTTGAGTCCGGCTCGGGGCTCTTCAGGTGCTCGAGGACGACAGCCATGTACAACAAGTTGTTGTAGCCGAGGCCGTTCGCGTCCAAGCCCTCAAGGGCGGCGCCGTCCATTTGAACCCTGAGCGTCCGCAGGATTCGTTCGAAGTCCTGATCGGACGCGGCTATGGTCGTCGGCAGATGATCGGTGCCGGCGAGATCGCGCGTGGTCTTTACCAGCGAGTCGCGAGTGTCCCTGACGAGGGATTGCTGCTCGACCGCGCGATTTGCAGCGTGGAAGATCTTTAGGATCTCGTCCCGGTCGGCCTTGCCAGAGCGCTCGCGGCGGTCCGCGAGGTCTCGCAGCATCGTCGCCAGGCGACTCCTCTGCCCTGGGGCAAGTGCGGCTTCGGCGTCCCGCAGCGCGGGAAGGAAGGTGACGGGTAGCGACGCCAGAAGTCCCTGAGGAAGTTCGGGGCTGTCGACATTCCCAGATCCCCCAGTTCGCGACACGATGGCCTGCCTTCGCGTTGCTGACCAGGTGACCTTCATGCGAAGCGTCGCCGTAGAGGTCGCGACGTTCTGCAGGTCAAACTCGACGATCTCGAAGAACTGCGACCGCTGGGAAGCGCTCAGGTCCGAGAAGGTCAGGGTTATGGAGAACTCGTCGAGCGGAGGCTTGCCCGGTCCGGGTACGTGAAAGTCGTCACGGTCCAACCAGAATGCGTCTCCGCGCGACGCTGCGGGTCCGAGCGCCGCGCGAATCCCGTGGAGGAGGTTCGTCTTGCCTGTGTTATTTCGCCCAACCAGGACGTTCAGGCCTGGCTGAAAGTCGGCCTGGAGATGCGCAAAGGATCGGAATCCCGTCAGGACGATCCTCGAGAGGTGCACAAGAGCTCCTCACCGTGCATGGAAACAATACACTAATCATTGCCGGGAACCTCCTGATTGCCGAGCGGGACGTGAAGCAGGGCGGAAGGTATCCCCGGGGTATTCCCGAGCGTAGTGGCTAGATACAGGCGGAGGGCGGAACGGAGCGAGAGGCTCAGGCGGTGCTGGAAGAGTCGGTGGGCGGAGCAGCCGGATCGGAATCTAGTATGGAGACACTTGCCAGCCCGTGAATCTTCCAGAAGGGCCTCTGCTCAATCATCAGGGCGGCAAGTTCGGCGCGTACTGCTCCAGCGTCAGGCAGTGGCTGACGGCGGACAAGTTCGTCGGACAGCAGCGCCAGTGCCGCCAGCAAGGCAGCGCTGTTCCTCCGATGCCGTTCCAGCAGGAAGTCGAGGAAGCGCGCGAACGGAACCGGCCTGCCTGGAATCGACGACGAATGCGGCTGCAATCGAGCGAACCCCTTCTTGTGGAACACACCCGAGCGGTAGTCGTTCAATTCCTGCAACTCTGTAGCCTGCACCATGTGAAGCAGGAGTGTCCCGTATGGCGCGCCGGTCGCGACGGGGGGCAGTCGCTGGAGCGCTCGCAGTTTGGCGGCGTGGGTCTTCATCGAGTCGAGACCTGTGATGCCGTGGGTTTCCGCAACCAGCGCCAGCGTCTTTTCGATGGAGGCTTTGAGGTACGCAAGCGCAAGGTCCGCCAGGAGGATGCCTCTGAGCTCTGAGGCGGTGAGGGCAGCCTGTCCCTTGGTCAGCTCCGCCTGACGCACGTGTACGGCAAAGTCCAAGAGTGCGAGCGCGGTCTTATGTTGGAGGAAGAGGAGCTCGTAGAGGTAAGCAATGAGCGAGTCCGCCTGCGGGTGCGAAGCCGAGCGGACCGCGTCGAATGCCGAATGAGCGTCGATGCAGATGAAGTAGCGCATCGTGACTACAGGGATCTTCACGGACATCGGAAACACCAATGCGCATAGCGCCGGCTCGCGCGCAGCGAGCTCAAGAGTCAAACCCGACGCCAGACGCGCGGCGAACTGTCGACGGCATACCTCCCCGTGGGCGTCCAGCGCAGACGCTCTCTCGGCATCCTGCGCTGGCGATGAGAGGCGAGGGCAGGACCTACGCGCCCGCCATGCACAGAGGCGCAGGAGTTGAGGTCCGTAGTCCTCGGGCCCGCCAAAGAGTTGCTGAAAGACTGAGGCCGCCGCGTCTGTGATGGCGGCGTTCGACGGCCTCCAGGACCGGGTCAAGAGCGAACGCACCTTCGCGGAGAGCGGCTGATGTTGCCAGAGCCTACGAAGGCTGATGACGGCGGCCGGCCATCCGGGCTGTGGAGGTCCGCCTCCGAGTTGGACGATAACGTCGTCCGGAGCGTTTGCCTGGAGCTCCCACATGTGAGCGAGGATGGCCGATAGCCGCTGTCGGAGGGTTCTTCCCATGATTCCCCGCTCACTTGGACGCATCTCATTCTCACATGCGGTCGCGTGTGGCCGCCCTGTGGGGAGGCGTGGCTATCTCCCGGTCGATCCGTACAATGCCGGCGCGTGCGCGCCAGCACGGGACGCGCACGACAGAAGGCCGGCGCGCCTCAGGCAAGTTGCCCTCTAGTAGCCCACGTCCGGCTTCTTCGACTTGTATTGCCGGGGTGAAGGCTCACCCAGGCGCCTCCAGACGTAGCCGAGCACGACGACGAGGAAGGCGATCAGAGCGAACCACGCCTCTGTGCGAGTCATGTCTTACCGGGCGACATTCTAGCGCGCCGGACTGAGAGGGCAGCCCAAACGGGCCTCTCAGCGGCCGACGTCACGGCGTGGAGCCGACCCATTCGGAGCCGCGGCAGCCGTTGAATGCCTCGGATAACCGCCAATTCGGGGAGTCGAGGTGAATCACGTCACCGACGACCTGGTGGCCCTCTTCGGTCTTGACGAGGACGACGACGTGCCAGCTGCGGGAGCTCTTGGGATCAGGCGGCCTGCAGCAGTAGGTGTCTGGCGATTCGCGGTACGTCAGGGCGACCGTCACTCGCGCCGGTCCATTCGGCGATTCGTCAGTCTTCAGGATGCGGTACTCCGCGGGAGTCGCTCGTTCGTTCGCACCCGAGAACAGGCCGAGCTCGAGCCAGCCGAACTCCGGCTTCCCGTCGCTTCTGTGCTTCCGCAGATAGTCCGCCTGGCAGGCCCGTCCTGCCTTGAGGACCGCCAGTAGCCTTCTGCTCAGCAGCGACTCCAGCACTCGGTCGTCGGACGGGGGAGGGATGCCCAGGGGCTGTGCCGCGACGACGTACGCGTAGAGGCGGCTCACCACGGTCGTTCGCTCTCCACCGGCAACGACCGCCAGCGACAGAAGCGCGACTGCCAGGCTCATCAGCCAGCCTCCCGTGTAGTGGTCCCGAAGGGACTCTACCGCGAGCAGCTCGCTCGACTACCGCTTCTCGGGTACTGGAGCTTCCGGATCTCGTGCGCTGACCCGGTGAGGTGCCCCCGGTCGTCCCGGTAGTGGGACGGCGACGTCCCGCTGGCGCGACGCGGTGCGCGGCGAGGACCGAGGCGGTCCGGGCGCCGTGGCTTCATTCAGCACGGGATTCGCCGCGAAACGCCGTTCGGCTGCGGCCTTTCCTGCCCCTGCGTGATGCGCCCTCCCGGCGTCTCCTCCTGGCATGGGCCCTGCAACGCTCAGGCGACCGATGGACATCCCGCGCCCCTCGCCGGCCCGCAGGCGACGGATCCAGAGGATTGGCCTGGAGATCGGCGGGGTGATCGCGCACCACAACGGGGAGACAGACGTCTCGCGGATGTCATGGGCCGAATGCTTGCGATGTCGCAGGAAGGGGGATCCCGGTGAACCAACTGCTCGCGCAGATACGCGACTCGCTTCTGCAGGATATCCGCTATGCCGCCAGGAACTTGCGGCGCGACGCCGGCTTCACGACGGTCGCCCTTCTGATTCTGGCTCTTGGTATTGGCGCCAACACGGCCGTCTTCAGCGTGGTGAACACGGTCCTGCTACGCCCGTTGCCGTTCGCCGACCCGGACCGGCTCGTGTGGATAGAGGATGACTTCGCGACGGATTCGGTGCAGAGCGAGGCTCCCAAGAATCTCTCCACCCTCACCTTTCCGGTCGACGTCTTCGAGGCGATGCGCAGCCTGAGTCACAGCTTCGAAGACATCACGGCCTACAGCGCGTTCCTTGCCCTGGGCGACTACAAACTGCTGGGCCGCGGCGCGCCAGAGCGGTTGGTCGGCCTTCCCGTGGCCGAGAACTTCTTCTCCGTACTCGGCGTCCGCCCGGCTCTCGGCCGCGCCTTCCTGAAGGAGGAGTGCCAGAGGAACGGACGAAAAGCCGTGCTGCTCAGTCACGCCCTCTGGAAACAGCGCTTCGCGGGCGATCCCGGGATACTCGGCCAGTCGCTCACTCTGAACCAAGACGCCGTGACCGTCGTGGGCGTGCTTCCGGCGACATTCGATTTCGGCTCGGTCTTCTCGCCAGGCGTGCGAGTCGATCTATACGTGCCGGCGGTGATGGATGACAAGCGCGACCAGGGCAACCTGCTCTCGTTGATCGGCCGCTTGAGGCCGGGCGTCTCGATCGAAGTGGCGCGGGCGGAGTTCAAGGCGCTGGCGCAGGAGTTCCGGCGCGCCCGCCCCGATCGGTATGCCGGGGTGACCGCGAAACTGAGCGCTCTGAAGGACCACACGAGCGGCGGCACACTACGCCGCTCCCTTCTGGTTGTCTGGTGCGCGGCCGGCCTGATCCTGTTGCTCGTGTGCGTGAACCTGGCGAACCTGCTCCTGGTGCGATCCGCCGCGCGCGGCAGGGAGTTTGCGGTCCGCGCGGCTCTCGGGGCGGGGAGACTCCGTCTCGTCCGCCAACTCATGACAGAGAGTCTGCTTCTGTCGGGTGCAGGCGCGGGTCTCGGCGTGGTGGTCGCCCTCGCGCTGACGCGCTATCTTGCCGCCTCACAGGCCATCGCACTCCCCTTGATCGCGAACCTGAAGGTCGATGGGGCGGCTCTCGGCTTCACCGCGCTGGTGGCGGTGGTTTCGGCGGTGCTGTTTGGCTTGGCGCCCAGCCTCAAGGTAGCCGAGAGCGGAATCCAGAGCACTGTCAGGGAATCCGGACGCGGTTCAGGCGAAACGAGAGATCACAGCGCCTTTCGCTCCTCTCTCGTCATTGCCGAAGTCGCGCTTGCCTGCGTCCTGCTCGCCGGAGCCGGATTGTTGCTGCGCAGCTTTCTCCGGGTGCTGGATGTCGATACGGGCTTCCAGCCGAGCCGCGCCGTCGCGTTGCGGCTCGACTATGACCACGCGGCTTCGCAGGCGAAGAGCAATGCGTTCTTCCGCGAACTACTGCGCCAGGTCGAGGCCGTTCCAGGCGTCGAGAGCGCCAGCGTCACCGACGCGCTTCCCATGGGGCGGAATCGAAGCTGGTCGATTCTGCCGCAGGGGAGGGTGTGGCCCCGCGACCAGCAGACCGCGATCGTCAACGTCGTCGCGCCGGGATACCTGGCGGCGATGGGAATGCGCCTGCGTAGCGGGCGCAGCTTAGCCTGGACCGACACTGAAGTCAGTGAGCCGGTGATGCTGATCAATGAGGCCCTGGCGCGGCGGGCCTGGCCGGGAGAGGATCCGGTCGGGAAGTCCGTCCAGATGGGTCCGACGCTCTTTCTCCGCATCGTTGGAATCGTCGGGGACATCCGCGAGTCCCGTCTCGAAGAACAGGGCGCCCCGGCCATTTTCTTGCCAATCACGCAAACGCCCAATCTGGCCGGGGCATCGCCCACTTCCGGCGGGATCGCCTACTTGATCATCAGAACCGGACTTCCCTTCAAAGAGGTCGCGCCTGGCGTGAGGGCCGTTCTCCAGTCGGTGAACCCCGACCTTCCCCTCAAGGACTTCCAGCCGCTTCAGCAGTTCGTCGACCGTGTCGTGTCGGCGCGACGGTTCTTGGTCCTGATGGTCGCCGCGTTTGCCCTGCTCGGCCTGCTGTTCGCGTCACTCGGAGTCTACGGAGTGATCTCGTATTCAGTGGCTCGGCAAACGCGTGAGATCGGAATCCGAATCGCCCTCGGGGCATCCGCCCGCGAACTGCAGCTCGAGACTGTCGGAAGAACGCTTCGCCTGTCATTCACCGGCATCGTAGCGGGCACGCTCGCTTCCTTCGCGGCGGCGCGGCCGATGAGATCCCTCCTGTTCGGCGTCAGTCCGTCCGACTCGGCGACCTTCATCGGGGTGGCGCTCGTCCTGGCGCTCGTGTCGCTGATTGCCGGCTATATCCCGGCCCGGCGCGCATCACGAGTCGACCCCATGGTCGCGCTGCGGGCCGACTAGCCGTTTGCCGGTTTGGGGAGGTTGCGCCCTGGGTGCTGGTCGATGCGGGGCCGAAGGCGGCGTCAGGCGCCCGTGACGACGAAGCCGAACGAACGCGAGGCGAGGGCGAGGTCGCGGTCGTGGGTGGCGACGACGAGTTCCTGGGGGTTGCGGTCCCGCCACACGAGGGCGGTGGCCAGGTGCAGGGCGTCGAGCGTGCCGAGCGGCGTCGGAAAGGGCTCCGACGCGCGAGCGAGGATGGGGCGCTGGAGCACGACCAGGTCGACCGCCTCGAGCCACTCGGCGACGAGTCCGCGACGCACGGCCGCCTCCTCGACCGAGAGGGAGCCCTGGACACGGAGGCGATCCAGGGTCCGAAGGGACTCGACCGCGAGCAGCTCGCTCGACACGAGAGCGTCGGCAGAACGCAGCTCCTCGAGTGCCTCCGGCTCGGACAGGACGAGCCGAAGCAAGGCGGAGGTGTCCAGGTAGGCGATCACCTCGCCGCGCGATCCTCGAGCAGGACGGCCAGGCTGTGGGTGGCCTTCTGCGTCGGCGGCGCCACCCGAACGGCCGCCGGGCGTCGGATCGCCTTCCGAACCTCGAGCGGCCCTTCCGACTCGTACGGGACGAGCCGGGCGATGGGCGTCTCACGGTCGATGACGGTTAGCGTGTGCCCCGCACGCACCTTGCGGAGGTGCGAGCTCAGGTGCGCCTTGAGGTCGGCGATTCCGACACGGGCCGGAGGCTTGCTCATGACCTGAATATGGTCATGACTAGTCATGTTCGTCAAGCGCCAGGCGCCTCGGCCCGCACGGCGCGGCCGCGGGGCGCGAGGCTCGTTTCCTCCCCGCCCCCTTCTGCCCCTATGATGGAAGTTCGTGACGAACACGACGGTTGCCATCATCGGCGGTGGGATCACCGGGCTGTCCGCCGCCTATACGCTCGAGAAGCTCGGGACGCCGTGGGTCCTCGTCGACGCTGCGCCGGCGCTCGGGGGGGTGATCCGCACGGAGACGCGGGACGGGTTCCTGCTCGAGGGGGGGCCGGACTCGATCCTCGCGCAGAAGCCCGAGGGGATCGCCCTCTGCCGTGAGCTCGGGCTCGGGGATCGGCTGGTGCCGACGAACCCCGACGACCGGTCGGTGTACATCCTGCGCGGGGGGAAGCTGCACCCTCTCCCCGAGGGGATGATGCTGGCGATCCCGACGAAGATCGCTCCCTTCCTGCGGAGCCAGCTCTTCTCGTGGCCGGGCAAGCTGCGGATGGGGCTCGACCTCGTGATCCCCGGCGGCAACGGCCGCGCCGACGAGTCGATCGCCTCCTTCCTGCGGCGGCGCTTCGGCCAGGAGTCGGTCGAGAGGCTCGGCGAGCCGCTCCTCGCCGGCATCCACGCCGGCGACCCCGAGCGTCTGTCCATCCTCGCGACGTTCCCGCGCTTCCGCGATCTCGAGAAGAAGCACGGCAGCCTCGTGCGCGGCATGTGGGCCGCCCCGCGGCCGAAGCCGAAGCCGGGCCAGAGCGCGCCCTCCGCCTTCTACTCGCTGCGCTGCGGCCTGCGCGAGCTGGTCGACGCCCTCGTCGTGAAGCTTCCGCGCGAGCGGCTGCTGACGAAGCGGCCCGTGCGCAAGGTGTCGCGCGAGAACGGCGCCTTCACCCTCGCCCTCGACCGCGGCGAGGCCGTCGCCGCCGAGCGCGTGATCATCGCCGCGCCCGGCCCGCGCATCGCGCCCGCGCTCGCCGAGCTCGCCCCCGAGGTCGCCGCGGCGCTCGGCGCCATCCCGTTCGCCTCGTCGGCCACCGTCCTCCTCGGCTTCCGCCGCGAGGACGTGCTCCACCCGCTCGCCGGCTACGGCCTCGTCGTGCCGCAGACCGAGGGCCTGCGCACGACCGCCCTCAGCTTCGTCTCGACGAAGTTCCCCTTCCGCGCGCCGGAGGGGCACGTCCTCCTCCGGGCCTTCCTCGGCGGGGTGCGCGACCCCGGCGTCCTCTCCCTCACGGACGAGCAGATGGTCGAGCTCGTGCAGCGCGAGATGGGCGAGCTCCTCGGCCTGCGCGGCCGGCCGGTCATGACCCGGGTCTTCCGCTGGCCCGAAGGCACGCCGCAGCTCGAGGTCGGGCACCTCGAGAAGATGGCGGAAGTGGAGAAGAAGATGGCGGCGATCGGCGGCCTCTACCTGGCCGGCGCGGGCATCCGCAGCACGGGCATCCCCGACTCGGTGGCGGAGGGCACGCGAGCCGCGCAGGCCGCGGCGGAGGGCCGGTGAGGCCCGCCTCCGCGCTCCTCGCGGCGCTCGCCGCGCTCTCGATCGCCGGTCCGCTCGAGGCGCAGGTCCGCGCGCGGACGAAGCCGGCCCGCGAGGCCGCGCCCGCCGCGCACGGCAACCACGTCGCGGCCTCGGTCGTGTACGTGCAGGTCTTCCGCTCCGGCTACGACTGGTCGCAGCCGTGGCGGCAGAAGACGGTGAGCGGCGCCTCGGGCAGCGGCTTCGTCATCGAGGGCGGCCGCATCCTCACGAACGGCCACGTCGTCGCCGACGCGCGGCAGATCCTCGTGCGCCGGCCCGACCAGGCGAACCCGTACGTCGCGACGGTCGAGGCCGAGGGCGACGACTGCGACCTCGCGGTCCTGAAGGTGGAGGACCCCGCGTTCCTCGAGGGCCTGAAGCCCCTGCGCTTCGGCGACCTCCCGTCGATCGGCGAGCGCGTCCTCACCTACGGCTTCCCGCTCGGCGGCCAGGACGTCTCCTCGACCGCCGGCATCGTCTCGCGCGTCGAGTCGCGCGAGTACGTGCACTCCGGCGCCGACTCGCACCTCGTCGTGCAGACGGACGCCGCGATCAACCCCGGCAACAGCGGGGGCCCCGTCGTCCAGGACGGCCTCGTCGTCGGCGTCGCCTTCCAGGGCTTCCCCGGCGCCGAGAACATGGGCTTCTTCATCCCCATCCCGGTCGTGCGGCACTTCCTCACGAACCTCGCCGACGGCCGCTACGACGGCTTCCCCGACACCGGCCTCGAGACGACGCCGCTCCTCTCGCCGGCCTACCGCAAAGAGCGCGGCCTGCCGAAGGGCCGCGGGGGGATCGTGGTCGACCGCGTCGCGCCGGGCGCGACCTTCGACGGCGTCCTGCGGCCGGGCGACGTCGTCCTCTCCGTCGAGGGGCAGGCGGTGGCCGACGACGGCACGATCGCTCTCGGGGACTCGCGGGTGACGTGGGAGCACGCGGTCGACATGCTGCAGGTCGGCGCCCCCGCCCGCGTCGCCGTCTGGCGCGACGGCAAGGAGCAGGCGTTCACCGCGACCGCCCGCCGCGTCGCGCGCTACGACCGCAACCGCAACCGCTACGGCGTCGCGCCGGACTACGTCGTCTACGCCGGGCTCGTCTTCATGAAGCTCGAGCAGGAGCTCCTCGGCACGCTCGGCCGCAACTGGGCGCAGGCGGCCGACCGGGACCTCGTGTGGCACCAGCTCTTCCGCGAGGCCGAGAAGCCCGAGGAGGCGGACCGCGAGGTGATCGTCCTGACCCGCGTCCTGCGCCACGCGGTCAACTCCCAGATGTCGATCGGCACGCCGGCCGCGGTCGAGAAGATCAACGGCAAGACGATCCGCTCTCTCCAGGACGTCGTCGCCGCCTTCGCCCTGAACCACGGCCGTTTCCACATGATCGAGCTCGAGGGCGACTCCGGCCTCGAGGCCCTCGACCGCGAGCGCGCCGACGCGGCGCAGGCGGAGATCCTGAGGCAGTATGCGATTCCCCGCGACCGCCACCTGTAGAGGCCTAGCCGCCCTCGCCGCCGTCGCCGCCGCGGCCGGGTGCGCGAGCGCGCCGGCCGCCCGCACGGCGCCCGTCGCGCCGCTCGTCGAGCCGGCGGCGCCCGTCGTCGTCGCGAGCTCGGCCGCGCTCCGCCGCGGGATCGTCAGCCTCCGCATCACGGGCCAGGACTGGAACGCGCGCGCGCCGTGGGAGAAGCAGGCGCCCTGGACGCGGACCGTCACCGGGCTCGTCGTGCCCGGCCGGCACATCCTCACGGCCTCGAGCGGCTTCGGGAACCACCTCCTCGTCGAGGCGCAGAAGCTCGGGGGCGAGGCGCGCACCGTCGCCCGCGTGTCGCTCGTCGACCAGGAGGGGCCGCTCGCCCTCGTCGAGGTCGACGACCCCGCGTTCTGGGCCGACCTCGAGCCGCTGCCGCTCGCGAAGAGGGTGCCGGTCGAGGGCCCGCTCACGATCCACCGCTGGCAGCGGACGGGCCTCCTCGACTCCTACACCGCCACGGTGCGCCAGGTGCGGGCCGGCCGTCACGCGCTCTCGCAGACGACGCTCCTCACGCTCGAGGTCGCGACCGCGACCGACGGCCTCGGCGACTCCGACGTCGTGATGGTCGGCGGGCGGGTCGCCGGCCTCCTCACCGGTCGCGCGTCCGACACCTTCGCCGCGATCGCCTCGCCGGTGCTCGAGCAGTTCCTCGACGGCGCCGCCGCGGGGAGCTGGCCCGGCTTCGCCCGCGCGGGCCTCGCGTGGCAGGAGCTCACGAACCCGGCTCTGCGCGAGGCGCTCGGCCTCACCGCGGGCGAGAGCGGCGTCCGCCTCACCCGCGTCGCGCCGAACGGCAGCGCGGGCTCCCTGCTGCGCCCGGGCGACGTCCTCCTCGAGCTCGGCGGCCAGAAGATCGACGCGCAGGGCCGCTACGAGCACCCGACCTACGGGAAGATGCTCATGGCTCTTCTCTTCACGGACGGCCGCAAGCCGGGCGACACGCTCGTCGCGCGCGTGCTGCGCGACGGCCAGCGGCTCGACGTGCCCCTCACCCTCAAGCGCATGCGGCCCGACGAGGAGAAGGTGCCGCCCTACGAGTTCGGCCACGGCCCGGGCTACGTCGTCGTGGGCGGCCTCGTCTTCCAGGAGCTCACGCGCCCGTACCTCGGCGCGTGGGGCGACTGGACGCGCCGCGCGCCGCCGCGCCTCCTCGTCGCGATCGACCGCGAGGGTGCTTTGCCCGACGCGAAGGCGCCGCGGATCATCCTCCTCTCGAGCGTCCTACCGGACCCGGCGAACCTCGGCTTCCAGGAGCTGCGCGACCAGATCGTCGCGAAGATCAACGGGCGGACGATCGGCTCGCTCGACGACGTGCGCGAAGCGGTTCGCCACCCGCAGGGGGCCTTCCACGTGATCGACCTCGCGCCCGGCCAGGGCGCGGCCCGCGTGGTCATCGCCGTCGACGAGGCCCGCGCGGCGGCCGCCCGCCTGCAGGCCGCGTACGGCCTCGAGCGCCTCGACTCCGCCGACGCGGCCGCCGACACGGGCGCGCCGGCCGCTGGTCAGACCGCTTCGAGCACCACGCGCAACTGATCCGTCGGTATTAGGCGCCCGTCGCAACCGCAGGGCTAGAGTAGCCGGCGGAGGCGCATCATGAAGCTCTCGGAACGTCTCGCGCGGCTCGGCACGGAGACCGCGTTCGAGGTCCTCGTCCGCGCGCGGGCGCTCGAGGCCCAGGGCCGCAACGTCGTCCACCTCGAGATCGGCGAGCCCGACTTCGACACGCCCTCGCACATCACCGACGCCGCGGTCGCGGCACTCAAGAGCGGCGTCACGCACTACGGGCCGTCGGCCGGCCTCCCCGACCTGCGTCAGGCGGTGGCCGAGGAGTCGACGGCGCGCCGCGGCGTGAAGGCGACGCCGGAGATGGTCGTCGTGACGCCGGGCGGCAAGCCGATCATGTTCTACGTGATCCTCGCCCTCGTGGACCCGGGCGACGAGGTCCTCTACCCGAACCCCGGCTTCCCGATCTACGAGTCGATGATCCGCTTCATCGGCGGGGTGCCGGTGCCGGTGCGCCTCCTCGAGGAGAAGGCCTACGCCCTCGACGTCGACCAGCTCGTCTCGAAGATCACGGCGAAGACGAAGCTCATCATCCTGAACTACCCGCACAACCCGACGGGCGGGATCATCCCCGAGAGCGGGCTCCGCGCGGTGGCCGACGCGGCCGCGCGCCACGGCATCCCGGTCCTCGCCGACGAGATCTACTCGCGCATCCTTTATGACGGCAAGCACGTGTCGATCGCCGCGATGCCGGGCATGGAGCCGCACGCGATCGTGCTCGACGGCTTCTCGAAGACGTACGCGATGACCGGCTGGCGGCTCGGCTACGGCATCATGCCGGCGCCCCTCGCCCAGGTCGTGGCCAAGCTGCAGACGAACGCGGTCTCGTGCACCGCGAGCTTCACCCAGCTCGCGGGCGTCCAGGCCCTTCGCGGGGACCAGTCCTCGGTCGACACGATGGTCGCGGAGTTCCGCCGCCGCCGCGACGCGATCGTCGACGGCCTGCGCCAGATCCCCGGCTTCAAGTGCCCGCGGCCGAAGGGCGCCTTCTACGTCTTCCCGAACATCGCGGGCACGGGCTTCTCGGCGAAGGCCCTCGCCGACCGCCTGCTCGACGAGGCGGGCGTCGCCTGCCTCTCGGGCACGGCCTTCGGCGAGTGGGGCGAGGGCCACCTGCGCTTCAGCTACGCGAACAGCCTCGACAACATCCAGGAGGCGCTCCGCCGGATCAGGGGCTGGATCGTGAAGTAGGCCTCAGGGCGAGGCGTCCGCGCTCGCGGTCGAGGCGACCCGCCAGCGCAGCACCCGGACCGCATCGTCTGCCTTAGTGCCGTCGGCTCTGGCCACGTCGGCTCTGGCCAGGACGGCTCCGTAGACGTCCTCGATCCCGGGCAGCAGGCGCACCTCGACGACGCCACCCTCGGGCAGGCGCCCCCCGACGTCCACGATCAGCGTGCGCCGGACGTCGTCGTAGGTGAGCCGCGCGGCGAGCTCCCGTTCCGGCGCGTTCGCGCGGCGCGCGAACACGCGGACGCGGCCCGCGAACGTCTCCTCGTCCATGTAGGCGCTGAACTGCACGAGCAGCCGGCCCTCGCGGGCCGACACGGCCTCGTCGGCGAGGGGCAGGGTGAAGACGACATCCGGGTGCGGGTCCGGCCGCAGGCGCGGGCCGTTCCAGACGAACGTCTGCGGTGGGGCGAGGGCGACCGACCGCGCGCGGAGGCGCGGCGCTCCGTCGGACGTCTCGACGACACCCGTCACCTCGAGCCACTGCGTCGTGTCGCGCGCGAGGTCGGGATCGAGACGGAACCCGCGGCCGGCCGGCCGCCGGCCCACCACCCAGACAGCGTGCCGCCGCGACTTGATCACCCAAGCTCCGCGCGGAGCCGGCCCCGTCAGGTCGCCGTAGAGGTTCCGGCCGCGGAACTTCCCGACGACGCGCACGACGCGGCCGGCGAGTGCCGTCGCGTTCTCCACGAGCGCCCGCACCGTGACCGTGCGGGCCTCGCCCTCCGGCGCCGCGACGCTTTCCGGGCCCTCGAACTGCCAGAACGCGATCCCGGTGTCCGGCGCGCCGTCCTTCCCCAGGGTCCGCCGCACGACGCCCGTGAGCTCGACCTCCTCGCCCGCCCAGCCGCGCGAGGCTGCGCGGACGAGAGCCGCGATCTCGGGCTCGGGCACGGCGCGCACGCGCGCATCGCCGTCGACGAGCGTGAGCCGCCCGCCCGGACCGTCCACGACGAGCCCCCGGACGCGCACCGCGCGACCTTCGAGCACGGCCGCGTTCGGCCCGAGCTCCGCGAGGGCGACCTCGATCGGGTCGCCGTGCAGCGCCTCGTAGACCGCGGTCGAGGGCAGGGCCTCGCGGCCGAGCGCCTTCCGCGCCCGCTCCGCCGCGAGGCGCACGTCGGCCGTCACGTCGGGCGGCACGAGGTCGGCGCGGACCTGCGCGCCCATGAACGCGGCCGAGCCGCTCGCCGGCATCGGCGCGTCGTCCGCCGGCCCGGCCACGAGGGTCTGGCGCAGGTCGGGCAGGAACCCGCGCGCGATCGCCGAGGAGGTCCGGGTGAGCCACGCGGCGTGGGGCAGCGGCACGAACTCCCAGCCGCCGCGCGCCTCGCCGCGCAGCTCGAGCCGGAGGACGCCCTGCGGCTCCGCCCGCAGAGCGCGCACGCGCGCGAACGGCACCTCGAGCGCGCGGCGGCAGCCGTTCTCGCCCGGCGCGCCCTGCCACTCGACGACCCGGCGGTTCGGATCGACGACGAGCGTGCCGCCGTCCGGCCGAGTCGCCTCGGCGTGGGCGAGCCGCAGTCGGAGGATCCCCGCCGCGTCCTCGACCAGCCAGTCGGGCGCCTCCGGGGTCGCGGCCGGCTCGGGCGACGGCGAAGACAGGACGACCGCGGTCACGAGAACCAAAGAAATGAACACTGAGACGGCCTTTGTGTCGATACAGTGACTCCGGCGGCGCCGCGCGTCAAGCGCTCCGGCTCCGGAGCCGCGCCCGGGCCGCCCGCCGCCGCGGCCGGGTGTACGATCCGTCCGGGAAACACGAGGAGGGTGCCGTGCCGAGCGCGCTCGTCCGCAACGGCCGCGTCGTGACCGCCTCCGCGAGCTTCGAGGCCGACCTCTACGTCGACGGCGGCCGGATCGCCCTGATCGGCCAGGGCCTGAGCCTGCCGGCCGACACCGTCGTCGACGCCTCGGGCTGTCTCGTGATGCCGGGCGGGGTCGACGTCCACACCCACCTCGACATGCCGGCGGGCGACATCGTCTCGGCCGACGACTTCGAGACCGGCACCCGGGCCGCCGCCTTCGGCGGCACGACCACCGTCGTCGACTTCGCGACGCCGGAGCGCGGGCAGTCGCTCCTGGCCGCCCTCGACACGTGGCGGGCGAAGGCGGAGGGCCGGGCCGTCGTGGACTACGGCTTCCACATGGCGCTCCGCGAGGTCACCGACTCCACTCTCGCCGACATGGCCCGCCTCGCCCGCGACGAGGGCGTCACGTCGTTCAAGGCCTACCTCGCGTATCCCGGTGTTCTCCAGGTCGACGACGCGGCCTTCTTCCGGGCGCTCGTCGCCGCGCGCGAGTGCGGGGCTCTGACCCTCGTCCACGCCGAGAACGGCGGCGTCATCGACGTGCTGGTGAAGCAGGCCCTCGCCCGCGGCGACACCGCGCCGCGCTTCCACGCCCTCACGCGCCCGCCGGCCGTGGAGGCCGAGGCCACGGCGCGGGCGATCGCCCTCGCGGAGATCGCGGGCGCCCCGCTCTACGTGGTGCACCTCTCGTGCGCGGCCGCCCTCGCCCACGTGGCGGCGGCCCGCGACCGGGGGCTTCCCGTGAAGGCCGAGACCTGCCCGCAGTACCTCTTCCTCTCGACGACCGACTACGACCGGCCCGGCTTCGACGGCGCGCTCTACGTGATGTCGCCGCCGCTGCGCGAGGCGGCCGACCAGGACGCCCTCTGGCGAGGCCTCGCCGGCGGGGACGTCCAGGTGGTCGCGACCGACCACTGCCCGTTCACGGTGGCCGACAAGGCGCGCGGCCGGGGCGACTTCTCGAAGATCCCGAACGGCGCGCCGGGGATCGAGACGCGGATGATGCTGCTGTGGGACGGCGGCG